>CAWBSI010000012.1:0-532055 GCA_963791375.1 uncultured Alphaproteobacteria bacterium
TCAACCGGCTGGGCATCACGAAGATCGCGATCGGCGCGCCCTGGAGCAAGATCATGGACAAGCCGATGGTCGAGTTCATGGAAGCGAGCGGGTTCAAGGTCGTTCACAGCGAAGTGGTAGGCTTCGTCGCATCAATCGACCTCGGCAGGGTCGGTCCGGAAACCGCCTACGAACTCGGCCGTCGGGCGGACCGGCCGGAAGCGGACGCCATTGTCATGCCCGGCGGCAATTCGACGCTCTATCGATGCCTGTCATCGACCGGTTGGAGCAAGAACTCGGCAAGCCCGTCCTCGTAAACAACGCCGTAAGCCTTTGGGCGGGCCTGCGGCTGCTCAAAAGACGCGACAGTATCTCCGGCTACGGCCGACTGCTTCGTGATCATGTTGCCGCATAAATTGGTGTAGGCCGGATGGAGTAGACATCGTTCGGCTATGGATCGTGCTTCGAGCAGTGCGCCAGGGTCGCAAAAATAAAGGCCGCCGGGACCGCGAGATCTCCGCCGGGAGAAGTGCGGCGACCGGAAGTCGTTCGTCGAACGCGATCCCGCATTGGTCGCCGCGACCCGCCGGTTGAGAGCGCCCTCGATTGTCGTAGCGCAAGTTGGCGGCCGAGCTCTAGGGCGGGATGATTACGTGTACCGGCGCGGCCGCCGTATTCGGCGCGGCCGGTCTCCAACATGTTGGAACGCCTTTGATGGGCTGCCTTACCGTCTGGTCGGCGGCTGGCCCACGCAGCTGGCTCAGGCAGCTTACGCCAGCCCGAGGATTGATGTAGTCTAACGCAGAGCTGCCCAACGGGACGTGCCGAAGTCCCCTTCTCAGCGGCAGCGCGCTTGCCGTCGGCGGGCTCGCAATTCCGAAAATCGAACAGAAAGTCTGTGCTGCAGGCGCAAAGTTCCAAGGCTTAGCAAGGCCCGGCCACACAGCCCTTTCGTTCAGCAGCCGCTTGGGACCACTTCACAGGGAGAAAACGTATGAAAACAAGATGGGGATGCTCCTGTTAGCATCGAGTGCCATGATTGTGCCGGCAGCGGCGCAGCAAGGCCGGGCCAATCCCAACCAGGTTGCCGCCAAGGCAATCTTACAAGCCGCCGACAAGGCGATCGGCGCCAGCAGCGTCAAGTCCTTCACCCTGGCCGCGACCGGGTGGATGGGCTATCCGGGCCAGCAGTTCGCCCAGGGCGACCTGCCGCATTCGGACCTGAAGAGCTATAACTTCACCGGCGACTTCCCCAGCAAGTCCGCGAAGTGGGCCTATGTGCGGGTGCAGGGGAATAATGGTATCCGCGGCGGCGGCGCCGGGTTCCCGGTCCAGGGCGAGCAGTCCTTCACGGAATTCGTCAACGGCGACAGCGCTTGGATACTTGAACGCGCAGGGCCAGCCCGTTGCCCAGCCGGCCGTTCCGCCGGCGACGATCGCCGGGGACCGCCAGCTGATGCTGTGGACCACGCCGGCCGGCTTCATTCAGGCCGCGCTTGCCAACAACGCCACCGTCACCGACCGCTACTTCAATCGGCAGAACCGCAACGTCAAGGTGGTCGGGTTCAACACCAAGGTCTGCGACGGGCCGCAGCCGCGCTGCACCCGCCGCGTCACCGGCGAGTTCAATGGCGACAACCTGCTCGAGCGGGTGGTCACCTGGGTGCCGGACCCGGTGATGGGCGACAAGATGGTCGAACTGCGGTGGAGCGACTATCGCGATGTTGGCGGTGGCGTGAAATGGCCGTACCGGCTGCACGCCCATATGGGCGACCATCCGCTGATCCCGGGCGGCCATAATTGGCTGAACCTCAACGTCTCCGACGTGAAGGTGAATGTGGCGGACGCCGCGCAGGCGGTTCCCGACGCCGTGCGCAACGCCCCCGCCCCGGCGGAGCGCGTGGTGGCGACCACCCTTGCCCCCGGCGTGGTGCTGATGGGCGGCGGCTCGCACAACAGCGTCGCGGTCGAGTTCAAGGACTACGTCGTGGTCATCGACGGGCCGCTGAGCAACCAGCGCACCAACGCAGTCGTCGCGGAAATCCGCAAAACCTTCCCCAACAAGCCGATCAAGTATGTGGTCAACACCCACAATCACTTCGATCATCTGGGCGGCATTCGCGGCTACGTGGCGGAAGGCGCAACCGTCATCACCGACGACAAAAACCGCGCCTTCTATGAGCAGGTCGTGCTGGCGCCGCAGTCGCGGACGCTGCTGCCCGATCGCTTGTCGCAGCGGCCGTTCGCTCCGACCGGACCGGGCACGCGCGAACTGCAGACGTTCTCGGATCAGTTCACGATCAGTGACGGCAACCAAGTGATCGAACTGTACCACGTCGAGGGTTTCAACCACAGCGACAACATGACGATCGCCTATCTCCCGAAGGAGAAGATCGTGGTGAATGCGGACATGTACAGCCCGCCGGCCGCGGGCGGCAACCTGCCCTTCGTCAACAACAACGCCGTGGTGTTCTACCGCAACCTGAAGCGGCTGAAGCTCGACGTGTCGCAGCATGTTCCGATCCACGGCAATCCGGGCGCGGCAGGCCGATTTCGAGCGGATCGTCGGTCCGGTCGCGGCACGGACCCCGGCGCCGGGTGACGGCGGCTGAGGAGCTGGTACGGCCCTCTCATCAATGAACTACATTCGGGCGAGCATGTTCTCGCCCGAATTTGAAGCCGGATCAGGTTAAGTCACTGATCGACTTCTCCCCCGGTGGGGAAAATAATTATCAGACACACTGAGGAGCGTTTGCGCAGCCAGGGTCATTCTCGACCGATTGACGATGTCCAAGGCACGTCTCCGATCGCTACCGGCGAATCGGCGGCGGTTACACGCCGGTTGCAGTCTCTGTGATTTACTCCCGTGCGCGTCCGTCCACGCGAGTTCAACTAGATGCAATATCTGCGAGTGCCAGGACCTCAATCGGCCCCCGTACCACGTTGCATTCCCGTGTATCGGAGCTAATAGTGCTGCACAGTTGGGACGACCGGAATCCGCGCTTCGTAATGATGGGGTCGGGGGTTCGAATCCCTCTTGCGGCACCAACAAAATCAAATACTTAGTTGGTTGATGGCCTAGCCTCCAAAACGTCGTGTCCGCATGGTGTCCGCAGTAGGCGTGCGGGTCGCGTGGCGGCGGGGACCATCGCGGGACTTCCGTACCACGCGAGTATAACCAGTTATCATCATCAGGATTGGGGCGCTTGCAGAAAGCCCGAATGAATTGCAAATCGCGATCGTGTTCGAATGAGGTCGTTGTCTGCTGTGACGTAGTAACATCGAAAATTCGCGGTTGGATCATAGCCGATGCGGCATCCTACCAAAGAACAGCGCGACGGCGCCCGCGCGCAGAAGGCGGTGCTCGATTTCGGCTTGACCGCGCGGGCGCTCAAAGTTGCCCGTCTGTATGCCGAGAAGCCCGATTGCACGATCTCCCACGCCGCGCGGGCAGCCGGCTTCAGCGACCGTGCCAGGGGCGCCCACGTCCGCGGTTGCGAGCTGTTGCGGCACTCGCGCGTGATCCGGGCAATCCTTCATTTCGGCGCTCTAGCGCTTGCCAGGGCGCGGGGCGAGGCGATTGAGAAACTTCGCAAGCTTGGGGATGACAAATGCGAGACGTGGCTTTCGTCCCACTGGGATCGGCCCCCAGTAGCTAATCGACGGCGAAAAATCGGAATTGGACTCCGAAAAGACCGGGGTGGGGTGGGGGGTGGGGGGAATCGTTGAGGCCGACCGAATTTCGACCTCATGCTTCTCTCGCGCGGCCTCTTGAAAACTCTGTTGCCGCCCCGCAACGTTTAAGTGCCCGCCACGCGAAAGCTCGATGTTCCCACGCGAACGTGCTGGTTCGTGTGCGCCCCGGCCATCCTTTAAACGGAGCGAATTGGACGACCGTGAATCCAGCCAATCGCGGACTGCCGCATGCCAATGAACTCCTGCAACAGCAGGCGATACTTTTCGCTGAGGTCTTCTTCAAAGGCGATGGGTGGCCGCTCGATCTTCGACTTCCAGATCGTCAGAACGATCCAGCGCCTGCCATTGAACGGCACCGCCGTGCAGAAAAAGGCATTTCTTGATCCGAGTTTCTCTGAAAGGGAAAAGCGATTGTCCTTGTTCCAGATGATGAAATCTTCATCTGCCGCCGTAAAATTCCACTGATGAAATCCTTTGTATTGCTCGAATTCCGCTTCGTTCTCCGCATGACCTAAATGGATAATGCCGTCGTCCTCTATGACCTTCAGCATCTCTGCGATGCCTTTCAGTGGGTCATAGGAGTGATCAAGCGCATTGATGCAGCAAGCGACATCAAAAGACCTGGGAGCAAAGAAGAGAGACAAGTTTTCTGCGTCAGCGAATTGGGTTTTTACTGGCGGCTCAATGCTGTTTTGTGTCAGTAGAGTGCGATAAAGCTCTGCCAGAGGGTCGCAGGCGCTCAGCTCAATGGTCTTTCCCGGCTGCCTCTTTCCGATTCCCGTAAGAGGGCCGGCGCCGACGTCCAGGATTCGGACACGCTCTCGCGCGATTGCATTTACGCTGTTTTTCAAAATGGGATCGCGCGCTCCGATTTGCGCTTCCGGGTCGAGTCGCATCTCGAAATCGGGACCATAGGGGCCTCCCCGTGATTTGAGATAGCCGCTCCAAAACGATATCTCCATGTCAATGCCGCGGAGCCATTTCAAGTATGCGTCAGCGTGCTCCAGTTTCAATGCAATGCCTCCAGGAGGAACAGTAAAATTGGTGCCATTGTATGACCCAGCCGGCGTCAAATCCATCCACATCATTAAGCAGGTTCTTGAAATCGCGCCGCCTTAGAGCCGCGCCGGCCACACTGGCCTACGTCACCCGAGCAGAGCCGGCAGCCAAGTGGCAACGGCCGGAAACACGATGATCATGACGAGGAGCACTAAGCTCAATACAATATAGGGTACGACGGCACGGAATATGTGCGCCATCGTGACTTGCGGCGGGGCGACGCCCCGCATGGTCATCAGGAGCAGGCCGTGCGGCGGCAACAGCAGGCCAAGCTGCATGCAGATCAGGTACAGCACGCCGAACCAGATCGGATCGATAGCCAGCCGCTGCACGATCGGCATGAATACCGGCAACGTGATGAGCATCATGCTGACCTGATCGACGAAGATGCCGAGAAAGATCAGCAGCGACATCATCCCGGCGAGGATTGCGAGGGTGGAAAGCTGCTGGCCGAAGACGGCGGAGACGATCCCGTCGGTCGCGCCGGAGAAGCTCAGGATCTGGGAGAATGTCGTCGCGCCGAGAATAATGAAAAGTATCATTCCGGATATGGCGATGGTCCCGTGCAATGCCTTTGTCACCGCGTCGATGCTGAGCGCGCCGTAAAGGGCCGCCAGCGCCATCGTGGCAAGGGCGCCGAGTGCCGCGGATTCGGTCGGCGTGGCGATCCCGCCCGACATGGCGCCGATGACCACGACGAAGATCGAAACGAGCGGCAGAACGTAGCGAACCAGGGGATCGAATCTGGCCCAGCCCGAGAGCTTTTCGACCGGCGTCGCCGGAGCGAGCGCCGGATTGGCCCTGACCCGGAGGACGATGTAGACGACGAATGCGACGCTGAGGATCAAGCCCGGCACGACGCCGCCGATCAGCAGTTTCGAGATCGAGATTCCCGACAGGCTTCCGAGCAGCACCGTCAGCGCGGACGGCGGAATCAGCATGTCGACCGCCCCGATCGCCATGATCGGACCGGTCGCCATGGTCGGATGGTAGCCGCGACCCAGCATGATGGGGAGCATCAACGAGCCGAGCATCGCGGTGGTGGCGATCGTAGAGCCGGAGATGGCGGAGAACACCGTCCCCGCGACGACCGCCACCACCGCGAGTCGGCCCGGCACCCGCCTGATCAGGCGTTCAACGCCGTCGATGACCTTGATCGCCAATCCGGTGTGAAAGAGCACCTCGCCCATCAGGATGAAGAGCGGGATGGGCGTCAGCGAAAAATTAATGACCGCGGCGCTGCTGTTGCGGAGCAGTTGGTGCAGGCCGGCATCGCCGCCGAGGAACAGCACCGCGCCAATGATATTGATGGCGATGAAGGAAAATGCCACCGGCATGCCGATGAACAGCAGGATCGTCGAGCCGCCGAGCAGGAGCAGCGAGGCCATCTGCCACGACATCTTCAGCGGCCTCTCGATCGTTCAGGACGCCGAAACCGCGTCCTCGCGCGGGCGCCGTTCGGCCAACGCCAGTCGCTGCATGCGAAAGACGAACTCGAGCGCGAGCAACGCGAATGCCGCCGGCATCGGGGCCAGAAGCCACCATTCGGGCAACACCAGCGTTTTGATGGAGACTGACCCGTCGAAGAAGCTCGCCGCCGCGACGTCGGCGCCGTACCACACGAAGATCAGGCAGCAGATGAGGCCGACGACGTCCCCGACCCATTCCAGAAGCCAGCCGACGCGTTGCGGCAGCACCTGCAGCACGATGTCGACACGGATGTGCCGGCCCCTCCGCAGCAAGCCGGGTGCCGCCAGCAGGGTGATGAGGTAGAGAATGTCCTCGGACAATTCGTTGCTCGGGGCAATTCCGCCGGCGTCGATGTTGCGAAGAAACACGTCGGCCCCGATCATCACCGTCATGAAGAGAAGCAGGATGCCGGCGGCGGTCATCATGGCGTCCAGCAGACGTCCGTACCACCGCGATAGGATGAGCATCCGCGCATTGGCCGTCACGGCTCTATCTGGCCCTTTGAAAGAAGTCCTTGAGCTTCGGTCCGGTCACGGGGCTCTGCCGGATGATGCCGTCCCACCCGGTCTGGTAAGCTTTCGCAAGATACATATCCGCCATCGCCGGTTCGAACTTGATGGTTTGGATGCCCGCGGCGGCCTGACGTTTGATTTCCCGCTCGTTCTCTGCGGCGAATTCCGCGACCGCTTCGGCTTCGCCGCGCTCGGCCGATTTGCGCAGCACGTTCTTCTGCGCCTCGTTGAGCCGGTCCCATGTATTTCTGTTGACGAGAACCGAGACTTCCGCGGTGTAGAAGCCGGGATCGACTCTGTATTTCGTCTTCTCGTTCCACCCGAGGTCGAATATTCCGGTGACCGGCCAGCCGTAGCCGTCCACCACGCCGCGTTCAAGCGCCGTATACACCTCGCCGGGTGCAGTCTGCACGACGGTGCCGCCCAGGGCCTGGAAGAAATCGCGATATACCGGCGTAATGCGAAGTTTGAGGCCGGTCAGGTCGGGGCCGGAGATCGCCTTGTTGATGTAAAGGTGGAATGGATTGTTGTCGACCAACCGGGCAAGAAAGACCGCGTTCAGCTTCTGGGCGTAGATCGCCGCCATGGCGGCATAGCCGCCATTTTGCCGCAGCTCCGACATCGGCCGCTCGGTGAGTTTCCACGCGTCCGCTTCGGGCATCGCATTGGTGTAAAACGCGCCGGTCGCATTCGCGATGTCGATGACGCCGCCCTTCAGCGCATTGCCCACCTCGAATGGCGGCATCGCCTTGGGGCCGCCGACATAATTGATCCGTAAGATGCCTTTGCCGTCCTCGTTGACGCGATTGATGAAGCGCTCGAACGGCCGCGAATAGGTGGTGTTTTCGGTGAATGCGGTGACGGCCTTGAGCGTCACCTCCTGCGCCATCGCAGCGTTCGCCAGCAGCAGCGCGGATACACCCAGAACAATTGGCTTCATTCGACGGTCCCCTTTGAAATTTGCTTCCTGTCGCCGGCATCGGTGGCGCCGCAGGAAAGGGAATTCGGCGCGTCCTGGCGGCAGCCCGTGCGGTCAAGTTACATGATCTGCCAACGCACGCCATAGGGGCCGAGGTCTCCTTGAGGCCTCTGCGGCACGTCCTTGCCGCGGGGGGCGTTCGGCGGCATCATGAAGCTTCAATTTGCCGACCTGCCCGACCGAGCGGCACGGCCCGATCTTGCCGCGTGCGCGACGAACATCACGGGAGACGAAAGATGGTCATTTCGCGAATTCTATGTGCGTTGGCGGCCGCGGGCGCGGTGGTCTCCGTGGCCGACGCGCAAAACACCACCGCTCCTTCGCGATGGGGAGCCGGCGACGAGCTCGGGATGGCCAATACGCTCGGCCCCGCCACCTGGCAGCGCTGCGCGCAGTCCCTCGCAAACCCCAAATCGAAATCATATGAGGTTTCACATCTGCGCTCGAACACCATGCCGCAATCGCCTTTCGGCGTGCCGCTGCGCGACAAGTATCGGCCGACCGTCGGTATCCCTGGGACGGCCCACGCCTTCAACGGCGAGGAAACGGTGAGCGGAGAGCCCGGCGCGCAGGGTACCCAGATGGATGCCATCGGGCACTTTGCGGTGCTGCCCGAACCGTGGGACGGCAAGGGCGAATTCCCGTCGGACAAGGCGACCTACTACGGCGGCTACAAGCAATCCGACATCAAGCCCACGCCCGACTCGCCGTTACAAAAGCTGGGCATCGAGAAAGTGCCGCCGATCGTCACCACCGCCGTGTTGCTCGACGCCAAGACGTATCTCGGCAAGGGCCAGGCGATGCAGCCGGGCGAGGCCGTCACCGCCAAGGACATCGAGGGGATGCTCAAGGCGCAGGGGCTCGAAAGCCGCGGGCTGCTGCCCGGCGACGTGCTCTATATCTACACCGGCTGGGGCGACAACTGGAAAGACCCCGACACCGAGAAGTTCTACTACACGAAGGGGCCGGGGCTCGCTTACGACGCCGCCAAATACATTGAATCGAAGCAGGTCGTGCTGCTCGCGCTCGACAATCCGTTCACCGATCCAGTGGCGGACGGCTTCCTCCAAGGCAAGGCGCCCCCGCCGGCCGGCGCGCCTCCGGGCTTGCCGTTTGCGATCCACCACAACGATCTGACCCAAGCCGGCATCTATCAGATCCAGAACGCCAACCTTGGGGCGCTCGCCAACGACAAGGTTTGGGTGTCCTGCACCATGATCATGCCGCTGCGCGCCCAAGGAAATTCCGGTTCGCCAGTGCGTCCGGTGGCGATCGGGGCGCCGGCACAATAGCGGCGTACGAACACTGAACGGACGACATCGAAGTGCCGGCGGCGTCCACGGCACCTCGATGCGTCGTCATTGCCCTCGGGGGGCCGGCGCGTCCTCCATCATATACAGGCGCATCCGCAAGAGGCTTCAATGAAAGAAGCAGCATGAACGGCAATTCCACGGTGGCAGCCGTCATCGCGAGGGATCTTGCGGCATTCGGGGCACGGCGCTGCTTTGGGTTGCTAGGCACTGCGAATTTCAAGATTTCGCACGCGCTGGTCAGTGCAGGCGTCGAGCTCATCTCGGCGCGTCACGAAGGCAATGCGGCCAGCATGGCCGATGCCTATGCGAAAGCGACCGGCGAATTGACCCTGGTCAGCGTGCACTCCGGGCCCGGGCTCACCAATGCGATGACCGGGATCGCGGAGGCGGCGAAGAGCCGGACGCCACTTGTAGTATTGGCCGGCGATGTGCCCAATGGCGCCGTCAAATCGAATTTTCATATCGATCAAGCCGAGCTGGTGCGCTCGGTCGGTGCCGTTTCGGAGCGCATCCACACGCCCCGCACGGCGCGGGAGGATACGCTGCGCGCTGTTAAGCGCGCGTTACGCGACCGCCAGACGGTCGTGCTCAGCTTGCCGACCGACGTGCAGGATGCCGATCTCGCGACCAACAGCGGTCCGCTCGAATTGCCGCCGGCATCCGGCCGTTTGCATCCCGATCCGGAAGCGGTCGGCCGGCTTGCGGACGCCATGGCGCGCGCCGAGCGCCCGCTAATCCTCGGCGGGCGCGGCGCGGTGCTGTCGGACGCCGAATCGGAATTGGTGGCGCTCGCCGACCACACTGGTGCGCTGTTGGCCACCACGGTGTGCGGTCATGGGCTGTTCGCCGGAAATCCTTGGTCGCTCGGCATTTGCGGCGGTTTTTCCTCGCCGGCTGCCAACGAGTTAATCGCTGAGAGCGACCTCATCGCCGGATTCGGCGCGAGCTTCACGCAATGGACGACCAAGAGGGGCAAACTCGTAGCGCCGGGCGCGGTGGTCGCCCAGATCGACGTCGAGGCGCCCAATCTAGGCTATCAGATGCCGATCCAGCACGCCGTGCACGGCGACGCGAAGGCGACCGCCGAGGCACTGTTGGCCGAGCTTGCACGGCGCGGCGTGTCCGGGCCGAGGCCGGGCCGCCGCAACGATATCGTTCGCGAACGCATCCGTTCCGGCGACAATCATCGCAGCCGGCACCGGGACGAATCGACTGCGCGCTTCATCGATCCGCGGACGCTCAGCAAAGCGGTCGACGCTATCCTGCCGATGGACCGTGTGGTGGCATCGGACTCCGGCCATTTCTGCGGTTGGGTGCCGCGCTATCTGCGCGTCCCGAACGCGCGCTCGTCGTGCCTAAGCCATTCATTTCAGTCGGTGGGCCTTGGCCTCGCGTCGGCGATCGGTCTCGCGGTAGCCAATCCCGGCCAGCTCGCCGTGCTCGGCACGGGCGACGGTGGCTTCATGATGTCGATTTCGGATCTCGAGACCGCGCTGCGCCTCAAGCTGCGGCTATGCATCCTCATCTACAACGACAGCTCCTACGCGGCCGAGGTGCACTATTTTCGCCGCCAGGGCTACTCGATCGATATTGTGCAGTTTCCGGACACGGATTTTGCCGCCATTGCACGCGGCCATGGGGCTCGAGCGGCGACCGTCCGAACGCTCTCCGATCTCGGCACGCTCAAAGCCTGGGTGAACGAAGGGGCGCCCGGCGTATTCGTGATCGACGGCAAGATCAACCCCGATCTCGAAGCCGATTGGCACGCCGAGCACTTCCCCTGAGCGTAACCGACGAGGATCAGGGCCGCCCCAGGACTTCAGCCATTCGTTCGATCGCCACGTCGACCTCCTCGCGCGTACTTGCGAGGCCAAAGCCGAAGCGCATGCGGTCGCCGCGATGGTCGACCTGAATATCGGCGGCTGCGAGCGCCGCTTCAATGGCTGCGGCGTGCGGTGCTCGGAAAGCTGAGAAAGTTGCCGTGGGCCGCACCGTCGCCGAACGGCGTGATGAGGTCGCGGCGCGTCAGCCCCTTCAGGCCAAGCGGCTCGAGACGCTCCAGGAAATGCCCCATCAGATCCGTCGCGTGCGCATGCACCTGCCGGATGCCGATCCCGTTCGCCGCCATCCACGTCAGCACCGCGTGCATACGGTATATGCCGACGGGATCGAACGTCGCCCCGAGGAATCGCGCCCCGCTCGTCGGGTAGCCGACCGTCTTGCCCGGTGCGGTCGCGAGCGCGCCGAATTCTGCGAACCAGCCGGTGTCGCGCGGGCGTGGCCCATAACCCGGCGGGCAGTGCAGGAAGCAAACGCCCTCCCCCGCCATGGCGTATTTATATCCGCCCGCCATGTAGAAGACCCGCGCCGCAACCATCGACAGGTCGGTCGGGCGCGCCATGAAGCCGTGATAACCATCGATGACCACGAAGGTCTCGCTGTCCGGCACCGCGGCGACGATATCCTCGATCGGTCCGCAGGTTGCGCTGCTCGTATAGAAAACCTGGGACACGAATACGAGGTCGTATTCGGCCTTTGCCGCAGCCTCTTGAAAACGCGCCGGGAAAGTCGCGGACGGTTCCGCCGGCCACGTATGTGCATGTCGCCATACCGTCCTCCTCGAGGCGGGCCACTTGCCGGCGGAATGTATGAAACTCGGCGTCGGTCGACAGGATGCGAACCGGGCGGCTCGAAGGAAAGCAGGACAGGATTCGGCGCAGGAATTCGTGGGTGTTGGGCGCGATCGCGATCGTGGAGGGATCGGGGAGATTGAGGATTGCGGCGATTTCCCCCTGCAGGGAAGGCACCAATTCGCCGAGCACGAGCCGCCACTTGTCGCCGGCGAGTCGCGCGGCGTCCTCCCAACAGCGCATCTGGGCCTCGAACGTGACGTTCGGCCAATCGTGATGACTGTGCGCCGCGAGGTTGATGCGCCTCGGATTCGCGGCACGGAAGCGGGAAAAGTCGGCGCGAAGGTCGAGGACAGGCATGGAACGCACGGCCTTTCTCCCCTCGCTCCCCTCTTGCGCCGAGCGATGACGGATCGATTTTCATTCGCTCGCGTAGACGAATCCAAGGCGCCGTTTTACGTCCGCCGGCAGCTCCGGCAACGAGGAACGCGGGATCAGGAAAGTCGAAAGCTGGAACAGGTCGCCGAATATGCGGTGGCGTTCGGCCGTGCTCCTGAGATAAACGTGCCCCGACGAGCCGCCGGTGCCGATCTTGCGCCCAATCATCCGCTCCACCATCAATGCATGACGGTAGCGCCAGAACGTCAGGGTCTGATCTATGTCCATCAGCAGCGAGAGGAGGCGGAACGGCTGCTGCACGGCGGGCATTTCACGGTAGACCGTAATGAAGAGAGCCGCCTGCACGGCCTTGGGCGAGAGTCGCCAGGCGTTCGGGCTCGCGTCCGGCTCGAAGATGGCTGCGAAGGCCTCCAGCGCCTTGCTCAGTCCGCTGGTCTCCAGTTCCCGGCGTTGGACGGGGATGACCGCGTCGGCTTTGATCACCTCGACATCGGCGGAGAGATGCCTCACCACCGCCGCGCGATATGCCACGCGGAACGACTCCCCGCCCCAGTCGAGGAAAGGCGTGCGCGCAAGCCACGTGTCCAGCAGCGCGTGGATCGTAGGGCGCAGGCGCGCAGCCGCGAGCTTGCCCCTGTCAGTGACCGAAAGACGCGTCTCGACCGCCTCACCGTCAAATTGGACGCGCGTTCCTTCGGGCAGCCCGAGCCGCGTCTCGATCAGCCGGAACTGGAGCGACTGAAAGCCGGAGGCAGGGAAAAGGTAGTCACGAAAATCGAGGAAATCCGCCGGTGTCATGGTCTCGAGCACGTCGAGCTGGGCGACCAGCAGCTTCAGGATCTCGTGGACGCGAGAGAGCGAGTGCACGATGCGCGCCATCGCTTCGTCGTTTACAGGATTGGTCGAAAAGTCCCGCTCAATGCGGTCGAACTCATGCAGCACCTGCTTGAACCAAAGCTCGTAGGCTTGGTGGACGATGATGAACAGCATCTCGTCGTGCACCGCCGGCCCGTGCTTCGCGCTCTCGGGAACCTGCAACGACAGCAGCCGATCGACCTGCAGATAGTCCCCGTAATAGAGAGGTAGGCGGGTCATTAGAGAACCATCGCAAAATGCACTCGGTCCCGAATCGTCCGGTCACTTGGCATCATTGCCCGAAACACAGTTTCGTCGAAAGGCCGGTTGGATGTCGAGTCGAGAGCCCGGAGACCATGCATGCCGGGTCCAAGCTCGTTTCATGAAGATACTTTAATCTTAAACCTTCAACCTTGAAATATCTCGTCGAAGATGCCATTATTCCGGTCTCACGTAAGAAGGATGGCACCGCATGAAGATTGCGTGCCTCGGCGGCGGTCCGGCGGGCCTCTATTTCGCGATCAGCATGAAGCTGCGCGATGCCGCCCATGACATCACCGTGTTCGAGCGCAACCGTTCGGATGATACTTTCGGCTGGGGTGTGGTTCTGTCCGACGAGACGCTGGACAATCTTACCGCCAACGATTCCGTGAGCGCCAAGGCGATCCGCGAACATTTCGCCTATTGGGACGACATTGCGGTCCATTACCGCGGCCAGCGGATCGTCTCGACCGGCCACGGCTTCTGCGGCATCGGCCGCAGGCAATTGCTCACGTTGCTGCAGCGACGGGCGGTCTCGCTCGGCGTCACCTTGCGCTTTCAGACCGAGATCGACAGTGCTGCCGAAATCGCGAAGACCCATGATCTGGTGGTTGCGTGCGACGGCCTGAACTCGAAAATCCGTACCGAACTCGCGCAGCATCTGAGGCCCAGCATCGACCTGCGCAAGTGCAAGTTCGTGTGGCTCGGCACGCGCCAGAAATTCGACGACGCCTTCACCTTCATCTTCGAGGAGACCAAGCACGGCTGGGTTTGGGCACACGCCTATCAGTTCGACGCGGACACGGCGACCTTCATCGTCGAGTGCTCGGAAGCGACATGGAACAAGTTTGGCTTCGGCGCAATGTCGAGCGAAGAGTCGATCTCGACCTGCGAGCGCATCTTTGAAAAATATCTCGGCGGACATTGGCTGATGTCGAACGCGCGCCACCTGCGCGGCTCGGGCTGGCTGAGTTTTCCGCGAGTGCTGTGCGAGACGTGGTCGCACGAGAATGTCGTGCTGATGGGCGATGCCGCCGCCACCGCACATTTCTCGATCGGCTCCGGCACCAAGCTCGCGATGGAGAGCGCAATCTCGCTGGCCGGCTATCTGGACAGCGAGCCGAGCATCCAGGCAGCATTCCGCAAATACGAGGATGCGCGCCGTTCGGAGGTGCTCCGGCTGCAATCGGCGGCGCGCAATTCGCTTGAGTGGTTCGAGAACGTCGAGCGTTACCTGCACCTCGACCCCGTGCAGTTTACCTATTCGCTGCTGACACGCTCGCAACGCATCAGCCACGAGAACCTGCGGCTGCGCGACAGGGCCTGGCTCGAAAGCGCCGAAGCCTGGTTCCAGCGCCAGGCCCGCAGCAACAACTCGAAGGTGCGGCGGCCGATGTTCGCGCCATTCAAGCTCCGCGACATGGCGCTGAAGAACCGCGTTGTCGTATCGCCGATGGCGCAATACAAGGCGATCAGTGGCTGCCCCAACGACTGGCACCTTGTGCACTACGGCGAGCGCGCCAAGGGCGGCGCCGGCCTCGTTTGCATCGAGATGACCTGCGTCAGTCCGGAGGGGCGAATTTCGCCGGGCTGCACGGGCATGTATGCGCCGGAGCACGAGGCGGCCTGGAAGCGCATCGTCGACTTTGTCCACACGCAGACCGACGCCAAGATCTGTTGCCAGCTCGGCCATTCCGGGCCGAAGGGCTCGACCCAGCTCGGCTGGCAGGAGATGGATGCGCCGCTGAAGCACGGGAACTGGTCATTGCTGGCGGCGTCCGAGGTTTCCTGGTCGCCGCGCAATCAACGCCCGAAAGCAATGGATCGCGCCGACATGGACTGCGTGCGCGATCAGTTCGTGTCCGCAACCCAGATGGCGGATCGCGCGGGCTTCGACATGCTGGAGCTGCACTGCGCGCACGGCTATCTCCTGTCTTCCTTCATCACCCCGCTCACGAACCAGCGAGCCGACGAATATGGCGGCTCGCTGGAGAACAGGATGCGCTTTCCGCTGGAAGTCTTCCACGCGGTGCGCAACGTGTGGCCCGCCGGCAAGCCCATTTCGGTTCGCATTTCGGCGAACGACTGGGTCGGCGCCGACGGCATCGAGCCGGAAGGCGCGGTCGAGATCGCGCGCATGCTCCGGGAGGCAGGCGTCGATATCTGCGACGTTTCGGCGGGCCAGACCTCGGTCCGCGCCCAGCCGGTGTATGGCCGCATGTTCCAAACGCCGTTCTCCGACCGCATCCGCAACGAGACCGGCATGGCGACGATGGCCGTGGGCAACATCTACGAGCCCGACCACGTCAACTCCATCCTGATGGCCGGCCGCGCCGACCTCGTGTGCCTGGCACGCCCGCATCTCGCCGATCCCTATTGGACGCTGCATGCCGCGGCGAGGCTCGGCGACCGGGGCGAAAACTGGCCCCCGCCCTACTACGCGGGCCGCGATCAACTCCATCGCCTGGCCGAAAGCGCCGAGGCGGCGACGACTTCGGTGTAGACGGCGATGAACACGCTCGCCGGCAGACATGCGCTGGTAACCGGAGGCGGAACCGGAATCGGCGCCGCCATCGCGACGACGCTCGCGCGTGCAGGGGCGGCGGTCACGATTTGCGGCCGGCGGCCGGAACCTTTGCAGGCGATCGCCGCCGGCAATCCAAACATTCGTGCTGCGATCGCGGATGTCACCGACGAAACGTCGTTGGCGAAGCTCTATGAGCAGGCCGAAATGGCGGGAACGCCCTTCGACATTGTCGTTGCCAATGCCGGGATGGCCGAGAGCAAGCCTGCCCACAAAACGTCGCTCGATCTCTGGAACAGGACACTCGATGTGAACCTGACCGGCGCTTTCCTTACGGTCAGGCCCGCGCTCGCCGCCATGCGTAAGCGCGGCTGGGGGCGAATCATCTTCATTGCCTCGACCGCGGGGCTGAAGGGATATGCCTATGTGGCGCCCTACGTGGCCGCGAAGCACGGCGTGGTCGGGCTCGCACGCGCCTTGGCGCTGGAAACGGCGGCCATGGGCATCACCGTAAATGCGATTTGCCCGGGCTTCACCGAAACGGCGATGCTGTCGGATTCGGTTGAGCGCATTGCCGAAACGACCAAGCGCGGCAAAGCGGACGTTCGCGCCACCCTTGCCGCGGGCAATCCGCAGGGACGGTTCATCCAGCCGCAAGAGGTCGCCGACGCGGTGGCCTGGCTGTGCAGCACCGCGAGCGCGGCAATCACCGGTCAGGCGATTTCGGTATCGGGGGGCGAGACATGGTGAGTGCTCCGCTTCCCTCGACTCGCCGCGACACCGACAGCAAGGCGCGGTTGCGACTGTGGATCCGGCTCTTGCGCGCGACGCGGCAGGTCGAGGGGGAAACGCGCGAGCGATTCAAGACCCAGTTCAATGTCACCTTGCCGCGCTTCGACGTGATGGCCGCGCTCTACCGCAAGCCCGACGGCATGCTGATGAGCGAGATTTCCCGCTTTCTCCTGGTATCCAACGGCAACGTGACCGGGATCGTCGACCGGCTCGCGTCTGATGGTTTCGTGGTGCGCTCGCGGCGCGACGGCGACCGCCGCACCTCGTTCGTGCGGCTGACGGCCAAGGGCCGCGCGGCGTTCGCGGACATGTCCGCGGCGCACGAGGGCTGGATCGACAAACTGCTCGGCGGCGTCACGGTGCGCGAGGCCGAACAGCTGTCGGCGAAACTGAGGTCGTTTCGGAGCGACTGGGAGGGCGAAATATGAAGACAATGGCCACGCTCAAGCCCGCGCATTTCCTGTGGCGGATGGAAGGCGAAGTCGCCGTCATCCAGTTGAACAGGCCGGAGCGGAAGAATCCGCTGACATTCGAGTCCTATGGCGAACTGCGCGACACCTTCCGCGATCTGTCCTATGCCGACGACGTGAACGCAGTCGTGCTTCTGCCCAATGGCGGCAACTTCTGCTCGGGCGGCGACGTGCACGACATCATCGGCCCGCTCGTCGCCATGGACATGAAGGCGTTGCTTGCTTTCACCCGCATGACCGGCGATCTCGTCAAGGCGATGCTCGGTTGCGGCAAGCCGATCATCGCCGCCGTCGATGGCGTCGCGGTCGGCGCGGGGGCGATCGTCGCCATGGCGTCGGACCTTCGCCTCGCGACGCCGGAGGCCAAGACGGCGTTCCTGTTCACGCGGGTCGGCCTTGCCGGCTGCGACATGGGCGCCTGCGCTATCCTGCCGCGCCTGGTCGGCCAGGGCCGCGCCGCCGAGCTTCTCTACACCGGTCGTACCATGACGGCGCACGAGGGCGAGCGCTGGGGCTTCTTCAACAAGCTGGTTGGCGCCGACGTGCTGGCGCAAGAGGCGCTGACGCTCGCGCGCCAGCTCGCGGCGGGCCCGACATTTGCCCACGGCATCACCAAGACGCAGCTCAACCAGGAATGGTCGATGAGCCTCGAGCAGGCGATTGAATCGGAGGCACAGGCCCAGGCGATCTGCATGCAGACAAGGGATTTCGAGCGCGCCTATCGCGCTTTCGTCGCCAAGGAGCGGCCGGTGTTCGAGGGCGACTGATGCCGGACAAGAGCTTTCTTTCCTGGCCGTTTTTCGAGGACCGGCACCGCGTTCTCGCCGCCGCGATCGACGGTTGGTGCCAATCGCATCTGCCGGTCGACCACCATGATGTCGATGCGGCCTGCCGCGAACTCGTGGCAAAGCTCGGCCGCGACGGCTGGCTCGTACATTCCGCCATCGACCCCGATGCGCCCGGCGCGCTCGACGTTCGCACGCTCTGCCTCATGCGCGAGACGCTCGCGCGCCATGACGGGCTCGCGGATTTCGCCTTCGCGATGCAGGGGCTTGGCGCCGGCGCCATCAGCCTCTTCGGCACCGCGGCGCAGCGGCAATGGCTGAAGCGGACGCGGGCAGGCGCCGCCATCGCGGCGTTCGCGTTGTCGGAGCCGAGGTCCGGATCCGATGTCGCCGGCATCGACATGACGGCAACGCGCCACGGCGGCGATTACATTCTCGACGGCGAAAAACACTGGATTTCGAACGGCGGGATCGCCGATCTCTATGTGGTCTTTGCCCGTACCGGCGAAGGGCCGGGCGCGAAGGGGATTTCGGCTTTTGTCGTGCCGGCGGACCTCACCGGCATCTCCGTCGCAGAACGCATCGCAGTGATGGCGCCGCACCCGCTTGCACGCATGAGATTCGATGAGGTGCGTGTCCCGGCAGCCGACATGATCGGCGCGCCCGGCGAGGGCTTCAAGATCGCCATGGCGACGCTCGATGTCTTCCGCACGACGGTCGGTGCGGCCGCGCTCGGCTTCGCACGCAGGGCCCTCGACGAAACGACCAGGCGCGCCCGCGAACGCCAATTGTTCGGCGCGCCGTTGTCCGACCTGCAAATGGTGCAGGCGCATATTGCCGATATGGCGCTCGACGTCGACGCGGCGGCGCTGCTGGTCTACCGCGCCGCCTGGACGAAGGACATGGGCGCCCAGCGTGTCACCCGCGAGGCCGCCATGGCCAAGCTGTTCGCCACCGAGCACGCGCAAGACGTGATCGACAAGGCGGTGCAGATCCATGGCGGCGACGGCGTCCGCCGCGGACATGTCGTGGAAAGCCTCTATCGCGAAATTCGGGCGCTGCGAATCTACGAAGGCGCATCCGAGGTCCAGAAGGTCGTCATCGCGCGACAAACACTCTCCGGAGGATGATCATGCTCGGGCAAACGGCGCATGTCGATACCTTCGCACGCGACAATCTCCCTCCCTTCGAGCAATGGCCGGAGCTGTTGCTCGACGGCTTCGACTATCCCCGCGAGCTCAACGCCGCGGTCGAGCTGACCGACCGTATGGTCGAACGCGGGTTCGCCGACAATGTTGCGTTGATCGGCAATGGCCGCAGGCGCACCTACAAGGAGCTCTCCGATTGGACCAACCGAATCGCCCACGCCCTGGTCGAGGACTACGGCATCAAACCCGGCAATCGGGTCCTGGTCCGCTCCGCCAACAACCCGGCCATGGTTGCCTGCTGGCTGGCGGCGACCAAAGCGGGCGCGGTGGTTGTCAACACGATGCCGATGCTGCGCGCAGGGGAGCTGGGTAAAATCGTCGACAAGGCCGAGATCGCCCTTGCGCTCTGCGACACGCGATTGATGGATGAGCTGGTGGCCTGCGCGAAAAACAGCCACTTCCTGAAGAAAGTGATCGGATTCGACGGCACTGCCAACCACGACGCCGAGATCGACCGCATCGCGCTCAGCAAGTCGGTGCGTTTTGAGGCGGTCAAAACGACACCCGACGACGTGGCGCTCTTGGGCTTCACGTCCGGGACCACCGGCGAGCCGAAGGCGACAATGCACTTCCACCGCGACCTGCTGATGATCGCCGATAGCTACGCCAAGGAAATCCTGCAAGTGACGCCTGCCGACGTGTTCGTCGGCTCGCCTCCCCTCGCCTTCACGTTTGGCCTTGGGGGCCTTGCGATTTTTCCGCTGCGTTTCGGGGCGACCGCGACGCTTCTGGAGAACGCATCGCCCGCGAACATGATCGACATCATCGAGACCTACAAGGCGACGATCTCGTTCACTGCGCCCACCGCCTACCGCGTGATGCTTGCCGCCATGGACAGCGGCGCTGATCTGTCGTCGCTCAGGATCGCCGTATCGGCGGGGGAGACCTTGCCGGCGCCGGTGTTCAGGGACTGGATGAAGAAGACCGGCAAGCCCATCCTCGACGGCATCGGCTCGACGGAACTGCTGCACATCTTCATTTCCAACCGAATCGAGGATTGTGCCCCCGCTTGCACGGGCCGGCCGGTTGCCGGCTATGAGGCCAAAATCGTCGACGACGACATGAAGGAAAAGCCGCGCGGGGAAGTCGGTTGGCTCGCGGTCCGCGGCCCGACCGGGTGCCGCTATCTTTCCGACTCCCGGCAGAAGGCGTATGTGCGCGACGGCTGGAACCTGACCGGCGATGCCTTCATTCAGGACTCCGCCGGCTATTTCCATTTCGTCGCCCGCACCGACGATATGATCATCTCCTCCGGCTACAACATTGCCGGGCCGGAAGTGGAGGCGGCGCTCCTTTCCCACCCTGATGTCAAGGAATGTGCGGTGGTCGGGATCCCGGATGAGGAGCGAGGGCAGATCGTGCAGGCACACGTGGTATTGCGGGGCGAAGTCGCCGGCGATGCGGAGACCGCACGCAGGCTGCAGGATCACGTAAAGGCGACCATTGCGCCCTACAAGTATCCGAGGTCGGTCAAGTTCATCGATGCGCTGCCGAAAACGCAGACCGGAAAGGTTCAACGCTTTCGGCTGCGGCCGCAGCAGTGAACTCGAGGCAAAGCCAATGACCGGACGGAAATCGCCGCACCAGTTCCTGCACCCCCCAGCTTGGAAGCCTGCGATAGGCTATGCAAATGGAGTCGTTGCCGAAGGGCGGGCGGTTTTCGTCTCTGGCCAAGTAGGGTGGAACGCGGAACAAAGATTTGAAAGCCAGGACTTTGTCGCCCAGATTCGCCAGGCCCTCGAGAACGTCGTGGCGGTCGTGCGAGAGGCCGGCGGCGCGCCGGAGCATATTACCAGGCTCACCTGGTTCATCACCGACAAGGCAGAATATGTGTCGAGATTGCATGAAGTCGGCGAAGCCTATCGTAGCGTGATGGGGAGGCATTTCCCGGCGATGACCATGGTCCAGGTGGCGGCACTGGTGGAAGATGAGGCGAGAGTGGAGATCGAGGCTTCGGCTGTCCTGCCGAAGTGAAAGCCGGCGGGGACCGCATTCTCGTCAATCGATGCCTCCGCATACTCCGTCCAGGCGACTCTACTTGTTACCGTTCGGGCCGCCTCCGGCTGAGCGCCGAGCGGCCTTGATCGGTCCTCGGGCCCTGTCTCGCGCGTTGTCGCCAAATCGAAGCAGGATCCTTGCCACGGGGATTCCAGATGCAACGGCGCGAGTTATTCACGATCTAGCGGTGCAACGGCGTGGCCACTTGCGGGGAAGGACGCATCAATCTCGCCGCTCAGACCTCGGACCGCCTGACATCGAACGGGACGACGACTTCATCATCGATCCTGTCTCGGACGCGTTGGAAACTTGGCGATCAGGTCGATCTCCTGTCCGTCACGCCTGACGCTCAAAGGCAGCCAGGTTCCGGGTGCCTGTCGGCCGACGATTTCGACCAGATCGTCCGAATTTCGCGTCTCCAGGCCGGCAGCCCGCACCACAAGATCCCCGGCTTTCAAACCAGCAATCTCGGCCACGCTATCGCCGGCCACTCTGTTGATGCGAGGCGCACCATCTCCCTGCGCCAGAAGCACGCCAAGCCTGGGACGCTCCGGCGGGGGCGTTTCGTTCGTGTGCGGCAACGTGAATACGGCGTCGGCATAGGTGGCGCCAACGTGCGCGCAAGCGGCCTCGACAGATACCGGGATGAGCGTTCTCAATTCGGCTACCCCGAGATCCTTCAGCTGATGGGGCACCCCGTAGCCTTCTTCGACGTGCCCGCTTCCCAAAATGCCCACGATGGTTGCATTGGAGAACTTGCGCTTGGCATCGGCCAGCGCCTCCGCCATGGCGCGGTCCCAGGTCAGTTGAGCCTCGACGAAACGTTTGAATTCGGGCTGCGTCTGCGCTTCCGCCAGCGCTGCCTCGTCGGGCTCTGGAAGGCTCGGCCCTTTGGAGCTGAACATGCGATCGGCGGCGTCGGGCGGCATGGTCTTCTTTATGACAAAGACACGAGCGAGTTCGTGCTGATAGGCCGGCGTCGCTGGGGCGGGCTTGGAAAGACCTTCGCGCTCCGAGGCAGGAATACCCTCCCATCCTTTTTGGCCGACTTGCGAGACAAGCGTCCGCTCGACGTTCAGCGCTATCATTGGAATGCGGTTGAGACGAGCGAACTGGAACAAGGGCATGTAGAGAGCCGCATCGTAGCCCCAGACTTGTCGCCACTCCGACGCCTTCAGAAACGCCTCATCGGTCAGCTTGCCGCCGATCCAATCGTCCAGGACAGGTTGCAAACGACGTGGAAATGCTTCGAAACCAATGACGATATTTCCCCCGCGGCCATGTAGCGCCGCCACTGTGTGCAGTTGCCAGAGATGGTGATCGACATCGGTGTGGAATTCTCCGAGCAGCACTACAGCGGTCTTCGCGACCAGATCACCAAACAGCTCACCCCTGTCGATGGAACGTCCCGTTTTCACGTCGATCCAGCTGCCGTAAGTGGCGCACGCGGACGTCGGTTCCGCTTGCAAAGCGCCGGACTTTGCGGGCGCCTTGGACAGGCCGACAGCCGCAGCAACCAAGCACGCGGACAAAACGACAGTGCGGAGCCGCGACGCCCGACCAGCAGTGACTGCCGAGTGGTCGGAGGCTCGTTGATATGAACCAGTCGTGTTCTTCATTTGACCTGCACCCCAGCGGCATGAGAGCTGCGACAGCACCGACTTTTCTTTATTACAATTCAAAAAAGCAAGCGCCATCGGGCAGGCCGAGGCAGCCCTCGCGACGATCTTCAAGCAAGTCGTTCGACCAGCGGGCCCTGTTCTTTCCACCCCAGTGACGGATGTGGGACGCCGGTCGTCGTTCCGATGGGAACGGTCGAGCGCCGTGGTGCCGTCGCAATCTACGCGCGGATATCGTCGACCTGCGTCGCTCCGCCGCGTCGACGCTCGCCTTCTGCCCTCCCGATTTTCGCTGTATTGATCTGATTGATCTGTGCGGCGATCAAGGTGTAAAAAGGCACTCCACTTCGAGGTCCAGCCCGGGAACTGATATGATCAGTTATATACCAGTTCTCACCACGCTTTTTTCGGTCTTCTTTCTTTGCCGCATCGTACCGCACTATCTCTCCAAGAGGTCGCCGTACCTGCTGTGGTGGACCCTGGGCGTGCTCACATTCGGCCTGGGCACACTCACGGAAAGCATCAATGCCATTTTCGGCTGGACCGAATGGAACACCAAGGTTTGGTACATCGTAGGTGCCCTGCTGGGAGGATACCCCCTGGCTCAGGGAACCATTTACCTGCTTATGAAGAAGCGCTTTGCCGATATCTCGGCCCTGGTGTGCTCGGCGGTCATTCTCGTTGCCGCTGTTTGCGTACTGCTCCTCACCGATTGAGATTCCGGAGGGCTTCGATCACCGCCTCACCGGGAGAGTGTTTGCATGGCAGTGGGTCAGGGGATTTTCTCCCCTGCTGAACCTCTACGCCTTCGTTTTCCTTTTTGGCGGTGCTGTCTACTCGGCCATCCAGTATTTCGCAAAGGAAAAGGGAAGAGTCCCGTTTCCTCGGCAACATTCTCATTGCCATTGGCGCGCTTCTCCCCGGCATTGGCGGAAGCTTTACTCGCTTCGGCTACGTGGAGGTCTTGTACATCACGGAATTCATTGGGCTCACGTTCATCTACTTCGGCTACGACATGATGCGAAAGGATCGCTCCGCAACCTTGCATGCAAATCAGCAGATCTGGGAAGGATCGCTTCCAGTTGATCCGCGTGCGACTTAAGAAATCGTCTGTGGAGCGCCCGCCAGGATCAATTTTTCCCAGTTCTGTTCTCGACCGTGCGCGCGCCGTGCTACGATTGGCTGTTTCGGAACGCCAAATCCGATCCGCGCGGCGGTTGTCGTCGTCACGAGTGTACGCGCGGTGGGCGGGCTCGAAAGCATGGTCATTGGTAGTGGAACCATACCCAGGGTGCAACGGACAGGAGCCCATGGCTAGATCACGATCCACCCTGTGGATCTCCTTCATATTTGTCCCATGCGCCATCGCGATGGCGGCGCTGGCGCAGCCTGGCCCACCCGCGCCGGGCCTGCCGACCCAACCAGCTGATGCGAGCCCGCGCGAATTGCGGGTCCTGGGCGGGCGCACTGACTATTCCATCGTCAATCCCAAGAGGGCGTCACCGCAGGAATTGCCGACCTGGCGTATTCCGAATGTACCGTCATCGGCCGAAGCCTATTACGCGCCCGACAACTATCACGTCATTGCGCAGACGCAGGACCCGGACGCGGTGCGCCCGCCGGGGCGCAGCTCGGGAGCGCTGACCTGGATCTTTTCCGACGACGGCAAGACCAAATGGCGCATCAACGACCGCGGCCAGGACGCCTGCTCGTATTTCTTTCCCGACGGCAAGCATGTGATCTTCACATCGACGCGGGACAACATGGATGTTCCGATCGGAAACTGGTCGGATGAGCGCAACTACCCGCAGGGTGCTGAACTCTACATCGCTGACATCGATGGGGGAAATCGCAAGCGCCTGACCAACAACGCCTACTACGATGCCGAGGTGTCGATTTCGCCCGATGGCAAGAAGATCGTGTTCAGCCGCCAGGTCGACGGCGCCCTGGACCTTTACATGATGAATGTCGACGGCACCGGCGAGAGGAAGCTCACCGATACGCCGGATTGGCAAGAAGGTGCGCCGTTCTTTCTGCCGGATTCGAAAACCATCACCACGCGCGCCTGGAGCCGCGCCATCTATGGCACGAGGCGTCCGACCCCGATGACGATCTTTACGATCAACGTCGAGACCGGCGAACGCATCCAGCGCACCCATGACGATTGGATGAACTGGGCGCCCTATCCGGCGCCGGATGGACGGCACTATGTGTTCGTGCGTCCGCTCCTCGACAATCCGTCGAACTGGGAGATCTTCCTCGGCGATCTCGAGGGCGACGAGCCGGTGCGGCTGACGTTCAACGACAGCTTCGACGGTTTCCCGTCGATTTCGCCCGATGGCACGAAGATGCTGTTTGCCCGCTCCGAAGGGCCGGGATTCATGGCGGGGCTCTACACTTACGTGATGGACATTTCCTCGCTGAACATCGGTCCGAAGCCCGCCTCCGCCTCGCCCGCCCCCGAACGCGGGGGCGAATAAGACCCTCATGATCAAACGTGACGCCATGCACCGACCCTTGCGCGAATGATGCTCGTTTCCTTTTTGGCAGCCTTTGCGCGTTCGTCGGCCCCGCCGCATCGGCCCAGCCGTCGCAGAGCCCGGTGATCCACCATGACCTCGTGGTTACGCTGGATCCGGCCAATCATCGCCTCAAGGTTCGCGACCGCATCCGCATTCCCGGCGCATTGGTAACCGCGCCCTTCACCATTTCGCTGAACGCCGATCTCAACGTGCAAGCGGTACCCGGCGGGCTGAAGCTCGTCCCGATCAGGTCGCGTGCGCAGGGTTCCGATTCCGGCATGCGACCGCGACGATCATGATCCCGCGTCCCGCGTCCCGCTCAACGTCTATGGCGTCGAGGGCGCAACTGCCCGGACAGGAATTGACCGGCGAACTCGATTACGAGGGCGTCATCAACTATGCGGTCCAGCAGTCGGGTGGCGAATATGCGCGCTCGTTCAGCCAATCGCCGGGCCTGATCGAATCGAGAGGCGTCTATCTTGCAGGCTCGACCCGTTGGGTGCCGCAGGTCGGGGATGCTCTGATGACCTATACGCTCGCGGTCGAACTGCCCGCGGGCTGGAAATCGGTCAGCCAAGGCGAGCGCACTTCAAGCGCGGGCGGCGCCCGAACGCTGGTCGGTCGCCACGCCGACCGAGGAGGTGCATCTGATTGCCGCGCCATTCACCGAATATTCCCGGGATGCGGGCGCGGTGAAAGCCATGGCCTTCCTGCGCAAGCCCGATCAGGCGCTGGCGGACCGTTACCTCGATGCGACGGCGCAATATCTCGAGATGTATCGCGGCCTGCTGGGCCCCTATCCCTATTCCAAGTTCGCACTGGTGGAGAACTTCTGGGAGACCGGCTACGGCATGCCGTCCTTCACGCTCCTGGGCGAGCAGATCATCCGGTTTCCGTTCATCCTGCATTCTTCGTACCCGCATGAACTGCTGCACAACTGGTGGGGCAACGGCGTCTTCGTCGACCTTGCGGGCGGGAACTGGTGCGAGGGTTTGACGGCCTATCTCGCCGACCATCTCATCGCCGAACAGCGCGGCCAGGGTGCCGACCATCGTCGCGCCATCCTGCAGAAGGGTCACGGACTACGTCACGCCCGAGAACGACTTTCCGCTGTCGCGCTTTCAGAGCCGCCATGACGCCGTCACGGAAGCCGTCGGCTACGGCAAGACCGCCATGGTCTTCAACATGCTGCGCGAAAAGGTCGGCGACGCGCAGTTCGTCAAGGCGCTGCAGGCGTTCTACCGCGACAACCGGTTTCGCGAGGCGTCCTTCGACGATATCCGAAAGAGCTTCGAGGCGGTCTCGGGCCTCGATCTGCGAGCCGTACTTCGATCAGTGGATCAAGGAGGTCGGAACGCCGGAACTGAAACTCGACCAGGCGGCAGGCCACGGCGAGCGCATCGACATCACGCTCGTCCCAGGTGCAGCCGGGGCGCCTGTTCGCGCTGGATGTTCCCGTGATCATCAAGACCGACAAGGGTGTCGAGACCAGAACCGTTTCGATGCCATCCGACAGAGCGCGCGTCGACGTCAGCTTCGATCTGAAAGGGCCCGCGCAGCGCGTCGAGATCGATCCGCAGTTTCAGGTTTATCGCCGGCTGAGCCCGTTCGAAATCCCGCCCTCCTTGTCGAAGGCGTTCGGTGCCAAGAAGGTCGCTGATCGTGATGAGCGCGCAAAGCGCGACCGTCTATGCGGGTCTCGCCAAGGCCTGGAGCCGGGATGGCGTCGAGACCGTCATGGACAGTCAACTCGATGCCCTGCCCGTCGATCGGGCCGTGTGGGTGTTCGGCGCGGACAACAAGTTCGCACCGGTGGTGGCGGAAGCGCTCAAGACCTATGGCGCGTCGCTCGATGCGAGCCGGGCTGCGCACGACCAGCGCCACGTACGAGGCGGCGGGACGAAGCCTGGTCGTCGGCGTGCGCCATCCGCGGAACCCGGATTCTGGCGGTCATCTATGTTTCGGCGTCGAGCGAGGCGGCGGCCAATGCGCTGGCGCGCAAGCTGCCCCATTACGGCAAGTATTCCTGGCTGGTCTTTGCCGGTGACGAGGCAACCAACGAGGCCACCGGCGAGTGGCCGGTCGGCGACACGCCGCTTGCCGTCAACCTGACGCCGCAGACCCGGCCGATCGAACTGGCTCCCAGGAAGGCGCTCGCCGAGATCAAGCCTCAGTTCGACATCGAGCGCATGAAGGCCGATGTCGAATGGCTGGCGGGGCCCGAGCGTGAGGGGCGCGGTGCCGGCAGCCGCGGGCTCGATGCCGCGGCGAGCTACATCGCGGAACGCTTCGAGCGCCTCGGTCTTTCGCCGCTGATGCCCGCAGCGCGCGGCGACGATCGCTATTTCCAGCCCTTCAACATGACGGGCGAAACCGGAGCAGCCGTTGCCGGCCAGGAATGTGATCGGCGTATTGCCGGGCACGAACCCGGCTTTGAACGGTCAGGCATTGATCATATCGGCGCACTACGATCATCTGGGGTTCGGCTGGCCGGATGCGCGCGCCGGTGCCAAAGGGCAATTGCACCCGGGCGCCGATGACAACGCATCGGGCGTCGCCGTGATGCTGGAACTGGCGCGGCTGATGGCGGATGCGAAGCCCGAACGCAGCGTCATCTTTGCGGCTTTCGCCGGCGAGGAGGCGGGCCTTGTGGGCGCGCGTCATTACGTCAGGACGGCGCAAGCACCCGGCGCCCCATTCGCGCTGTCCGGCCACATCGCGGACTTGAACATCGACACCGTGGGGCGTCTCGCTGACGGCAAGGTTACGATCTTCGGTACCGGCTCGGCGCGCGAAATGCCGTTCATCTTCATGGGCGCGAGTGCGGTGACGGGCGTGCCGGCGCAAGCGGTCGCGCAGGAGATCAATGCATCGGACCACACGGCGTTTGTCGAAGCCGGCGTTCCGGCCGTGCAGTTGTTTGCTTCCGGTGCGAGCGATTACCACCGCCCGTCGGACACCGCCGACAAGGTCGACTATGCGGGATTGGGCAAGGTTGCGGCCATCCTGAAGGAGGCGGTCGACTATCTGGCGGCGCGAACCGAGCCGCTGAATTTTTCGGGCAATGCAGCCGCCGCGCAGTCGCGCAGCCCTGCGGCGCCGACCGCAACCCGCCGGGTTGCCACCGGCATCGTGCCCGACATGACCGACCAGGGCGAAGGCGTACGAGTCGGCAGCGTGCAGCCGGGATCCGGAGCCGAAAACGCCGGGCTCAAACCGGGTGACCGGCTTTTGGTTCTCGGCGGCGTCAAGACATCCAATCTGAGGGCCTTGGCGGATGCGCTCAAAGACTTGCGACCAGGGCAAACGGTGGACTGTCGAATTTGCGCGCGACGCAACAATCTTGAGCAGCACGTTGCTTCTGGGTGAACGGTAGGGATTATCCACCGAGGCGCGCCCCGGGGCGGCGCCCGACGGCGCGGCGAATCCCAAATCGGTCGGCGGCTCGACTCCGCTGAAGGTCCGGTGGGAGACTTGGTCACGCTCATCGACCGAAAATCTCTTGAGGCGCTGATCGCGCAGGCTTGATCGGCAGGGTTGTTGTACTTTTCGCCAGAAAGGGCGGCTCAGGTTCGAGCCGCCCTTGCCGTTACGCAGCGCTTCATCAACGGTCTACACACGAGAAGCTCTCGGACGTGTCCAGCAATCGGCTCTCTTCGATGCCATCGACAACTGCAGACGCTGCCTTCGGGTAGCGGAGAACTCGCTCCCTGCCTCATCTCGCTGCTATGATCGGATGCGCTGAGTGTCGGTTCGGCTTAGTATGCTTGCGGTTCCAAGCGACAGCGCATAGGCGCCGCAGGGAGGTAGGGTGTCTGTTGCCTATGACCTCGCCATCATCGGCGGCGGCATCAATGGTTGCGGCATCGCGCGCGACGCGGCCGGACGCGGACTCGCCGTTTATCTCTGCGAGATGAACGATCTCGCGAGCGGCACTTCGTCACAATCAACCAAGCTGATTCATGGCGGCCTGCGGTACCTCGAATATGGCGACTTCCGGCTGGTACGCGAAGCGCTGCGCGAACGCGAGGTGCTGTGGCGCCTCGCGCCCCACGTCATCCGGCCGATGCGGATCGTGCTGCCGCACCGCCGCGGCCTGCGGCCCGCGTGGATGTTGCGGCTCGGCCTCTTCCTCTATGACCATTCAGGAGGGCGCAAGCTGTTGCCGCCCACTCGGACGCTCGACCTGGCGCACGATCCGGCCGGGGCGCCCCTGAAGCCTGGAATGTTCCAGACCGGCTTTGAGTATTCCGATTGCCGAGTCGACGATGCGCGACTCGTGGTGCTCAACGCCCTCGATGCCGCCGAGCGTGGCGCGACTATTCGTCCGCGGACCAAGGCGGTCACGGCGGCGCGCCGTGGTGGCGACTGGGAAATTACTGTGGAGGATGGCGCAGGGCGTGAGACAATCCGTGCGCGTGCCCTGGTGAACGCCGCCGGACCGTGGGTTGCCCTGACGCTATCCTCGTGCCTCGGGCTTCGGACCAGGGAGAAGATTCGTCTCGTCAAAGGCTCCCATGTCGTGGTGCCGCGACCCTTCGACCGCGATCGGTCCTATGCCTTCCAGAACCCGGACGGACGCATCGTGTTCGCCATACCCTATGAAGGCGCCTACACGTTGATAGGTACGACCGAGGTGGATTATTTAGACGATCCTGCGCGGGCGGTCGTCGGCGCGGAAGAGATCGCCTATCTGTGCAAGGCTGCGTCCGAGTATTTTGCGAAGCCCATATCGCCGGGCGATGTGGTCTGGAGCTTTTCCGGCGTGCGGCCGCTCCACGACGATCATGTTCGCGACCCCAAGGCGGCGACACGCGATTACGTTTTGGAACTCGACGAGGAGCCTGGGCGCGCGCCGTTGCTGTCGATTTTTGGAGGCAAAATCACGACCTACCGGCGTCTCGCCGAGGTCGCGCTCGAACGGCTCGCGCCCTATCTCCCCGCGGCTTGCCGACAATCCGCTGGTTGGACGCAACACGCGCCCTTGCCAGGTGGCGACTTCGACGTGGAAGGGCTTGCCGCGCTCACCAACGCACTCGCTGAGGAATTTGCCTTCCTCTCGGTGCCGCAGGTAAGCCGTCTCGCCGCGGCCTATGGAACGCGGGCGAGAGACATCCTCGCCGGCGCGCGCGCGCAAGCGGACCTCGGCATCTCCTTCGGCGCAACCCTCACACAAGCCGAGGTGCAATACCTGATGGCGAAGGAATGGGCGCAAACCGCCGCCGACGTGTTATGGCGGCGCACCAAGCTCGGGCTTGCCCTCACCGACGGAGAGGCCGAGACGCTCGATCGGTTCATGGCGGCGGCTTCCGGCATCGCCGTGGCTCCGCAACCGGTACGATAACATCTTCGATCTCACCGCCTCGTCCGGACGAACCCCTCCGATCCTTAGGCGATTGAGGCCAGCTTGGGTCCGCGCCTCAATATGCCCCCGAGTGGGCCCTTATCTTTCCGAATGGCACAGCGACCCGAAGGCCGGCCCCGAAGTTTGATGGTCATCATCACTCGACGTATGGCCTGACAAAAATGCCCTCAACTCCGGAAATACTGCTGCGTCGCGGTAAGTGAAGCCATCGGCCAGGTGTAGACTCTCCGATTCCGTTAGCAGCGTGTCGCGGAGGCCGCGCTGACGCGCTCCACTTTCAGCACTATTGCCCGACTCCGAAAATCCCGAGATCGATGGCCTCGCCCATGGCAAGATAACCGGAGCGGTTCGGGTGGAGCTTGTCGCCGGGACCGCCCGTCGTGCTTTCAGGAACGAATTCCGGCTTCATCTCGCCGGTGGATGGATCGAGTGTGACGGCATCGAAATCCACCACCGCGTCGAACAGTCCCGACGTCCTGATGAATCCATTCAGGGCGCGACGCTTGTCGTCCTGCTCCCGGAAACCATGCGCCGCATTGGTGGCGTTGAGTGCAGTCGTTACTGTCGCGCCGATGACGCGCACGCCCGGAATGCGAGCGCGCAGGCGTCCGACGACGTCGCGCATGCCTGCCTCAACGGTGTCGAGAGAGGCATTGCCGTTGCGGGAGAAATCATTGATGCCTTCGAGCCAAACCAGGGCGGAGACCCCCGACAACGACAGCACGTCACGCTCGAGCCGCGCGCCGGCGGCGGGGCCGCCCGGAAACGGCTTGTCGGGCGAATAGGCCGCCGGCCCGGCCACCTGGTTGCCGCCGATCCCGGCGTTGACAACCGCGATCCTGTTACCGAAGGCGCGATGCAGCCGGCGCGACAGCACGTCCGGCCAGCGATCATCGCCGTTCATGCTGGAGGCGGTGCCGTCGGTGATGGAATCCCCGAAGGCAACCACCAGCCTGGTGTCTGCCGGTACCATCATGTCCACCGCGTCGAGAAAAAACCACGACGCGGTGGAATAGGGGAAGCTGGCCTCGTCTTCGGACGCCCCCTTGGCGCCGGCACCGGGCGCGCTCACGAACGATGTGGTCAGTGCCTTGGCGTGCCAGGTCATCGGGCCGCTCTCGCCGATCACGTGGAAACTGACCGCGAGCCTGCGCCCGGCGAGATCGGCCGCGTCAGGGTCGCGCACGAAGCCAAGATCGACGGGGTCGCTCCACACCGACGCTCCCGGCGCGATCGTGACCTCAGGCTTGCCGCCAAACACAACCGGGTGGTTCGAACCTTTGACCAGCGCCGGCCCGCCGAGCTGGAGCCCTACGTAGATGCCGTCGAGCGCGAGTGGCTTGGTGCCGAGCGCGTTGGTGAAGCGCATGCGCGCCTGCCGTCCCCACACGTCTGGTCGCATCATCATCCGAAATGTCTGGTCGCGCGAGCCGCTGGCCGGAAACGGGAACGCAAAGCGTTGATCGGGCTGCGCCGAAGGGTTGCCCACCGGAAACGGCCCGTGCACGGAAGCGGTCCAGCTCGTCACCCATTTGGTTGGGGGCCGGTCGACCTGGGCTCCGGCGACAGCAGGTGCGAGCACAATTGCGGCGGCGGCTGCTGCCCGGATGAATTTTCTCACGGATGAAGCCTCCCTCGGCGGCGAGCCATGAGCCTATCAGCGACTGGTGGATGCGCAAAGGTCTCCGGTCGTGGGGCCAAAATGATCGTCAGGCCTTTTTGAGGATCGGGAATTGCGATAGGTTTGGTGGCGCAAAATGGGAGGTACGTCATGAAACGTCCGTGCCGTCTATTTTCACATCCGGCAGCGCATGCTGCAGTCGTCTTGATTACCGCCCTCCAACTGGGCGTGATTTCAACCGCGAGTCAGGCCCAGGCCTATAAACGTACAGCGGACGGCAAACCGAACTTGAACGGTATCTGGCAGACCCTCAACACTGCAAACTGGGACATCCAGGAACATGCGGCGCGACCGGGACAGGTCGTGGCACTCGGTGCGGTCGGCGCCGTTCCAGCGGGGCTGGGCGTCGTGGAGGGCAATGAGATTCCGTACCTGCCGGCGGCAGAGGCGAAGAAGAAAGAGAATTTTGAAAAACGTCTCACCGCTGACCCCGAAATCAGATGCTATTTGCCGGGCGTGCCACGGGCCACGTATATGCCCTATCCATTTCAAATCGTTCAGACTCCGAACTACATCCTGATGGCCTATGAGTATGCGGGCGCCACCCGCACGATCTATATGGATAAAGCTCCCCCAAGCCCTGCCGATAGCTGGATGGGGCACTCGGTCGGCCATTGGGAGGGCGATACTCTGGTCGTGGACGTAACGGACCTAAACGACGAGACTTGGTTTGACAGGGCCGGCAATTTCCACAGCGACGCATTGCATGTGGTCGAACGGTACACGCCCCTCAGCCCTGACGCCCTCACCTACGAAGTCACCATCGAAGACCCGAATGTATTTTCGCGACCCTGGAAGATGAGCATGCCCGTCTATCGTCGGTTGGATAAGAATGCTCAGGTGTTGGAATTCAAGTGCGTGGAGTTCGTCGAAGAGCTCATGTACGGGCATCTTCGCAAGCAGCCTGGCAAGTGAAAAGGAGGTTCGTATGAGCCATCGATTTCTCACTTCAATGGGTGGTGTGACGGTCGCGACTGCGGTGGGGTTGCTGGCGACGGTTCCCGTCGCCGGACAGTCCGCGTCGTCCGCGGCGAAGACGACGGTTGCAGCAGAGACATGGACTCCGCCGCGAACGGCGGACGGCCAGCCGGACTTGCAGGGAGTGTGGGATTTCCGCACCCTTACCCCGCTGGAGCGGCCCAGTGCGCTGGGAACGAAGGCGTTTTTTACCGATGCGGAAGCGGCGAACTTTGAAAAGGAAGAAAATCGACGACAGAATCGCGATCTGAACGATTCAGAGCGCGGTAGTGTATTGTACCCGGCGGGCGGCGTTCTCCCTTACAACGAGGTTTGGTACGACCGGGGCACCAAGATCGTGGGGTCAAAGCGCACCTCGTTGATTGTGGATCCTCCCAACGGCAGACTTCCGGCCTTGACGCCGGAGGGGCAGAAGAGAGCTGATCTCCGCGCGGCGTGGCAGCGCAACAATCAGACTGGAAATACCGAAGCCGACTCGTGGGAAGACCGGCCGCTGCAGGAGCGTTGCATTTTGGGGTTGAACTCCGGACCGCCAATGACTCCGGGCCCCTACAACAATAATTTCCAGCTGTTCCAGACCCCTGACTACGTCGTCATTCTCAACGAGATGGTCCACGATGCTCGCATCGTCCCCATGGATGGGCGTCCGCATTTGAACATTCGTCAGTGGAAGGGAGACTCGCGCGGCCGCTGGGACGGCAATACCCTGGTCGTCGACACGACGAATTTCAGACGCGAAACGAGCCTTCCAGGCTCGAGCGGGAAAACGCACCTGATCGAACGCTTCACGCGCACCAACGCCAACACGCTCCTCTACGAATTCACCGTTGACGATCCGTCGATGTGGACGAGACCATGGACAGCGGTGATTCCGATGTCGAAGAGTGAGGATCCTCTCTACGAATTCGCGTGTCACGAGGGGAATTACGCCATGGCCAGCATCCTCGCGGGGGCGCGCGCTCGAGAAAAGGCCGCGGAAGAAGCCGCGAAGAAGGGATCGAAGTAAGCCGCCGAAGCGCGGCTTGACGACGAACCCATCGCTACCGATCGGACTGCAGGTCGTGGGCGGCGCAAGCTGCCCGCCAATCGACGGGTACGGCTGGACAGGCGCGGTCAGACCGCTTTTGGAGCGCCGCGGCCTCTCATTTTCGAACAGGTTCGCAGACGGCTACCATGACGCGCCCTCGTTCATTGAAGGAGATGGCAACATGAGGAGGCAAATCGCGCCGGCCTTGTGCTTGGCGGTCTTGACCCTTGTTGGGTCATCCTCGCTTGCCTTCGCTGAACAGAAAGCAGCAAAGGCTGGCCTGGAGGAGTCGCAAGCCAGCACGGCTGCGAACCAGGCCAATAGGGTCACGGAAAAGGGATATGTGGCCCGACGCCGCGATGGCGGCGCACCCGCTCGACCCACCGCCAAACCGGCAATGTCACGCACTCTCGCGGCCGGCTCCAACGATGCTTCCAGGAACCAGCAGGTCTACTCGTCCATCAAGGATCTCATGGAATCCATCATCGATCCCTCCGCAGACACACTCTGGGGAGCAGTCGGAACGGTTATCGATAACGAGGGTGTTCATGAGACGCTTCCTAAAACGCAGGAGGAGTGGCTCGATGTGCGTCATGCTGCAGTGCGAATGATCGAGGGGGCCAACTTGCTGATGATGCCCGATCGCGAAGCGGCTCCTGCCGGAACAAAATCGGAGGCTCCGGGGGTTGAGTTGGAGCCCGCCCAGATAACCGCGCTCATAAAGAGGAAGCGCAAGAATTTTAATGCGTATGCCAAGGAATTGCAGGTTCTCGGCTTAGAAGCATTGCAGGCTAGTGACGCCAAAAATGCCCCTTTACTGATGGAAATTGGTGCTCGAACAGAGAATGTCTGTGAGGGTTGCCATAAGACATTCTGGTATCCGCAGGAGCCACGCGCCTCTACTCGCAACTAGCGGGCCCGGCCAACCCTTCGTCACTGAGAAACGGCCTGGGGCCATCGGATACTTCGGGACCGAAGCGGTCGCGAATGCACCTCATGATGGGTGTGCGCTGTTCTTGGCCACCATCTCGACCGCTGGACAGCGGCCCAGTCCTTGGATGATAATCATGCCACTTGGCATGATACTCGGCGCTCGCGGTCCTCGCATTTTGTGGGGAACAAATTCTCTGTCTCGCATTAGCAGCAGGCGGTATGAGATGCGCATTCGCTTTCTGAAATCGGTCGGGGCTGCTGTGATGATCGCGTCGGCGCTCGTCGTCGCGTATCAGGCTCCCACAGCTTCCGAGGAGGCTTCGGCGGCAGCCCCGGTGCTGAAAACGCCCTGGGGCGAACCGGACCTGCAGGGAATTTGGACCGTCGAATCCGATACGCCGTTGCAGCGCTCGGCCAAGTATGCGAACCAGGAATTTTTCACCGAGGCACAGCGGGAAGAATTGGACAAAGAGCGATCGGCGCTGCTCGGCCGCGACAAGCGCGTGGAGCGCGGGACCGAGCTCGACGTCGCCGGCGCCTACAACGCGGTGTTCATGTCCAAGAAGCGCACCGGCGCGCGCACGTCGATGATTGTCGATCCGCCCAATGGCCGGATTCCGCCGCTGACGCCGGAGGCCGAGAAGATTGCTGCCGCCGATCGGGAATTTCGTCTCGCTCTGTTGCAGGCGACCGAAACGTGCAAGAACAAGTCGGTGGCCTGCAGCGGCGGGAAATACGATCCGACGCCCTCGCCGCGACGCGCGGAGCTTCCTCCTCGCTACAACACCGCAGCGCATCAATCGCCATGATGGTCCGGAGGACGGCGCGTTGGCGGACCGCTGCTTGACCGGCGGGCTGCCCGAATTTGGAACCGCGTACGGCGGCAGCTTCCGCCGGATCGTGCAGACGCCGGGCGGCATCTCGATGTTCTACGACGTGGGTCAGGGGCAGGGGTGGCAGCGCAACATCGTCATGAACGGAAGTCCGCATCTGCCGGCCAACATCCGCCAGTGGTACGGCGACTCGCGCGGCCACTGGGAGGGCAATACGCTCGTCATCGACGTGACGAACTTCAGTCCGAAGACCGATTTTCAGGGCTCGCGCGAGAACCTGCACCTGGTCGAGCGCTGGACGCGGACCGGCCCGACCACGCTCGAATACGTCGTGACGATCGAAGATCCGACCGTGTGGACGCGGCCATGGACCGTCAAGCAGGAGTTCACCAGGCAGAGCGAGCAGGACAACAGAATTTATTACGAGCCTCGCTGCGTCGAAGGAAACTATGGCCTCCCGGGGCTGATGCGGGCGGCGCGCGTGGAAGACCTCGCCTTTGCGGAGGGACGAGGTCCCGACCCGGCGACAAAAGACAACGCCACGGATTTTGTCGGCGTCGAAGACGATCCGTTGCAGTAACAAGCTGCAAGGCAAAAGGAGACCGTCATGCGCGACCGGTTCTCAAGCTCGATGATAACGGTCGCCATCGCCGCGGCCGCTGTCGGCGCCGTCGTGTTCGGTGTCCATCACACGGACGTCGGCTCAGGCTCCAGCGGCTTCCGTCGCGGCACCAGTCCCAGCGCTGAAAACGCCCTGGGGCGAACCCGATCTGCAGGGCATTTGGACCGACGAAAACGACACGCCGTTCCAGCGCTCGCCCAAATATGCGAACCAGGAATTCTTCACCGAGGCCCAGCGGGCGGAATTCGACAAAGTGCGATCAGCGCTGCGCGGCCGCGACGATGCGCGGGGAGCGCGGCAGCGAGCGCGACGTCTCCGGCGCCTACAACGAGGTGTTGGGGGGCCTGAAGCGCACCGGCAGCGCGCACGTCGATGATTGTCGATCCGCCCAATGGCCGGATCCCGTCGCTGACGCCGGAGGCTGCAGAAGATTGCCGCCGCCGATCGGGACTTTCGTCTTGCCCTGATGCGAGCGACGCAGACCTGCAAGACTCAAGTTGCCCGGGTGCGCCGGAGGCAAGTACGATCCGACGCCGGCCGTTGCGCGACGCGACGAGCTTCCTCCTCGCTACAACACCGCGCGCATGAACCGCCATGACAGTCCCGAGGACGGCGCGCTGGCGGATCGCTGCCTGACCATCGGGCTGCCCGAGTTCGGCGCCGGGAACGGCGGCGGCAGCTTCCGGCGGATCGTGCAGACACCGGGCGGCATCGCGATCGCCTACGACGTGGGCCAAGGGCAAGGGTGGCAGCGCAGCATCGTCATGAACGGCAGCCCGCACTTGCCGGCCAACATCCGCCAGTGGTTTGGCGACTCGCGCGGCCACTGGGAGGGCAATACGCTCGTGATCGACGTGACGAACTTCAGTCCGAAAACCGATTATCGGGGCTCGCGCGAGAACCTGCACCTGATCGAGCGCTGGACGCGGACCGGGCCGACCACGCTCGAATATGTCGTGACCATCGAAGATCCGACCGTGTGGACGCGTCCCTGGACCGTCAAGCAGGAGTTCACCAAGCAGAGCGAACAGGAAAACAGGATTTATTACGAGCCGCGCTGCGTCGAAGGAAACATCGGCTTTCCCGCGATGATGAAGGCGGCGCGCCAGGAAGACCGCGAGTTTGCCGAGGGACGCGGGCCTGATCCGCTGACCAAGGACAACGCATCGGGAGGTGCCGATCAGGATCCGTTGCAGCAGTGAGAAAAGACAAGAAAGCAAAGGGAGACCAACATGCGCGACCGCTTCTCAGGCCTCGACGATAACGGTCGCCATTGCCGCGGCCGCCGTCGGCGCCGTCATTTCGGCTGTCCATCACACGCGACGTCGGCTCAGGCTCCAGCGCCTTCCGTCACGGCTTCGGCGCCAGCCCCGGCGCTGAAAACACCCTGGGGCGAACCCGATCTGCAGGGCATTTGGACCGACGAAACCGACACGCCTCTGCAGCGCTCCCCCAAGTATGCGAACCAGGAATTTTTCACCGAGGCGCAGCGGGCGGAATTGGATCGACAGCGATCGGCCATGTTGGGTCGCGACAGACGCGCGGAGCGCGGGACCGAGGCTGACGTCGCCGGCGCCTACAATGACGTGTTCACGCCCAAGAAGCGCACCGGCGCGCGCACGTCGCGGATTGTCGATCCGCCCAATGGCCGGCTACCGCCGCTGACGCCAGAGGCGCAGAAGACTGCCGCCGCCGAACGGGAATTTCGTGTCGCGCTGTTGCAGTCGACCGAAACCTGCAAGAACAAAGAGTTGGCATGTAGCGGGGGCAAATACGATCCAACGCCTTCGCCGCGATACGCGGAACTCCCTCCTCGCTACAACACGGCGACGCATGAATCGCTATGATGGTCCGGAGGACGCCTCATTGGCGGATGCGCTGCCTGACGGGCGGGCTGCCCGAGATTGGCACCCTTGGAGCGATCGCCGATCGCATCAGCTTCCGGCGGATCGTGCAGACGCCCGGCGGCATCTCGATGTTCTACGACGTGGGCCAGGGCCAGGGGTGGCAGCGCAACATCGTCATGGACGGAAGCCCGCATCTGCCGGCCAGCATCCGCCAGTGGTACGGCGACTCGCGCGGCCACTGGGAGGGCAATACGCTCGTGATCGACGTGACGAACTTCAGTCCGAAGACCGATTTTCAGGGCTCGCGCGAGAATCTGCACCTGGTCGAGCGCTGGACGCGGACGGGCCCGACCACGCTCGAATATGCCGTGACGGTCGAAGATCCGACGGTGTGGACGCGGCCGTGGACCGCCAAGCAGGAATTCACCCGGCAGAACGACCAGGAAAACAGAATTTACTACCGAGCCGCGCTGCATCGAAGGAAACTATCGGTCTCCCAGGGCTGCTGCAGGGACACGCGCAGGCAAGAACTCGCCTTTGCGGAGGGACGAGGTGTCGATCCGACGAACCATAAGTACGCGTCACGGTTAATGACGGCGAACCCGACCCGCTGCAATAACGCGTCGAAGGCAAAAGGAGACCATCATGCGCGACCGGCACTCACGTTCGATGATAACGGTCGCCATTGCCGCGGCCGCTGTCGGCGCCGTCATTTCCATGTCCATGACACAGACGTCGGGTCAGGCGCAGGTCGGCGCGTCCCGCCAGCGTCGACGGCAAGCCCAACTTCAGCGGCATCTGGCAGGCCAACAACGAAGCCAACTGGGACTTGCAGGCGCATGCGGCGCGTCCCGCCGCCGTCACGCAGCAGGGCGTCTATCCCTATGACTATGCGCGGGTGCCGGCCGCGCCGGTTCTCGCGCTCGGCGCCGCCGGCGCCGTGCCCGGATCGCTCGGCGTCGTGCAGGGCGACGGGCAGATTCCCTACAAGCCCGAAGCCTTGCCGATCAAGAAGGAGAATGCGGAACACTGGATCGACCGCGACCCGGAGCTGAAGTGCTACCTGCCGGGCATTCCGCGCGCGATGTACATGCCCTATCCGTTCCAGATCACGCAGAGCACGAACAAGATTCACATCGCCTACGAATTCTCGAATACGGCGCGCACGATCCATCTGGACAAGGTCGAAGGCCCGCCCGACGATACCTGGATGGGCCACTCGGTCGGACGATGGGACGGCGACACGCTGGTCGTCGACGTGACGAATTTCAACGATCGGACCTGGTTCGACCGCGCCGGCAATTTTCACAGCGACGCGCTGCACCTGGTCGAGCGCTTCACGCTGATGTCGCCCGACGTCATCTGGTACGACGTGACGATCGAGGACCCCAAGGTCTTCACGCGGCCGTGGCGCATCGCCATGCCGCTCTATCGTCGCGTGGAACCGAACATGCAGCTTCTCGAGTTCCGCTGCAACGAATTCGTCGAGGAGTTCATGTACGGAAATCTTCGCAAGCAGCCGTTGGTCAAGCACTGGGAAGGCGATACCATGACGATCGACATCACTCGCAAGGTGCCGCCCGGCGACGCCTTCTATCAATGGTACGGCAGGTAACATGGGCGGGCGCCAAATAAAATTCAGCCGCCGCGGCGAAGGGCGCCTGTCTTGGTCACATGCGCGGCAGGGAGGCAATCGATGCGAACGAAGCTTGCCATAGCAGTCTGCATCACCGGTCTCGCGACGTCGGGATGGGCGTCTTCGGCGTCGGCACACCATGCGTTTGCGGCGGAGTTCGACGCGAACAAGCCGGTGAATTTCAAGGGGACGATCACGAAGATGGAATGGGTCAATCCCCACACCTGGTTGCACGTCGACGTGAAGAGCCCCGATGGCACGGTCGTAAACTGGGCAATCGAAGCGGGCACGCCGAATGTGCTGTTCCGGCGCGGATTCACCAAGGACTCCTTGCTGCCCGGCACCGAGATCGTGGTCGACGGGTACCAGTCGAAGGACGGGTCGCACCGCGCCAACGGCAGGGATCTCACCTTTCCTGACGGACGCAAATTGTTTCTCGGCTCCTCCGGAACCGGCGCTCCGTACGAGCTGACGCCCGGGGCTCAAGAGAACAAATAACCGAGATTGCGCATCATCTGCACGCGCTCGCACCCGGGATCGTATTCGACGGGATGGATTGGCATGTCTCTTCTGGCTTTCTTCGAACAGCTGGCGGAGTCGCCGTGGAGCGTCAGTCTCCACGAGTCGCAATATTGCTTATTCCATCATCGAATCGATTCACGTGTGGTCGATGTGTCTGTTCTTCGGCTTGGCGGTGATGTTCGACCTGCGCCTCCTCGGTTGGACCATGCGGAAGGTGCCGGTATCGGAATTTGCTCGCCGCCTGCTGCCGTGGACCATGGCGGGGTTCGTCATCATGGTCATCAGCGGCACGCTCCTGTTTTACGCCATACCCGTCCGGTCCTATCAGAACATTTTCTTCAGGTTCAAAATGATCTTGCTGCTGCTGGCGGGTTTGAACGTGTGGATCTTTCACTCACGCGTTTATCCGAAGGGTCGTCACCTGGGATGTCGACGGAGTGCCGCCCAGGGCGGCCAGGGTTGCCGGCGCGCTTTCGCTCGCGCTGTGGATCGGCATCGTCGTTTCGGGAAGAATGATCGCCTATAACTGGTTCGACTGCGATCGACAGCCGCAACCGGCGATCATCAATTTTCTGACCAGTTGCGAACCGACCGAATCGGAGCAGTGATGTCTTTGCTGCCGTTCTTTCAGTGGTGCTACCAGACGCCGATCGGCGAAACGATACGAAATTCGACCTGGCTGTTCCCTGTGATCGAGGCCTTCCACCTCCTTGGTCTCGGATTGACGGCCGGAGCCGTGTTGATCGTGGATCTGCGCCTTTTGGGCGTGGGCCTGAGCCGACAGCCGGTCGCGCAGCTCTGCGGCAGCTGCTCAGCCGTGGTTGCTTGGCAGCCTGATCTTGATGTTCACGTCGGGTATTCCCTTGTTCCTTTCGGAATCGATCAAGTGTTTTTACAGCTTTGCGTTCTGGGTGAAGATGACGTCGTTGTTCCTGGTGCTCCTTTTTACGTTCACGGTTCGCCGCCGCGTGACACAATCGGGCATCACCTCCGATCGACCAATGCTCGGCCGATTTACGGCGCTCATATCGCTGAGCCTGTGGTTTGGTGTGGCCTGGGGCGGACGCTGGATCGGGTTTTCGTAGGTGGTCTGTAGGGGTCGGAAATGGATGGCAACGTCATTTTGCGGGATTACAATTCGGCTGGTCCTCGAAGGCGCCGGATGATTTTCATCGACCGTCGTCTCCTGGCCGTTGTCGCCGCTGCCGCACTGTCGGTGAATTCGTTTACGCTCTCGCCGGCCAGAGCTCAGGCCCAGGCAAATTCATGGATCGGCAGCTGGACCGCCAGTCCTCAGGCACCGCGCGGGGTGATGCCGACGAGCTTTTCGAACCGGACAATTCGCCAAATTGTGCACCTCAGCGTAGGGGGCAATAAGGTCAGGCTCCGGTTGTCGAACGAGTTCGGCACCAGACCAGTCTTGATAGGAGCCGCCAGCGTCGCGATGGCCGGCGGAAGTTCCGACATTGTCTCCGGAAGCCTGCGTCCGCTTACGTTCGGTGGTTCGAAGTCGGTCATCATTCCGCCGGGTGCCCCGGCGTTGAGCGATCCGGTCGAGTTAAATGTCGCTCCCCTTTCCAACGTTGCAGTGAGCCTGTATTTGCCGGCCGCTACGGACCTTGGGACGGTTCACCAGATTGGGCTTCAGACCGCGTACGTTTCTGCGGCGGGCGATTTCACGGCAAGTTCCGAATTCCCGATCGTGGACAGGTTCGCAAATCGTTTCTTCCTGGCCGCCGTATTGGTCGAACCCGTTTCTCCCGTGCGGGCGATTGTGACGTTTGGCGATTCGATTACCGACGGGACCAACTCGACCGTCAATGCCAACGGTCGCTGGCCGGATGTCCTCGCACGCCGGTTGAAAGAAGCCGGTGCCGCCGTTGCGGTGCTCAATCAGGGCATTTCCGGCAATCGTGTCCTCAGCGACGGCGCCGGCATCAGCGCACTCGCCCGATTCGAGCGCGACGTGCTGAGCCAGCCCGGCGTTTCGCACGTCGTGATTTTCGTTGGGATCAACGACATCGGATGGCCGGGCACTGCAATCGAGCCCAACGGCATCGTTCGCACTGCGGATGAAATCATTGCCGGCTACAAGCAATTGATCGAACGTGCCCATCTCCGCTCGATCAAGGTCATTGGCAGTCCGCTGACGCAATTCGAAAATGCCTTCGCGGGAATGCCCAATCAGGGATATTTCACGCCGGACAAGGAGGCAAAACGCCTGGCCGTCAACAACTGGATACGGACGAGTGGCGCCTTCGATGGCATCATCGACTTCGAACCCGTTCTCGCCGATCCATCCCATCCGACCGCGATCGCCGCAGCCTACGACAGCGGCGACCACCTCCATCCAAATGACGCCGGCTATAGGGCGATGGGCGAGTCCATCGATCTGAAGTTGTTTCAATGACGGCGTGGCCGTCATTGTCTACCTACCGTCTGGAGACATGGGACCACTTCTCTTTTGGTCAAACTCGCGAGAAGGGCCGTTGGGGCGGCGCCGAGAAGGCCTTTGGAGGCCATGGTTACACAGCGGTTACACGCAGACCAGCTAGAACCACGTGACGTTCTTCCACCACGCCAAAGGGCGCCCGCCAAGCAGGCCCTTCCGCCGGGTCTCGCGGAATGGCTCCGGTTCGTCGTAAAGGCGCCCCGGCCAGAACTCGGCGCAGCAACTAGCGAGCAGCAGTTGCAGGTTGGTGCGCCTTCAAGAAGCTACGCACCCGGTTGATTGTCCGCGCCTTCAGTTCGGGCGGGTTCTTCCAGGGATAGACCGTGATCTCGGCATTCGGCGCCAGCGATGCGACGTCGATGCCTGCTTGGTAGGCGTGCGCCGGGGTGTCGTCCGGCAGGACAAGCATCGGCGTCTGGCAATTACGCACGAACTCACGCGACACGCTGTAAACGAAGTCGGGCCGGGCGCGATAAAGATTGTGCAGGTACTTCTCGATGGTTTCCATCGACACGTCGGGCCGCTTGGTTCGGAATTCTTTCGCCCAGACATCGCGGCTCAAATCGTACATCACGTTTGGGTTCTCAGGACGGTGGCCGATCGGTTGGCTCAGCACCCCTGCAACGACGCGTTCCGGGGCCCGCTCCATCAGCTTGAGGGCAAACGAGCCGCCGATGCAATTGCCGAAGAAGAAGAACTGGCGGATGCCGAGGTGATCCATTAGCCCCAGCTGGTCGTCGGCGAAGGCGTCCCATGGATTGTCGACCGGAATCGGGCCCGTCGATTCGCCGCCTGTGGCGTTGCGCTGGTCCATGGCGATGCAGCGGAAGTCGCTCTTGAACTCCTCCATCGCATTGATGACGGCGGTCGCCCAATTGCTGATGCGCGAGTTCAATCCCCCGCCCGGAGTGACCAGCAGCGGAAAGCCGGAACCGACCTCCTGATAACGAATGCGGACGTTGCCCTTTTCGTAAAGCTTGAAAGCTCCTCCTTGGTCAGCTTGCTGAGCAAACACTTGAGGTGCTGCGGCGGTCGCCGCAGCTGCGGCGCCCGTTGCGAGGATGTTGCGTCGGATCGGATCCATGGTCGGTGTCCTCCCTGATTGTTGTCATCGGCGGCATGCGTCCAAAGTGCGAGGGGGCGGCTGGGTCGACAGGTTGCTTGCGCGCGGTACCGCGGTCAAGCTTCTAACTTCCGATTCAGTGCCCCTATTTATTGCCTGCGCGCCGGTAAGGTGCGGCCAAAACTCCCGTGCGCAATAATGCAATCGCGTCTACGGCCCCGGCTTTCGGGAGCGATTGAAATATCGCAGGTCGGGGGGAGGCTGGTCCGTCCTCGTCGGCATGAGCCGTCCGTCCGGGCTCAGCATGTAGTTCTGCTTTCCGATCTCCACGTGGTTGTTGTTCTCGACGCAGGTGACCTCGCGCCAATAGGGCTGGCGATCGGGCTCGCGCTGGTAGCTCTTGGTCACGATCCAAGGATGTGTCAGCGCATGATCGATCACGGCCACTTCGTCGTGGAAGATGTTGGGATCGGATTTGTCGAGGTAAATCCGCTCCCTGACAATAGTCAGGTTGTCCTCGTGCAAGGGAATGCCGCTGGCATCGTAAGTGCGGGGTCCCGTAAAGCCGCGCGTCTCGACCTCTAGGACGTCGTACCGGCCGTCCCCATCCGTATCAATCCACGTGCCGATAGAATACCCGAGGTAAGTATGTTCAAGTTCCGTGGGCCAATCGCGTCCATCCGTATAGATGCGACGATTGTCGTTGATATGCTCGACCGCAATATAGGTGGTGCGGGGCGTGACGATCACCTCCATCTGGCCGTAGCCGTTCGTGACCCTCGGCATGCCCGGTGAAATACAGCTGTTGGTCTGGGCCAGCCCCTCTCCGCCGGCGGCCTGATCCTTGAGGTTGGACTCGAACAGGGCCTGATACTCGGGAGTCAATGGCGCCTGTTGTGCGAGGCCCCAACCTTTGCTCGTGTCAAATCGCATGGGGTCGCCGATTGGACGCCACTGGCCCTTCAGGTCAGGATACGTAGTCTCGTCCCAGGCCCAACTTTCGGCTGACGCGATGCAGAGCGTCGCCAGGAAGGCAAACGCTGCCACTCCGCTTCGGTATCGCATGGTTGTTCTCCGTTCTACGCGACCAACAGCACGGCCGTGCCCCAGACCGCTACCGGTCGTGCGTCTTGAAATAGCTGAGATCGGGAGGAGGCTGATCCTTGCGGGTGGGCATGAGTTCTCGATCAGGATTCAGATAGTAGAGTTCCTTCCCAATCAGCATATTTGCAGTCGCCGCCGCGCAATCCTCCTGGCTGTGAATCGGGTATTTGCCGGGATCGCGCCGGTAGCTTTTCAACACGGTCCACGGGCGTGTGTAGGCATGGTCGATCAACGTGATCTCGTCGTGCAAGGTCGTCGGATCGGCCTTGTCGAAAAAGATGCGCTCTTTCACGATCGACTGGTTGTCGGCATGGACCGGCAGGCCTGTCGGGTCCAGAGCCCGCGGGCCCTTGAAGTGGCGCGTCTCAATCTCGAGCAGATTGAAATGGCCGCTGCCGTCCGCATCGCTCCATTTGCCGATCGAATAACCCTGGAAGCTCGGCTCGACCTCCTTCGGCCAGTCCCGTCCATCGGTGTAGATGCGCCGATGATAGCCGCTATTGTGATTTAGCAGGACGTGGGTCACCTCCGGCAGCACGACGATTTCCATTTCACCATAAATATTCATCGACGCTGGCATGCCGGGCGGCATGCACCGTGCGCCAGACTGCCAGTTACCCTGGCCGCCGTTTGCCTGGTCGGCCAGGCTCGCCTCGTGAAACGCCTGGTACTCGGGTGTCAGAGGGGCCTGTTGGCCGCGGCCCCACGGCTTGGTCGGGTCGAACGATGGCTGGCCGCCGACACGAAAATTAACCCTGCGCCACACGCCGAAGAAATCGGGATATCTCGCATCGTCGAAGGCCTGGGCCGTCGCTATCGACGCTAACAGCACTGCAATCGCAATCGAGATCGATCCCCGGAAAAGCATGGCCGTTCTCCCTCTGATCCGGACCCAAGCGCGTGCAAGCGCAGAGCCGTCTCGGGCCGAAAAGGACAATCGAAGCTGTGGCGCCGGCGTTATGAGCGCCAGCACGCAAGACCCTGGAGCCCTCGCGCGCGACGTTCGGATCCCTCGTGTAACGCTACCCCATTTCGCTGCGTATGTGGAAGGAGACATTTGCTCCGGGACGCGGTGAGCCGACGCCATCCGAAGCCGCACGCTTGGCCGGTAACAGGACCGCGATCGTGCGTGGCAGCGTCGAAACGTGATTGCGCGGAGAGCGCCGGGCCATCCCCTTTTGCAGGCCATTGCAACAATGTAGTCTTAACTAGGTGCAGGGAGCGGCCAGGTAGCACTTACTCGCCTTTAGAATGCGGCGTATGTTTAGAGCGACTAGGGGAGCGGCATCATGAATCCTCACAACACACCTGCGCTGACCTTCGCGGCACTGATGACGGGCCTGGGGTTTGTCGTGGTTGGGGCAGCGGTGGCCGCCGACGTTACTGCTGATCGCCTGAGCAACGCCGACAAAGAGCCGCAAAACTGGCTGATGAATCATCGCACCTATGACGCGCAGCGATATTCGCCGCTCGACAAGATCAACAAGGCGAACGTCAAGAACCTCAAACTCGCCTATGCGGTTGCACTCGGCGGCACCGCGGTGAACTCGAACCTCGAGTCCACTCCCCTGGCCGAAGACGGCTTCCTCTACGTCGTCGACCAATGGGGTGTCCTCTACAAGATCGACGGGCGCTCCGGCGACACCGGCCGGATCCTTTGGCGCATGGATCCCGGCCAGGAGAAGATTCCGCTCGCCAATCGCGGCGCCGCGTTGTGGGGCAATTTCGTCGTCACCGTTGCCAATTATCCGGCGCGCGTCATCGCCACCGACAAGGAAACCGGCAAGGTCGCATGGGAGTCGAACCTGTCCGACGGGCAGGCCGATCTGCAGCTCACGGCAGCGCCGCTCGCGGTGAAGGACAAGATCGTGATCGGCGCTGCCGGCGGCGATCGTGGCGTGCGGGATTTCATCGCCGCGCTCGATGGCGCGACCGGCAGATTGTTGTGGCGCAAATACACCGTGCCTGCGCCCGGCGAGCCCGGTTCCGAGACCTGGAAGGACACCAACAACGCCTGGCAGACCGGCGGCGGCGCCATGTGGGTGACGGGCTCCTATGATATCGCCACCAACCAGGTGCTGTGGGGCACCGGCAATCCGGTGCCCATGTACAATCCCTTCTACCGTCCCGGCGACAACCTCTACACCAACAGCCTGATCTCCTGGGATCCCGACACCGGCAAGATGAACTGGTACCACCAGTACGTCCCGGGCGACATGTGGGATTATGATGCTGCCGGCACCCACATCCTGATCGACGGCCAGGTCGCCGGCCAGGCGCACAAGCTCGTCACCCATTCGGCGCGCAACGGTTTTCTCTACGCGTTCGAGCGCACGAATGGGCAGACACTGCTGGCCAAACCCTACATGGAGGCGATCAACTGGACGAAGGGAATCGATCAGAAGACCGGGCTGCCGATCGATTACGATCCTAAGAGGGACATACAGGTCTATTCGGGCCTGCAAAATCAAACCGTGACGGACCGCACCAAGAAGCTGTGCCCGTCGCATGAGGGCGGCAGCAACTATTGGTCGGCGTCATTCAGCCAAAGGACGCGGCTCCTCTACATTCCGTCTCGGCCGACGTGCAATGAGATGACCATGACCCCCGACCAACTCAGAAACCCGACCACCGGATCCATGCTAGGCGGTGGAATCAGGCTGCTCGAGCGGACCGAATCCGAGATCGTGGTCGCCGACCCGTTCACGGGCGAGGTCAGGAACAGGGTGCGCGCCACCTATCCGAACTTCAGCGCCGCGCTGACGACCGCCGGCGGCCTGCTTTTCACGGGCTTGGGCGACGGAACGTTCATGGCCTACGACGATACGACCCTGGAGCCGCTGTGGAAGATCAATGTCGGGGCGGGCATTAATGCTCCTCCTATGACCTTCGAGACCGGCGGCAAGCAATACGTCACGGTCATGACCGGGTTGAGCCGGGCGTCCAAGGGACGGATCACGCTCACCCCCGAGCTTCGCGACATGCGGGACCAAACTATGCTGTTTGTATTCGCGCTGTGACGCAATCGGCGGACGTCATCGCCGACTTGCTGTCGCGATACCCGTTACGGGCATGTGGGCGGCAAGCACCCGTTCTGGAGCGGCATGGTTGCGCTGACGCGGTTGCCGGCGGAGTGCCGTTGAAAAAGCCCCCGCCGCGGCCGAAGCCGCAGCGGGGGCGAGTCAGGGGAGGATAGAGACACCCTCGGCCGGACGTGGCCGGAGGGTCGCGGACGACGGCCGGAGCCGCCGAATTACGATTGCAATTTAGCGCATCACGGCTTCGGGAAGTGTGATCAAGGTCACAGTCTCGATCTGGACCGGTATTTGCTTCGTCGTGCTCCGCCACGTGTAGGGCGAATTGATTACGGCCGCGCCGGCTCGGTTTTCATCGCTTTGCCGGCGACCCACGTTTCGTAGATCCGGACGTCGCCCGGACGGAAGGCGACCATGTCGGCGCGATAGCCGGGAGCGAGTTGGCCAAGCGTTGCGTCGAGACCGAGAAAGCTCGCGGGCTCGGCGGACGCGAAGCGTAGCGCTTGCGTCAAAGGCACTTGGAGAAGGTCGACGCAGTTGCGGACTGCCGATGCCATGTCGAGGGCCGCGCCCGCGAGCGTGCCATCCTGTCTCGTGCAGCGTCCGTTGCGAACACTGATCTCCTGACCGTAAAGCTTGAATGACGTCGCGCTCCCGCCTACCGGCGGCATCGCGTCGGTCACGAGCATGGGATGGGCCGCGCCCCGCAGAGCAAGGCGAAGCATCGCAGGAGCGACGTGCTCGCCGTCGACGATCATGCCGAACCACGCGCCGGGTGCTTCGAGAGCCGCGGCAATGGGACCGGGCTCGCGGCTCTCGAGGGCGCGCATGGCGTTGAACAGATGCGTGAAGCCCGTGAGTCCCTCCGCCAGCGCGGTCTTGGTTTGAGCATAGGTCGCCATGGAATGTCCGAGGCACACGCGAATGCCGGCATTGGCAAGCTGCGCCGTGAATCCGGCCGGCACCCGCTCGGGCGCCAAGGTGACCATCATGCGCCCGACTTCGCGCCGCGGCCAGCAACTCCAAGTCTTGCGAGTTGGGCAGGCGGATCATTACGGGGTCATGCACGCCCGGCTTGCCGGGTGACAGGAACGGCCCTTCGAAGTGAATGCCGAGAACGCTCGGGTTGATGGGAGCGGTGCGGCGCACGGCATCGAGCGCAGCTCGCATCTTGGCGGGCGTATCGCTGATCAGCGTCGGTAGGAGCGCCGTTGTCCCGAACTGCCGGTGAGCCGCAACGATTGCGCCGATCCCCTCGGGAGTGGGCTCGTCATTGAACAGGACATTGCCGCCACCATTTACCTGGACGTCGATGAACCCAGGGGCGAGCCACGCGCCATCCGGCAAGGTCCGGATCGGCATCGCGGCCGGCAATTCGCGTCTTGCAGCGATGCCCCGGATGCAAGGGCCTTCGATCACCACCGCGCAATCATGATGCAAGGCGGCGCCGTCGAAGACGGTGCTGGCCAGCACCGCGTGTGGACTCGATCGGCTCATCTGGTCCGAGTGATTTTCTGCAGGTGGCGGGGGTTGTCGACGTCGGTACCCAGGCGTTTCGCCAGAGCTGATGGACATCGCGTAGAAGCTCTGGATGAGGCAAACGGCGTCGGTTTCGGCGTGATCGCTGGCGAGCACGGGCAGACGCCCTGCAGCGGCTGCACCGGGCTCCGCAACGAACAGCGCGGTGCCCTTGTGACGCAGATCGACTGCAAGCTGGCGCATTCCTTCCGCCGCCGCATCGGTGGGCATGAACATCAGGATCGGATATCGCGACGAGACCAGGGCCATCGGGCCATGGCGAAACTCCGCTCCACTGAACGCTTCGGCATGCAGATTGCAGGTTTCCTTGAGCTTGAGTGAGGCCTCGCGCGCGATCGCGAGGGTGGGCCCGCGGCCTATGGCAATCAGGCTGATCGCATCGGCGAGCGCACCGAGTGCAGCGCTCCAATCCAGGGCGGATGCTGCAGCCAATCGGTCGGGCAGCCGCTCGATCGCGCCCTCGAGACTGCCATCGTCGGTCCAGCATGCGATCAGCCGCAGCAGCGCGGAAAGCGTCGCAACGAACGTCTTGGTTGCCGCCACGCTGAGCTCCGGACCGGCGCCGATCGGCAAAAGAATGTCGCAGGCCGATGCAAGCGGCCCGTCGGTGGCGTTGACCATGGCTACGGTGAGCGCGCCCGATGCCTTCGCGCTGATGGTGAGCTCGACCAGATCGTCGCTTCTGCCGGATTGCGAGATGGCGAGAAACAGCTGGTCGCGAAGATGAAGCGGCCGGCGATAGACGCTTGCGATGTTTGGTGCGGCCGCCGCCACGGGAAGACCGATATAACGCTCGATCAAATGCTTGCCGAACGTCGCCGCGTGAGCCGAGCTGCCGCGCGCGCAGGTGACGACCACCTGCGGCGGCCGACGCTTGAGGCGCGCGGCGAGCTCGGCCAGGGGCTGGGCCAATCCGTTCTGTTGCCTCCTGACCGCCTCAGGGGCCTCCCGGATCTCATCAGCCATCCGTGCTTCGACTTCGCTCATGCGCCGCTCCGGTATGAATGCGCAACTTCGAAATTCATGCGGCAATGCCGGCATTCCGAGCCAATTGCACCGACCGGTCAGCGCATCTGCGGCAGCAGATACCAGTCGACATCTCGTCTTGCGTCTCAGCCGCGAAAACACGAAACGGCCGCTGCGATATTGCGGGCCGCGCCGACATTAACGCTGAGGAAAGGCACCTGTTCAGCAAGCTTCCATTCCGATACTTATCTATTCTAGGGTCGTCCGGGGGAACCAAAATGGAGCCGGCGCATCTTCGTGCGCTAAAACAAAAGTAACCTTTATGGATACGGAACGTCCGAGTCCACGGTATTCTGGTATCGACGTCTGGGACCCTGTAGACGTTCTGGATGCCATGATCGAGGGCCAATTTTCTGCCGTTGCCGCTGTGCGCGCGGCTCGGCCCGAGCTTGCGCGAGCGGCACTCGCCGTGGAGGCCCGTCTGCGGGACGGCGGTCGTCTTGTCTATGCCGGAGCCGGAACCTCCGGACGCCTGGCCGTTCAGGATGGCGCCGAGCTGATGCCGACCTTTGGTTGGCCGCGTGAGCGCTTGTTGCTCTTCATCGCAGGCGGCGAAGAAGCCATGGTTCGAGCGAAAGAAGGTGCCGAAGATGAAGTCGGACAGGCAATTGATCTCGTCCGTCGCCATGGCATTGCCGCGAAGGACGTGCTCATCGCCGTGGCCGCGAGCGGGACGACGCCGTTTACATTGGCATGTTTGCGTGAGGCAAAACGGCGCGATGCCTTGACCCTCGGCATTGCGAACAATCTTGGGACCCCCCTTCTCAAGGAGGCCAAGCATCCGATTTATCTGGAGACTGGCCCGGAACCGATTGCTGGCTCGACACGCATGAACGCCGGCACGGCACAACGCATCGCGCTCAGCGTGTTGTCGTCATTGGTGATGATACGGCTCGGCAAGGTCTACGCGGGTTTGATGGTGGACGTGCAAGCTTCGAACGCCAAGCTCGTGGAGCGACGGGAAAAGATGCTGCTCCATCTCACCGGAAGGAGCGGTGATGACGTGCGCGAGGCGCTCAGGCGGGCGGATGGAAACATAAAGCTCGCTGTGCTTCTGCTCAAAGGCTGCGAGCTGGACGAAGCCGAGAGGGTTCTCGACAGCGCCGGCGGCCAGCTCCGGGCGGCTCTGGCTCTCTTAGCGCAGGCTCGTTCCAACGCGGGAGGCCGGCGAGCAGGAGATCGGCCGCGCGCGCGGGATGCCGGTTGAGCACGTCTTCTCGTCAATGCCCGGAACGACCCTGACCTGGCGCCCCCGGTCAGCGTCTATTTCGTGCTCATGCGATCGATGAAGCCGACGAGAAACTCCTTGATCTCCGGGCGAATCCCGCCGAGCGCGGTGAGGATTTCCTGGCCTTCGCTGCCCGAGACAAGGATCGGCTCGGTCTTGATGATCCTGGAATAGTCCGCAAGGAAATCCGGACTCTTCCACATCTCGGCAAACGCAGAACGCATGGTGGCGACGGCCTCTTGCGATGTCTTCGGCGGCATCAGGGCGACGCGGAACATCGCGAGCTGCGGATCGGCGATGGCGCGCAGGACCTCGTAGGTGAAGTTCCCCTTGAGCTTCTTGTCGGGATGGACCGTGGCATAGAATTCCTCGAACGTCGGCAGGCCGGGCAGGGCCTTGCTCCGCGGATATGTGCCGTTCCCAGCGCGCGGTGCCAGCTGCCACAGCGGAATGACGATGTTGCCCATGGTCGGCTCGACCGAGCCGCTCCAGCCCGAGAGCGAGGAATTGGCCATTTGCCCGATGTTCTGCAGGATCGCCGTTTCGACTTCCTTCAGGCCGCGATAGGCGGGTACCGGCTGGTAGTTGATCCCCAACAGGTCGAGCGAAAGCGCCTGGTTGATGGTGTTGGAGTTCTGCAAATTGAGCGAGAGCGCCTTGAAGCCGCTCGTCTTCATGAGGTCGGTCGCAACGTTGACGCCGGGCGGCGTGTCCTTGCGCATGTAGGCGATCAGCGGGCTCTCCACCCCGGCAATGAGCACGAAATCGGAATAGCGCACGCGCATTGCCGAAGTGGCGAGAAGCTGGCCGGGCATGTCGAGGGTGAAGAAGCCCATCGTGTCGCCGGTGGGCGGCGCTTCGCCGAGTTGATTGCTGCCGATCAAGCCGCCGCCACCGCCGACGTTCTTGATTATGATGGTCGGCTTGCCGGGAACATGCGCCGGCAGATGCTGCGCCACGACGCGCGCCTCGATATCGGTCGGGCCGCCCGCCGGATAGTTGACGATCATGGTGACCGTCCTGCCCTTGTAGAGTTGTGCGCCGGCAATTTCCGGAGAGGCGGCGGAAAGCGCCATAAGGCCTGCGGCGAACATGATTATGCGTTTCATGGATCGTCACTCCCATCTAGGTGCGCTGGCGCATTGACGGCAGCATGATCGGCGTCGTGCGGCCCCCGATCGGGGCCGCCCGCCGGCCGTTATTTCTTCGTCGGGTTACTTCTTCGTTGGCTTGGGCCGTTGATCGGTGACCATCGTTCCGAGCTTGAACGGCTCGAAGGTCGGCTTGTACGACTTCTCATCGAGGAACTGCCGCAGCCCCGTGTGATACGAATCCTCCTTGTCGGCGACCTTGATCGCCTGACCCTTGGCGGCGAGGTAGTCATAGGCTTGCGGCACGTCCATGGTGCGCACGTGACGGATCGCCTGCTTGGTCGCGCGCAGCACCGCCGGGCTCTTCTTCATCAGCCTTTCGGCAAGGTCGGTGACCGCATCCTCCAGCTTTTCGAGCGGCACCGCGTAGTTGATCATGCCGATGCGGGCGGCTTCCTTGCCGTCGAACGGGTCGCCCAGGCAGGCGTAGTAGAGTGCGTGGCGCGGCAGCACCGCATCGGCCACGGCCTTGGACACGAGCGCGCCGGGCAGGATGCCCCAGTTCACCTCGGACAGCGAGAAGGTGGCGGTCTCGGCGGCGATGGCGAAATCGCACGCGAGCAGTTGCATGAACGCGCCGCCGACGCAGAAGCCGTGCACCATGGCGATGGTCGGCTTGTCGTAGTTGTAGAGCCGCTCCCAGCGCCAGCGGTTGGCGGCGGCGGCCGCTCGCTTGCGCTCGCCGGGGTCGTTTTCGAGTTCGCGGAAGAATTTCTTCAGGTCCTGTCCGGCGCTGAAATTGCCGCCTTCGCCGCTCACCACCACGACCCGAACGTCAGGGTCCACTTCGAGCCGCGCCAGCGCATCGTCCATCTCGTAGTGAAGCTGAGGGCTCATGGCGTTGCGCTTGTCCGGACGGTTGAGGAAAACCCAGGCGATGCCGTCATGGATCCTGACATTCACGAACTTGTACTTGTATTCGGCCATCGGTGTATTCCTCCATTTTGCGTTCGGGCTTTATTCGATTTGGATAGTCTCATTTCCCCGGGTCTGATGGATCACGCCGGACGAGGCGGATGTCGACGGCGCGCACGCCTTCGCCCTTGGCGAGCACCATCAGCGGATTGATTTCGAGGTCGCAGAGCCATGGCCGGTGTTCGAGGAACAGGCGCGAGAGGCCGGCGATGGCGCGCACCACCGCGTCGGTGTCGCGCGCCGGCCGGCCGCGGAAGCGATCGAGCAGCGGCGCGCCGCGCAGCGAACGGATCATGTCGCGCGCGGCGTCCTCGTCGACGGGCAGGAGGCGGATTGCGACATCCCGCATCACCTCGACCAGCACTCCGCCGAGGCCGACCAGCATGAAGGGTCCGAATTGCGGGTCCTCCCGCACGCCGACGATCATTTCGAGTCCGTCGAGCATCTCCTGCACCAGGAATCCTTCGACGCGCGCGTGCGGGCAATGGGCAGCGAGGCGCGCCGTCATGGCCTCGGCCTCTGTCCGCACGGACGCCGCATCGCGCAGGCCGAGCGCGACACCGCCGACCTCGGTCTTATGGCTCGCCTCGGGAGAAACGATCTTCACCGCAACCGGAAATCCGATGCGGCCGGCCTGCGCGCCTGCTTCCTCCGGTGTCTTGGCGAGCGCGCTCACGGGCAGCTTCAAACCGTGCGCCGCGAGGAGGGCATCGAAGGCGGCGCCGACGAGGCTCTCGACGCGGCCGCGCGGCTCCGCCATCGCGGGGATGCCGCGCCGCACCGCCGCGGCGTAACGGCCGAGGCCCTGCAGCGCACGCACTGTTTCCGGCAGGCCCTGGATGAAGGGCACGCCGGTTTCGGCCTGGAACTTCCGGCTGATGTCGGAGACGTTCTGTGCAATGCGGCCGAAGGCGAGGATCGGTTTTTCGGTGGACCCCATCACGCTTCGCAACGGCGCGGGGTCGCAGGGGTCACCCGGATTGACCGGCATGAGGCCCTGCACCGTAACGAGATCGACGGTCGGATCGGCGCACACGACTTTGCAGATCTCGGCGAATTTCGCCGGCTGCACGCCGACGACCGGGCCGACGTCGAGCGGGTTTTCCGGCGCGAGCCCGGCATCGATCATGCCGGACAGCTTCGCCCGGGTGTCGGGCGTGAGCGGCGCCATTTCGGCGCCTTCGTCGCCCGCATAGTCCAGCACAAGGCCTTTGGCGCCGCCGGAATAGCAGGCCATGGCGATGCGGTTGCCTTTAGGCAGGCGACCTTGCGTGAAGGCGAGGCACGTCTCGATGAGATCGTCGAGCGAGGGGCAACGCACAATGCCGTATTTCCGGCAAACCGCGTCGAACACCTGATCGTCGCCCGCGATCGCGCCGGTGTGGCTCGCGGCCGCCGCCCGGCCCCGCTCGGTGCGCCCGACCTTGACCAGGAGGATCGGCTTTCCGGCCGCGAGTGCCTTCTCCGCCGCCGCCATGAAGGCTTGCGGCCGGCGGATGCCTTCGACCAGGCAGGCGATGAATTTCGTGTGCTCGTCCTCGACCAGGAAGTTGATGTAATCGGCGAGATCGAGGTCGAGCTCGTTGCCGCTCGACACCGCATAGGAGAAGTCGAGACCGCGCAGCGCCGCTTGCTGGAGCCAGAACTGGAATGTTCCGCCGGACTGGAACACCACTCCCACCGGGCCCGGCTTGAGCGCGCGCACGCGCTTGGCCGGATAGAGCAGGAGCTTCTCGCGCAAGGCCAGCGCGCCCATGCAATTCGGGCCGGAAATGCGCAGCCCATGCTGGTCGGACAGCGCCAAAAGGGCCAGCGCGCGCCTGCGTCCCTCGGCATCGCCGCCTTCGCCGAATTGCGCCGCATAGATCAGCGCGCACTTGAGGCCATGCGCCGCCGCCTCGGTGAGCGTCTCGGGGATGGAAGCGGAGGGAATGATGGTGAGCGCGAGGTCGACCGGCTCCGGGATCGCCGCAAAGTCCGGGTAGACCGGCCGGCCCCACAGTTCGCGGCGCATCGGGTTGACCAGGTAGAGGCGCGCCGGGAAGCCGCAATATTCGAGATTATTGTAGATCTCCTGCGCCCAGCCGCCGCGGCTGGAATCGGATGCCCCGATAATCGCTATCGACTTGGGATGCAGGAGGTAATCGACCGTACGAAACACAATGTCTCCACTCCGCAACAGCGGCCTTCGCGACGCAACAGCTTGGAAACGACCAGCTCCAGATGTCCGCTGTTCGCGCCGTCAGGATGCTCCTGTCCGGCTTTGTTGCCAAGGCCGGGCATTGACGCCTTACCCCCTTGCATCCGGTTGCTTGTCGCCGCCCTTGTCCTTGAGGTCCTGCGAAGACGTCCACTTCGCATTCTCCTGCGATATCGCCAATTCGATGCGCTCGGCGAGCAACACGTGCGCATCTGCGGCGACCGCATAGGGACCGGCCTTGGCGAGATATAGAAATTTTTCGTGCTTGAGCGATTCGACGGTAGATCGATATGAGATCCAGTTTTCATGGTACTGGCCCACTTGCTGGATTCCCTCGACGATTGCGATCAGCGCACCGAATGCCCCCAGCACCCACGTCGGCACCCCGGTCAGGCCGATGGATGGCACATTCAAGCCCGACAACAGCGGGATCAGTGCCGCCAATACGATGACCGCTATTTTCATGACTTTATAATAGCGCTGGTTCCTGCCGCTTCGATCGCCGTACCAGGCGATCTGATCATCGAGACGTTCCATGGTGACATCGGCAGACATCAGTTCTACCCCGTTGGCCCAGCGCACAGTGTTCCCTCCGCGCACTGTAGCGGCTTCAAGACGCACATAGAAGCTGACATGGCGCTGCGGGTTCTCGTCATTCGCGCACGTTTCGAGACGCCGCCGTTCCCGCGCAGCCGCTGGCGGACTCCGACCGCCCGCAAATCCGCTCACAATGTTTTGGGATCGATGATCTCCGGCTGACGCCCCGTCAATGTACGCACCAGCTCGACCATGTTTTCCGTGCCGCCCGGTCCGTCGCCCGGCTCGCCGTCCCATAGCGTGACGAACGAAATCTTGAGCAGCCCCTGCGAGAGGGCGGTGTAGAGCATCCATCGATTGCAGCGGTCGTGGACGCTGACGCCCTCCGGCGACGGGCCGAGTTCCTCCGGCATGATGAAGACCGTCGTAGCCGGATTGTCCTTGACCCGCGCAAAGCTTTGCTCCCAACGATGATCCGGATCGGCGAAGGTCACGGATTCGGCAAGGAACTCCGGTTCGTCGCGAGCGAGGCGCAGCTCGAGCCGCATGCCGCGATCGAGGCAGGCCTCGGCGAACAAGAGGTCGCCGCCCGAGGCGCCGCCGCACAGGCCGAGATCCCCGGCCCCGGCGCCGATCCGGTCCAGCGCCTTGCGAATGCCGGCAGCGGCGGCGTCGATCTTCTCCGGCGGGAAGCGTGGCGGCCGGGCCTTCCCAATGCCGCGATTGGCGGGGTTGTCGATCATGTGGCCGCTGAACACGACGACGTTGGCCGGCTGCGCGATCCGGGCGCCGAGCAACGCGTCGAGCTGTTTCTCGGCACGGTCGATGACCTGTGCCGCCTCGGCTGCGATATTCGAACGGAAACCGAGCGTTCCCAGGAAATCGACCTGCTGGCTCGATGAGTCGAGCGCGAAGCGGTCGCGGTTGTCCACCGCCAGCGCTGCCGCTTCCGTATAATCGTCGGTTGCGTCGTCCTTGCGGTCTTCGACCAGCGCCAGTTCGGCACGGCTTACGAGCGACCAGTAGTCTTTGTCACGTTCGGTGGCCACGCCGACGGTCCAGCGTACGCCGTCGGCGACGAGGTCGAGCGGCAACTTGCTCTTGCGGCCGGTGACGTGCTCCCAAAGCCGGCCCAGGGTCAGCGCGTTGATGCCCGGGTAATAGTCGGCCGGCGCGAGGCGGAACGCGTCGACATAGGCGGAGGCGGCGCTTTGCAGCATCGCGGAGGTGTCGCGGGCGGCCGTGAGCGGGTCGGTCTTGCGCTGGGCATGTGCGTTCCAGATCTGATTCCACTCGTCTTTCCAGGTCCGGGCCAAAATGCCCAGCGTTTCGCCGTCCTTGTGGTCCTCGGCGAGGCGGCGGAGGGCTTCGCGCGCCTCGGCAAAGCGCTGCGCCCTGCCCAGCGCCATCCCTTCCAGCTGGCGCGCCCTGACGTCGTCGGGGTCGAGCTTGCGCGCCTGTTCCAGAATTTTCAGCGCATAGCGGGGCCTTTGCAGCTTGAGCAGCGCATCCGCCGCCGCGCGCAGCGCCTCGAATTCGAGGATGCTGTTCGGCGTTTCCTCCGCAAGCACCAGGATGTCGCCGGGACGCTGCTTGCGCTTGGCCACATTGATCCGGCTCTGCCAGCGCTCCAGCGCCTGCCAGTATTCGGTGATGTCGCCGATCTTGAGCGTCTTCCAGTCCGGCTCTCGCAGAAACGGAAGCTGCTGGTAGACCGGGCTGGCGCGCCGTCCCTGCCAGGCGTCCAGTGTGGCCCGCACCGCCTCCGTGAGCGAATTCCGCTCGGCCGCGACGCGATCGGGATCGAGCCTGCCGTCCTTGAGCGTATAGCGCTGCATGCGCTGCCCGGCGATATCGAACGGCAGGCGGTCGCGCAGCGCGTAGGTCAGCACGGTGCCGCCGGAACGAAGCGCATGCCGCACGCCGATTTCGTACCAGACATTGGGATTATCGAGCGTGAGATCGGCGACCACGAACTCGGCCAGCAGCAGGTCCTGGAACATGTCGAGATGAATAGAGCCGCCGCGGCGGTCGGCGTCGGCGCGGTGCGGCGCAAGACCGGCCGCAGCGATCGCCGGTGCCAGCAGGTCGGCGTAGACTGCGTCAAAGTCGATTTCGATGCCGTCCGGTGCCTTCTTCTTCCCGAACGGCATGACGACGAAGGCACGGCGGATGGAGGGCATCGGCGTATCTCCGTTCAGGCCGCGGGAAATCCCGCGAAATGGGCGGCGTCTACCTTCATCTCCGCGACCTTCTTGCCGACCTTTCTCAGATCGGGAATGCCGTCGATCGAATCCATCTTCTGCACTACCCCAGGCTCGACATCTTCGCAGTGGAGAGCGTCCAAACCCTCCCGGGTCAATTCGGCGTTATAGCGGGCGTACGTGAACAGCTTCTGCGGGGCTGCGAGCGGTCCGACACTCCCGATCAGATCCCCAAGCTCGCGGTCGAGCAGATCCCCGGCGCGGCAATTGCCGAACACGCGGCAGAGCAGATCCTGCTCGTTGAGAGCAGCGAACATCAATGCCGACGGAATCGTCGTTGCGTTGAAGAGCAGGTTCATCTGATCGGGCTCGAGGCCGGCCCGCACATCCGGGCTGGTGCCCGTGCCGACGGATACGATCAACATCCTGTCGGCGCCCGCTTGCCAGCGCGCCGCGGGCTTTCTCGCCCAGTAGCGGTCGAGCGTCGCCATCAGGAACATCTGGAAAGCGGGGTCGTTGTACATCGTGACGCCGCCGTCGACGAAGACGAACTGCTTCTCCTTCGTCCCGTCCCGGTTCGGCAGCATGATCACCTCCGGCGGAAAGTAGGTCGGCGCCGCGGTGCTGGCGCGCACGAGCTTCCAGAGCGGAAATCTGTAGTTGTCGTCGGCGCGCGCCGGGTCGTTGTACTTGGCATAGGGGTTGTTGGATAGCGGCCAGGGCGAATCGGTGGTGGCGTTGCGCATGACGAGCAGCAGCAGGGTCCGCAGCTTGTCCGAGCCGAATTGGGTATCTGCGCCGAATACCTCCCTCAGCTTCACCGCGAGCGGCTCATCCTCGAACTTGTAGCGCAGACGTTCCAACAGGTTCGCTTTGACGAACATCTGCGCGCCCGCATCCCGATAAAATTTCAGGATATCCGCGACCGACATGCCGAGCGACAGGCCGGCGGCAATGATGCCGCCTGTGCTGGTGCCGGAGATGTAATCGAAATAATCGGCCAGGCAGAAATCGGCTCGCCCACTTTGCGCCTTGAGCAGGTCCTCGATCTTCTGCAGGATTTCAAGCGCCAGCACGCCGCGGATCCCGCCGCCGTCGATGGCCAGAAGCTTCTTCGACCCGGGGCGTTCGATTCGTTCCACCAGCGTCATCTTTGCCTCCCCTTCAATCAGCGGCACGTACTTTCATGCCCTTTCACAGCCGCACTCCCGGCATCGCGCCATGCAGGAACAGCACGAATCCGGCAAGCGTGGGATTCGAAGTGGGCCTCTTGTGCACGACGAAGCCGCGTGAGCTACGATACCGACGATGTTTTGCGTGCCCGTGACTTTACGGGTGATGTAGCCGCCGGCGGCAGCGAATTGCTTTGGAGTGTATCATGACCGCACTTGAAATCCTGGCCGCGTTCGCAGCGGGCGGCATTCGCGGCCGGGTTCCGACAGCGACGCAGGCGGTCGCGAGGCTGCATGTGATCGATGCGGTCGGTGCGTGGATTGCCGGCGCCCACACCGCCGAAGGCCGCGCGCTCATCGCGTTCCGCGGCCCCATGCCCGATCTCGCGACGGCCTGCGCGCTGGCGCGTCTGAGCGAGGTCGACGACATCCATCTCGCCTCGACGACGACGCCTGGAGGCATCGTGATCCCCGCGGCGCTGGTCATTGCGGCCGTGCGCGGCGAGGCGGACACCGCAGCGGTGATCGAGGCGATTGTCGCAGGGACCGAAGCCATGGTCCGGCTCGGCGCCGCGATCGGCGGGCCCAGCATCCTCTATCGCGGCATTTGGCCCACTTATTTCGCGGCGCCTTTTGCCGTCGCTGCGGTCGCCGCGAGGCTCTACGATCTCGACGCGAGGCAGACCGCAAATGCGCTGGCGCTGGCGCTCGCCCTCGCGTCGGTGGGGGTCGGACGGCACAACGCAGCGACGACGGCGCGCTGGTTCGCGATCGGCAACGCGGCGCGAAACGGTCTCGCTGCCGCGCAGGCCGCGCGGCAAGGCTTCACCGCGGATCTGGGTCTGCTCGACGGCGGCTTTCTGCAGGGTGCTTACGGCATCACCGCGGATATCGACGCCTTCACCGGGAACCTGGGCGAGCGGCTGGCGCTCGACGACACGTCGTTCAAGCCGTGGTGCGCGGCGCGCCAGACCATGGCGGCGACCCAGGCGTTGCGCGAGGTGATGGCGGCCGGCGTCGCGGCGGAATCGATTGCCTCGATCACAGTCCACGTGCCGCCGCCGACCCTCAAGATGATCGACCACGGGGTCAGGCCCGGCGACCGGGCGTCGCACTTGACCAGCGTGCAATACCATCTCGCCCTCGCGGCTTTCGATCCCGAGGCGTTGCTGGACGTCGCACATTCTCCGGCGGAGCTTTCACCTGAGGTTCGGGACTTCATGGGAAAGATTTCCGTCGAGCCCGACGCGGCGTTGCTGGCGCATTACCCGAAAGCCTGGCCGGCTCGGATCGCCGTGCAAACGCCGCAAGGCGTGCAGGAGAGAATGGTGATCCACGTGCCCGGCGATCCGCAACGGCCGTTCGACGAGCGCGCCGTCTGCGACAAGTTTCGCCGTGTCACCTTTGGGCTCGGCGCCGATCGCGCGCTACGTCTTCTGGAGCGGTGCCGCACGGCCTTTTCAGCACCGCGCTGGCCCGCCGATCTGATGGCAGAGATTGCAGGCGCGGAAGAAGACCGGGCTGGCGCCTCTTGAAAGCACGTGAATTATTTTTTTCCGACCTCGTCCTGAGGAGCGCGCTTTTGCGCGCGTCTCGAAGGATGCTCACGAGTCGGCGCCGTGCGGCCATCCTTCGAGACGCCGGCTGCGCTGGCTCCTCAGGATGAGGTCAAAAAAAGGAAGAGCTCTAAGCGAATACGCTCGCTGCCTCGCCGGGTGCGCCGAGCAAGGCCGGGGCTCCGAGCAGAACCGGCCGGCCGTCGATTTCGATGCAGGCTTGCACCGAGACCACGGCGCCGGCGTCCGGCGGACGCGGCTCGGCGATGCGCGAGCCCATCAGGGCTTCGAGCGGCTGCGCCAGCCGGCATCCTTCCACCACGAAGGAGGCGAATTGCGAAGGGCGCGGTCATCCGGCAGCCGCGCTACGGCCTCGGCGAAGGCCGCCGCCGCTTCGTCGGTGTGCGCCGTCACATCGCGGTCGATCGTCACAACGCGGCGCACCCAGCTGCCCTTGTAGGCGACGCTCGCGCGCACCGCGAAACGCGCGCCGAGCGTAGGCTCGCCCGAAGAGTTGTTTTCGATGCGCACCAGCCGCCGGTCGCGGGCGAGGTCGGGCGCCACCGCCACATAAACCTCCTCGGCGCCGAGCCGGCGCGCCTCGCCTTCGACCGCCGCCACGATGGCGCCGATGCCGGGCTCGCGCGGGTCGATGCGGGACAAGGCGGCGGTCGCGATCGACGAGGCATGGGCAGCCAGCATGATCTCGGCCGGATCGGCGCTGGCGCGCAGCGCGGCGAACAGCTCGCTGGCGTCGGAGAAGGCGAGACGCGGGCCGGCCTCGCGCAGATCGTCGGCGATGCCGGTCGAGAGATGATCGAAGTCGACGACGCCGACGGCCGCATCGGCCTTCCCGGCGGCGATCAGGCGCGCGGTCTCGATCCCGATGCGCGGGGTGAAGATGACCTCGGCGACGCGGCTGGTCCGCTCGATCCACGGCTTGACCCGGAACGTCAGCGCGACGACGAGCACCGGCGGCCCGGTACGCGGCAGCACCAGCATCGCTTCCGACCAATAGGGAATGAAACCGACGAGCCACGACACCCCGGCCGGCCGCGTGTTGTTGGTGTAGACGAGGAGCGCGTCGAGCCCGCCCATCGCGGCGCGCAGCCGGGCAAGCCGCGCATCGAACACGGCGTCGGGCAGTTCGACCTTGGAGCGTGAAATCAGGCCGCGGCGCATGGCCCTGCTCCGCGTGTCATGCCGGCACCTCGAAAAGCTCGCGCGGCGTGCGGCACAGCACCTCGACGCCCGTATCCGTCACCACCACTGCATCGCCGAGCACGAGATAGCCGACCTCCGGATGGTAGGTGTTGGGATGGACGATCAGCGCCATGCCGGGAACCAGCTCGGTATCGACGTCTTCGAGTATATGGGGCTTGGAATCGCAGAACAGTCCGATGCCGTGGCCGCGCACCCGCGTGTATTTGCTGGTGACGTAGTCGCCGAGGCCGTAGCGGCGGAACACGTCGTTCTCGGCACGCGCGACGTCGGCGGCGGTCGCGCCCGGCTTCACCGCCGCGATGCCGGCTTCCAGCGCTTCGCGATAGATCGCGAAGGCGCGCGCCTGCGCGGCGCTCGCCGGGCCCGCCACCAGCGTGCGGCAGATCTGCACGTAGTAGCCTTCGACCGCGGGCGTCAGCTCGGTGGTGACGAGATCGCCCGCCGCGATCCTGCGGTCGGACGGCGGCGTCATGCCGGACACGTCCTTGCCGCCGGAGCCGATGATCATGAAATTGTCCGGGCATCCGCGCCGCCGCAGATACGCTTCGAGATCGGCCACGATCTCGTATTGCCGGCGGCCCGGCGCGACCGCCTTTATGAACTCGGCGTAGGCGTCGTCGGCGATGCGTGCGGCGCGCCGGATCGCGTCGATCTCTGCCGGCAGCTTGTGCATCAGGAGCTTGTCGAGCAGTGCGGTGCCGTCCTCGATGGTGAAATTGCGCTCAGCGTCGGCCAGCCACTTCGGGCAGGAATCTCCGCGGCGCCGCCGCGAGCCGGTGATTGGCGACGCGATCGAGCCGTGCGCCGACAACACGGGCAATGTCGCCGGCAAGCCGCACCGCGACATCGGGTGCTTCCGCCTCGGCACGCTCGGCGTCGGTGGCGCTGTCGAGGAACAGCTCGGTCGTCGCCGTCCGCCGCGATCACCGCGATGCCGTGGCCTTCGAGAATGCCGAAATCCGCGACGTAGCGCAGGTAGTCGCCCTGCCAGGCATTGCCGTACACCACGATCTCGTCGATGCCGTCCGCCTGCATCGCTGCAAGCAGCCGTTGGCGTCGCGCATCGGCGAGTGTGGTGGAAGTTCCCGCCATCACGCTACTCGGCCGCGGTGTGCTGGGCATTGTCGAAGCCGTAGTCGCGCCGCGCGGCGTCTTCCGACACGTAGCCCTTCGCGACATCGTCGGCGACCTCGCGCCGGCTGCGCAGACGCGGATCGCCCCAGCCGCCGCCGCCGGCCGTGCGGAAGATCAGGCGGTCGCCGGGCTCCATCGGCACGCTCGTCGCCTTGAGGAGTTTTTGTTCGCGAGCCGTCGCGCCGCACCAGCACGGCCTCGTTGACGGCGCCCGGGCCGCCGCCGTTGAGCCCCCAGGGCGGGTCCTTGGTGCGCTCGCAATTCACGTTGGTGAGGGTCTTGCCGAGCGCGCGATAGGTCAATTCGACGCCGAGCCCGCCGCGATGGCGGCCGGCGCCGCCGGAGTCCCGCGCGCAGCGCGAAGCGCTCGATCAGGAACGGATACTGGATCTCCTGCAACTCCACCGGCGCATTGCGTACGTCGCCCTGGCAGATCGACACCGAGGCCGATTCGCCGTCCTCGCGCGGCCGCCCGCCCCAGCCGCCGCCGAAAATGTTCATCAGCAGGAAGCGCCGTCCGTCGGGGCGAAAGCCCGAGAACGAGCAGCCGCCCATGTCGCCCTTGTGGGCGGCCGGGATGCGATCCGGCAGCGCCGGCGCCAGCGCCTTGAGGATGGTGTCGATCACGGTCGGCAGCGGAATGCTCCACAGCCCGAGCGCGGCCGGCGGCCGCGCGTTGAGGAGCTTGCCCTCGGGAAGGATGATTTCGAGCGGCCGGAAGCAGCCTTCGTTCACCGGCGCGTGGGGCAGGGTGAGGCACTTGAAGGCGACGCGTGCCGCAGCGAGGCCGCCCGAATAGCCCGAATTGGTCGGCCCCGGCACCTGGTCGTGCATGCCGGAAAAGTCCACCACCATGCGGGAGCCGTCGATGACGACCTTCACCTTGATGCGCAGCTTCACGTCGAGGGTGCGGCCGTCATTGTCGAGGAAGCTTTCGGCCTCGTAGGTGCCGTCCGGCACTTTTGCGATGAAGGCGCGCGCCTCGCGCTCGGTGTTGTCCCAGATGACGTCGATCGCGGCCGCGACCGCGTCGCGCCCATAGCGCGCCAGGAGTTCGCCATAACGGCGGATGCCGAGCTGGCAGGCGGCGATCTGGGCGCGCAGATCGCCGAGCGCCGCATCGGCAAAGCGCACATTGTCGTGGATGATCTGCCACAGCGTCTCGTTGCGCTTGCCCGCCTCGTAGATCTTGAGCGAGCGGAATTGCAGGCCCTCCTGGTAGATCTCGGTGGTCTCCACCGAGCCGAAGCCGACCCGACTGCCGCCGATGTCGACCCAGTGGGCGCGGCTCGCCGCGAACGCCACCACCTTGCCGTCGTGAAAGCACGGCGCGTAGATCACGACATTGTTGAGATGCTGGCCGCACACCAGCCCGTGGTTCATGATGATGACGTCGCCCGGGGCAAAGCCGTCGAGGCCGTAGCGGTCGATGCCGTCCTGCACCGCGATGCCGAGATCGGCGAGGAAGATCGGCAGCCCGCCCTTGTTCTGCGAGATCATGCGCGCCTGCGGTGTCGATCAGCCCGCAGCAGAAGTCGCGCACCTCGTAGATCATCATGTTGTAGGCGGACTTGCACAGCGCCGTCGCCATCTCGTCCGCATAGGCATTGACGGCGTTGCGCACGACTTCGACCGTGATGGGGTTGACGGTGATGGCTGCCATCGCGTCCTCTGCTACGCCCGCTCACCGAGCGTGATCACGATATTGCCCCACGCGTCGATCATCGCGCGATCGCCCGGCGGCACGAAGGTGGTTGAGTTGGGCTCCTCGATCACAGCGGGGCCGGCGATTTCGGTGCCCGCCGCAAGTCCCGGCCGCCACAGGATGTCCGCCTCCACCGGGCGCGCCTGATCGTCGTACACGGTGCGGCGCTCCGCCGGCGCGGTCTGTTCCGGCGACCATGGCGTGCTGAGCCAGCGGCCGATGGCGTCGTCCATGCGCGCCAGCGTCACCACGAGGCGCAGGTTGACGATCTCGATCGACTGGTCGGGCGCCGCGTGACCATGGCGGCGCTCGTGCTGGGCGTCGAAGCTGCGCCTGGTCGCCGCGGTGTCGCCTGCGAGATCGCCTGGGCCGGTCACGGCAATGGCGATGGTGTGCTCCTGGCCGCGATATCGCAGGTCGGCGGCGAAAGCGAAGGTCCCGCCGGAGAGCCCGTCGCGCGCGAGCGCCGCTTCCCCGGCGTCGCGCAGATCGGCAAAGGCCTGTACCGCATCCGCCGGTCGTACGCGATCGAGCTCGCCGATCAGGGTGCGCACGAAATCCTGCCGCCACTGCGCCATCAGCATGCCCAGCGCGGAGAAATTTCCCGGCAGCTTCGGAATGATCACCTTCGGTATGGAAATCTCTCGCGCGATGGCGACGGCATGCAGCGGTCCCGCGCCGCCGAACGCGATCACGGCGGTGTCGCGGGGGTCGATGCCGCGATTGACCGACACCGCGCGCACCGCGAGCGACATGGCGCCGTCCGCTATGGTCGCGATCCCGTAGGCCGACGTCACCGCATCGAGCCCGAGCCGGTCGCCGAGCTTCGTCCTTATCGCCGCCTGCGCACCAGCGCGGTCGAGCCGCATGCCGCCGCCGAGAAAGCGCTTGCCGTTGAGACGCCCCAGCACCAGGTCCGCATCGGTCACGGTCGGCAGTTCGCCGCCGCGGGCGTAGCACACCGGGCCGGGATCGGCGCCGGCGCTGACCGGGCCCACATGGAGGCCGCCATTGTCGTCGCACCAGGCGATCGAGCCGCCGCCGGCGCCGACCTCGACGATGTCGACCACGGGAAGCTGCATCGGCTGCCCGGTGAAGGCGTCGCCGATCACATAGCCTTCCTCGATCGGTGAGCACCCCGCCGGTGATCAGCGCGGTCTTCGCGGTGGTGCCGCCCATGTCGAAGCCGATCGCCTGCTCGATGCCGAGCAGCCGCGCCAGATGCGCGGCGCCGATCATGCCGGCCACCGGGCCCGACTCCATCATCGCCACCGGCTGGCGCCGCGCCTCGGAGATCGACATGGTGCCGCCGTTCGAGCGCATGATGGCGATCTGGCCCGCGAACTTCGCCTCGCGGGCGAAGCCCTCGAAGCGCGCGAGATAGCGGCTGACGCGCGGCCCCACGAAGGCGTTGAGCGCGGTCGTCGAGGTCCGCTCGTATTCGCGAAACTCGCGCAGGATTTCGTGGCTGGTGGTGACGAAGATGTGCGGGCAGACGCGGCGCAGCACCTCGCCGGCCACGATCTCGTGGGCCGGGTTGGCATAGGAGTGCAGGAAGCAGATCGCCACCGCCTCGATGCCCAGCGCGGTGAGCCGGTGCCCGAGCGCCTCGACGGCGGCGTTGTCGATCGCCACCAGCACGTCGCCCGCCGCGTTCATCCGCTCGCGCACCTCGAAGGTGAGATCGCGCGGCACCAGCGGCCGCGGCCGGTGGAAGTCGAGATTGAACGCGTCGGGCCGGTTGCCGCGCCCGAGCGCGTAGACGTCGCGAAAGCCTTCCGTGGTGACGAGCGCCGTGGCGGCCCCGCTGCGCTCCAGCACGGTGTTGATGGCGATGGTCGAGCCGTGCAGCAATTCGCCGACCGCCGCCACGTCGCATCCGGCGTCGCGCAGCGCCGTCGCGGCCCCGACGGTCGGGTCGGCCGGAACCGTCAGCGTCTTGGCGGTGACGATGACGCCGTCGGCAAAGCCGACGAGATCGGTGAAGGTGCCGCCGATGTCGATGCCGACCATGCTCATGATATGCGAGCACTCATCAGAACCGCACCGGGACGAACTTGTCGTTGTAGAGCACCTTGGCGTCGGGAACGGTGGGCAGGATGCCCAGTTCCTTGAGCGATGCCCGGATCACGTCGATCGCCTCGGGATCCCAGGCGCCGTCGGCGGAGAAGCCCGCCATCTGGGCGTCGTAGATCTTCTCGATGATGCTCTGCCGCACGTCGAGCGTGCGCTGCTCCGACTTCACCGTGAATTCCCGGTTCGCCCGCATGAAGGCGACGGTCTTGAACCAGCCGCGCAGGAAGCGCCGCAGCAGTTCCGGCCGCTTTTCGATCATGTCGTCGGTGGCGAAGATCACGTGGGTGTAGAAATGCTTCACGATGTCGCCGAACAGGATGAGGTTGCGGGTGCGGCCGGTCTCCTCGAGTTCGTAGCCGTTCGCCGCTTCCATCACCATGCCGTCGAGCTCGCCGCGGTCCATGGCGGCGAGCCGCGCCTGCATCTGGCCGAGCGCCGCGATCGCGATGCCGTTCGAGCCCCAGCCCTGCTGTCGCGAGAGTTCGCGCACCAGCCAATCCGTCAGCGATCCGGCGGTGGTGACGCCGATGCGCTTGCCCTTGAGGTCGGCGACGCTCTTGATCGGCGACTTCGCCGAAATCACCAGCGCGAGATTGGCCGGCGCCCCGTACATGGCCGCGACGCCGATCGCCGGCGCGCCCTTGACCCGGAAGCCGAGCCCCGGTCCGGAGCCGAGCCCGATATCGAGGCTGCCGGCGGCCAGCGCCTGCTGCAGCTGCGCATCGCCGCGGAAGCTCGACACCGCGATTTCGAGCCCTTCGCCCTCGAAGATCTTGGCGTCGATCCCGACCTCGGTCGCGGCGAAGGCGAACGAGTTGGGCACCGCCTTGCCGAGGCGGACGGTGTCGAGCGCGAAGGCGGAGGTGGCGAGCAGGAGAAGCAAGCCGGCCGCCCATCCGGCGATAAGTCCGTATCTGCGCGTCTCGGACATTTGCTCTCCCCGGGCTTCAGCGTGACGCTGATCTTGTTTTGGCCGCTCGAAGGTGACGCGGCGACATTGGTTCCTAAAAGGTCGTTCCAGTCGCCGTCAATCTTTCCCACCATCCGGCACCGGCGGCCGGCCGGCATAGGAGTGGCTGTAGACCGGCACGGTCTTTTCGCGCAGCGCCGTGCAGATAATGGAGGATCTGCTCGTTGGTCATGTATTTCGACATGTCGAACCTGTCGTGATGCACCATGTCCTCCAGCGGCCGACGCACGCCCTCCTTGGGCGGCACCGCCGGATAGCCGATCGGCATGATCAGCGAGAAGGTGAGGAGGTCCGGCACGCCGAGCACGCGCTTGAACGGCTCCTGGATGTGGATGGTCACATGCTGGCTGCCGAGGCCGAGCGCGCCGGCGGCGAGGTGCATCATCATGGCGGTGTTGGCGAGGCCATCGGTGAGATGCGACTGATCGCGCCCGAAGGTATGGGCGCCCTGAACCGTCGCCCATTGGCGGCGGCCGTCGCCCAGGATGACGATCAGCACCGGCGCGATCGACCAGCCGACGCCGGTGCGGTGCTTCTGCAGGGCCTCGTCGTGGGTCATCTGGAAGGACGGATGGCGCAGCTTGAAGTCGCGCTGCTGCTCCATCCAGTAGATGAAGTCGTTGTTCTCCTCGGTGTAGACGCGGAACAGCTCCTTCTTGATCGCCGGGTCCTTGACGACGACGAAATCCCACGGCTGGCCGTTGGCGCCGGACATCGCCCAGCGCCCGACTTCGAGGATCCGGGTGACGTATTCGTCGGGGATCGGGTCGGGCTTGAGATTGCGCACGCTCACGCGCGTCTTGACGAGCTCCAGCAGCGTATCGTAGTCGCCCGTGAAGTTGCGCTGGTCCATCGCCGGCCCCGTTATTTCCGCGCTTTGAGCCCAATCCGGGTTCGCTCCCGCCTGGAAGATACACCACAGGCATGCGTACGTCGAAGGGATGAATCCGCGGCTCTGCCCCGGTATTGACCTGATGCCAGATCATACGGCAAGGAAGTCAGCCACACTCACATATTGAAGAGGATGAGCGATGATAGATCGCGGCGAGGGAAAGCAAGGCAGGCGCGATGATGCGCGTCGCGCGTCCGTGGCGGCTCCCCGATGAAACAGCGGCGTCGAGGACCAGCGCTCACCAAGGCCGAGCTCCGCGCCCAAGGCGCTCAGGCCGTCGCATCGGCTACCAAGCCCATCGAGAAGCTGCCGACCAAGGTCGTGAGACAATGCGGCCGCTGTGGGGAGTTCAGCTCGGTGATGGTGGAGCCCGGGCAGCCGACGCCCGAGTTCAAGTGCAAGGTCTGCGACAGGCCGGCCCGAGGAGGCTGATACTCGCCTCGGCTCCACGCGCAGCAGCTCCGCCGTTTTGATGCGGGTCAGCAGCGCGACAGCTTGCAATCGGCTGTGTCGTTTGCTCTAACACCGTCGCGTGAGAATGCGACCGTTGCCGAGCGCAGGTAGCCGTGAAGGTGACAGCAGCTAACCCATTGAAAAGCTGCAATAGCCAGTCGGCAGCGCACATTGTTCGTAGCGATGGGGTCGGGGGTTCGAATCCCTGTTGCGGCACCAAGCAAATCATTGATGCCGGATTACTTTCAGGTTGGTGATCGGAATGCGGCCGGCTCGCCTGGCCGCCAATCCCCGGAGAGGCAAGAGGCCATCATGACCCACTCGACATCGCGCCTACGCGCCGTTTTCGCCGCCGTTGTTCTGGGCCTTACCGTTTCGGCCTGCGGCTACAACACCATTCCGACCTATGAGGAGCAGGCCAAGGCGAAGTGGGCCGACGTGCAGAACAATTACCAGCGCCGCGCCGACCTCATCCCCAATCTCGTCGCCACCGTGCAGGGCTATGCCAAGCAGGAAAAGGACGTGCTGACCGCCGTGGTCGAGGCGCGCGCCAAGGCGACGTCGGTCAAGATCGACGCCTCCCAGCTCACCGATCCCGACAAGCTCAAGCAGTTCCAGGACGCGCAGAACCAGCTGTCCGGCGCGCTCGGCCGGCTGCTGGCGGTCAGCGAGAACTATCCCGACCTCAAGTCGAACCAGAACTTCCTGGCGCTGCAGTCGCAGCTCGAAGGCACCGAGAACCGCATCGCGGTGGCGCGGCGCGACTACATCGAGGCGGTGCGGGTCTACAACACCGAGCTCAAGACCTTCCCCGGCCTGCTGTGGGCTTCGACGGTTTTCCGCGGCAACAAGCCGATGGCGGAGTTCGCCGCGAGCGACACCGCGCAGACCCCGCCGCAAGTGAAGTTCTGACGACGCCAGTTGCCATTCGAAGGCGCTGAAATGACCGCAGGCCGCCGCCCTTCCGCCTTCGCGGGGGGAGGTGCGCGCGACGTTCTCGCGATTTCGGCGTTGGCGTTCCTGGCGCTGGTGTGCGCGGCCATCTGCGCACCCAGTTTCCCTGCGCTCACCGGGCGCATCGTCGACCAGGCCAATGTCATCCCGGCGGCGACGCGCAACGCCATCGAGCCAAAGCTCGCGGAGCTCGAAATCGAAGTCCGGTATCCAGCTCGTCGTGGCCACCGTGTCTTCGCTCGACGGCGAGGAGATCGAGCCGTACGCCAACGAGCTGTTCCGCACCTGGAAGCTCGGCGAGAAGACCAAGAACAACGGCGTGCTGCTGCTGGTCGCACCCAACGAACATCGGGTGCGCATCGAAGTCGGCTACGGGCTCGAGGGAACGCTCACCGACGCGCTGTCGAAGGTCATCATCACCAACGCCATCGCGCCGCGGTTCAAGACCGGCGACTTCGGCGACGGGGTGTCGCGCGGCGTCGACGACATCATCACGGTGCTCACGACCGACTGCGTCGGAATGGCAGCAGCGCCCCTCGCTGCGCCTCGACAGTCAGCAGTCCTTCGATCTCGGGGACTGGATCATCATCGCCGTGCTGATCGGCCTGGTGACGGCATTCATCGTTTCGCCGGGCTTCCGCTGGTTCGTCCTCAACGTGGTCCTGAATATCCTCCTCAATTCCGGCGGTTCCCACAGCGGCGGCGGATTTTCGAGCGGCGGCTCGTCGGGCGGCGGGGGAGGTTTCTCCGGCGGCGGCGGCTCGTCGGGCGGCGGCGGAGCGTCGGGAAGCTGGTGATGCACATTTCGGAACAGGACCGCGAACGCATCTCGACGGCCATTCGCGCGGCCGAGGCGAAGACGTCTGGCGAGATCGTCTGCGTGCTGGCGCAGGCGTCCTCGGACGCCACCGGGCTGCCGATCCTTCTCGCGGCGCTCGCGGCGCTCGCGCTGCCGTGGCTGCTGGTCGCCTTCACCGCGCTGACGGTTCACCGCATCCTGTCGCTGCAGGTCGCGGTGTTTATTGCGCTGGCCGTGGTGTTGTGCCTGCCGCGGGTGCGTGCCGCGCTGCTGCCGCGCAGGGCACGTCGCGCCGTCGCCCATCGCGTCGCCCTGGAGCAGTTCACCATCCGCGGCGTCGCCCGCAAGAAGGACCGCAGCGGCATCCTGATCTTCGTGTCGCTGGCCGAGCACTATGCCCGCATCATCGCCGACGAAGGCATCGCCGCGCGCGTCCCGCAAGCGCAATGGCAGGGCGCCGTCGATACACTGGTCGCACATTGCAGCAGCGGCCGCATCGCCGACGGCTTCATCTCCGCCATCGACGCCTGCGGGACGGTGCTCGCGACCCACTTTCCGCGCACCGCGGGGAGCCGCGACGAACTGCCGGACCGAATCTATGTGATCTGAGGCCTTCTCCCTCGCCACGCAAGGCAAGCGGAGGTGGTCGCGTCAAAAATCCGGCTTGTCGGCCTGGGGCAGCGGCTCGAGGTCGAAGTTGTAATAGTTGAAATTGCCTTCGGCGCAGGTCGCCTCCTGCATGGGGCCCGGTTCCACCCGGCGAAACCGCTGCAGCGCCGACCACGGCATGGTGAAAGCGCCGGGATCCTCGACCGTCACGGTGACCTCGATCGACTTGGCGTCGCTCGCCAGCTTGAAGCGCTCCACCACGTGCAGCTTGTCGGTGTGGGGCGTACGATAATTGTCGACGAACGTCCTTGTATTGAGCCCGATGGTATCGACCACCAGCGTGTCGCCGCCTTCGTAATGGCCGATCGATTCGCCGAACCAGGACGGCTTTACGTCCGGCGAATGCCTGTCGGTGAGGAACACGCGTCGCAGCATGTGGTCGCCCTGCCAGGTCATCAACACTTCGGTCGGCGTCTGAATGAAATAGATCGGCTGGACCGGGTACAGCACGAAGGCGGGAACGCCCAGCGGCCAGCACCTCACCTGGGGCGGGAATGCTTCCTTGCCGGCCAGCACGCGATCATTGATTTTCTTGAGCGCGGCGGCAACCCAGGGCTGCAGGATCGGATTGTCGAGGTCCGCCACCCGGAACGTCGGCTGCTCGCCGGTGTTGTTGGGAACGTAGCGGTAGTTCTTGTCGTAGGTGACGGGATGAGGCCCGGTGGGCATCGCAGTGAATTCGGTGCCGCCCGATACCCAGCCGACACGGCTGTTCGGTGCGAAGTCGGGGCGCCCCGGATTTCCTTTTGCCGCCTCCTGAGCGGCTGACGGCGCCGGCCAGACGGCGGCGCTTCCCCACATAAGACCGGCCACGAGGCGGCAGGCCAGTTTTCCGGGTTTCGATGCGAATGCGGACATCCGAGCTCTCCTGCCTGCATCTTGCCCGCGTTTCACGGACGACGTACTCCCGCCACGCCGGAGAGGTCGCGGTGCGGTTCGCCGCATACATATTCTTCGAGACGGACATCGTTGCGCAGGTCGTAGACAAACCGAGCCTGCCAATCCCGCGAGTAATATTCGGGATCGTGGATGGTGATGACGTCCTCGAGCTGGGTCGGGCCCGCCTTACGGATGCGTTCGAACGTGTGCAGCTCGTCGGTGTGCGGTGCACCGGTGGCGTCGAGGAAGGTCTTTTCGTTGAAGCCGGCGGTTTCGACCACCAGCGTATCGCCCTCGAAATGGCCGACCGAATGGCCGTTGTAGACCGGAAGCGCGATGAGCTCTTCCGGGTTGAGCGCCTGGTTCATGGCGATGGCGCGGATCTGGTGATTGAGCTCGTAGACGATGGTGGTCTGGCCCGGTGGCGCCTGGATGATCTCGAAGGGGTAAGGTGTGGCCAACACCCGCGGCAGCCCGTCGGGCAGGCACAGCTTGCGGGCGTCGTCGGATTTCGAGCCGTCCTTCAGGCCCGCGATGTTCTTGTCATAAGCGGCCCTGCCGGCCGCCGTGAGGGGGAGGTCGCCGCCGCCGACGAGCTGGATCTTGGCGGCATACCGGGTCGCCCAATAGGTCCCGGAAAGGTCGGGGATCGCATCGGCCGCCCGGGCCGGCCCGGGCGGAGCGGATACCGCGACCAGGACCGCCAAGGCCGAGCCGGCGCGGATGGCAGCGCGAAGGCTTCCCATTGCATCCCTCCCATGGGGATTTGCGGCCTTATGCGGCCGTCATTTGGCAGCGAGGGTATCATGCGGCGGAACCGAACAAAACCATTCGCCGTCCCCATGGGAGCAACGCATGGTATCGCTTCGAAAACCCGCCGCAGTACCCAACACGTGCTTTACACTTTCCGTAAGCCATGAAATGCTGGGTAGCGACTGGTTTTTCCGAAGAGAAGGCCAGAGAGAAGAAAAAATTGGAGACGCCCATGAAATTCGCAGCACTCGCGGGCATCGCCGCCGCGATTTACGCGATTCCCGCCGTGGCCCATCATTCCTTCGCCATGTTCGATGCGGGACAGACGACCACCCTGCAAGGCACCGTCAAGGAATTCCAGTGGACCAATCCCCATGCCTGGATCATGTTGACGGTGGCCAAGGAAGGCCAGGCGCAGGACTGGGCGATCGAGATGAACGGCCCAACCGGCTTGGTGCGGCAGGGCTGGCGTCCGAAGACGCTGACCCCGGGCATGCCCGTCACCATGACGATCCATCCGCTCAGAGACGGATCCAATGGCGGCCAGTTCCTTGAGATCAAGCTGCCTGACGGAACGGTGATGGGCAGAGGCGCCGCCCCTCCCGCCAATCAGGCCGCCCCTCCCGCCAATCAGTAAGCGAGATACCGTCTTCGCGCGACCGATAAGGCCGCGCGAAGATCGGCTTACCCGTCCGATGCCCTTTGTGATCGGCCGCAGTCGCGCGGGCGGGATTATATTGCAGCGCGATAACTGAATGTATTTGAATTTCTGATGGGTGGGTCGGCCCGTCCGTCAGCACGCCGGAGCTCACGGAGATGCGCAACTCCTCGGTGCTTTACGTGTTCGCACCGCAGTGCCTCGCGGTCCGTCAGCGTGCAAATCATTCGACGACCTCGCCTGAGGGGCGCGCTTAGCGATTGGCTCGAAGGACGGCGGCGAGCACGGCGCGTCCAATTCCATCCAGGAAGTGCCTGTGATCCTCCTTCGAGACGCCGGCTGTGCAGGCTCGTCAGGATGAGGCCGCAAAGGGCTTTTGGCCCTCCGAAGATGCGCGACGCCGGGCACTTTCACTGCGCACATGCCGGCCTTGCCCGTTGGTCATGACAACAATTGATCTGCATCAAGGGCGGTCGCACTTGAATCGCCATTCTAGCGGCGTCTGGACTTCTGCGCTTACGGGGGTAACCGCCGTCGCCCGGAACAAGGCCCCGGTCTCCTTCGGGAAGCCGGGGCCTTCGTCCAGAAAAACGCAGGGGAATCGCCATGGAAGAATTTGCACAATGGCTCGCGACCACGTCCGCGAACTCGGTGGTCCAGAAAACCCTGTGGCTCATCCCGCTGATGCAGACCATTCACATCATCTGCGTCGCGCTGGTGTTTTCCTCGGTCGTGATGATCGAATTCCGCGTCCTCGGCTACACCAAGTCGGGGACCGTGGCGGAGACGGCACGCCGCTTCGTGCCGTGGATTTTCGTCTGCGTCGTCGTGATGGCCTTGACCGGAGCCGTCCTCATCATCGGCGAACCCACACGCTCGCTGCCGAGCTTCGAATTCCAGATGAAGATGCTGTTCCTCGCCATCGCGCTCGCCTTCACCATCGTGTTCGCACGCTCGGTGTACCGGGATGCGGATGCGTGGACGGATAATTCCGGCGCCCGGACTGCGCACAGCGCGCTCGCCATCGTGGCGCTCGCGTCCTGGTGCGCGGTCGTGATCTGGGGCCGATGGATCGCCTATACCGTCGCGCATTGAAAGGCACCGGCAACAACCGCAGGGGAGGACAACATGCAGCAGTGGTTCATGAATATCTTGAGTTCGCTGGGTGATTCGCCGGTGTCGTTGTGGATCGCCGAATCGACCTGGGCGTTTCCGGCGCTCGAAGTGGTGCACATCTTCGCGATTTCGATGGTGTTCGGCACCATCGCCATCATCGATCTGCGCCTCCTCGGGCTCGCGTCCACCAAGCGCCCCTATTCGGAGATGGCGCGGGAACTGCTGCCGTGGACCTGGGGCGGTTTTTTCGTCGCCGCGATGTGCGGCTCGATCCTGATCTTGAGCCGCCCGGACGGATACTTCGAAAATACCGACTTTCGCCTGAAATTCGTATGCATGGGGCTCGCTGGCGCGAACATGCTGGTGTTCCAGTTCATCACTTCGAAGAATCTCGCCGGCTGGGATCGCGGCACTCCTCCGGTCGCCGCCAGGGTTGCCGGCGCGGTGTCGATCCTCATGTGGATCGGCGTCGTCTACTTCGCCCGGATGACGGGCTTCACCATGGTGCAGGGCGGCGCGTAACGGGCTTGCGTTGCAGCTGCGTCCCGCCGGTGCGCGATGGAGGGCTTGCCCGGCAAGCCCTCCATTCGCATGTTCGGTACGGTCGCCGAGACGACCGGCATTCCCTTGGATGAAGCACCGACCGATCACGCAGGGTCTTGCGCGGGAGCGCGGCCGGCGTTCAAAATGCAAAGGCGAGCCGAAGCACGGACGCACGGCACACGGATTTCCCGGCACGGAGGACGCCAAATGTCTCGATCCGGATGGTCGATCGCGGCCGCATCAATCCTGGCCGCCGCGGCTCTCGGCCCGGCCACGGCCCAGCAGGTGGTCAAGCGCGAGCCGGCTTTGGGTGCGATGAAGCCGGGGGAGCGTCTGCTGGTGGATGACGGATCGTGCGGCCCCGGCAAAATCAAGGAAGTGGTCGGCGGTGATCACGTCAAGGTCGGCGGCCGCTCAAACATCGTGCGGCAACGGCGCTGCATTCCGCACTGATCACGCCGAAAGGCCGCCATGAGAGCCCTCTCCGAGCCGCTTGGCTACTAAGCCATTGTCCAATCATGAGAAAATGAATATCATGGGCGCGCCGCCGCCGATTTGGCTGGCGGTGGGGTTACCCAAATTCCGCATTTTTGTACAAGATGTGACACATTTGCAACCAACTGTGGTGGCCGAATCAGTTACACTTAGTGTGCTCATGTAGGGGTTTCCTCCCAACCTGGCCCCGCCGTTCGGGGCCCTTTTCTTTGACCGCCGGTTGCCTCCGGCTTCGCCCGACATCGGGAACTTCAACACACGCAAAATCCATCTCGGCTGCGGACGGCACGATCGTGGCCTGTCCGCCGGGCTATTGCGCTGCGGCAAGCGCCACACCGTTTGTCGCCGGGCCTTATCCCGGCGATCTTGCTTATGGGGGTCGTCCAAAGCGCGGGTGTGGAAATGCCGCGGCTTGCGATCGAGATCGCCGGAACAAGTCCGGCGATGGCGTCGTGGGGCAGGGGGCGTCGTGCCGTTAAGGCTCCCGCTGCTTGCCTTCGACCTCGTGCACCGGCGTTTCCGGGGTGAGGCCGCCGCGGCGGCGGGCGAACGTCTCGGCACCGCTTTCGGCCCAGCGGCCCTCGACGGCGCGCTCGGCATAGCGGTCCCATGCCGTGTCCCATTCGCCGAGCGAATAGCCGTGCCAGGGCGGCTGCGGCTTGAGCGCCGGCAGCCGGAGCTCCTCCCACATGGTGCGGGCGTGCTCCATGTACTGGCGCGCCGGCAGCGCCAGGGGCGGCATCGGGTGCTTCAAGGTGGCATCGATCAGGAGCGTCGAATCTCCGCCGCGCCGGCCGGTCTTCGGCCCATGGCCGCCGGAACGATAGGGCGCCACGTGCAGGTCTTCGCCGAGGTTGGCGCGGTAGGCGAGCGACCACAGCACCGCGTCGGCATTGCGGGGGTCGACGTCCTCGCTGACCGCGATGACGATCTTTCCGGCATCGGCCTTGAGCGTTGCCGCCCCGTTGAGGCCGCGCCACACCTCGCTTTGCGGCGTGCCCGGCGCAAACTGCAGGAAGATCACCGGACGGATGTTGGAGAGCGGCTCGTGCAGCACCACCCGGCGGATGCCCTTGATGGACAGCGTGTTGCGCAGATGCGCCAGGAATACCGGCTCATAGGCGACCCGCTTGATCACGCTCGAACTCGCTGGGCGTCACCTGGCTCACGATCGACACGAACACCGGCGCACGCTTGTGCGTGATCGCGGTGACCTGCATCGACAAGTTGAAGTCTTCCAGCGCGATATAGCCGTGGCTCTCGCCGAACGGACCTTCCGGCTCCAACAGCTCCGGATCGATCAGGCCCTCGATCACGATTTCGGCGTCGGCGGGCACCTCGACGTCGATGGTCACGGCCTTGGCGGTGCGGATCGGCAGGCCGGCGAGCCCGCCGGCGACGCCCATCTCGTCCTGGTCGATCGCGAGCTTCTGCGGGCCGGTGAACACCACCACCGGCGCACATCCCAGTACGATCGCGCAGGGCATCGGCTGCTTGCGGGCGCGGTATTTCTGCCAATGCAGGTATCCGCCAGCGCCGCCGATCCGCGACGCCATCCGGATCGCGAGCCGGTCATTGGCTTTGAGCTGGGCACGATAGGTGCCCATGTTGCGCACGCCGGTGTCGGGGTCCTTGGTGATGCACAGCGTCGCGGTGAGATAGGGCGCGGCGTCGAAGCCCGGCGTGGAGACCGGCACCGGCAGCCGCGCCAGCCCGTTGCCCTCTCCGCGCAGATCGTCCCCTGTGATCACAACCTCCTGGCAGGGCGGCGCCGAAACCGTGACCGGCGGTATCGGATGCGCGATCGCCTCGTTCCAGGCGGTGCCGATCTCCTCGACCGGGCGGCCCATGCCGACGGCGTAGATCTGCGCCGAGGCCGACAGCGCGCCGACCGCGACCGGCATGTCGAAGCGGCGCCCATCGGCGCCGACCACATTGGTGAACAGGAAGGCGCGGCGCTGGTCCTCGTCGAGGCCGCCCTGGAACTGCCAGCGCACCAGCGGGTGAAGCTCGGTGTCCTTGTTGACCTTGCGGTCGATGCGCACCAGGAGTCCGGCGGCCTCCAGCCGTGCCAGGTGCTCCTGGAAATCAGCCGGCGCGCGGCTTCGCTGGGGCGGCTGGGGCGGCTGATCTGCACGCCCATCGGTACGATCAAGCATCAGGGGAAAACCTCGTGCCCGGAAAACTCCAGCGTATACAGGTGGAAATCGTCAGCGGCAATGAACGCGATGTCTCACTCATCGCTCGGGTTGTGGAGTGCTCGCTCGCACACCCGTTTTGCGAAATAATCCTCCTGTGATCACAGCCCCATGGCCGCCGCGTGAGCGGGTTCGCCCCAATCCGCCCCGAACGGGCTTCGCACCCGCTTGGGTTGAATTGTTTGCGCGCCTTGAAATGCCGCCGGTCGGGAGGCGACTGGCCCTTCTTGACCGGCATCAGCGCCCTCCGACGTGCGGCGGTGCCGGCGCCCCGCGCGGGGGCGCCGGTCCGAGCACTTTCAAGCCGGGACGCGCGAAGCCGCGCGGATCAGAGCGGCCTGATCTCGACCTTGCGGAATCTCACGATGCCGCCGCCGTACTGGAGCGCGATCCGCCCCTTGGCGTGCTTGTCGTTCTTGACACCGTCGACGGTCTTGATGCCGTTGATGATCACCGTGAATTCCGAGCCCTTGGCGGTGATGTCGTAGGTGTTCCACTGGTTGCCGGCCTTCGGCATGGGCGACACCTTGGCCACATTGACGATCGCCCCGGTGCCGTAGCTCGGGTCGGGGCGGCTATCGAAGATGTTCACCTCATAGGCGTTTTCGGCCGTGACCTTCTTGGGATCGGTGGCGCGGATGAAGATGCCGCTGTTGGCGGTGGCATCGACCCAGAATTCGGCCCGGATCTGGAAGTCGCCGAACTCTTGCTTCGAGACCAAAAAGCCGCTGCCCACGTCGGCCTGCACGACGCCGCCTTCGAGCATCCGCCAGTTGGCGTTGCCGATGGGCTCGAAATTGTTCAGGTTGGAGCCGTCGAACAGCGTAATCCACCCGGACTGCCCGGAGGCGTCGTGCGCTTGCAGGAAGATGGCGGAGCCGACAAGAGCCAGCCCCATGGAAATAGCGGATCGACGGTTCATTGTGTTTCCTCCTTGGTGACGTTTGTGAGTTATCGCGGTCCTGGAACCGCGCCGACCATAGCAAACCGTGCGCGTGCCAGGAAGCCGATGCCCGGTTCTGCCGCTACTTCCGTGTCTTGAAATAGCGCAGGTCCGGTGCGGGCTGGTCCTTGCGCACCGGCATCAGGTAGCCGTCGGCGCTGACGAAATAGTCGTCCTTGCCGACCACGACGTGGATGTTGCCCTCGGTGCAATTGCTGTCGGTCCAGAACACCTTGGTCTGGCGGCGATAGTCCTTGGTCGCGGTCCACGGGCGCGTCAGCGCGTTGTCGATGGTGGTGATCTCCACGTGCAGCAGGTCCGGATTGGACTTGTCGAGGAAGTACCGCTCCTTGATGACGGTCTTGTTGTCTTCGTGCATGGGGATGCCGGTATCGTCGAACGTGCGCGGACCTTTGAGGTTGCGGGTCTCGACCTCGAGCACGTCGTAGCGGCCGTCGCTATCGGTATCGAGCCACTTGCCGATGGAGTAGCCGGCATAGGTCGGGTCTTCATCGGTCGGGAAGTCGCGCCCGTCGGTGTAGATGCGGCGCGTCGAGTAGATGACGAGCTCGAACAGGATGTGCGTGAGCTTCGGCGTGACGACGAACTCGATCGGGAAGGTGCCGGACATCTGGCGCGGCATGCCCATGGGGATGCATTTGTAGGCGTTGTCGAGGCCCTGTCCGCCGGCCGCCTGATCGGCCATGCTCGCTTCGTGAAGGGCGCGATACTCCTCCCTGAGGGGCGCCTGCTGGCCCCGGCCCTTGGGCTTGGCTGGGATCGTATCGCGCGGGCCCGGTCGCCGCGCGCCGCCACTGCCCGGACAAGTCGGGATACTTGGAATCATCGAATGCCGATGCGGCCGGGATCGATCCGCACAGCGCCGCGGCGCACAGGACTGCAACGATCGTGCTTCGATAAACCATGCCCCGTCCTCCCTGATGAGGATGGACGCCGAAGTCTGGCAGACGGCGGTTCTCCATCCTCGGATTTGGGTGGAGAGTACCAGCAGGCAACATCACCCGCCATCAGGATGCCGGGTCGTGGTCCAGTCGCGTCCCGGTCAGCCCGGCTCCAGGCCTCTGCTCTTGTAGGCCGGCGCCGCCGCCGGCGTGGTGAGGAACTTCACCAGTGCCTTGGCCCCGTCCATCTCTTTCGCCCCGGCCTGAATGCCGCTGGAAAATACGGTCGTCTGCTGCACGTCCGCCGGCAGCGGGCCGACGAAATCGACGCCGGCGAAGTGCGCAAGTTCGCTCACCTGCTGGAAGCCGATCTCGACCTCGCCGTTCGCCACGATGCTGCCGACGAAAACGCCGGTCGGGGTTTGCTTGAGCTTTGGCGCGACCGCTTCGGCGACGCCCAGGCGCTGGAACAGCGTGACGATGAAGACGCCGCTGGGGCCGGTGGAATATCCGATCGACTTTGCGGCCAGGAGGGTTTTCTTCAGTGCCTCGACCGAACTGATGTCGGGCTTTGGCGCACCGGCGCGCACCCCAACGCCGACGCCCGATTTCGCCAGGTCGACGCGGCTGCCTGGGACGACCTTGCCGGACTTGATGTAATCGTCGATCGCCGGTCCCGCCATGATGATCAGGTCGTAGGTTTCCCCGGCCGCGATGCGCTTCTGGAGATCGAGCGTTCCAGTGAAGATGGTCGTGACCTTATGTCCCGATGCCTTTTCGAACTGAGGCGCCAGTTCGCGATAGGCCTGTTCGGTGGCCTGGGTGGAGAGCACCTTGATTTCGGCGGCGTCGGCTGCGCCGTGCATCAACACGGCACCTGCTGCGGCAACGATGAAGAGGTTCGATTTCATGATAAGCGTCTCCTGGCCCTGTGCCTCGTTGACGGCACTTATAGCGGATTGCGATGGCTTCGACACGCGCGTCAGCTATCCGGGAACTCGCCTTTGTGCTCGCCCGCGGCTAGCGATAGAATTGACGATGCGTGCGGCAGGTGGAGGTGCCGCACGCCGTGCGATGGAATGCGAGATCCGTGTTGCACATCCGGTCCGGGAGGTTTCGATGCGCTCGCTAATCCTTTTGCTATTCCTGATCGTTGCCGCGCCGCTTGGCGAGATCCAGGCGGCATCCGCGCAGTCGCCGACCAGCTATCCGTGGTGCTCCAAGTACTTCAAGCGGGGCGGTGGTGCGACGTCGTGCTATTACACCAGCTATGAGCAGTGCATGACGACGGTGTCCGGCATCGGCGGCTACTGCTACCAAAGCCCATATTACCACGCACCGCCGGCGAAGGCGGCGCGCCGCCACCGACACGCCTGAACCACGCAAACAGCAGTCGGATCGACGATCGGCTTACTTTCGCTGGAAGCTCCAAAGCTGGTTCGGCTCGGCATCGCCGCAGTTCCAGCTCTGCACCAGCGCGCCGCTTTCGGTCGAGCCGTAGCGAATGTCGAGGCAGAGGCCGTTAACGCCCAGCAGCTTGGTAAAGTTGCCCTTCTGCTCGGACCTCCAGGCTTGATTGGCTCGGCCGTCGCAGGGGGAGAGCTTGACGAGATCGCCCGGCTTGCCGCCGTCCGCATCGATGCAGAGCCCGCCGATGGTCAGGCGCATATTCGCCGGATCATAGGTGAAGATCTGGGCGGGCGAATTATTGCAATCCAACATCTGCAATCCCTGGCCCTGGACGAATTTGCGATCGGGAACATCGATGCACCGGCCACCTCCCTGCGGGGAGATTTGCAGCGCGGCCTGGAATCCCTGCGCAAAGGCCCCACCGCCAAGGACAGTCAGCAGGCATGCGGCTGATCCCGCCGCGATCCGCATAGACGCAATTGACATGATATTCCCCAGTCATAGTGAACAGGACGTCAATCTACGGCCGCAGCGCGGGCGCGGTCAATTTCAACCCGGTGCGATCCGCCTCTCTTTGCCAGATGACACGCGAGATGCTTTGGTTCGAGTGTCACTGTTCCCGGCGCAACAGAAGGAGACCCACCGTGAAGTGTATCCGCCTCTTTTGCTTCGCGCTGAGCGCGCTGCTGCTGATCGCCACGTCGGCGTCAGCGCAGACCGCCGACAATTATACGGCGCCCACCGAGTTCATGGACCTTTTCTTCGACTTCACCGGCAGCAATGAGCTTGGCTACCCCGCCGGCCAGCCGACGCTGGGCCAGATGCTCACGCAGTCCGTCGTCGCCAAGGAGTTCGGCAAGCGGTGCTCCCGGTCCGCTGGTGCTGGTGGTCGGCTCCAGTATTTACGTCTATGACTCGGCCGGCGGCGTCAGGCTCAGCCAGGAACAGTTTCGTGCCGATCGTTCCAGCGGCTTCTATGAGCTCACCGCGATCAGTCATATCGGGCCTGCGCTCGCCTATCTGGCGCAGATCAAGGCGAACGGCGATGCGCGCTGGAAGGCGCGTCTCGCTTCATTGCGGACGCACACCGTGCAGGTGCGCGCGGTCAACCAGCGCGCCACGAACAATTGGCTTGATCAGTTGAACCAGCCCGCCTGGAGCACACGCAAGGCGCAGATTCGCAGCATGGTGGATTATGCCTGCGCCCGCACCATAAGCTATATCGACTCGCTCGGTAACGGCGACAGCTTCACCGTCGCCGGCGTGAACGATGATCTCTTCAACGGCACGTCCGCCCAGTATCCGATCCCGTTCGTGAACGTGATGATCGGCACTTTCATGCTCGAAGCACTGCGCGGGGCCGCGGACGTGCATGACGCGCTGGCCCGCCTCAAGCTCGACTGGCCGCATGCGATGGCGCTGGTGAGCAGCCGCGCCGGCTCCAATGTGTCGTCGGGACTGACCGAAGGGACCAACTGGCTGGTGCTGTTTCTGAAGGCGGCATCCGGTTTCACCCTGCCCGACGATCGAATCAAGATCGTCCCGTATGCCGAAGTGCGGCCTTCGCTCGGCCAGGCGCAGTTGGCGCCGGCGGATCTCAGTTACTACGTGCAGCGCGTGTGGGGGCCACTGTACTACCGCAAGGTCGTCTCCGATCAGGTGTTCGCGGGCATCCCCACCGTCTATCTGCCGGACCGCCCGCCGCTGCCGGGCGATTACTTCGTGACCCAGGCCGGCGCGATCGATCAGTTCATGATCCGCATGAAGCATTCGCTGCGCGATGCGCGCGAGATGCTGTCCAACACGGTTGCGTTCTGGATGGTGCAGGAACTGGCGAACAAGAACTGGAATTCGGCCGCGGTGGACATTCCCGGCCTGACCACCGGCTTTCCGGCCGGCGTCGCAGGGTATCCCGCGGTGGCCCTGAAGTAGGGGACGGGGCATTCGCTGTCGCTCAATCCGAGGTCCATAACGATCGGACGAATTGGACGCGCAGACCGGCGCGCTCCATGTTGCGGTGGCTGGTCGAGAACGGGGCGGCGCCGCTGAAGACGAGATTTGCGCCGCCTGCTGCGGCATCGCGAATGCGCCGCCGCAGCAGAGCCGATTGAAAGCCGCGGCGGCGGAATGCCGGATCGGTCGTCGCATCCGCAAGATAGCCGACGCGGTCCTTCATAAACAGCGTCGCGGCGGCGGCAGGCCGTCCATTCATCCGGGCGAGATAGAGGGACCATCCTTCCTGATCCAGCCATGGCCTGACATTGGCCTTGAATTGCGCATGGTCCTTCTCGGCGATGCCCCATCCGGCCACATAGGCGTCGAGATAGTGCTCCATCATCGGCAAAGTCGTCACGCGATCGATTTCGATGCCGTCATCAGCCGGCGCAGCAAGATGGGGCTCGCCGATCAGCGAGACATGAAACCCGGACTGAAAGAAGCCGAGCCGCGTCAGCTCGCGTCCGAGGCTTGCGTCGAAGTGCCCGGGAATCATCTCGAATGTCGGCTTGATGCCGTGCTCGCGATACCAGTGGGCGAGCGGCTCGATGTGGTGCTCATGTCCCGCGCGCATGCCGACGACACGAGAGAACGACGGCAGGCGCGACATCAACGCGACGGCGTCTTCGTCGATCCACCGATAGCCGATGCAGATCGGGTTGCCTGGAATGCGCTCAAGCACTTTCATGCGCGAAATGGTGTAGGAAATGTCGACGGCCAGCGTCCGCTGCACCAGATCCAACGATGGGATCAGCGCATCGTCCGTCCGCACGGCGTGCCTCCCTTTCCGTCGACAGCATCGCGGGCATGAGCCCTATTCATGCTACCTAACTTGGCACGCCGGTCCAATGTCGCTTGAGGGCAACGCAGCGCTATTCTTCTTCGCGGCCGCCCTGCCAGCGCTTCACCACCGCGTTGTCGATGCCGAACAGGTCGAGCAGGCGGCCGACGGTGTGATTGACGATGTCGTCGACGGTCTTGGGCCGGTTGTAGAAGGCCGGCATGATCGGGGCGATGATGGCGCCCATGTCGGCGAGCTGGGTCATGGTGCGCAGATGGCCGCCATGCAGCGGGGTCTCGCGCACCGCCAGAACGAGGCGGCGGCGCTCCTTGAGCACGACGTCGGCGGCGCGCGACAAGAGCGAGCTCGTGACCCCCGTCGCGATCTCGCTCATGGTCTTGATCGAGCACGGCGCCACCACCATGCCCATGGTGCGGAACGAGCCCGACGAGATGGTCGCGCCGATGTCCGAATTGGGATGATTGACGGTGGCCAGCGCGCGGACGTCCTTGGTGGTGAAATCGGTCTCGTAGGCGAGCGTCATCTCGGCCGAGCGGCTGATCACCAGATGGGTCTCGATGTCCGTCCCGCGCAGCAGCTCGAGCATGCGGATGCCGTAGATGGCGCCGGAAGCGCCGGAAATGCCGATCACGAGCCGGCGCGGTGTATCAGTCGTCATCCCTCAATCCCTCGATGATCCGGGTCGGCGTGTTGGGCGCGATGCCCTTGCGTCGCCGTTGCCGGTAGGAGTCGCCGCGGTCCATGGCGTGACCGCGCGCGGCTTCTTGCGCGTTTCTATCCCAGGTATCGTTCCAGTCGCCAAGCGAATAGCCGAACCACGGCAACTCCGGCCGCAGCGGCGGCAGTCCCAGACGCTCCCACAGCGCCTTGGCGTTTTCCATGTATTCGCGCTTGGGGAGCGCGAGCGGCGGCATCGGATGCTTCATGGTGGCGTCGATCAGCATCGCCGAATCCGGTTCCGCATCGCCCGTCCGCGGACCGTGTCCAAGCTCGCGGTAGGGCACGACATGGGTATCCTCGATGGGATTGCAGCGATAGGACATCGCCCAGAAGACCGAATCCGCGTTGTCGGGGTCGATGTCCTCGTCGACCGCGACGATGAACTTGCCGACGATCGCCTGCAGCGTCAACGTCCCGTTGAGGGCGCGCCATACCTCCGAGCGGGGGGTGCCCTTCGCGAATTGCAGGATCACGAGCTTGCGCAGGTTGGTGAGCGGCTCGTGCAGCGAGACGCGCCTGATCCCACGGATGGCGAGGCTGTCGCGCAGGTGGGAGAGGAACAGCGGCTCGTAGGCGAGGCGCTTGACCACGCTCGATTCGCTCGGCGTCACCTGGCTGATGATCGAGGGGATGACGGCATCGCGGCGCCGCGTGATCGCGGTCACATCGATCACGAGGTTGTACTCTTCGAGAGCGACATAGCCGTGGGATTCGCCGAACGGGCCTTCGGGCTCGAGATAGTCCGGGTCGGCGAAGCCTTCGATCACGAGTTCCGCCTCGGCCGGCACCATCAGGTCGACGGTGCGTGCGCGCGCCACGTTGATCGGCGTGCCGGCGAGGCCGCCGGCCACGGTGATCTCGTCGACGTCGTGGGGCAGACGTTGCGGGCCCTGATAGGCCACCACCGGCGGGCATCCCACCACGATCGCAACCGGCATCCGCTCGCCGCGGTCGCGGTACTTCTGCCAGTGGGTGATGCCGCCGCCGCGTAGATTGGCGAGCGTCATCATGCCGAGCCGGGTCGGCGCCTTGAGGTGGGCCCGGTAGGTGCCGATATTCTGGATTGCGGTATCGGGGTCGCGGGTGATGACGCAGGTGGCGGTGAGATAGGGCCCGGCGTCGAAACCGGGCGTCGAGATCGGGATCGGCAGGGCGGCAAGACCATGGCCGGCACCTTCGAGATCGCGGCCGGTGATCACGATGCCGTGGCACGGCGCGCGCTCCACGACACGCGGCGACACCGGATGCGCCATGGCGTGCTCCCAGCGCGGGCCGATGTCCTCGTTACGCTCCACATTCATGCCGATGCGATAGATGGCGGCGTTCGCCGCCAGCGCGCCGATCACCACCGGGATGTCGTAACGCCGCCCGCTGGAATCGACGATGTTGGTGAACAGGAACGCCTTGCGGTCCTTCTCGGCGATGCCGCCGCGGAACTGCCACCGCACCAGCGGATGCATCTCGGTGTCCTTGTTGACCGGGTGATCGATGCGCAGCAGCAGGCCGGCCTTGTCGAGACGGTCGAGATGGTCATGCAGGTCGGCATAGCCGCGATCGAGCATCACCCGGCCCCGGCGGCGCGCTGGGCGTTGACGACGACGGCCGCGATCAGGATCTCCACCGCGCCCGGCGTGAAGGCGCGGGCCACCGCCTGTTCGTAGGCCAGGACGTTGGCGCGCGCCGCCGCCTCGACCGACTCCGAAGGCTCCGTCTCGAGGTTCGGCGACATCGCAAACATCGCCTCCTGCTGCAGGCGCTCGGCTTCGAGCTCGACGGCCTTGATCCTGTTGCGGAACATCTCGGCGGTGTTGCGCTCGACGAGCGTCGAGCCGCCCTTGAGCTTGCGCCGCACCGCGCGCAGCGGCGCCACCACGTCGTCGTGCCACAGCGCCGCCTGCTCGCACACCGCGCGGGCGTTCGGCGCCGGAACAAGGCGCTTGTCGGCGGCCAGCCACAGGAAGAACAGCAGCACGTTGACGTCGACGCCGCATTCGTCCTGCAGCGCGATGCAGGCATCCGCCACGCCGGGCTGGCGGTAAAGCCGCAGGGAAAACCGCCAGAACGGCGATCCCGGCTTATGGGCGGTGTCGGTGTCGGCGTCGGCCATGGGCTCCTCGCATTCTTCTTATTTGCCGGCCGAAGATAACACCGCAGCCAGGAGATTGCCTGCATAGTCGGCGACGCCGCGCGGGTCCATATAGGGGGCGGCGCGGAAGAAGTCTTTGACGGCGGTGAGCGATTCCGGGGACCGCGCCGTCATGGTGGCGAGGAGCTTCCCAAGCGCGCGGTCGAGTTCGTCGGGCGCAACCACCTGGCTCACGAGGCCGATCTGCAGCGCCGTCCATGCATCGATCTCCTCCATGGAATAGACCATGTGGGTGAGCGCCTTGCGCGGCACCCGCGCCATCAGCGCGGAAATCGCCAGCGTCGGCGGCAGGTCGCGCTCCATCTCCGGCAGCTTGAAGCGGGCAGTGTCGGCCGCGATGGTGAGGTCGCAGGCGCCCGCCATGGCGGTGCCGAAGCCGAGCGCCGCACCCTGGACGCGCGCGATGACCGGTTGGCGCACCCCGGCGAGCGCGTCATAGACGTCGAGGATCGGCTCGCAGACATTGGCGCGCATCTTCATGGCAGTCGGTGACGGCGCGCCCGGCGCGCGCCCCCGGCAGAAGTCGTCGCCCTCGGAGCGCAGTACGATCACCTTGGCATCGGTTGCGCCCGCCGCGCGGATCGCCGCCGCCAGTTCCCGCAGGGTCTCGACGGAGAGCAGATTGCCTTGCGCCGCGTTGTCGATGGTAAGTGTCGCGACGGCGCCGTCGCGGCTCGATTTGATTGACGTCATGGAATTTCCTTCAAGTGATTCCGAGGCTGCGGAGTTTCTGGTAGGCGCCGGCTTCTTGGAGCGCGGCGACGATGCGTGCAGGGGTCAGCGGCATCTCGGCGAAGTGAACGCCGAACGGCGACAAGGCGTCCTCGATCGCGGCGATGATCGCGGCCGGCGCCGGTATGGTGCCGCCTTCGCCGGCGCCCTTGACGCCGAGGGGATTGAGCGGGTTCGGCGTCTCCACATGCTCGATCACGCAGGCCGGCACGTCCGGGGCGATCGGCATGAGGTAATCGGCAAAGTTCGTGGTCAGCGGCTGCGCATCGGCGTCGTAGCGCATGAACTCAAACAGCGCATTGCCGATGCCATGGGCGACGCCGCCCTGGACCTGGCCGTCGACGATCATGGGATTGATGACGACGCCGCTGTCGTGGCCGACCACGTAGTTGAGTATGCGCACCCCGCCGGTATGGGGATCGACCTCGACCTCGACGATGTGGGTGCCGTTGCAATAGGACGCCTGGGGCGGCGTGAAATACGCGGTGTGCTCGAGGCCGGGCGTCTGGCCCGCGGCAAAAGAGAAGCCGGGCATGCCCTGGGCGAGCTTGGCCAGTTCGCCGAAGGTGAGGACCGGCTTGTTGCCGCCGCGGGCGACGGCGCGGCCGTCCTCAATATCGATCTCGCTTTCGGCCACGCCGAGGCTACGCGCGGCGAGCGCAACAACCTGCTGCTTGACGTTGTCGCCGGCGATCATGGCCGACGAGCCCGGCATTGATCGCCTGGCGGCTCGCGAAGGCGCCGACGCCCTGGCTGATGGCGTTGGTGTCGCCGACGGTCATGATGATGTCCCCGATCGGACAGCCGAGCCGGTCGGCGACGATCTGCGACAGCGTCGTATGGGTGCCTTGCCCCTGGGTGGTCGCGCCGGTCGCCACCGCGACCTTGCCGTTGCGCAGGATGCGCACGGTGACGCCCTCGAACGGCCCGAGACCGGTGCCTTCCACGTAATTGCCGATGCCGATGCCGATATAGCGCCCGGCGGTGCGCGCCGCCGCCTGGCGGGCGCGAAAGCCGCCATAGTCCGCCAGCGCCATGGCTCGGGTCTGGCTCAGGGGGAAGTCGCCGCTCGCATAGACCAGCGGCTTGCCGTCGCGGAACACGAGGCCGACCCGGTACGGCATCTGCTCCTTCGTGATCATGTTGCGGCGGCGCAGCTCGGCGCGGTCGATGCCGAGTTCGTGCGCCACCCGGTCCAACAGCCGCTCCATGGCGAACACCGCCTGGGGCCGGCCGGCGCCACGCACCACCGTGGTTGGCACGCGGTTGGTGAGCACGACCGTGGTTTCGAACTTGAACGCCGGCACCACATAGGGTCCGGGAAACGTGGTCGAGGCGATATAGGGCGCGATAATTCCCCACGGTAGATAGGCGCCGTTGTCGTGGATCATTTGACCGCGCAATCCCCGAATTTTTCCGTCGGCGGCGACGGCGATGGCGACGTTCCAGTACTGGTCGCGCTCCTGGGTGGCGGACAGGAAATGCTCGCGGCGGTCCTCGATCCATTTCACCGGACGGCCGAGCATGAGCGCGGCGACCGGGATGACGATCTCCTCGGCATAGAACGGCGCCTTGGTGCCGAAGCCGCCGCCGACGAATGGAGCGATGACGCGGACGTCTTCGAGGTCGCGGTCGAGCAGGTCGGCGATGGTGGCGCGGCAGATATGCGGCGTCTGGGTGCCCGACCACACCGTCAACAGGCCGGACGCCGTGTCCCGGCACGCCAGCACGGCGCGGCCCTCCAACGTCATCGCGGCGCCGCGATGCTGGAAAATCTCCTCTTCGAACACATGGGCCGCCGTCGCGAAGGCGCGCTCGACTTCGCCATAGGCCATGGGGATGAAGGCGGCGACATTGGTGGCGAGATCGCTGTGGCTGCGCGGCGCGTCGGCGGCCAGCGCGTCGCGGCAATCGCTGACGGCAGGAAGCACCTCGTAGTCGACTGCGACCGCGGCCGCGGCATCCTCGGCGAGATAGCGGTTGTCGGCGACGACCACGGCGATGGCTTCGCCGACATAGCAGACCTCGCCGCGGGCCAGCGCATGCTGGGTGCGCAGCGCCGTGATGGCGGCATTGGGCACCGGCATCGGCAAGGGCTCGGTCGCGAGCCTTCCCGGCATATCGGCTGCGGTGAAGACCGCATGGACGCCGGGCATGGCCAGCGCCGCTGCCGTGTCGATGGCGCCGATTCGGGCGTGGGCATGGGGGCTGCGAACAAACGCCGCATGAAGCGTGCCCGGCAGCTTCACGTCGTCGACGAAGCGCGCCCGCCCGGTGAGCAAAGCGGGGTCTTCGACCCGCGGCACGCGGGCGCCGAATTGTCGCGCGCCCATGGGCTAAGTCCCCACGCACCCGCTGGCGGCGGGATCGGATTCAAGGCGGGCGGACGGGGCGGGATTCATCGCGAATTCTGGTTCGGCATGGCCGGAAGGCCCCGTGTTGGACGCTATCGCCGGGCCCGTCAAGCACCGCGGCCGGTTGAAATCGGCCGGGCATCCCGGTCATATGCCCGGCGCGGCGCTTCCGCCGCCATTTGAGGCGTCGATGCGCGATCGCGACCAAAGCCGTCGCCATATCCTGCGCAGCGCGGCTGCGCTGGGCGCGGCTGCGCTCGCGGAGGCGCTGCCTCGGCGCGTCATGGCGCAGGCCCCGCGCCGCACCGTCAACATCGTCAACACCGCGTCGAACAGCACCTTCGCGCTGCAGGAACTGCTGCGGCAGCAGGGCTATCTCGAGGAATTCGGGCTCGAGGCCAAGATCCTCAATGTCGGCGACGGCAGCAAGCTGATGGGCGCTCTGCTGAACGGCGGCAGCGACATCTGCCTGTTGTCGGGATTCAGCCAAGTGTTTCCGGCGGTAGAGCACGGCGGCAAGCTGAAAGTCATCGCCGGCGCGGGCCTGCTGCCGGCCCATGCGGTCTACAGCGCCAATCCCGATGTGCGTGCGCTGAAGGATCTCCAAGGCCGTTATGTCGGCACCGGCGCGCCCGGCGCCCTGCTGCACCAGCTCATGATCGCGGCGCTGCGCAAGAACGGCGTCGACATCAAGAAGGTCACCTTCGTCAATGTCGGCAGCAGCGCCGATGTGTTCCGCGCGGTCGCCGCGAAGCGGGTCGATGCCGGACCGTCGCTGGTCGACGTCTTCGGCGATCAGGCGAAATACGGCGTCCATGCCATCGCCGAATTGTGGAAGGAGCTGCCGGAATTCACCTATCAGGGCTCCTATGCGTCGGACCAGGCGATCGCCCAGAAGCGCGACCTGCTGGTACGCACGCTCGCCGCCCATGCGCGGCTCTACCGTTTCATCTCCAGCCCCGACTCCAAGGAGGCCTTCATGCGCGCCTATGCCGCAGCCATCAAGCAGGCCGATCCGGTCCAGGCCGAGATGCAATGGACCTTCGCGCAGCAGGCGGGCGCCTATGCCACCGGTCTCGTGCTGCCCGAGGAACGCCTGCGCTACTTGCAGGAACTCAATGTCGAGACCGGCGTGCAGAAGGCCGTGCTGCCGTTCGAGCGCGTCGCCGACATGTCGCTCGCGCAAGACGCGGTCAAGCTGCTGGGATGACGCCGTCCTCGCCTTCGGGGCTTGACCCGAAGGCCCGGCAATCCAAAAGTGCGCGGTACAAGACCAAGAATGACAATGCGGGAGAACGCGACATGGCGGGTGATTTACGCAGTCGGAAGACACAAACTGGATTTGCTGCGGCGCTGATCGCGGCCGCGGCGCTGGGCAGTGCCACGGTCCCCGCAGCGGCACAGGATTATCCCAACCGTCCCATCACCCTCGTGGTGCCGTTCGCGCCGGGCGGCAGCACGACCATCGTCGCCCGCATCGTCGGCGACCGCCTGGCCGACGCGCTGGGACAACAGATCATCATCGACAACCGTCCCGGTGCCGGCGGCACCGTTGGCACCCGCCAGGTCGCCAAGAGCGCACCGGACGGCTACACCATCGTGCTCGGCTACACCGGCACGCTGGCCATCGGCCCGTCGCTGTTTCCCAATGTCGGCTACGACGTGCGCAAGGACTTCGCCCCGATCGGCCGCATCGCCACTGCGCCCAACACGCTCGTGGTCCACCCGTCCTTCAACGTCCATTCGGTCAAGGAACTGATCGATTATGCCAAGGCGAACCCGGGCAAGGTCAATTTCGGCTCCGCCGGGGTCGGCACCGTCAGCCATGTCGGCGGCGAATATTTCGCGACGGCCGCGGGCATCAAGCTCACCCACATCCCCTACAAGGGCACCGGGCCGGCTTTGACCGACCTGCTCGGCGGCCACATCCTGATGGCGTTCGCACCCATCCCGGCGACGCATGAGAACGCAAAGAGCGGGCTCTTGCGCATGCTCGCGGTCACCAGCCTGAACCGCTCATCCCTGATGCCGGACGTTCCGACGGTTGCGGAAACCGCGGTACCGGGGTTCGAGGCGGTGCTGCGCTATGGCCTCGCCGCACCGGCGGGAACGCCGCGGCCGATCATCGATCGCCTCAACAAGGAAATGCGCACCGCGATCATGTCGGAGGAGTTGCGCAGCCGGCTGGCGATCGAAGGCGCCGAGCCGCTGCCGAGCACGCCCGAGGAATACGGCGTCGACATCGACCGCGAAGAAACCCAGTGGTCCAAGGTGGTGAAGGCATCCGGCGCCAAGCCGGAATAAGGTCGCCGCGCCCTCGTCGGCGTCCTCAGCGCAGCAGCAGATAATCGGTCGGATCGTCGGGACACAGTCCGCCCGCACATTCCAACACCGTCGAAACGCCGTTGCACAGCGCAAGCAGTGCGAATAGGGCGAACGCGGCCAGTGAAAGCCCGGTAAGCCGATTCACCGGGGGCTCGTCGTCTGCGAATTGGCCGTCAAACAACAGCATGATTGCTGTTCCAAGCACGATCAGCGCAAAGACGATGAAAGCCCAGCTGTAGAAATGAAGACCGAGCAATGCGCTGCCGTAGGATCCGGTATCGGGAACGATATGGATGAGGATCTGCCTGCCGGCGACAGCGGCACCGGCGAGGGCGCCAATGATCATGACCGCGTAATGACTCGCCCGCGGCCCGAACCGCAGATTGAGCGCGAGTCCGAATCCGGCGACCACAAAGGCCGCACGCTGCAGAATGCATAGCGGGCATGGCAGGTCGTTCAGGACGAGCTGGTCGGCAAAGGCAAAAATCAGCACCGCGCTGATCGCGAATAGCCCGATTGAATTGAGGCGCAGAGACAGGGCGGGTGTCATGGGAGCTCCCTTCACAAGGCAATGCTGAGGGTGTCCGTCGCGTGGAGGCGGTACAGCACCAGCAGAGTGAGAAGACCCGCGGCCCACAAGGCGATCGACGCTTGTCGGTGGCCTGACCATGCCGCAGCCAGAGCGGCCACGACAAGAAAGAAAGGAATGCTCATCATATCGGTTCGATCCTATATCAGGATTCCTCATTATAGCCGCCGGTGGCCGGTTTCGACACCGACGCCTTGATGGCGTATTCTGGCGATGTCGGAAGGCCGATATCCGGCCGTCGCCTGGTCGGCCGCTCCAGGCGAGCGGTGATGCGCGGCAAAGGAGTCCAATCGTTGCTTCATTCGTGGAAGGCCATCGCCGCTTTTGGACTGTTGCTGTGTTTCAATGGTTCAGAAGTACAAGCGCAGGACTATCCGTCCCGCCCCATCACCCTGATCGTCCCTTACACGGCCGGCGGCGGCAACGACGCCATGGCACGGGTCGTCGCCGACAAGATGGGCGTCACGCTGGGACAGCAGATCGTGATCGAGAACCGCGGCGGCGCCGGCGGCTCGATCGCGACCCGTCAGGTCGCACGCGCCGCGCCGGACGGCTACACCCTCGGGCTCGGCGGCACCGGCACGCTCGCCATCGATCCCACGCTCTATCCCAATGTCGGCTACGACCCGCGCAAGGATTTTGCGCCGGTCGGCCTGATCGCGACGAGCGCGCTGGTGGTGCTGGTCAACCCGGCCGTCCCCGCCAAGACGCTCAAGGAATTCATCGCGCTCGCCAAGACCGAGCCCGGCAAGATCAACTTCGCGTCCGCCGGCAGCGGCAGCGGCATCCATCTCGGCACCGAGTTGCTCGCCTACATGGCCGGAATCAAAATGACGCATATTCCCTATAAGGGCAGCGCGCCGGCCCTGACCGACCTGATCGGCGGGCATGTCGCGCTCTACTTCAGCTCGCTGCCGCCGGCCATCGGCCTCGTCAAAGACGGCAAGGTGCGCGCGCTCGCCGTCACCGGGCCGGTACGCTCCAAGGTGTTCCCGGACCTGCCGACTGTGGCGGAAGCGGCGCTGCCGGGCTTCGAAGCGGTTCTCCATTACGGCATCGTGGCGCCGGCCGGCACGCCGCGCCCTGTGATCGAGAAGCTCAATGGGGCGATGCGAACGGCCCTCGCCCTGCCGGACGTGCAGGCCCGCATCGATACCGACGGTGCCGAGCCGATGGCCAGCACGCCCGAGCAATACGCCGCCGACATCGATCGCGAGGAGACCAAGTGGTCCGAAATCGTGCGGCGGTCGGGCGCGAAGGCGGAGTAGCTTTTTGGGAAGCATTTTGCCGAGCCATCTTTGCGACCTCATCCTGAGGAGCCGTGCGAAGCACGGCGTCTCGATGGATGGCCACAGCCACTTCCGTTGCACGAAGTTGAGTACGCTGTGCTCGCGGCCATCCTTCGAGACGCGCGCAAGAGCGCGCTCCTCTGGATGAGGTCGTAAAAGGGTGACGGGTCTGCCGCGTCGGTATATACGCTCTATTCGCAATGCCGGTATGGCGCGCAAGGACGCAACGAGACCCTCATGAATTTCGATTTCACCGACGAGCAGAAATTGTTCGCGGACGCCGTGCGCAAGTTCGCGGTGGCGAACCTCGAAAAGGATTCGCTCAAGCGCGCCCACAATCCCGGCTTTCCCTTCGATGTCGCCGCGCTCATGAGCCGCCAGGGTCTGCTCGGCATCACGATCCCTGAGGTCGATGGCGGCCAGGGCGGGTCGCTGATGGATGCGGTGATCGCCATCGAGCAGGTGGCGCTCGTCTGTCCGCGCAGCGCCGACGTGGTGCAGTCCGGCAGCTTCGGCCCGATCCGCACCTTTGCCGAATACGCCTCACCCGCGCTCAAGGCGAAGTACCTCCCCGCGCTGCTCGCCGGACGCACCGTGATGAGCCTCGGCATGTCGGAGCCGGAGGCGGGCTCCGCCGCGACCGATCTCAAGACCACGGTGCGGCTCGACGGCGCTCATGCCGTCGTCGACGGCACCAAGGTGTTTTCCACCTTCAGCGCCGACGCCGAGGTGTTCCTGATCTATGCGCGGTTCGGCCCGGGCGTGCGCGGCATCGGCTCGGTGATCGTCGAGCGCGGCACGCCGGGGTTCAGAATCGGGAAGCCGTCGAGCTTCATGAGCGGGGAGGAGTGGTGCGAGCTGCATTTCGAGGATTGCCGGATCCCGGCGGAGAACGTGCTGCTCGGCCCCGGCGGCTTCAAGAAGCAGATCTCGGGCTTCAACGTGGAGCGCATCGGCAATGCCGCCCGCGCGCTGGCGTTCGGCCGCTACGCCTTCAACAAGGCGCGCGACCATGTCGCGGCGCGGGTGCAATTCGGCCGTCCCCTGTGCGAGTTCCAGGGCCTGCAATGGAAATTTGCGGACATGGCGCTCAAGCTCGAAGGCGCGCAGCTGCTGCTCTACCGCGCCGCCGCCAATGCCGACAACGGCCTGCCGTCCGCCTACGAGACCTCGCTGGCCAAGGCGGCCTGCAACCTCGCCGGCTTCGACGTGGCCCACGAGGCGGTGCAGGCCATGGGCGCGACCGGCTACAGCCGCGACACCCTGGTGGAATACTGCATGCGCCGCTGTCGCGGCTGGATGATTGCGGGCGGATCGGTGGAGATCCTCAAGAACCGCATCGCCGAAGAGATTTTCGACCGCCGCTTCGATCAGCGCGCCCGGCAGGCCGATGCAGCGGAATAGCGCGGTGAATCCGCAGGTTTCTCCGCTGCCCGTTGCCGAGAGCAGGGGAGGGCGCACCCTTTATGAAGCCCTGTTCGCGCCGCGTTCGGTGGCGCTGGTCGGGCAATCGAACGATGCCGGCAAGACCGCGGGGCGGCCGCTCAAATTCCTGCGCCAGGCCGGCTTTGCCGGGCGCATCTATCCCGTCAATGCGCGGCGCGACGAGGTGCTCGGCGAACGCGCCTGGCCCTCCCTCGAAGCGCTGCCGGAGGTGCCCGAGCACGCCTATATCGTCGCGCCGACCGACGCCGCGATGGAAGCGATCGAAGCGTGCGGGCGCCTGGGCGTCGCGGTGGCGACGGTGTTGTCCGATGGCTTTGCCGAGGCGGGCGCCGCCGGCATCGCGCGCGAGAGCCGGCTGACCGAGATCGTGCAAAGCACCGGCATGCGCATTGTCGGCCCGTCGAGCCTCGGCATCGTCAATCTGCGCAACGGCGCACTCCTGACCGCAAACGCGGCGTTCGACGAGGCCGACCTGCCGGTCGGGAAGATCTTCGGCGCCTCCCACAGCGGGGGCATGATCGGCACATTCCTGTCGCGCGGAAGGGCCTGCGGCATCGGCTTTGCGGGCCTCGTCTCCGTCGGCAACGAGGTCGATCTGTCGCTCGGCGAAATCTGCCTCGCGACCCTCGACGATCCTGAGATCGACGGCTACCTCCTTTTCCTGGAGACGCTGCGCCACGCCGACACGCTGCGCATCTTTGCCGAGCGCGCGGCGGCGGCCGGCAGGCCGGTGCTCGCCTACAAGCTCGGCCGCTCCGCGGCCGCGCGCGAGCTGGCGCTGACCCATACCGGTGCGCTCGCCGGCGAGGACGATGTCGCCGACGCGTTCCTGCGCGACTGCGGCATCGCCCGGGTGGAAAGCCTCTCGGCGCTGCTGGAAGGACTGCCGTTGCTCCGAGGGGTGCCGCCCCGGCGCGAGCAGCGCACGCCCCGCGTCGCGGTGATCACCACCACTGCCGGCGGTGCCGCCACGGTGGTCGATCCGCTGGCGAACCGCGGCATCGAGGTCGGGCCGCCGAGCGAGGAAACCTATGCACGCTTCGATGCCGCCGGGATCAAGGTGTCGCGGGCGCGCCTGATCGATCTCACCCTGGTCGGCACCCGCTACGAGGTGATGAAGGCGGCGCTCGACATCCTCACCACCGCGCCCGAATTCGATCTGGTGGTCACGGTCGTGGGCTCCTCGGCGCGGTTCTATCCCCATCTCGCCGTGCGCCCGATCATCGACAGCGCCGGCGCGGCGAAGCCCATCGTCGCGTTTCTCGTTCCCGAGGCGCCGGATGCGCGCGCCGAACTCGCCAAGGCCGGCGTCGCCAATTTCTACACGCCCGAAGCCTGCGCCGATGCCGTCGCCGCGGCGCTGTCGCGTCGGCCGCCGCGGTCGCTGCCCGCGCGCGTGCACGCGGCCCGCTTCGGCGCCGGCAAGCTGCTCGATGAGCTCGATGCCTACGGCGTGCTCGACCGCATCGGCGTTCCGCGCGCGCCCTCGGTCGCGCTCGACATCGCTGCGGCCCCGCCGGCGTTGCCGTTCGGGTACCCCGTGGTCGTGAAAGTGCTCTCGGCGGAAATCTCACACAAGTCGGATGTCGGCGGCGTCGCGCTCGGCATCACCGATGCGGCGGCGCTTGCTGATGCGATGACGGCCATGCACGCGCGGCTGCCGCAGGCCGCGCGCGTGCTGGTGCAGCCCATGATGCCCGGCGTTGGCGAAGTCCTGATCGGCTACCGGATCGATCCCGACGCCGGCCCCCTGGTCATGCTGGCTGCGGGCGGCATCTATACGGAAATCTACCGGGACCGCAGCCTGCGGCTGGCGCCGGTCGATCTCGCGATCGCCCGCGAGATGATCGCCGAAGTGCGTGGGCTCAAGGCGCTTACGGGCTATCGCGGCAAGCCGGCGGGCGATCTCGCCGCCCTCGCGCAGGCGGTGGTGGCGCTGTCGCAACTCGCCGTCGACCCGACGGTGCTCGAGGCCGAGGTCAATCCGCTGATCGTGCGGGCTGATGGGGTTGTCGCGGTCGATGCAGTGGTGCGTCTGGTGTGATACCAAGGCGGGGCGCGTAGGGTGGGCAAAGGCGCTCTTCGCGCCGTGCCCACGCGGTGAGGTCACAAGACGTGGGCACGCTTCGCTTTGCCCACCCTACGGTCCGGAGACTCATCATGTCGCACGCCGAAGCGGTCCATACCCTGCAGCCTGCGGCTGGCGCCACGGCAGCGCTGGTCGAATTCGTCGCCGCGCTGCGTTACGACGCGCTCGACGCGGAGGTCCGCCATTATGCGCGGCGGCATCTGCTCGACACCGTGGGCGTGATGATCTGCGGCGCCGAGGGCGAGGTGGCGAATCGCGCCGAGCGGGCTCTGTCCGCAGTGCGCGGCGCAGGACGCATTCCGGTGCCGGGCCGCGCGCGCCGCGCCGACCTGCTGGACGCGGCTTTCCTCGGCGGCACCGCCGCCCATGGCATCGAGCTCGATGACGGCTACCGCCAGGGTTCCGTGCATCCGGGTTGTGCGGTCGTCCCTGCCGTGCTCTCCGCCGGCTACGAGACCGGTGCGAGCGGCAAAGCGGTGATCGAAGCGATCGTCGCCGGCTACGAGGCGACAATAGCTATTGCGCGCGCGGTCCATCCCGAGCTGCGCCAGCGCGGCTTTCATCCGACCGGGGCCTGCGCCGTGTTCGGCGCCGCCGCGGCGGTCGCGAGGCTGCGCGGCCACGCCGCCCCGCAGATCGCCGACGCGTTCGGCATTGCCGCCAGCAGCGCGGCCGGCCTGTTCGCCTTCGTCAATGGCGGCGCCGACATCAAGCGCCTGCACGCCGGCCACGCCTCGCGCGAGGGGGTGCTGGCGGTGCTGCTCGCCGCGCAAGGCGTGCAGGGCCCGCCTGATGTGATCGAATCCCGCGACGGCTTCATGCAGGCCTTCGCGTTCGGCCGGATCGACAAGGCGCGGCCGATCGCGCTGCCGCCGGCGGCCGCCTTCGGCATCACCGATTGCTACATCAAGCCTTATGCTTGCTGCCGGCACATCCAGCCCGCCGTCGAGGCGGTCATCGCGCTGTGCCGCGACGAGAACATCATGCCGGAAGAGGTGACGGGGATCGACGTCGACACCTATCGCATCGCCGCCGAGCACGCTCATACCGGCTGGGACGATTACGCGAGCGCGCAACTCAGCTTTCCCTACCTGATCGGCCTCGCGCTGCGCTTCCGCGCCATCCGGCTCGAACATTTCGCCGACGAGGTGCGGCGTCAGCCCGCCTTCGACGAGATCGCGCGCAAGCTGCGCGTCGTCGCGACGCCGGAGGTCGACCGGCTCTATCCGCAATTGCGGCCGGCCCGGGTCAAGGTGACGACGGCACGCGGCGTGTTCACCCGCGCCGCCGACGAGGCGCTCGGCTCGCGCTTGGTGCCGCTCGACGATACCGGCCTCAAGACGAAGTTCCTCGATCTCGCCGGCCCGGTGCTATCGCCCGCGCGCGCGGTGCAGTTGTGCGAGCGCCTGTGGGACATCGAAGTCTGCGCCGACATCCGCCCGGTGGTCGAGGCCGCGGCGAAGTAAGCTTTCTACCGCGTCCGCAGCGGCTTCACGCCGAGATCGTCGGCGAGCTTGTCGAGTTGCGTAAGCAGCGCGACGGGAAGCGGCACGCCGTCGCGCTGGCGCTCGAACCGGCATTCGCGGCGGCGGTCGCCGGGCAGGCGAATCTCGGTCACCCCAGGCATGCGCTTGGATGCCCGCAGGTCGCGCAGATGGCGGTCGGTCTCCGCCATGAAGGTGGCAAGCGGCACGAAGCGCTTGATGTCGATCGCCACCATGAAATGGCCGGTATTGGTCGCGCTCGCGTCATCGGCGTTGAAGTCGATGACCTCGCGGCCGAACGCGGCGCCGTTGAGCACGCCGCCGAGCAGCCCAAGCATGATGGCGAGCCCGCTGCCCTTGTAGCCGCCGATCGGCAGCAGCAGGCCCTGGGCGCTGCGGCGGGGATCGGTGAGCGGACCGCCGGTCCCGCTGTCGATCAGCCAGCCCTCCGGCATGTCGCGGCCGGCCAGCGCGTATTTCTTGACGGTGCCGTAGGAGACGATGGTGGTCGCCATGTCCAGCACGACGGGCCCATCGCCGGACGGCACCGCGATGCCGAGCGGATTGGTGCCGAGCAGCAGCTCCGAGCCGCCCCATACCGCCATGTGATTGGCATTGGCGACCGCGGAGTAGAGCCCGATCATGCCGTGCTCGACCGGCATTGCCGCATATAGCCCCGCGGTGCCCGCATGGTTCGATCCGCGCACGCCGACCCAGCCGATGCCGGCGTCATGCGCGAGCGCGATGGCGGTGTCGGCAGCGCGGCTCACCACCAGATGGCCCATGCCGTTGTCGCCGTCGACCAGCGCGGTCGCCGCAGCGGTCTTGGTGACGGTGATATCAGGCTTGGTGTTGAACCCGCCGGCGCGAATGCGGCGGACATATTGCGGCAGGCGAAAAATGCCGTGGGCGTCGGCGCCGGTGAGATCGGCTTCGGTCATCAGTTCCGCGACCTTGGCGGCATCGGCGCCCGGCAGCCCGACGGCTGCGAGCGCGTCGGCGATGAAGGCTTCGATGACGCCCGGCGCGAACTTGTGGTCCGCGTCCTGCGCGCGGGTGCGGTCATCCATCAGTGAGCCTCTTTGCTGAGAACAAGAATGTCGATCAGGCCGCGTTTTATACGCCGGGCGCCGCCCGTGCCAGTGCGATGCATTCCCCAATAGCGTCATTCCGGGGCGGTGCACAGCACCGAACCCGGAATCCAGACGATCGTGCCAGGGGCTCCTGGATTCCGGGTTCGCGCAAGGGCGCGCCGGGAATGACGGCGCTTGCAGGAGGCTCCCGCTTACTCCCACATGCGCGCGCTCGCTTCGCGGGCGGCGGCTTCCATGGTCATGAACACCGCGCCTTCCTGCGCGAGCCGGTCGACCAGTTCCTCGAGCGCCAGCATGCGATAGCCGCGGCCGATGACGTAGGGATGCATCGTGTATGTGAGGATGCCCCAGTCGACAGACCTCTTCATGTAGAGGAACTCGTCGAGCCAGTTGCCCATCACCGCGCGGGCTGGTTGCAGGCCCTGCAGGACCGTCTGCGGCGTGCGCAGGAATTCGAAATGGGGATAGTCGTCGAGCGACCAGCTGATCGGCATCTCGATCAGCGCGGTCTCCGCGCCGAAGCGGTAGGGCTCGCCGAGCTTGGCGACGTCGCCGCGCCGCGCCCGGTAGGGCCAATAGTCCGCGCCCATCAGGCTCGAATCGTAGACGAAGCCGTGCTCGACCAGAAGGTCGATGGTATTCGCGCTGAGATCCCAGGACGGCGAACGATAGCCACGCGCCTTATGCCCGGTCAGGCGAACGATGGCGTCGTTGGCGCGCACGAGGTCGGCCTCTTCGGCCTCGCGATTTTGGTCGGCCGGCGGGACGTGGGCCCAGCTGTGATGGCCGATCTCGTGGCCGGCCTTTACCACCGCCTCGCATTCGCGCGGGTAGGTTTCGATGGTGAAGCCGGGGGTGAACCAGGTCGCGCGAATGCCGCGGCTCTGCAGGAAGTCGAGGATGCGGGGGCAGGCGCGCGCGCCGAACTCGCCGCGCGACAGCGGCGTCGGCGTCGTCAGGCCGCGCGCGATGAAGCCCGACATGGTATCGAAATCGAAGGTGAGGCAGACGATGTGACGCGGCACGATGCCATCCTGAAATGAAAGACGGGCGCGAATATAGCATTGCGCCTATAACGTTGCCGTCCTTCATACCTGTTCCTGTCCCCCCGCGGAATCCTCATGGCCACCCGAACCGTCGGCATCATCCTCAACGGCGCCACCAGCCGGATCGGCTCGACCCAGCATCTCAAGAACGCGCTGGCGCCGATCCGGGCCGCGGGCGGGCTCGCGGTCGGCGCCGATCGGGTGATGCCGCGCGTGCTGCTGGTGGGACGCAACGCCGATCGCCTCGCCGCGCTTGCGCGCGAGCACGGCGTCGAAGGTTTCTCTACCGATCTCGACGCCGCCCTGTCCGACCCAGCCTATGAAGTGCTGTTCGACGCCGCCGTCACCCATCAGCGCCAGGCGACGCTCGAAAAGGCGATCGCCGCCGGCAAGCACATCTATTCGGAGAAGCCGGTGGCGACGACGGTCGCCGAAGGGCGCGCCATGCTGGCGGCGATGAACGCGCGCGGCCTCAAGCATGCCGCGGTCGAGGACAAGCAATACCTGCCGGGGCTGCGCAAGCTCGCGGCGCTTTCCGAATCCGGCTTCTTCGGCCGCGTGGTCGGCTTCAAGCTCGAATTCGGCTGGTGGGTGTTCGACGGCTTCGAGGAGCGTTGCCAGCGCCCGAGCTGGAACTACCGGAAGGCCGGCGGCGGCGGCCTCATTCTCGATATGTATTCGCATTTCCGCTACGTGATCGAAGGCATGCTGGGGCCGATCCGGCGCGTCGTCGCCGCGGCGGCGACGACGGCGCCGGAGCGCGTCGACGAAGCGGGCGAGCGCTATCCCGTCGATGTCGAGGATCAGGCCGTGACGCTCATCGAGCTGGAATCAGGAGCGATCGGCTCCATCGTTGCGTCGTGGGCGACGCGGGTGCGGCGCGATGATCTCCTGACGTTCCAGGTCGACGGCACGCACGGTTCGGCGGTCGCCGGGCTGCACCGCTGCTACGCCCAGTCGATCGCCGACACGCCGAAGGTCGCCGCATTCAACCCCGTGGTCGACCTCGGCATCGACTATCGTGCCCGCTGGCAGGAGGTGCCGGCGGCGGCGTCTTATCCCAATCCCTACCGAATCGGCTGGGAGGATTTTTTGCGCCACCTCGTTGCCGGCACGCCGCTGCGCTCCGACTTCGCCGCCGGCATCCGCGATGTCGCCTTCGCCGAGGCGTGCCACCGCAGCCTCGGCAGCGGCGCCTGGGTCGGCCTCGACGACGTGCTGGGATGACGCCCATGTCCAAGTCGACTTCCGCGCCGACCGCTTTGGTCACGGGAACCTCGACCGGAATCGGCCGGGTGATCGCGCTCACGCTGGCGCGCGCCGGCTACGATCTCGCCGTCACTGAGCTTGAAACGCAATCTCTGCGCGACCTGCTCGATGAACCGGAGCTGCGGGGACGCAAGGTCGTGCCTGTCGCGCTTGATCTCGCGTCGCCCGAAAGCATCGCGGCCGCGTTCGCGCAGGCGGTGGCGGCGCTGTCTCACATCGACCTCCTCGTCAACAATGCCGGCCGGGCCTTGATCAAGCCGGCCGTCGAAGTCACCTGCGCAGAGTGGGACGCGCTGATGTCCGTCAATCTCACCGGCACGTTCTTCCTGACCCAGCAGTTCGGCCGGCACGCCATCGCCCGCCGCAGCGGCTGCGTGGTCACCATCGCCTCGACCCACGGGATGACCGGCATCGCCGGCCGCACGGTCTACGGCATCGCCAAGGCGGGCCTCATCCAGATGACGCGGATGCTCGCGATCGAATGGGCGCCGTATAACATCCGCGCCAATGCCGTCGCGCCGGCGACGGTGCTGACGCCGTCGCGGGTCGACATGCTGAGCGAGCCCGAAGTCCGCGCGCGCATGCTGGCACGGATTCCGAGCGGCCGCTTCGTCACGCCGGAGGAAGTCGCGGCCGCGGTGGTCTATCTCGCGTCGCCTGAGGCGGCCTCGATCACCGGCCAGGTCCTCGCCATCGATGGCGGCCTGACGGCGCAGTGAAGACCGTCATTCCGGGGCCGCCCACCGGGTCCGGCCTTTGGCCGGCCCGATGACAGGCTCCGGCGGAACCCGGAATCCAGGAATTCATGGCACGGCCCATCTGGATTCCGGGTTCGCGCAAGAGCGCGCCCCGGAATGACGCCCCGCGCTACGGATTGAACACGCCGGTCCACTCGTCCCGCAGCACCTTGAGCTTGTCGGCCGAGAGCGCCTTCCAGTCGACGCTGATCAGCTTGAGGCTGTCGATGCTGGGCGCATATTCCGGCAGCGGGCTCTTGAAGCCGGAGCGTCCCGACACCATCGCCTCGCCCTTGACCAGGATCGATTGGCCCTCCTCGGAAAGGACGAAGTCGACCCACAGCTTGGCGGCGTTGGGATGCGGCGCCTTCTTGAGGATGAACATGTTCTGGGGCAGCAGCACCGAGCCTTCGGTGGGGAAGATGAATTTCAGCTTGCCGCCCTTCTGATTGTACTGGTAGGCGCGCGTCGGCATACCGGAGAACGACATCAGGTCTTCGCCCGTCACCAGCCGGCCCGCGATCTGCTCGGAGCGGATCAGGAACGACGGCTTCATCTTGGCGACGCTCTTGAAGTAGTCCTGGTTCAGCACCTCGCGCTGGCCCGCATAGGTGGCGAGATAGGCGACCGACTTCGCGACGTCGCCGACGCTCATGCGTCCCGGCGGCACCGCGTTGATCACGTCCTTCCAGGACTTGCCGTCGAACTTGAGCTGGTCGGTGCTCCACATCGGCACGAACAGATAGGCGCCGTTGAAGGCGAACACGCCGGGCTTGCCGAGCCCGCGCGCGAACGCGTCGGCAAAATATTTGTATTCGGGCGAATCATATTCGAGCGCATCCCCGGCGGCCGCGCGCTCGAACACCCAGGGCGGCGAGCCGACCGCGGCGATGTCGATCGTCACGCGATTGGCATTGATCTCCTGCTCGACCCGCGTCACCAGGCCGGCGGTGGCGGAGAGCTGGTAATTGATCTGGAACGAATTCGGCAGCCCGTAGCGCTTGCGGAACGCCGCCGTGAGCGCGTCATTGGTCTCGGGCTGGATGACCACGTCCCAGTAGGTGAGCGCTCCCTCCTTCTTGGCGGCCTCGATCAGCGGCGCGAGCCGCGCCTTCTCCTGCGCCGATGCGCCCTGCATGGCGGGCGGCTCCTGGGCGGCGGCGGGGCCAATGAGGCAGCACCCGACGAGGGCGGCAAGGAGGGCGGAGCTGAGAACGGGCTTCATGGTGTTCCTCCCGGACGTCTTTCCAGTTCTCGGGAACGTAGAGGCGGCTCCAAGGTTTTGCAATGAAGGGGAGGCCTGCGCGGTGCCATGACACGTTTGCCCCACCCGAGGCCGCCTGCGGCATGACCGCCTCCGCCGGCCGATCCCGCCCGTCAACGCCTTGTGGCCGGCAGAACGATATGTTTTGTTGGCGCCGCCGGGTCCGGCATTCGAGCGCTACAACCGCGCGACCGCATTGCTTCGCCGCTGAATTGAGGTAGCACGGTCGCCGATCCGTTCGATCTGGCCGGCCACGAGAGAACGGGAGCACAGGGGAAACACCATGCACAAGACCATGTACCTATCCATGTCGACGGCGCTGCTCGCGCTTGCAGTGAGCGGAACCGCCTGGGCGCAACAGCCACCCCCGCAGTCGCCCAACATGACCTTCTTCGTCGCCAGCAGCGGGCCAGGCAAGGGCGGCGATCTCGGCGGCATCAACGCGGCGGACGCACGATGCCAGAGCCTCGCAACCAGCGCCGGCGCCGGCAGCAAGGTCTGGCGCGCCTATCTCAGCACCACCCCGACGGCCGCGGTCAAGGCGGAGAACGCCCGTGACCGCATCGGCAAAGGCCCGTGGCAGAACTTCAAGGGCGTGGTCATCGCCCAGAACGTCGACGACCTCCACGGCTCCGGCAACAACCTCAATGGACAGACCGCGCTCACCGAGCGCGGGCAGATGGTGGCCGGCTTCGGCATGACCCCCAACTGGCACGACGCCATTACCGGCTCGACGGCGGAAGGCCGTGCATTCGAGGCCAACCTCAACCTGACCTGCAACAACTACACCAGCAGCACATTCGGCAAGGCCATGCTTGGGCATATCGACCGGCGCGGCCCCAACGACAGCGATCAGATGCGGTCGTGGAACGCCTCGCATATGTCCCGCGCCTGCGGCCAGGACGATTTGGTCGCCACCGGCGGCAACGGCCTGTTCTACTGCTTCGCGCAATAGCGCGATCGCGGCCCCCCACCCACCCGCCGCCGGGTGCGAACCGGCGGCGGCATCGGGCGCGATCCTTTCCCGGTGGATCGGACCGCGCTCGGATTTTACCTCAGGACTTTGATTGCGATCTCGACTGCGTCGTGCAGGAAGGCCGCAACTTCACGCCCTTGATCCCCGGCCTCGACGATCCCTCGGGCGGTCGCGACGGCTGCGGTGAACGGCTCCGCATGCCAATGGCCGATGGCGGGCAGTCGGGGCAGCGCGGCGACATCGAGGCGGGGATAGATACTGACGTAGAAATAGGGCTCGTCGTAAAAATCGTCGCCCGGGGAGAACCCGACGCCCGTGGTGCGGCCGGGTGCGACCGTGATCAGAGTGTCCAAATCGAAATGGTGGGGCCAGCAGCGCACCGGCGGGACGTCCGGAATTCGCCCGATGATGTCGAGCCTGATCGCGCCAAGCGCCGCATTGGCGTTCGAATACCAGGCGGCAAGCACGCCCAGGAACTCCGCAAGCTCGACGGCCGTGTAGACGGCCCCGCTCTCGCGCGCGGGCATCTCATAGGGAGACGGCGCGTCCAAGGCATCGGGATCGAGTCCCCGCGCCGCCAATTGCCGGCCGAGCCAGGTCCGCGCCTGCGCATCGCCGCAGCCATTGAGCGGCAACCTCTTCGATGGATCGGCGCCGACACCTTCCAGGACCGAGAGCGTCAGATCGGCAAGCGTCAAGCCGAGCCGCGCTCCGTCCGGCAACGCATGGGTGACGAAGCCTCCCAACGCATCGTCCCACCCAAGATTGGTGTGGCCATCGTCCGGGCGCGCCGGAATGTATGCGCGCGCCGCCCGCGCGAGCCATTGAGCCGCAAAATGGGCCTGGATGCGCGCGGCACGCAGCCGGTCCTGGTCGACGCCGTGAAGCGGGTGCCAATTCACGTGGCTCATGACATCGTCCTTTCAAACTCTGCTCATTGCCTCGCATCGTCGACAAAGACGATGCAATCCTCCGGCCGAATCGTGATCGTCACCGCCTCGCCCGCATGCAGGCCGCGCGGCGGCTGGATGGCGCCGAAGGTCACGCCGTCAATGGCGACGATGTATTCCTCTTCGAGGCCGAGGAACGATACGGCCTGCGCGATGCCGCGAAACAGTCGGGCATGCGGGGGATGGGCGTCGGCCGCCGCCGCGGCATCGAGGCTCGCGGTGCCCGGCTTGTCGACGCCGATATGCTCCTTGCGGGTGCAGGCGAGGACGTTCTGCGCCGGCCGCCGGCGGCGCTGTCGCCGCCGAGCACGCCCCACATGGAAAAGCCGTCGGCCAGCGCCACCTCGACGAAGGTCCCTCCGTCCGGTGCGGGATGCGATTTCACGACGCGGCCGCGATGCACGTTGAGGCCGAGGAATTCGGCGACGAACGGCGTCTGCGGGCGGGCGAACACGCTGCGGGGATCGCCGATGGTTTCGATGCGCCCGTGGTTCATCACCGCGACGTTTTCGGCGAGCGAAAACGCCTCGGTCTGGTCATGGGTGACGTAGATCGCGGTGAAACCGAGCCGCTCCTGCAGGACCGCCAGCTCCATGCGCATATGGGCGCGCAACTGCGCATCGAGGTTCGACATCGGCTCGTCGAACAACACCAGCCGCGGCTCATGGACGAGGGCGCGCGCCAGCGCCACCCGCTGCTGCTGGCCGCCGGACAGCGCGGTCGCCGGCTTGGCGCTCGCGCTCGCGAGACCCACCATGTCGAGCACGCGGGCGGTGCGCTTGGCCGCTTCCGCCTTGGCGACGCCACGCACTTTGAGGGGAAAGCCGACATTCTCGGCGACCGTCATGTGCGGCCACACTGCGTAGGACTGGAACACGATGCCGAGCTCGCGCTGCTCCGGCATGAGGTTCACGCCCGCCGCGTGGTCAAACACGGCCCTGCCGGCGATCTCGATTGAGCCCGTATCCGCCGTCTCGAGGCCGGCAAGGCAGCGCAGGATCGTGGTCTTGCCGCACCCGGACGGGCCGAGCAGCGCCAGTGTGTGCCCCTCCTCGACCGCGATCGAGACTCCGTCGACCGCGACGAGCTCGCCGAACTTCTTGCGCAAGTCGCTGATCCGCACGAACGCCACGCAGAAAACTCCCAAAGGCCTAGATGAGCGAGGCGCGGCTCGCGCGGAACAGCGAGAATGCCAGCAGCAGCAGGAAAAGCTGGATCACCGCCAGCGCCGCGACGAAGCCGGTGCTGCGTTCGGAGAGCACCACCAGCGCCACGCTGATGGTCTCGGTGCCCTGGGCATAGAGCAGGATGGTGGCGCCGAGCTCGCGGATGAAGATCACGAACAGCATCAGCCAGGCGGCGACGATCGCCGGCATCAGCAGCGGCAGGAGCACGTAGCGCATGGTCTGCAGCCAGGTGGCGCCGCTCGCCCGCGCGCTCTGCTCGAGCTCCGGATTGATCGCGAGCAGCATCGCCGACACCGTGCGGGTGGCGAACGGGAAGAACCGGGCGATATAGGCGATCAGGATGATCGCCAGCGTCGAATAGAGCGGCGTGCGGATCGCGAGGATCAGGAATCCGAGGCCGAGGATGATGCCGGGGATGCCGAGCGGCAGCGACAGGATGGCGTCGACCAGCCCGCGCCGCTTGGCGGACGCCGCGATTGACGTAATAGGCCTGCAGCACGCTCATCCCGACGCCCAGCGTCGCGCCGACCAAGGCGAGGAACAGGCTGTTCATGATCGCCTGCTGGGTGAGGTGATAGTTGAACGCGACGTATTCGTAATTGCGCAGCGTCAGCGTCGCCGCCGTCACCTTGCCGGTCCAGATGCTGGAGAACGACACCATCAGGAGCGCGATCACTGGCAGCACCACGCCGCATCCGATGTAGACGGCTTCCAGCGCGAGGGCCGCGGCGCGGCCGCCGGGGCGCAGCGCGATGGTGCGCGGGCGATAGCCCTTGCCCGTCACCGTCTCGAACCGCCGGCGGTCGATGTAGCGGCGCTGCATCACCGTGACCAGGATGGTGAACACCATCACCACCACGCCGAACGAGGCGGCGCGGCCGAGATCGGACGGGTACTGCACGAGCTGGAAGATTTCCGTCGGCATGGTGCGGATGCCATGCGGGGAAGCGAGCGCCAGCGGCACGTCGAACAGCCCCGCGCTGGTGACGAAGACGATGAGCGCGGCCGACATCAGCGCCGGCGTGAGCAGCGGCAGGGTGACGAGGCGCAGCGTCGTGAAGAACCCGGCGCCGTGCACCCGCGCGGCGTCCTCCAGCGCCGGATCCATCTGCCGCATCGGCGCGATCACGAACAGGTAGACATAGGGCGTGTAGAACAGCGACAGCACCCAGGTGGCGCCGCCGATCGAGTAGATCGGGATGAGGTCGCCGGGCAGGCCGAAGGTGTCGTGCAGGAACCGGCTCAGGATTCCGCTGTGGGGCGCTGCGAGATAGATCCAGCTGATGGCGCCCACATAGGGGGAGAGGAAGAACGGCACCAGGTTGAACACCTCGAACCAGCGCCGTCCCGGCATGTCGGTGCGCGACACCACCCAGGCGAGGCTCAGTCCGAGCACGCAGCTGATGACGGTCGCGCCGATGCCGCACAGGACGGTGTTGCCAGCCGCTTGGTAGAATCGGGGATCGGCGAACAGCCCGGCGAAATTCTTCACCGACAGCGCCGCCCCGTCGGCGTCCCAATACAGCATGCTGCGGATGACCGTCGCCAGGAACGGCCCGAGGATCAGCGCCATGCCGATGATGACGCCGGCGGCCGGCAACGCGATTTCGGCGAAGCGGCCGCCGCGCCGGGGCGCAGCGGTGTCGGTCACGGCGGATGCGGATGAAGTCGCGAGCGTCATGGCAGGGTCATAGCAGGCTGTCGCGGGCCGCGTCGATTGCTTAGCGCTTCGATTCCATGAAACAATCAATTAGGATGGGATAGAATGTGAACTCACAAAACCTCATCCTGAGGAGCCGTGCGAAGCGCGGCGTCTCGAAGGATCGACGCTGGCCCGATCTCGCCTGTGGCCGTCCTTCGAGACGCGCGCAAAAGAGCGCGCTCCTCTGGACGAGGTTGACGGATCATATCGATATGATTCGAACTTCGGAATCGACGTGCTGGGTGGCACAGCGCCGTTCCGTGACCTTCGACCGCCACGCGGGGAATGCTCATGCTCGACCGACGTTCGATTGCAGCCGCCATGGTCGCACTTTTCACCTGCGTGGCCGTTGTCCAGGCGCAGGACGCCGCCCGTTATCCGGATTGGTCCGGTCAATGGCGCGGGACGGCAAGAGGTGCCAACCGGTACGACCCCACCAAGGCTCCGGGCCGGGCCCAGGAGGCACCGCTCACGCCGGAATACCAGGCGATCTTCGAGGCGGGCCTCGCCGACCAGGCGGCGGGCGGGCAGGGCGCCAATCGTTCCTATGCCTGCATTCCCGCCGGCCTGCCGCGTGACATGGCCGGCAATCAGGGGCTGGAATTCGTCGTCACCCCGAAGACGACCCACGTGGTGTTCGTCAACGCCATGCCGCGCCGCATCTACACCGACGGCCGCAGCTTCCCGGACGATGCCGAGCCAACCTTCTCCGGCTATTCGATCGGCAAGTGGCTCGACCAGGACGGCGACGGCCTCTACGACCTGCTCGAAGTCGAGACCCGCAGTTTCAATGGTCCCCGCACCTTCGACAATGCCGGCATCCCCCTCCACGCCGACAACCAGACCATCGTCAAGGAGCGCATCTACCGCGACAAGGCAAACCCGGAGATCATGCACAACGAGGTCACGACCATCGACCATGCATTGACCAAGCCGTGGACGGTTCACAAGACCTATGCCCTGCAGAAGAAGCCGATCTGGGTCGAGAACATCTGCAGCGTCGGCAACCAGCACGTCCAGATCGGCAAGGAGGGTTATTTCCTCAGCGCCGACGGCCTCTTGATGCCTTCCAAGAAGGGCCAGCCGGCGCCGGATCTGAAATATTTCAATCAGGCGAAGAAGTAGGGCAGCTCGTAGCCGCATGGAGCGAAGCGAAATGCGGGACGGCCGCCCCCGGATTACGCTGCCGCTTCATCCGGGCTACCTCCTTTTCGTTCCGGTCAAAACACACGTCGTTGTCATCGCCCGGCTTGAACCGGGCGATCCAGTTTCCACCGGCCGGGAGTACTGGATTGCCCGGTCAAGCCGGGCAATGAACCCTGATAGGGGGCGACGTAACTCACCGCGCCTGCAGGATCGTATCGACCAGGGCCGGCTGCCCGGCCTTCACCTTGGCGATGGCGCGCTTGAGCGCGGCGGCGATGTCCTTGGGCTGCTCGATCGGTCCTTCGGCGTACCAGCCGCATGACTTTGCCAGCGTCGCGAAATCCGGCTCCGGCCCGACGATGTCCTGGCCGATATGGGCGCGCTCTACGGGCGTCCCGCGGTGCTCGGCGACGTGGATCTGGTGCTCCCAGTCGTTGTAGTAGGCGCGGTTGTTGTACATCACGATGAGGAAGGGAATGTTGTTCTTGGCGGCGGTCCACAGCGCACCGGCGTCGAACATGAGGTCGCCGTCGGGCTGGATGTCGACGACCAGGCGCCCGGTGCCGCGATGCGCCAGCGCGACGCCGAGCGACACGCCGATCTGGGTGCCGGTGCCGAGCGCGCGGCCGGCGTGGCGGTAAGGCTTGTCGAAGTCCCAGAGCTTGAGCGCCCAGTCCTGCAGGGTGCAGGCGGTGAGCACCCAGTCCTCGTTCTTGATGACGTCCCACACCTCGTGGGCGAGGCGCGGCAACGCGATCGGCGAAGCATCCCAATCCTTGCGCGATTGCTCCGCCCATCCCGCGAACAGCGCGTCGTGGCGCTTTGCGATTTCGGCGGCCCGCTTGGCGATGCGCTCAGCGAGACCGGCGGTGCGCGCGATCCTCTCGCCGCAGAGACGCGTGAGCTCGGGGATGGCGGTCGCGGTGTCGCCGAGCACGCGCAGGCTGCAATTGGGCATGCGCGTATAGTCCATCGACCATTTGCTCAGCCCGATGTCGCCGAAGCCGATCTCGATCATCTCGCAGCCGGCGGGATAGAGCGGCACCGTGCGGCGCTTGGTGCGGTCGATGCGGTGGGTCGGCTTCTCCCAGTCGCGGGTGTCGAGGGAGAGGATGAGATCGGCGTCGCGGAAGACGCTCTTCTCCATGCTCAGGTTGAGCTTGTGGCGATTGGGAAAGTTGAGCCGGCCGTTGACGTCGTATACGGCGGCGCCGACGGTTTCGGCCAGCGCCACGAGATCGTAGAAGCCATTGGGCGTGCGGCCGACATATTCGGCGAGCAGCACCGGAAATTTTGCCGCCACCAGGCGGTCGGCTACCGCCGCGAGCGCCGCCGGGTCGGCCGCCATGGGCACCGGGGCCTTGGCGTCGCCGTATGACGGCATCGCGATCTCGGCAGTGAGCGGCTGCTCCTGCAGCCAGGCGTCGTAGCACATGTAGATCGGGCCCTGCGGCTCGGTCATCATCGCTCCGTAGGCGCGGGCGAAGGAGTCCGGCACGCCCTCGATGCTGCCGGGCTGGTAGTCCCATTTGACGTAATGGCGGACCTGCTCGCCCTGGACATTGGCGGTGTGGATCCAGTCGATGAAGGGGCGGCGCCGGCTCTCGTCCATGGGGCCGGTGGCGCCGACGACGAAGATGGGCGCGCGATCCACGTAGGCGTAGTAGATGCCCATGGTCGCATGCAGCAGGCCGACCACGTCGTGGACGATCGCCACCATCGGTTTGCCGGTCGCCTTGGCGTAGCCGTGCGCGATCTGGACCGCGATCTTCTCGTGCTGGCAGAGCAGCATCGGCGGGCTGTTGCCGCCGTAATTGACGAGCGAGTCGTGCAGGCCGCGATAGCTCGCCCCGGGATTGAGCGCGATGTAGGGAAAGCCGAACTGCTTGATCAGGTCGACGATGACGTCGGACTGCCAGCGTTTCTCCGCATAGGATGTCGCCGGCAGGCTGCCGGCGGTGGTCTCGTTCATGGGCAATCCCCGGGGGTTCGGCGGGTTGAAGCTGCCGTCTGTTACCACGGGGTTCGCGGCGCGTCGAAGGGCTTTGTTACGAGACGATCTTTGCGGATGAGCGCAGCGGAGGTAACGAAAATTCATGGTGAAGCATTCCTGTTTTGCAATGATTATAAGACCATAAATGCATTGGACACATCAATTGGGAGACGCTTATTGTCGGTTGCCTTCAAAAGGGGGCGGCCTATTGAGGGTGGACAGTTGTCGCCGCCTTTGTCGTGAGCAAGATCGAGAAATGCGCGAGTTCGTTGCACAATGAATCCGCGCCCATGCGTCGGTACGACCAATGAAGAGCGTCTGGTCCTCGGAGGTGAACATGATGAAACTTCCGCGCCGTCAATTCCTGCATCTGGCAGCTAGCGCTGCTGCCTTGCCAGCCATGTCGCGGATCGCGAGGGCGCAAAGCTATCCAGCGCGGCCGGTGCGGTTGATCGTCGGCTTTCCTGCCGGCGGGTCGTTCGACATCGTGGCACGCCTGATGGGACAATGGTTGTCGGACCGGCTCGGCCAGCCATTTCTTGTCGAAAATCGTTCAGGTGCCGGCGGTAATATCGCAACGGAGGCGGTCGTCAATGCGCCGCCGGACGGGTATACCCTCCTCGTCATCAATGACGCGAATGCCGTAAACGCGACACTCTACGACAAGCTCAATTTCAATTTCATTCGCGACATCGAGCCAGTCGCCAGTATTGCCCGTGTGCCAAATGTCTTGGAAGTCAATCCCTCTGTCCCGATCAGGTCCGTCTCTGAGCTGATCGCCTACGCCAAGGCAAATCCCGGCAAACTCAACATTGCCTCTGGCGGCAATGGTGGCCCAGCCCACGTTTCCGGCGAATTGTTTAAGATGATGACCGGAGTGGATATGGTTCATGTGCCTTATCGTGGGGGAGCACCAGCCCTGGCCGATTTGCTCGGCGGACAGGTGCAGGTGATGATCAGCAACATTCCCCAGACGATCGGATACATCAAGGCCGGCAAGCTGCGCCCGTTGGCGGTAACGACTGCGACGCGATTGCAGGTATTGCCGGAGATTCCGACTGTCAGTGAGTTTGTGCCGGGCTACGAAACCAGCGGGTCGATCACGCTCTCCACTTTGTGCTCGGAAGCGACCCCGCGCAGGCTCGCGTTCTCGGCCTCGAGCTCGTCGATGCGCGCCTGCAGCTTCACCAGCGTTGCGGCCACGTCGGCGGCGTCGAATTTCTGCGGAATGTGCTGGTGGCAGTTGCTGTCCCAGGCTTCGATGGTGAACACGATCGCCTGCTCCGGCCGCGCGGCATAGCCTTGCGGCATGAGCTTCGCGATGGTCTCGGCGTCCTCGACCACCTTGGCGCGGCCCCAGATCTTGATTCTGCTGGCGGTGCGCATAGTCCATCAGGAACAGGTGAGTGCGGTCGTTTTCCGTGAGGTTGCCGGTGGTGATGTATTGCCGGTTGCCGGCATAGTCGGCGAACGCCAGCGTCTTCTCGTCGAGCACGCGGATGAAGCCCTTGGGCCCGCCGCGGTGCTGGACGTAGGGCTGGCCGGCCTTGCTCGCGGTGGCGAGATAGGCGCTGTCGCGTTCGCTGAGAAAGGCCGCCAGATCCGGGGTCACGGTTGTTTGCCAGCCTCCGCGCTCCTCCATCCGGCTGTAGCCTTTGCGCGAGCCTTTGCGCTCCTGCACGGCCTTGACGCTGGGGGTGAATGCGACGTCGCTGGAGGGCAAGGGGAGGGTGAGGGGCATGGCCGTGTGCCTTCGTTTGTGCAGGTGCCGTCAGGCCGCGCTGCGCCTGCTCGCGACGACAGGGAAGTCGATGTCGGTCTTGGCGACTTCGTTGACATAATTGGTCAGGGTGTTGAGCGCGACATGGGCGACGATCTCGATCACCTCGGCGTCGTCATAGCCGGCGCGCTTCACCTCGGAAACATCGGCGTCGCTCACGTGACCGCGGGCCTGCACAACCTTGGCGGCGAAACGCAGCGCGGCCTCGGCCCTGGGATCGCTCGAGGAGGCGTCGCGGTTCGCCGCGATCTCGCCATCGTCCAGCTTGGCGAGATTCTTCGCGATGTAGCTGTGCGCGGCGAGGCAGTAGCCGCAACCGTTGATCTCGGCGACCGCGATCGCAATGCGCTCGCGGGTGGCCGCACTGAGCTTGCCCTTGGCGAGCGCGCCGTTGAGGCCGAGATAGCCTTGCAGCGCCGCCGGGCTGTTGGCCACGGTGCGGAACAGGTTCGGCACGCTGCCGAGCAGCTTTTTGACGCCTTCGAGCAGGGGCTGGGATGCGGCGGGCGACGCTTCGATGGTTGCGGGGGTGGCGATGCGGGGCATGGTGCGTTCCTGTCTTGGTTTGGCGCAGGCTGCGCCGACACCCCGACAGATGTGCCCTTCCATGGACAAACACTATTCAGAATTATATAGAATATCTATTCCATTATTTGGAATAATGCATGGACCGGTTCGAGTCGATGGCGGTGTTTGTGGCGGTGGTGGAGGCGCAGGGCTTCTCCGCAGCCTCGCGCAAGCTGGCGATGCCGTTGGCGACCGTGAGCCGGAAAGTCTCCGAGCTCGAAGATCAGCTGCGGGTGCAGCTCCTCAATCGCTCGACCCGGAAAATCAGCCTGACGGACAGCGGGCGGCAATTTTACGAGGCATGCCGGCGCATCCTCGATGATCTCGGGGAGGCGGAACGGGCGGCGTCCGGCGAATACAGCGCGCCCAAGGGCGAGTTGATCCTTACCGCCCCCATCGTGTTCGGCCGCCTCCACCTTGTCCCGATCGTGGCGGAGTTCCTGAAGGCCTACGGGGAGGTCGACGTCCAGATGCGGCTGGTCGATCGCGTCGTCGACCTTCTCGACGAGCATATCGATGTGGCGCTGCGCATCGGAGAGCTGCCGGATTCGAGCATGATCGCAGTCCGGATCGGCAGCATCGGCCGCGTCGTCTGCGCCAGCCCCGCCTATCTCGCCGCACACGGCGTTCCCGCGCATCCGAATGAGCTGGCGTCGCACGACGCAGTCACGTTTGCGGGCCTGTCGTCGGCGAAGGAGTGGCCGTTCCGGATCGGCACGTCGACCGAGATGTTTGCGGTGCGCTCGCGCTTCACCGTCACCACCGCGGAAGCCGCCCTCGACGCGGCGATAGCCGGCGCGGGCATCACGCGTGTGCTCAGCTACCAGGCCGCGGCGGCGGTGCTGGACGGTCGGCTGGTCATCCTGCTACGCGACTACGAGGGCGAGCCCAACCCCGTCAATCTCGTCTATCCCAGCGGCCGGCTGGTCCCGCTCAAGCTGCGCGCCTTCCTCGATTTCGCCGTGCCGCGCCTCAAGGCACGGCTGCAATCGATCGCCGCGATCGAATCGCGCTGATACGCACCGCGATTACGCGGCGAACGCCTGCGCCATGTCGGCAATGAGATCGTCGGGATGCTCGATGCCGACAGAGACCCGGATCAGGGCCTGCGTGATCCCGATCTCGCGCTGCGCCTCTTGCGTCAAGCCAGAATGTACCGTCGTCGCCGGGTGGCAGATCAACGATTCGGTGCCGCCGAGGCTGACCGCGAGCTTGAACACCTCGAGCCGGTTGAGGAAGGCGAACGCCTCCGCCTGCCCGCCCTTCACCTCGAACGAGAAGGTCGAACCGGGGGAGCGCGATTGCCGCTCCATGAGCGCCCGCGAGGGATCGCCGGCGGGAAGCAGCGGCGGGTAGTGGACGCGCGCGACCTTGGGGTGCTCGGACAGGAACTGCGCCACTTTCGCGGCGTTGGTGGCGGCGCGCTCCATGCGCAGCGAAACCGTCTCCAGCGAGCGGCTCAACATCCAGCAGGAATGCGGATCGAGCTGCGTCCCGATGGCGCTGCGCAGCGCGCGGATCGGCCTCAGGTTCGCCCGCGAACCCATGACGGCGCCGCCAATGAGATCGCTGTGGCCGCCCACATACTTGGTCAGCGAATAGATCGATAGATCGGCGCCGTGGGCGAGCGGCGACTGGAACACCGGCCCAAGCATGGTGTTGTCGCATGCGATGATCGGGCGAACGCCCTGCTTTTCACCGATCGCTTCGGCGATGCGCCTCACCAGCGCGATATCGACCAGCGTGTTCATGGGATTGGACGGCGTCTCGATGAAGATCATCGCGACGCGGCCCTTGGCCATGGCGCGGTCCGCCGCGCTGCGTATGTGGCTCTCGTCGAGACCATCGATGAACCCCTCGGCCTCGATGCCGAACGGCGTCAGGGTCTTCTCGATCAGCACCTCGGTGCCGCCATAGAGCGGGCGGCTGTGCAGGACCGCTTCGCCGGGCTTGAGACAGGCGAGGATGGTGGTGGCGATCGCCGCCATGCCGGACGAGAACACGAGGCCCTGTTCGGCCTTTTCGTAGACGGCAAGCCGGTCCTCGACGATTTCGAGATTGGGGTGGTTGAAGCGAGAATAGACGAGTCCCGAACGTCCTTCCGCCGGCGGCTCGCGACGCCCGGCGGTATAGTCGAAGAAGTCGCGCCCCTCTTCGGCGGTCCGGAACACGAAGGTCGAGGTCAGGAACACCGGCGGCTTCGCCGATCCTTCGGAGAGCGCCGGGTCGTAGCCGTAGCCGAGCATCAGGGTCTCCGGCTGCAGCGTATGATTGCCGATCCGGACCTTGTGATAGCGCGCGCTATCCATGGTGGTTCTCCGTGGTTGACGGGTGCGGCACGTGTCGTCCGTTCGCAGCGGCCGCTTTCGCGCCGTGATCCGGGGAACGCGCCGAACGCTCAAGGACTCACGTGCTATTGCTCAACGCCGGCCCGGCGGATATTGGTCCAATTCCATCAGCGCGTCATCGGAGAACAGAATGCTTTACCGTGGTTTGATCGGCTCGATTGCCGTCGCGTCCGTAGTGTGCCTTGCAGCGAGCGCCGGCGCTCAGGCGCCGGACCTGTCGAAATATCCGGACTGGTCCGGCCAGTGGAAGCGAACCAGCGGCATCCAATGGGACCCGTCAAAGCCGCTCGGCCCCGCGCAGAAGCCGCCGCTGACGCCGGAGTACCAGGCCAAATACGAAGCCAATCTCGCCGACCAGGCCTTGGGCGGCCAGGGCGACGACCGGACCGGACAATGCATTCCGCACGGCATGCCGCGGGTGATGACCGTCGTCTATCCGATGGAACTCATCATCATGCCGAAGACGACCTACGTCCTGACCGACTACACCGTGCCGCGCCGCATCTTCACCGATGGACGGAACTGGCCGCAGGAGTTGGAGCCGACCTTCAACGGCCTCTCGATTGGAAAGTGGGTCGATGAGGGTTCCGACGGCCGCTACACCACGCTCGAGGTCGAGACCCGCGGCTTCAAGGGTCCGCGCACCTACGAAGCGAGCGGCATCCGCCTTCACGACGATGGCGAGAGCATCATCAAGGAGCGCATCCACCTCGACAAGGCCGACAAGAACACGCTTTACGACGAGATCACCACGATCGACCATGCGCTGACCCGGCCGTGGACGATCACCAAGAAATACGTCCGCGAAACCAAGCCGAATCCGGTCTGGTACTTCAACGACTGCGCCGAGAACAATCGCCACGTCTTCATCGGCGACGACAGCTATTTCGTCAGCGAGGACGGCTTCCTGATGCCGGTGAAAAAGGGGCAGAAGCCGCCGGACCTGCGTTATTTCAAATCGACGGGGAAATAATCTGCGTCTTTTTGAAACAAGTGGCCGGATGAGCGAAGCGATATCCGGGAGCGAAGGCTGAGTTGATGCAGCCTCTCACGCCCGATGATCCCCCGCATGTCGCTTTGCTCATGCGGGCTACTCGCTGAACCAAGACGCCGCACGGAGCCCCCATGGCGAAATCCCGGACCGACCCGAACTGGCGGCCGCAGCCGTCAACGAGTCTCGTCGCCTGCCTGCTGCTCGGGCTGTCTTGGTCATCGAACCCTGCTGCGGCCCAGACGGTCCAGTCGGCGCCGCCGCCCGCCCAATCACCGGCCGCCCAGTCACCGCCGGCCCATGTCTATTCCGGGGTGCGGACGGTTCTGTCGACCGGGACGACAGTGACCGACGAGCCGATCCGGTATCCGACCGGGGCGCCCGCGCAGCTCACGGCCTTGGAGATCACGCTCCAGCCGGGGCAGCAGACCGGATGGCATACGCATCCGGTGCCCCTGTTCGGCTATATCCTCGAGGGCGAGCTCACCGTCGACTACGGGGCGAAGGGCCAGCGGATCTATCGCAAGGGCGACGGCCTCGCCGAGGCGATGAACGAGGCGCATAACGGTCGCAATCTGGGTCAGAGCCCGGTGACGATTCTCGCCGTATTCGCCGGCATGGAAGGCGTGCCGAACAGTGCTCCGGCCTCGCCTCCGGCGCGCCGGTAAAAGCGCTTCCCCTCTTCGGGTGTCATCGCCCGGCTTGAGCCGGGCAATGACATCGATTGGGTCAGCAGAACCGGAGAATGCGCTAATGCCCGCCGGCACCTGCGCCCGCCGGCGCGGCCGGACGCTTCATCACCAGGCCGAGCGCGGCGAGGGCGATGAACAGGATCGTCAGCATCAGGAATACATCGGAGAAGCTCATCACCGTGGCCTCGCGCCGCGCCATCAGCGACATCTGCTTGAGCGCCATGGCCTGGGCGTTGCTGCCGAAGTCGTGAAAGCGCGCGGTGAGGTTTGCGAGCATCTCGGTCGCCGGGCCGCGCGACCAGTTGGCGGCGTCGTGCAGCCGCGCCAGATGCAGGTCGATCCGGTCGTTGAGGACGGTGTTGATCGCCGCGAGGCCGATGGCTCCTCCCAGGTTACGCGTGAGATTGAACAGGCCCGAGGCGTTCTTCACGCGGTCGAGCGACAGCGTGCCGAGCGCGACATTGGTGACCGGGATCATCGCGCTCATCAGGCCGATCCCGCGGAAGACCTGGGGCCAGAACAGCTCCCAGAAATCCCAGTCCTTGGTCAGATAGTGCATCTGGAAAGTGCCCACCGCGAACAGCAGGAAGCCGCCGATCAGCAGGAAGCGCGGATCGTATTTCGCCGACAGGCGTCCGACGACGGGCGCGGTGGCAAACATCGCGAGCCCCGAGACGAACATGGTTTCGCCGATCATGAGCGAATTGTAGCCGCGCACCTGGGCGAGGTAGACCGGGTAGAGATAGGTCAGCCCGTACAACCCGATTCCGAGCACGAAGGAAAACATGCTGCCGATCGCGAAGTTGCGGTTGGCGAATGCGCGCAGGTCGACGATCGGCACCCGCGCGGTGAAAGCGCGATAGAAGAACAGGGCGGCCGAGAGCGTGGAGAGAAGAGCCGCATAGGCGATGGCCTCGTCCTGCAGCCAGTAATTGCGGGGGCCTTCTTCCAGCACGTATTCCAGCGCGCCGAGGAATCCCGCCATCGCGAACAGGCCCCACCAGTCGAAATGATCGAGCAGGGAATAATCCGGCTTGTCGAAATCGATCAGCGTCAGCGCGGCAAGCGTGACGGCGATGCCGGGAATGACGTTGATGAAGAACAGCCAATGCCATGACATCGCTTCGGTCAGGTAGCCGCCGACGGTCGGGCCGATGGTGGGCGCCAGCGTCGCGATGAGCCCGATCATGGGCGTCACGACGGCCTGGCGCGACTTCGGGAAGACTGTGTAGGCCGAGGCGAAGACGGTGGGGACCATGCCGCCGCCGATGAAGCCCTGGATCGCACGCCAGACGATCATCGTGCTGATCGACGAACTGAATCCGCACATGAAGCTGGCGAAGGTGAAGCCCGCGCACGATACCGCGAACAGCGTGCGCGTCCCGAGCGCCCTGGAGAGATAGCCGGAGAGCGGGATCGCGACCACTTCGGCGATCAGATACGCGGTCTGCACCCACGGAATTTCGTCGCCCGACGCCGCGAGGCCCGCCTGGATCTCGGAGAGCGACGCCGAGACGATCTGAATGTCGAGCAGGGCCATGAACATGCCGAAGCACATCGCCATGAAGGCAATCATCCGGCGGGGATCGATGCGGTCTGCGGCATTGATGGCGGGCGCGTTCATGGCCGGCCTCCGCTTCAGTTCACGGCCGTCCGTGTGCGCTCGACGATCGTTGCAGGCACGCCGGGCTTGGTGTTGACGGTGGCGACCACCGACATTCCCGGCCGCAGCGCGCCGCGCTCGGCGACGTCAGCGGGAACACGGATGCGCACGCCGAGACGCTGGATGATCTTGGTGAAGTTGCCGGTCGCGTTGTCGGGGGGCAGCAGCGAGAACACCGAGCCCGAAGCCGGCGAAAAGCTCGCCACGACCCCGTCGATCTTCTCGTCGGGTAGGGCGTCGACCGTGATCGACACCGGCTGTCCGGGCTGAAGACGGGCGAGCTGCGTCTCCTTGAAATTGGCGTCGATGAAGACATCGGAAAGCGGCACCAGCGCCGCGATGCGCTGCCCCGTCTGCATGAAATCTCCGACCTGCGCCGCGCGGTTTCCGATCACGCCGTCGACGGGCGCGCGGATCTCGGTGAACGACAGGTCGCGCTCGGCCTTGGCGAGCGCGGTCCTGAGCTCCTCGAGGGTGCCGACGGCTTCCTTCTTTTGCGCCTGCAGCACGCCCACATTGGCGACGGCGCCGTCGAGGGCGGCCTGCGCGCTCAGCACGGAAGCATTTGCCTGGTCGCGGTTGGCGATGGATTGCTCGAGCGTCTGCTTGCTCGCGAATTGCTTGCCCTCCAAAGCCTGCTGGCGCTCGAACTCGGATTGCATGCGCGTCTGCGCGGCGCGAACCGACGCCAGCTGGGCCTGGGCCTGCTCGACCGCGGCACGTTGCGCGTCGATCTGCCGGTCGAAGCGCTCGATGGTCGCCTGCTGGGTCGCGACCTTGTCGCGCGCGGAGTTGGCCGCTAGGCGATAGTCGCCGTCGTCGATGCGGGCGATCACGTCACCGGCGCGAACCTTCGTGTTTTCTTCGACCAGAAGGTCCGAGATGTAACCGGAGACCTTCGCGCCCAATGTCGTGGTGTTGGCGCGGACATAGGCGTCGTCGGTCGAAACCATGAAGCGGCCCGCCGTCGCATAGTCGAAAGCGGACCAGCCCGCCGCGACCAGCGCCGCGGCCGCCGCGACCATCAGGATACGTTTGCGGTTCGCTTTGAGCACGCCAACCGTCGACACCTTCCTGGCGGGGGCTTGGGTCAGTTGCGGCGGCGGTCCCCGGCTTTCGATCTGATCGGGGGCGACGGGCGCCGGCTTTGCCTCTGCCGCCGCTTCTCCCGTCTGCACTACCGTGAGCCGGGCGGCATCCGCGATTTTCGTGCGTTGCAACATGGCTAACTCCATTGACCGAACGGTTCAGTCAAGCGGGAAAATAGGACGCGGCGGCCAGCGTGTCAATAGAACTGAACGGTTCGGTCATTGAAATTTGATTGGAACTCGTCTATATCTCGGCTGCGGGCCCTAAAGTCTGGACGATGACGCTGAAAATTGCAGATTTCCTGGCAAGATCGCGCTTGGAATCAAAGGCTTGAGAGCGCCACCCCCTTCTTGATGACGGGCCTTGCCGCAGGAGCTTTGCACCCATGAGTGCCCCCCAGGTTCTGGAACGTCCGGCCAACGAGGCCGAAGACAGCGCCAAACGCCGCCAGATCGTCGAGGGCGCGCGTTCGATCTTCATGGCCCACGGGTTCGATGCCGCCAGCATGGGCGAGATCGCCAAGGCTGCCGGGGTCTCGAAGGGCACCCTCTACGTCTACTTCAAGGACAAGGACGAACTGTTCAAAGCCATCGTCGAGAAAGAATGCGTCTTTCAGGCGGAGGGCGTTTTCGAGTTCGATGTGGCCGATCCCAATGTCGAGGGCACGCTTACCCGGGTTTGCACCGCGTTCGTGCGATTGCTGTGCGCGCCGAACCGTCAGTCGCCCTTGCGCGCCGTCATCGCGATTGCCGACCGCATGCCGAACATCGGCCGGATGTTCTACGAAACCGGCCCGGCGGTCGGCCTTGCCAAAATGCGCGCCTATCTCGAGGCTCAGGTCGCCGCCGGCCGCCTGGCGATCCCGGATTGCGAGGTCGCGGCGGCGCAGCTCATGGAGTCCTGCCACGCCACGCTATACAAGCCCCTGCTGTTCAACTTCGCGCCGGCGCCGCCGCTGGAGCGGATCGAGTACGTCGTCGGGATCGCCGTGAAGACCTTCATGGCGGCATACGGGAAAAAGTAAGCAAGCCGCGGACGCAGCCCGCATGGGCGAAGCTCGCTTCGCTCATCCGGGCCACGCGTTGCGCTGTCGGATACTTTGGCGAACGCCCTACTTCTGCGTCTTCTTGAAGTAGCGCAGGTCGGGCGGCGCCTGGTCTTTCTTGATCGGCATGATAAAGCCGTCGGGACTCATGAAAAAAGCATCCTCGCCGATGCGCACCAGCGAATTGTCGGCCGCGCACACCGCGGAGTGCCACGTCGGCTCCTTCACCTTGGGATCGCGACGATAGGTCTTGATCACCGTCCACGGCTGCGTCATCGCGTGGTCGATCGAGGTGATGTCGTCGTGAATGATGTTGGGGTCGGCCTTGTCGAGATAGATGCGCTCCTTCACGACGCCCTCGCCGTCCTCGTGGAAGGGCAGGCCGGTGGCATCATAGGCGTGCGGCATCCGGATGCTGCGGGTTTCGATCTCCAGCGCATCGAAGCGGCCGTCGCCGTTTTCGTCGACCCACTTGCCGATCGAATAGCCTGCGAAAGTGGGCTCGATCTCCTTGGGCCAGCTGCGCCCGTCCGTATAGACCCTGCGGTAGGAATCGTTGACGTGGCTGATCAGGATGTAGGTGATATCGGGCGTGACTACGAATTCCACGGGGTCGTAGGCGTTCATCATCATCGGCATGCCCTGCGGCAGGCAGTACCATGACGGCACGTTGCCCTGGCCGCCGCCCTTCATGTCCGCAAGATTCGCGTCGAACACCTTCTGGTATTCCGGCGTCAGCGGCGCCTTCTGGCCAGCCTGTACCCAGCGCGGGACGCCGACGCGAAGCCACTGTCCCTTGAGGTCGGGATATTTCGCGTCGTCCCAGGCCGCTGAACCCCCGATGGACGCGCACAACACAGCCGCCAATCCCAACGCCCCGATCGCGCCTCGCCTCAACATGATCGTTCTCCCTGTCGACCGGTGCGGTTCAGTTCGCGCTGCCACGAACGATTTGCCGTTCCGGAAATTTTGTTGATTTTATCACGGCACCGCGCCGCATTCCAACGGTGGCGCGCGCTACTTCTTGCTTGCGAGATAGGCGACGATGTCGTCCCTGTCCTTCTCGGCCACCCCTTGGAATATCGCCATCGCGGTCCCCGGCACCATGGTGCCTGGGAACATGATCCAGCTCCCGAGCGCGTCTTCGGTCCATTCCCATTTTGCGGCGGCCTTGAACGCCCGCGAATAATCGAAGTCGGGGACCGATGCCGCCTTCTTGCCGACCATGCCGGACAGGTTCGGGCCGAACCGGTTGGGATCGCCCTTCTCGATGGTGTGGCAGATCGCGCATTGCCGGGTGAACGCGGCCTTGCCCTTGTCGGCGTCGCCGGCCGCCCGGCTGGCGCCGGCACTGAGACAAACCGCCACGGCGGCGGCCGCCGCGACCGCGCTGCTGGTGAACTGGATTCGCAATTCCATAGGGCTCCCTCCTGCCTTCTCGTGATGGAAGGTTATGCCCGTTTGTATCGCTTCTCGTACAGATTGCTAGTGCGGCGAACGCGTCGTAGCATGCCGCCACAAACCAGCGGGCCTGGCTCCGCGGAAATCACCTTGGGAGGCTTACTTGCACGCGAAACAAGCTCTGTATGCAGGCACGGCGCTCGGCGTCATCATGCTGGCCGCGGCTTTGCCGGTCCCGGCCGCCGCGCAGCAAAATGCCGCGGCCCAGACGGCTGCGCCGTCGGCGAGCGTCGAGATCGATGACAATGATATCGGCGGTGTAGTCACCAGCCGGTTCGGTCCCGAAGCCGGCGTATGGGTGATCGCGGAGACGACCGAGCTCGGCACAAGGTTCGCCAAGATGGCGGTCACCGATGAATCCGGACGCTACGTGGTGCCGGATCTTCCCAAGGCGACCTACCGGGTGTGGGTGCGCGGCTACGGCCTCGTCGATTCCCCGAAGGTCACGGCCGCGCCGGGCAAGACGCTGAACCTCTCCGCGGTGGTCGCGCCCAGTCTCGCCGCCGCCGCCCAATATTATCCGGCGATCTACTGGGCTTCGATGATCCGGGTTCCCGACAAGAGCAAGTTTCCCGGCACCGGCGCCGATGGCAACGGCATCAATGTGAATTTCAAGACCCAGGATCAGTGGCTCAATGCCGTCAAGACCAATGGCTGCGGCAATTGCCACCAGATCGGCAATTACGCGACCCGCTACATTCCCGAGGCGCTCGGCCATTTCGATTCCTCGATCGCAGCCTGGGCGCGCCGCATCCAGTCCGGGCCGGCGGGCCGCGGCATGGTGAGCTTCATCGCGCCGCTCATAACTCCGGATGGCGGCCACCTCGCTGCGCTGGCCGATTGGACCGACCGCATCAAGGCCGGCGAACTGCCGAGCGCCACTCCGCCGCGGCCAACCGGCGTGGAGCGCAATGTCGTCGTCACCGTTCGCGATTGGTCGGATCCCAAGCACTATCTCCACGACCTCGCGCTCACCGACAAGCGCAAGCCGACGGTCAACGGCTACGGCCTGATCTACGGCGCGGCGGAGCTCTCCACCGACAACCTTCCGATCCTCGATCCCGTCCACAACACCAAGATGGTGATGAAGGTGCCGGTGCAGGATCCGAAATACGCGCCGAGCTCGGCGCTCGCCAATCCGGTGCTGGCGCCATCGCCCTATTGGGGCACCGAACAGATCTGGGACACCCAGGTCAACGCCCACAATCCGATGATGGACCAGGACGGGCGGGTGTATTTCACCGCGCAGACCCGCTCGCCGAAGGACCCGCCGGATTATTGCAAGAAGGATTCAGCCCTGCGGTCCGCCCAGCTCTATCCGCTCGCCGGGACCCCCGCCGGCTTCGTTCAGAATGCGCGCCAGATCACGGTCTATGACCCCGCGACCAAGAAGTTCTCGTTCATCAACACCTGCTTCGGCACCCACCATCTCAACTTTGCCGAAGATGCCAACAACACGCTGTGGCTCAGCAACAACAGCCAGGGCAATCTGGCCGTGGTCGGCTGGATCAACACCAAGATGTATTGGGAAACCGGTGACGCCGCGAAGTCGCAGGGCTGGACGGCGATGATCGTCGACACCAACGGCAACGGCAAGCGCGACGAAGGCTACAACGAGCCGGGCAAGCCGGCCGATTACGCCAAGGACACCCGGATCCCCTATGGCATGTACGGGATCTCCTACAACCCGGCCGACGGCTCGCTGTGGGGCTCGAACCTTGAGCATCCCGGCTACATCCTGCGCATGGCGCCGGGAGCGAACCCACCGGAAACCTCGCTCGCGGAAATCTATCGGATTCCGCTGCCGGGATTCGGCATCCGCGGCATGGACATCGATCGCAATGGCGTCGTGTGGATGCCTCTCGACAGCGGGCACATCGGCAGCTTCGATCGGCGCCTGTGCAAGGGCCCGCTCAACGGCCCGGGCGCCGAGAAGGGCGACAAGTGTCCGGAAGGCTTTGCCTTCTATCCGATCCCGGGACCGGGCTTCCAGGGCGATTCCGGCGCCGAGGAAAACCCGTATTACACCTGGGTCGACCAGCACGACATCCTGGGGCTGGGCGCCAACACGCCTCTCGCCACCGGCAACCAGTCCGATTCGCTCCACGCCCTGGTCGGCAACCGCGTGATCGAGTTGCGCGTGCCCTATCCCATGGGCTTCTTCGCCAAGGGGCTCGACGGGCGCATCGACGACGCCAATGCCGGCTGGAAGGGACGCGGGTTGTGGGCGACCTCGGGCAACCGCACGCCGGTCCACATCGAAGGCATCGATGCACCGGCTCCCGGCGCGCCGGGCACCACGCCTGAAACCGCATCGAGCCCGCTGGTCGTGCATTTCCAGCTGCGCCCCAATCCGCTGGCGCATTGATCGGCGGGGCTTGACCCGACACACGACGCGGAAGGCGCGATAGCGAAGTCTATTGCGCCTTCCGCCACCGTCGCGATTGGTTTGGTAGGCGCACGCGGCCGCAACCGCCGAAGGAGCCGGGCCAATGAGCAAGTTCGTCTATGTCACCTACATCCGCACGACGCCGGAGAAGCTGTGGGATGCGCTGACGAAACCCGAATTCACCCGCGCCTATTGGTGCGGTACGGCGCACGAATGCGATTGGGAAGCCGGTTCCGAATGGCGGATAATGATCCCGGACGGCCGCGTCGGCGACAGCGGCAAGGTATTGGAGATCAAACCGGCGCATCGCCTCGTTCTTTTGTGGCGCAATGAATTCATGCCGGAACTCAAGGCGGAAGGATATTCGCGCGCCAACTTCGAGATCGAAACGGTCGGCGATACCGTGAGATTGACCGTCACCCATGAAATGGACCGGGACAATTCGAAGCTGATCGACGGCGTCTCCAACGGCTGGCCTGCCATTCTTTCGAGCCTGAAGACGATGCTCGAAACCGGGACGGCGCTGGAGCTGACCAGCCGCTGGCCGGACAATCTCTGAACCCTTGCATCGGCTCTGCGGCCCCGCGCGGGCCGGAAGCAAACGAACCCGCCTGCGGTTCACTCGCTCGCCCTGAGCCCGGTCTCCTTGATGAGCTTCGCCCATTGCACGGCTTCGGCCTTGAGGGCGGCGGAAAACTCCGCGGGCGAGTTGCCGATCACCACCATTCCGACGTCGGCCAGCCGTCGGCGCAGCTCGTCCTGGGCAAGCACCCTCACGGTGTCGCGGTAAATCTTGTCGATGACGGCGGCGGGAGTTCCAGCCGCGACCATCAGCCCGAATGAGGCGGTGACATCGAAGCCGGGAAAGCCGAATTCGGCGACCGTCGGAAACTCAGGCGTGGCGGGAAAACGATCGAGCGACGTCACGGCCAGTCCGTGCAGCTTGCCTTCGCGGATGAGCGGGAGCAGGGGCGCGATATTGCCGAAGAACATGGTGATGCGGCCGCCCAGCAAATCGGTGATGACCGCGGCCGCGCCGCGATAGGGGATGTGCTGGAGGTCGAGCTTCGCGCGCCACTTGAAGAGTTCGCCGGCGAGATGCTGCGAGGTGCCCACGCCGGCGGAGCCGAAGCTGTATTTTCCCGGCGTGGCGCGGACCAGCGCGACCAGCTCCTGAACGCTGTGGACCGGCAGGTCGTTGGGAACGGTCAGCACGTTGGGGGTGGACACCACCTGCGAGATCGGCACCAGCTCCTTGAGTGGATCATAGCTCATCTTTTCGAACAGGCTGGGATTGACGACGATCTGCGCGGAGTTCGCGAGCAGGAGGGTGTAGCCGTCGGGCGTCGCCTTGGCGACGCGATCGCCGGCGATGTTGCCGCTGGCACCTGGGACATTCTCCACTACGACCGACTTGTCCCAGGCTTGCGCCAGCTTGTCGCCGATCGCCCGCGCGATGATGTCGTTGGGCCCGCCCGGCACGTAGCCGACGAGGATGCGCACGGTACGCTCAGGGAATGCCGTTTGCGCCGCCGCTGCGTAGGCGGCCATCGGCACAAGAAGCATCGCAAGCAGAACGCGAATTGCCTTCATGAGAATCTCCTGAAAACCCCATCTCCCGCTTGCGGGGGGAGACCATCTCGTTCAATTCGCCGGCTTGTCCTCCAGCGCGGCGAACGGCCCGCTGCCGTAGACGATACGGCCGCCGACCATGGTGAGCAGGCTTTCGATGCCGCCGATCTCGTCGGAGGGGACATCGGCGTAGTCCTTCGACAACACCGCAAGATCGGCGAGCCGGCCCGGTGCGAGCGCGCCGCGCTTGGCGTCGTCGTGGGTGAACCAGGCGCTGCCCTGGGTGTAGAGCCGCAGCGCCTCCTCGCGCGTCGGCAACTCGTCGCGGTCGCGCGTCGCGGTGCCGGCGATGGTCTTGCCGTCCACCATCCATTGCAGCGAGGCGAACGGATTGTAGGACATCACCCTGTGCGCGTCGGTGCCGCCGCCGACGGCGACGCCGATATTCCCGGCGGTCTTGATCGGCGGCGTGCGCCGCGCCGCGTCGAGGCCGCGCGCCTTGATGAAGGCCTCGCCGTTGAAATACATGGCGTCCTGCATCAGCCAGCCGACCCCGAGCGACTTCATGCGCTGGAGGTTCTCCGCCGAGGCATCGTTGAGGTGGGCGATCGACCAGCGCAGCCTCGCGATCGGCGTCTCGCGGTTCACGCGCTCCATCACGTCGAGCAGATGGTGGACCGAGACGTTGTTGCTCCAATGCTGGGTCAGCGACATGCCCCGCGACGCCGCCCATCGCGCGACCTCGTAGTATTGCTGTTTCTGGGCATCGCTAGGGTTGTCGTTGTTGTACATGCCCCAGGTGACGTTCTCGCCGATGCCGTTGAAGCGCAGCATGTCGTCGCCGAACCCCATCGGCAGCATCTGGGTGAGGTTCTGGTAATCCTCGAGCTCCTTGCCGGGCCGCTGCGAGAACAGGCTGAAGACGACGCGTACGGTCAAAGCATGGTCCTGCCAGACCTTGAACAGGGGCAGATAGCTCGCCGCCGTGAGGTTGTAGCCGCCGGGGTCGCTGACCCCGGTGAGGCCGAGCCGGTTGAGCTCGCGGAAGAACGCCTTCGTGCCGGCGACGCTGTCGTCGAAGCTCGGCAGCGGTAGCTTGTCGAACAGCGCGGTGATGGTGGGATTGTCGCCGTTGATCCAGCCGGTCGGATTGCCGGCGGCGTCGCGCTCGATCTTGCCGCGGGGCGGCACGTCGGCGTCGCTCGTAATGGCGAGCGCCTTGAAGCCGGCGGGGCTGAGCAGCACGGCCGAATAGAACGACTGGATGTAGACGGGATGATCGGGCGCGGCGGCCGTGAGCTCCGCCTGGGTCGGGCGGCGCCGCTCCGCGAATTGCTGCTCGGTCCAGCCGCCGGCGACGATGATCCACTGGCCGGGCTTAGCGACCTTGGCCGCCGCGGCGATGCGCGCCATCGCCTCGGGGATGGAGCGGGTGCCGATCCAATTGACTTCGGTGGCATAGAACAGCGCGGCACGGATCGCATGCATGTGGGAATCGATCAGGCCTGGAATGACGGTGCGGCCGCCGAGATCGACGATGCGCGTCGCGGGGCCGGCGAGGGCGCGAATGTCGGCGGAGCGGCCGACCGCGACGATCTTGCCATCACGCACCGCGAGTGCCTCGGCGAGGTTCTCACGTTGGTCGAGGGTCAGCACCTTGCCGTTGACCAGTGCGGTGTCGGCATTCTGCGCCTTCGCGGCGACTGCGCCAAGGCCCAGCACCGCGACCACCGCCGCAATTCGCGACAACGCGCTTTTCATTCCGTTCTCCCGGTCATCGTCGTTCCATTGCCGGTACGATAGTGCATTTCGCCATGTGGTGGATACCCGTCCGAATCTGCGTTAGAAGCCGGCCGATGAACGCATCGCCCCCGGCCAGACGCGGCTTCGCCCATGTGGAGACATGGGTGTTCGACCTCGACAACACGCTGTATCCCCATCATCTCAACCTGTGGCAGCAGGTCGACGACCGCATCCGCACCTACATCACGGGTTTTCTCGGCGTCCCGCCCGACGATGCCTTCCGCATCCAGAAGGACTTCTACAAGCGCTACGGCACCAGCCTGCGCGGCCTCGTGCTCGAGCATGGGATGGACCCCGACGCCTATCTCGAATTCGTCCATGAGATCGATCATTCGCCCCTCGAGCCCAATCCGGCGCTCGGCGCGGCGCTGGAAAAGCTGCCGGGCCGCAAGCTCATCCTCACCAACGGCACCAAGGCCCATGCCGATGCGGTGATGCGGCGGCTCGACGATCCATCATCATTTCGAGGACGTGTTCGACATCGTGGCCAGCGAGCTGCAGCCCAAGCCGTTCCCCGAGAACTACGACCGCTTCCTCGCCCGCCACGGCGTCGATGCCGGCAAGGCGGCGATGTTCGAGGACCTCGCCCGCAACCTCGACGTCCCCCACGCGCTCGGCATGACCACGGTGCTGGTGGTGCCGGAGGCGAGCTATCGAGGTCGTGCGCGAAGGCTGGGAGCTGGAAGGCCGCGAAGCGGCCCATGTGGACCACGTCACCGACGACCTCGCGGGGTTTTTGGAGGCGGCGATCGTCGGGCGCGATCGCCACCCCATTCGCCGCATCCGGCGCCGGCCTGCTTGGTCCGGCGGTCCCGCACAGCGGGGGACGGACCCGCCCGTTGACATCGACCGGCCGGTCCGCGACACCAGCCGGGCAAACCGGGGATGTCCATGTCGCACACCGAGCTCGCAAAGATCATCGACGATGCCTTCGAGCGGCGCAACGATATCAGTTCTGCCACCAAGGGGCCGGTGCGCGACGCGGTCGACCAGGCGCTCGACCTGCTCGATGGCGGCGTGGTCCGCGTCGCCGAGAAAGCGGCCGACGGGTCCTGGCACGTCAACCAGTGGCTCAAGAAGGCGGTGCTGCTGTCGTTCCGCCTTCAGGACATGGACGTCATTCCGTTCGGCGCCGAGGCCGGCGCCCGCGCCTGGGGCTGGGACAAGGTGCCGCTCAAATACGACCGCTGGCGGCGCGAGCAATTCGGGCAGGCGCAGTTCCGCGCGGTGCCCGGCGCCATCGTGCGGCGCTCGGCCTATATCGCGCCCAACGTGGTGCTGATGCCGTCCTTCGTGAACCTCGGCGCCTACGTCGATTCCGGCACCATGGTCGACACCTGGGCGACGGTCGGCTCCTGCGCCCAGATCGGCAAGAACTGCCACATCTCCGGCGGCGCCGGCATCGGCGGCGTGCTCGAGCCGCTGCAGGCCGGGCCGGTCATCATCGAGGACAATTGCTTCGTCGGCGCGCGCTCGGAAGTGGCCGAAGGCGTGGTGGTGCGCCAGGGCTCGGTGCTGTCCATGGGCGTTTTCATCGGCGCCTCGACCCGGATCGTCGACCGCGAGACCGGCGAAGTGTTCCAGGGCGAGGTCCCGGCCTATTCGGTGGTGGTGCCGGGCACCCAGCCCGGCAAGCCGCTCAAGAACGGCGCGCCGGGGCCCGGGCTCTACTGCGCCGTCATCGTCAAGCGCGTCGACGAGAAGACGCGGTCCAAGACCAGCATCAACGAGCTGCTGCGGGATTGAGCGCGCCATGTCCGCCGATCCCATCGCCTTTGCCCGTGATCTCCTGCGCTGTCCGTCGGTGACGCCGGCGGAAGGCGGGGCGCTGGCGCTATCTCGAAACGGCGCTGGCGGGCGCGGGCTTTGCCGTCGACCGCGTCACCTTCTCCGAGCCCGGCGCCGACGATGTCGAGAACCTCTACGCCCGCATCGGCACCGGCAAGCCGCATCTCGTGCTCGCCGGCCACACCGACGTGGTGCCGCCGGGCGACGAGGCGCACTGGAAGCACCCGCCGTTCGGCGCCGACATCGCTGACGGCATGCTGTACGGCCGCGGCGCCGTCGACATGAAGGGCGCGATCGCCTGCGGGCTTGCCGCGGTGCTCGACCATCTCGCCGCCGCCGGCGGCAAGCCGAAGGGCTCGATCTCGTTCCTGATCACCGGCGACGAGGAGGGCATCGCGGTCAACGGCACCGCCGAAGCTCCTGAAATGGGCGGCCGCGCGTGGCGAGACCTTCGACCACTGCCTGCTCGGCGAGCCCACCAATCCCGAGCATCTCGGCGACATGATCAAGATCGGCCGGCGCGGCTCGCTCAACGGCACGCTGATGGTGCCGGGCACCCAGGGCCACGTCGCCTATCCCGCGCTCGCCGACAATCCGGTGCGCCGCATCGTCGAATATCATGAGCGCCGTCATGACCGAGCCGCTCGATGCCGGCAGCGCCCATTTCGATCCGTCGAACCTGGAGTTCACCTCGGTCGACGTCGGCAACAAGACCGTCAACATCATTCCGGCCGAGGCGCGGGCGCGCTTCAACATCCGCTACAACGACGTCCACACGCGGGACTCGCTCAAGGCCCTGGTCGAGGCGCGTGCGAGCGCCGGCGCGCGAGGCGGCCGCTTCCGCATCGAGTGGGATCCGTCCAACGCCCACGCCTTCGTCACCACGCCGGGCCCCTTCGTCGACCTCGTGAGCGATGCGATCGCCGAAGTGACCGGGCGCACGCCGGTGCTGTCGACTTCGGGCGGGACCTCCGATGCCCGCTTCATCCGAGAATACTGCCCGGTGGTCGAGTTCGGCCTCGTCAACCAGACCATGCACGGCATCGACGAGCACGTCGCCACCGCGGACCTCGTCGCGCTGACCGCGATCTACCGGAAGATCATCGACCGCTATTTCGGATAATCCACCCGCACCAGATACAGCCCATCCGGCGGCGCCACCGGGCCGCATTCCTTGCGGTCGCGGGCGGCGAGCGCGTGCGCCAGATCGTCGGCGCTCCAGCGGCCGTCGCCGACCTGCACCAGCGAGCCCACCATGGAGCGCACCTGGTGGTGCAGGAACGAGCGTGCGGAGGCGTGGATCCGCACGTCCTCGCCCTCGCGTTCCACGTCGAGCCGGTCGAGCGTCTTCACCGGCGATTTCGCCTGGCATTCGGCGGCGCGGAACGTGGTGAAGTCGTGCCGGCCGACGAGGCGCTGGGCGGCTTCGTGCATCGCTGCCGCATCGAGCGGACGCGGCACCCGAAGCGCGCGGCCGGCGTCGAGCGCGAGATCGGCGCGGCGGTTGACGATGCGGTAGAGGTAGTGGCGCTTCACCGCCGAGAACCGCGCGTCGAAATCATCCGCCGCCGGCTCGGCGCGCGAGCACCGCGACGGGATGCGGCCGCAGATGGAAATTGAGCGCATCGCGCACGGTGTCGATGTCCCAGGCCTTGGCGAGATCGACATGGGCGACCTGGCCGAGCGCGTGCACGCCGGCATCGGTGCGCCCGGCGCCCTGCACATGCACGCTTTCGCCGGAGAAGGCTGCAACTGCGGCGGTGAGCACGCCCTGCACGGACGTGCCGTTGTCCTGCAGCTGCCAGCCGACGAAGGGGCGGCCGTCATATTCGATGGTGAGCTTGAAGCGCGGCATCACGCCAGCCGCGTGCCGGCGGCGACCGGCGTGCCGCGCAGGAATTCCTCGGCCTTCATGGGCTGGCGGCCGGCACGCTGCAGTTCGAGAATGCGTACCGCGCCGTCGCCGCAGGCGATGGTGAGGTGGGCATCGAGCACGGTTCCCGGCGCGCCTTCGCCGTGCCTTCGCCTCTAGCGGTGTGGAGGACCTTGATGCGTCCGGCGCCGGGCAGCTCGAACCACGCGCCGGGGAACGGCGACAGGCCGCGGCAATGGTCATGCACGGCCTTCCCGGGCTTGCTCCAGTCGATCCGCGTCTCGTTCTTGTCGATCTTCGCCGCGTAGGTGACGCCTTCGTCCGGCTGCGGCGTCAGTTGCAGCGAGCCGCGCTCCAGCGCGCCGAGCGTGCGGACCATCAGGTCGGCGCCGAGCCGCGACAGCCGGTCGTGCAATTCGCCGGCGGTCATGTCGGCGCCGATGGCGACGCGTTCCGCCATGGCGATCGGGCCGGTGTCGAGCCCTTCCTCCATCTTCATCGCCATGACGGCGGTCTCGGCGTCGCCGGCCATGATGGCGCGATTGATCGGCGCCGCGCCGCGCCAGCGCGGCAGCGCCGAGGCGTGCAGGTTGAAGCAGCCGAGCGGCGGGGCGTCGAGAACGGGCTTGGGCAGGATCAGGCCGTAGGCGACGACCACGGCGGCGTCGGCCCCATGGGCGCGGAACGTCTCCTGCGCCTCGGGCGTCTTGAGCGTCTTCGGGGTCAGCACCTCGAATTCCGAATCGCCGCGCCTCGCGCTCGACCGGGCTCGGCCGCAGCTCCATGCCGCGTCCGGCCGGCTGCGGCGCGCGCGTATAGGCCGCCACCACCTCATGGCCGCTGCCGACGATCTCGACCAGCGTCGGCACCGCGAAGTCCGGCGTTCCCATGAAGACGAGGCGAAGGGGCATGGAATCACTTTCCCTCCCCGACTTCGGGGAGGGCTAGGGTGGGGTCTTTCTTCCTTTGGTCGTCCGTGCGCGTGGCCCCCACCCGACCTCGCTTCGCTCGGCCACCCTCCCCGAAGACGGGGAGGGAAAGACTAGGCCGCGGTCCGGGTGTGGAAATCACTGCACTCAGCCTTCCTCCTCCACCGACCGCTTCGCCACCTTGGTGAACTTCTTGACGATGCGGTCGCGCTTGAGCTTGGAGATGTGGTCGATGAACAGCACGCCGTTGAGGTGGTCGACCTCGTGCTGGATGCAGGTGGCGAACAGGCCGTCCGCCTCGGCTTCCCGAGGCTTGCCGTCGAGATCGAGATATCTGATCTTCACCCGCGCCGGCCGTTCCACGTCCTCATGGATGTCCGGGATCGAGAGGCAGCCCTCCTCGTAGACCGACCTGTCCTCCGAGGACGAGACGATCTCCGGGTTGATGAACACCTCGGGCTCGCTGTGATCCTCTTTCTTGGACAGGTCCATGGTGACGACCCGCAGCGGCACGCCGACCTGGATGGCGGCGAGGCCGATGCCGGGGGCCTCGTACATGGTCTCGAACATGTCCGCGACGAGGGTGCGGATCTCCTGGTCGATCTTTGCGACCGGCTTCGAAACTTTCCGCAGCCGCTTGTCCGGCAGGATTATGATATCGCGCAATGCCATTGGAACCGCGATTTAAGGGCTGAGTCGGGTGCGGTCAATCCGGCGAATGCGCAGACCGAACCACCCTTTGGATTTGCGCTTGATCCAGTCCAATTCGACCCAGAAGCCTCATTTGGCGTCGGGCCGGGCTTCGATGATTTCGTGCTCCGTCAGCCCTCCAGCATTGGCGTTCTCTATAGAGCGGAGCAGGCGCTCGGCATTTGCGCGAGTCCGCAACAAGTGCAGAGTTTCCGTTTCCGACATGCCCTCATGTTCTTCCTTGGTCGTCATGGCCATCCCTCCGGGTTCGGTGTATCCGAATTGCATCAATCCGTCCAAAAGATCGCCATGCCGATTCTTTAATCTTCGCAGTGCGTCATGGCTTTGTCACAAATTATGTCGCCTTTCGTCATGCCTTCCCGACGTAAAGGCCCTGTACCTGGGGCCCCAGCCGACCTACCCAGCCGGCTGGGGTCTCCATTTGCGTTCGCACTTCGTTCGCACGCGGCCCCGAATCGGCTACAACTGCGCCGATGAACCAGTCGATTCTCACCCTCAATGGGTTCGACATCACGCTCGGCGCCGCCTGCCTCGCTTTCGCGGTGGCGGTGCTGGCGCTGCTGGTCGCCATTGCCGTGCTCGCGGCGCGGGGATCGCGCCGCCGGCTCGAAGACACGGCACGGCAGGAGCGGCAGGACGAGGCGATGGAGAAGCGCATGGCCGACCTCGCCCGCATCCAGGCCGAGACCGCGGGCCGGCTCCAGGCGCTGGGCGAAGGCCTGGGCGGACGCCAGGCCGAGCTTGCCCGCGTGGTGGCGGAGCGACTCGATGCCGTCTCGACCCGGATCGGCCATTCCATGGACGAGACCACGAAGCAGACCGTGCAGCGGCTGCAAAGCCTCAATGAGCGCATCGCGGTGCTCGACCACGCCCAGAAGAACCTCTCGGAATTGTCCGGCCAAGTCATCTCGCTGCGCGACGTGCTCGGCAACAAGCAGGCCCGCGGCGCCTTCGGCCAGGCGCGCATGGAGACCATCATCCAGGATGCCCTGCCCAAGTCGCTCTATGCGTTCCAGCACACCCTGCCCAACAATACCCGGCCGGACTGCGTGATCTTCCTCCCCGACCAGCGCCCCCTCGTCATCGACGCCAAGTTCCCGCTCGAGGCGATCACGGCGCTGCGCGAAGCCAAGACCGACGACGACCGCGCCAGGGCCGCCCAGCGCCTGCGCCAGGACGTCTGGAAGCATATTTCCGACATTTCCGAGAAGTACCTGCTGCCGGGCGAGACCCAGGACATGGCGCTGATGTTCGTGCCGTCGGAATCCGTCTATGCCGAGCTTTACGACGGCTTCGACGACCTCGTGCAGAAGGCCTACCGCGCCAAGGTCGTCATCGTGTCGCCCTCGCTCCTGATGCTGGCGATCCAGGTGATGCAGCAGATCCTCAAGGACGCCCGCATGCGCGAGGCCGCCGACCTCATTCATGCCGAAGTCGGGCGCATGATGGAGGATGTGGGCCGGCTGCAGGAACGCGTGCTCAAGCTGCAGCAGCACCACGGACAGGCGACCGAAGACATGCGCCAGATCATCATCTCGACCGAAAAGATCGGCCGCCGCGCCGGCCGCATCGACGCGCTCGATTTCAGCGACGAGCGAGGGCCCCGGCCCGGGCCTCGCCGCCGTGCCGCTCGGCCTGCGGCTGGAGGCCGGCGAGTGACGCGGACCCGCGCCGGCGGGCCGTTCGCCGTGACCGCGGTTCCCGACACCGCGCCGGCCAAGCCGAGCTTTGCCGATACGCTCTCGGTCTATCTGCGCCGGCGCGTCCTCATCGTCATGTTTCTCGGCTTTTCCTCCGGGCTGCCGCTGGCGCTGTCGGGCTCGACCCTCCTGGTGTGGATGCGCGAGGCCGGCGTCGATCTTGCGACAATCGGCCTGTTCGCCCTGGTCGGCACGCCCTACACGGTGAAGTTCCTGTGGGCGCCGCTGGTGGATGCGCTCGACGTTCCCGTGCTGTCGCACCTGTTGGGACGCCGGCGCGCCTGGCTGATCCTGTCGCAACTGCTGCTGATCGCGGCGATCGTTTTCCTCGCGCTGACCAACCCGGCCGCGAACCCGTGGCTGGTGGCGTTCGGCGCCCTTCTGGTCGCGACCGCCTCGGCGACCCAGGACATCGTGGTCGATGCCTTCCGGGTCGAAAGCCTCCCCGAGAGCGAGCAGGCCGCCGGCATGGCATCTTACGTCGCCGCCTATCGCATCGGCATGCTGGCATCGACCGCCGGCGCGCTGTTCCTGGTCAGCGGTTTCGAGGCGCTGGGCCTTGCCAAGCACGACGCATGGAGCGCGGGCTATATCGCCATGGCGGCGCTGGTCGTCGTCGGCATGATCACGACGGTGATCGCGACGGAGCCGGAGAAATCCGCCCCGGCGATCGCCGAACACGCACGGCACAACGCCTTGCAACGGGTCATCGAGGCGGCGATCGGCGCGTTCAAGGATTTCCTGCTGCTCGACTATGCCGTCCTGATGCTGGCCTTCGTGGTGCTGTTCAAGTTCACGGACGCGCTGTCGGGCGCGATGACGGCGCCGTTCGTCATCGATCTCGGATTTTCCCGCAACGAATATGCCGCGATCATCAAGGGCGTCGGCCTCGCCGCGACCTTGCTCGGCGGCTTCGCCGGCGGCTTCGTCGCCCGCGCCTATCCGCTCGCCGCGAGCCTGTGGATCGGCGGCCTGCTTCAGGCCTCGGCGAATCTCGCGTTTTCCTGGCAGGCGGTGGTCGGCCACGACATCGCCTGGCTCACCTTCGCGATCATCGCGGAGAATTTCACCAGCGCCATCGGCACCGTGATCTATGTCGCCTATCTCTCGGCGCTGTGCCGCAACCCGCTGCACACCGCGACCCAATACGCCCTGCTCACCGCGCTGGCCGCGGTCGGCCGCACCTATCTCTCCGCCACCGCCGGCTATATCGCGGAACATACGGGGTGGGTGGTGTTCTTCGCGATCTGCGCCGCCGCGGCCATTCCGAGCCTGGTGCTGCTCACAGCGCTCCAGCGCGGCGGGCATTTCAAGCTGCTGACAGACAAGAAGGAATAATCGCGGTCAGGAACGGAGACCGTCAAAACGGCGTGCGGCTGCGCATCGCGGCGGCAAGCGTTCCTTCGTCGAGATAATCGAGTTCGCCGCCGACGGGGACGCCATGGGCGAGCCGAGTCACCGCCACGCCGGCACCGCCGAGCAGGTCGGTGATGTAATGCGCGGTGGTCTGGCCGTCCACGGTGGCGTTGAGCGCGAGGATGATCTCCTTCACCGCCGGCGCGTGGGCGCGGGTCACCAGCGCATCGATGGAGAGGTCCTGCGGGCCGATGCCGTCGAGCGGCGACATGGTGCCGCCGAGCACGTGGTAGCGGGCATTTATCGCGTGCGCGCGCTCCAGCGCCCAGAGGTCGGCGACGTCTTCGACCACGACGAGCACCGAGGCGTCGCGCCGCTCGTCGGTGCACACGGTGCAGGGATTGTGGCTGTCGATGTTGCCGCACACCTTGCACACCGAAATTTTGTCCATCGCGGTCTGCAGCGCGGCGGCGAGCGGCGCCATCAGCTGCTCGCGCCGCTTGATGAGCGCCAGCGCCGCGCGGCGCGCCGAACGCGGCCCGAGCCCCGGCAGGCGGGCCAGCAACTGGATCAGTCGTTCGATTTCAGGACCGGCGATGGCGGTGGGCATCTGCGTCTCTTCTCCCTCCCCCTGAAAGGGGGAGGGACGGGGAGGGGGTCGCGGGACGCTTGCGCTGTGCATGTGGAGAGTCAGACGACCCCCACCCCAACCCTCCCCCTGAAGAAAAGGGAGGGAGCTGGGCAGCGCTCTGCAACAACATCAAAACAGCTTCATCCCGGGCGGCAGCGGCAGGCCGCCGGTGAGGCTCTTCATTTTCTCCTGAAGCAGGGTCTCCGCCTTGCGCCGGGCTTCGGCATGGGCGGCGACGATGAGGTCCTCGGCGATCTCCTTCTCCTCCGGCTTCATCAGCGACGGATCGATGGTGACCGATTTGAGCTCGCCCTTGGCGGTGAGCTTCACGCTCACCATGCCGCCGCCGGACGAACCTTCGACCTCGATGTGGTCGAGCTCGGCCTGCATCGATTCCATCTTGGTCTTGAGCTCGGCCGCCTGCTTCATCAGGCCCAGGAAATCCGCCATGGGTTACCTTTCATCTCTGCTCCCTCCCCTTGAAAAGGGGAGGGTCGGGGAGGGGATCGCGGGCCGCAGGGGTCGCGCTTGTGGCGCGGATGCGGCCCCCCACCCCGACCCTCCCCCTGAAGAAGGGGGGGAGGTTCACGTTGCATCCCTAAAAATCATCGTCAACGTCGTCCGGGCGGCGATGGGCGCCGAACGCCAATTCCTCGTCATAGGCCGGCACGTCCGGCGGCTGTTCGTCGTCCTCGGCCGGCGCGGCCGCAGCGGGCGGGGCCATGCTGCGGTCGGGCTCGCGCACCGCGACGATCTGCGCGCCGGGAAACCGCGCCAGCACATTCTGCACCACTGGATCGTTCTGCACGCCGGCAATGAACTCGGTGCGCTGCGCCTCCGCCTGCGCCTTGACGGTGGGCTGGCCGGCCTCGGCGGAAACCACCACCATCCAGCGCCGGCCGGTCAGCGCCGTGAGCTTGCGGGCAAGATCGCCGATCAGGGCTTTGGAGGCGGATGGCTCCAGCGCGATCTCCAGCTTGCCGTCCTCGAAATGGACGAGCCGCACGTCGCGCTCGAGCAAAGTGCGAAGCGGCAGGTCGCGCTTCTCGTTGGCGAATGCAATGAGGTCCGCAAACCGTGAAAACGCCATCGCTGTCGGAGCGGTCTCCGCCGCGCGTCCGACGGGATCGCGCGGCTGCGGCATCGCCGCCGGCACCAGCGCCGGCCGTGCCGAAGATCGCGCGGGTTCGTTGCGTGCGGGTTCGCTGTAGGACGCCGGGGCCGGTGACGGGGCGGCCGCGCCGCCGGTGCGGGCCGGCGCCGCAGCGCGCGGGGCCGTGTCGGTGAGGCGGCGGATGACCTCATCGGGAGGCGGCAGGTCGGCGGCATAGGCGATCCGCACCAGCACCATTTCCGCCGCGGCGATCGGGCGCGGCGCCTCTTTCACCTCCGTGAGCCCCTTGAACAGCATCTGCCAGGTGCGCGACAGCACCCCCATCGACAGGCCGAGGGCAAGCTCGCGGCCGCGCTTGCGCTCGACCTCGGCAAGGGAGCGGTCTTCCACCACCGAGGGCACCACCTTCACCCGCGTCACGAAATGGGTGAACTCGGCGAGCTCGCTCAGGACCACGAGCGGATCGGCGCCGGAATCATATTGGCTGCGCAATTCGCCGAGCGCGCGGGCAACGTCGCCGCGCATCAGGGCATCGAACAGATCGATGATCCGGCCGGCATCGGCCAGCCCGAGCATCTGCCGCACGTCCTCGGCGCGCACCGCGCCGGCGGCGTGGGAGATCGCCTGGTCGAGCAGCGAGAGCGCGTCGCGCACCGAGCCTTCGGCCGCGCGCGCGATCAGCGCCAGCGCTTCCGGCTCGGCCGTCACCCCTTCCTTGGCAAGGATGCCTTCGAGATGGGCGACCAGTACGCCGGCCTCGACCCGGCGCAGGTCGAACCGCTGGCAGCGCGACAGCACCGTGACCGGGACCTTGCCGATCTCGGTGGTCGCGAACACGAACTTGGCGTGGGGCGGCGGCTCCTCCAGGGTCTTCAACAGGGCGTTGAAGGCCGCGGCGGAGAGCATGTGCACTTCGTCGAGGATGTAGACCTTGTAGCGGGCGCTCACCGGCGCATAGCGCACGGCGTCATTGATCTGGCGGATGTCGTCGACGCCATTGTGAGAGGCGGCGTCCATCTCCAGCACGTCCACATGCCGGCTTTCCATGATCGCCTGGCAATTCAGCCCGAGCACCGGCATCTTGATGGTCGGTGAGGTGACCGAGCCGTCCGGCAGCTCGTAATTCAGGCCGCGGGCGAGGATGCGGGCGGTGGTGGTCTTGCCGACGCCGCGCACGCCGGTGAGGATCCAGGCCTGCGGGATGCGCCCGGTCTCGAACGCATTCGAGATCGTCCGCACCATGGCCTCCTGGCCGATCAGGTCGTCGAAGGTGGCGGGACGGTATTTGCGCGCGAGCACCCGGTAGCCCGCGCCCTGGCGCGGTGCAGGCTCAGCGGTTGCCGCGTCAAGGGCAAGATCAAGGCCCGGCTCCGCGAGGCGGCCGGCTGTATCGGCTTCGCTCATGGTAACTCCGGCCGGCGCAACACTCGCCTTCGCATTCGACGCGAGCAGGCATGCGCTAGGAGGTTGACGAGCGACCCGAACCGGAGCTCGTTAGGGCTGCTTCCTTCCGGACCTGACCCGGTTGGCGAGTGGCTCGTCCACCGCCAACCTCCCGGGCCTTATATCGGCGGAACGGCCGGCGATTGCAAGCGCCCGCCACGTCGATCCACGGAACTAGCTGGCGCCGGGCGGCAGGCCCTTTTCCCTTCCCTGAAAGGGGGAGGGCCGGGGAGGGGGTCGCGGGCGGCGTGAGTGGCGAGTCAGCGGACCCCCACCCCAACCCTCCACCTTTCAGGGGGAGGGAGACCGCAAATCCGAACTTTTGACAGCAGTGGAAGGCGTGCGCCCTGGAATGACTGTGGCCGAGATCGCAACACCCCGTGACATCCCGCAATCTTCTGCGTTATATGCGCACGGGAATATCGAGAGATGTGCCCAATGTTGCCTTTGCGGGACGGAACGGCGATGATTCCCTCGCATATCTGCGTCGACTTTGGACCATAGGCGGTGTTCGAGCTCTCCCCGGATGAATGGACGGCGGTCCGGCTGTCCCTGCGAATAGCGGTGACGGCCACCGCGTTCAGCCTGCCGTTCGGTATCCTCGCCGCCTATGCGCTGGCGCGCTGGCGCTTTCCCGGCAAGTTTCTGTTCGACGGCTTCATCCATCTGCCGCTGGTGCTGCCGCCGGTGGTGACGGGCTATATCCTGCTGATGCTGCTGGGCCGCCGCGCGCCGCTCGGGGCGTTCCTCGCCGATCATTTCGGGATCGTGTTCTCGTTTCGCTGGACCGGGGCGGCGCTCGCCTGCGGCGTCATGGGCTTTCCGCTGATGGTGCGGGCGATGCGCCTCTCCATCGAAGCGATCGACCGCCGCCTCGAGGACGCCGCCGGAACGCTCGGGGCGAACGGCCCGTGGACCTTCGTCCTCGTCACCCTGCCGCTGGCGCTGCCGGGCATCGTCGTCGGCGCGATCCTGTGCTTCGCCAAGGCGCTCGGCGAATTTGGTGCCACCATAACCTTCGTGTCCAACATTCCCGGCGAGACCCAGACCATCTCGGCGGCGATCTACACCTACACCCAGGTCCCCGGCGGCGACGTTTATGCATGGCGCCTGACGGCGGTCGCCATCGTGATCGCGCTCGGCGCCCTCATTCTCTCGGAAATCGTCGCGCGCACCGCGCATCGCCGGCTGGCGCAATTCGAATGATCCGCTTCGACGCATCGATCAAGCTCGGCGCGTTCGCCTATGAGGTCGCGTTCGAGAGCGCGGCCGGCGTCTCCCTGTTCGGCCGTTCCGGCTCCGGCAAGTCGGTCACCATCGCCCTGATCGCCGGCCTGCTGCGTCCGGACCGCGGCGTGATCGTCGTCGACGATCGCGTGCTGGTCGACACCGAGAAGCACATCTTCGTGCCGAAAAACGCGCGCCGGGTCGGGGTGGTCTACCAGGACGCCCAGCTGTTTCCGCATTTGACGGTGCGACAGAACCTGATGTTCGGCCGCTGGTTCGCGCCGCGTACCGAACGGGCGATCGATTTCGACGCCGTTGTCGCGACCTTGGGCATCGGCCATCTCCTCGCGCGGCGTCCCGGCCGGCTGTCCGGCGGCGAGCGCCAGCGGGTGGCGATCGGACGCGCGCTCTTGGCTTCGCCGCGCCTGCTCCTGATGGACGAGCCGCTCGCCGCGCTGGACGACGAGCGCAAGATGGAGGTGCTCACCCTGATCGAGCGCCTGCGCGACGGATTCAAGGTGCCGATCGTCTACGTTTCCCACTCGGTCGACGAGGTCGCACGCCTCGCTTCCCCTGTCGTTGTGTTCAACGCGGGCCACGTTGTCGCCGCCGGCGCAGTGGATGAGGTGTTCGGGCCGAGCCGGGTTCAGGCGGGCGAAAGCCGGTTCGCGCGCTCCTCGGTCCTGACCGGCCGGATCGTCGGCATGCGTGCTGCATATGGCCTGACCGAGATCGGCCATCCCGGCGGCACCATCTGGCTCGCCGGTCCTGCCGGCGCGGCCGGTACCGACGTGCGCGTCGTCATCAGGGCGACCGACATCACCTTGGCGACCGAGCGGCCGCAACATCTCAGCGTCCGCACGGTGCTTTCCGGCAGGGTGGCCGCGATCGAGCAGGAAGACGGTCCCCTCGCGGCGGTCACCATCGATCTCCCCGTCCACGGCCACATCGTCGCCATGGTGACGCGGATGGCGGTGGACGAACTCGGTCTCGCCGCCGGGCGCGACGTCTTCGCACTGATCAAGACGGTTGCGCTGGACGAACGCGGCATCGCCCCGGCAGGGCGGTGAGCCTCGCGGGGCGGTGACGTCTTTTTGCTACATCAAACCAGCGGTCTTGGATTCTTGAGGTACTTCTCGCGGATGGCATCCGCGGCCCAGAAGGCGAGCGCGCCGACCGGACCGGTCGGGTTGTAGCCCGAGTTGTGCGGGAATGCCGAAGCCCCCATCACGAACACGTTGGGGACATCCCAACTCTGCAGATACTTGTTGAGCGCGCTGGTGCCGGGATCAGTGCCCATGATCGCGCCGCCGGTATTGTGCGTGCTCTGGTAGGGCACGACGTTCCAGGTCAGCCGGGGTGTCGGGTTGCCCATGATGGTCGGATTCATCGCACGCCCGATTTGGCCGATCACCTCGGCGGAATGCCGGTTCATCTTCTGCTCGTTCTCCTTGAAGTCGAACGTCATGCGCATCAGCGGCTGGCCGAATCGGTTCTTGTAGGTCGGATCGAGGTCCAGGGTGTTGTAGCGGTTGGGCATCACCATGCCGCTGGCGCCGATTGCGAGCGAGCCCTGGTACCACTTGGCGGTGGCGCGCTTCCAGGCCGAGCCCCATGGCGGCGTGCCGGGCGGCACCGGCCGATAGGTGATCGGACGTCCGTGCGAGCCGCCAACCGAGATGTAGGAGCCGCCGACGTAGCCCTGCTTGCCGCGGTCGAAATTCCAGTTGGTGTGGAAGTCGTCGATCGATGCGCCCCAGCCGCCGGTGGCGATGAACGGGTTGAAGCTCGTGCCCTCGAAGAACAGCGCCACGTTGGAGCCGCCCTGGTAGGCGTAGTTCTTGCCGATCACGCCGGTCTGCGCCTCGGCATCGTAGGGCTTGCCGATGCCCGACAGCAGCATCAGGTGCACGTTGGACAAGCCATAGGCGGCGAGGATCACCAGGTCGGCCGGCTGTTCCATCTCCTCGCCGGTCAGCATGTTGACGTAGGCGACGCCGGTCGCCTTCTTGCCGGTGGAGTCCATGAGCACCTTGGTGGCCCAGCAGTAGGTCCGCAGCTCCACGTTGGGATTGCGCAGCGCGACCGGAATGACCGTGATGTGCGGACTGCCCTTGGCGTTGGCCTCGCAGCCGAAGCGCTCGCAGAAGCCGCAATATTGGCATTGCCCGAGCTTCATGCCGTCGGGGTTGGTGTAGGGCTGCGAGGCATTGGCCGTCGGCCGCGGGTAGGGGTGATAGCCGAGCTCGGTCGCGGCCTTGCTGAACAGCTTGCTCGCATGGTTGGCGACGAGCGGCGGATTGGGATAATCGCGCGCGCGGGGATCCTCGAACGGATTGCCGCCCGGCTGAATCTGTCCCTTGATGTTGCCGGCCTTGCCGGAGACGCCCGCCGTGTATTCGAACTTGTCGTAGTAGGGCTCGATCTCCGCACCGGTGATGCCCCAGTCCTGGAGCGGCATGTCGGCCGGGATGAAATTCTTGCCGTAGCGCTCCTCATACTTGGTGCGAATGCGCAGCTCATGGTCCGGCCAGCGCCAGGTGACGCCGTTCCAGTGGACGCCCGCGCCGCCGACGCCCTCGCCGGGCAGGAACGAGCCGAGGCGGCGCATCGGCAGCGCCGTTTCGGACGGCTTGTTGCGGATCGATGTAGGTGTCCTTCGACACGTCCATCATCAGGTCGTGGCGTTGCGAGAAGCGCAGCTCGTCGCGAATCAGCGGGACGCCAAAATCGTTCTGCGTCGAACGCGGTCCGCCGCGTTCGAGCACGGCGATCTTGAGGCCGGTCGGTCCAAGCTCCTTGGCGAGGATGCCGCCGGTCCAGCCCATGCCCACGATGAGGATATCGACGGGAGGTAGTTTGGTTGCCATGGGTGCGCTCCCCTTCAGGACATGTCGGCAATGCTGACGGGGTCAGCGGTGAATTTCTTTCCGTCGCTGTACTTCTTCACGTTCTCCGCATTGTTGGCCATCACGCCCGGGAAGCCGATCATCTTCCAGCCGACCTTGTCCTTGTTGCCGCCGTAGATCGGATCGGCGAACAGGCCCTCCATGACATTCTCGTAAAACACGGCAAAGAACGCGCGGCCCGGCAGGCCGCCGTCAAGCGTGATCTTGCCGGCGGACATATCCTTGAGGAACGCTTCCTTCTGCTCGGCGGTGCATCGGTCGAAATCCTTGCCGAAGGTCTTTCGGCAATAGGCGTTCGAGCCCTCGATGCCGGCGCGATAAAGCTCGGCCGGCGTGAGCGGAAGCTGATAGCCCTGGTTGGGCGTGCCGCGCTGCCATGGCCCCTGCTTGTACAGACGGTCGCCCTTGCCCCAGGAGCCCGCCAGCGCGCGGTCGATGTAGGTCGCGATGCCGATCTCGGTGCCGCTGCCGGTGAGTTCGTCTTTCGGAATCATGTGATCGACGAGCGCTTCGACGAAGGCCTGCTCGACAGGCTTGAGGTAGGTGTAGCCGGCCGCCTCTTCCGTGTGCTGTGCGGCTGCCGCATGCGAAGCCGTCTGCGCCTCCGCCGCGACCGGAGCCAGCGCTTGCACGGATGCTGCCCCAACCACGGTGACGCTGGTCAGGAATTCGCGCCGGCCGATCTTCGTTTCTGACATGTGCTCCGCTCCCGGCTTTCATGCTCTATGAATACGATATCATACCTCAATCGGCGGAAGCCATCACCTCGCGGCATCTCAATCGGCGGGGCCCCCCGGTGCAGGGCTGATCCCCTTGGGGGAAGGCTGATTGCACATCGCGGCGGGCCATGCGAGTCTTCGCAGGCCCGCCGGAGTGATTCATGCTTTCTCGCCCTGATCTCGGGGTTTCGCCGCATCTCGGCTACACCGCCAGCGCGCTCGATCGCGCCGCCGACCGGCGTCAGGATGCCGCCGCAGTCGCCGCGCTCGAAGCCGATCCATGCGCCCGCATTCATCTCCTCGGCGGCGAGCTCGTGGTGTTGCGCAAGTCTGCGACAACTTCCGCGACAGCTTCCGCGGCAACGGACGACCCCGCGTTCACTTTCGCCGAGGCGGCCACGCTGGCGCCATGGCGCGAGCGGGTGTTTCTTGGCTTGCGGGAGGGAGCGCCCCGGTTCGCCGCCGCTATCGACAAGGAGGCCGCCGAGGCGCTCAAGACCCGCAGCGACGTGCTCGTCACCGACCTGCGCGCGATCGCGACCGGCGGGCTCGTCGCGCCGGAACATCTTCCGCCCCTGGCGGAAGCCAAGGCGGTGCTCTCTTGGCATGCGCGCCACCGCTTCTGCCCCAATTGCGGGACGCCGAGCCAGGCGGTCGACGCCGGCTGGCGGCGTGACTGCCCGGCCTGTGGCGCCCAGCATTTCCCGCGCACCGATCCCGTCGTCATCATGCTGGCGATCGACGGCGAGCGCTGCCTGCTCGGACGCAGCCCGCGCTTTGCGCCGAACATGTGGTCGTGCCTCGCCGGTTTCGTCGAGCCCGGCGAAACCGTGGAGGAGGCGGTGCGGCGCGAGACCCGCGAAGAGGCCGGGATCGTGTGCGGGCGGGTCGCCTATTTCACCTCGCAGCCGTGGCCGTTCCCGATGTCGCTGATGATCGGCTGCCATGCGGCGGCGGTGTCCACCGAAATCACGGTGGACCGCAGCGAGCTCGAGGATGCGCGCTGGTTTTCCCGCGACGAAGTCATTGCGATGCTGCTGCGCCGCCACCCCGACGGCTTGACCGTGGCCCATCCCATCGCCATCGCCCATCACATCATCCGCGCATGGGTCGAAGCCGAGCGGAGCCTCGTCTGACATGACGCACATCCTGTGCGCGGGGATCGCGGTCCTCGACGAGGTGTTCCGCGTCCGCGAGTTTCCGTTGCCCGACACCAAGGCGGAGGCGAGCGAGTTCATCACCGTCGGTGGCGGCTGCGCCGCCAATGCCGCCGTCGCCATCGCACGCCTCGGCGGCAAGGTGACCTTCGCCGCGCCGCTCGGCGGGCCGGCCGGCGAGGACGCGATCGGCGATCGGCTCGTCCACGGTCTCGCGGAGGAGGGCGTCGACTGCAGCGGATGCGTGCGCGTCGCCGGCGCCCGCACGCCGGTTTCGGCGATCTTCCTCGATGCGCGAGGCGACCGCACCATCGCCACCTACCGCGACCAGCGCCTCAACGCGATGGTGCCCGGCGACCCTGACGGCCTCGTTGCCGATGTCGACGCGGTGCTCGTGGACAATCGCTTCCCCGGATTCGTGACGCCGATCTGCCGCGCCGCCCGCCAGCGCGGCAGATTGGTCGTGATCGACGCCGACAAGCCGACGGTGGAAACCGATCCGCTGTTCGCCATGGGCACCCATGTGGTGTTTTCCGGCGAATGCCTGCGCCGGACCGCCGGGATCGAGGACCTCGCCGCCGGCCTCGCGCACATGGCGCAATTCACCGACGCGTTTCTAGCGGTCAGCAACGGGCCATTGCCGGTGCTGTGGCGCGAGGACCAGGCGACCCGCAAAATGGCGGTGTTTAAGGTGACGGCGGTCGACACGCTGGGCGCCGGCGACGTCTTCCACGGCGCGTTCACCCTTGCGCTCACAGAGGGATGCGGGATCGCGGAGGCGATGCGGTTCGCCGCCGCCGCGGCGGGACTCAAATGCACGCGGTTCGGCGGCAGCACGGGTGCGCCCCGCCGTGGCGAGGTCGAGGCGTTGCTGGCGCAAGCGCAGGATGGGTAGAGCGAAGAGCTCAACCTATCCCACGGATCTACCCAGCAATGGGTGCGAAGCCGTAGAGGCGCGCGGGATTGTCGACCAGGATCTTCTTGCGGGTCGCGGCGTCGGGCACCCATTTCGGCAACTGGTTCAGCACCAGACCATCGTTGATCGGGAACGGCTCGGAGATCTCCATCGCCGGCTTTCCCCGCCCGCCGTTCGGGTGCGGCCAGTCGGTGCCCCAGACGATGCGATCGGGATTGGTGCGCACCAGCAATTGCGCAATCGGCGTGGCGTCGGCGAAATCGGGAGCCTTTTCGGAGATGCGGTAGGCGCCGGAAATCTTGATGTAGGCCTGGCCTCGCTTGAGCAGGTCGAGCATCGGGTCGATCCCGGGCTGGTTCGGCCCGAGCGCGGCCGCGGCGCGGCCGAAATGATCGAACACGACGGGAAACGGCAATTGCGCGAGGTGGTCGTGCAGCGCTTCGATCACCGGCAGCCTTGTGTAGAACTGCACGTGCCAGTTCAGGCCCCTGATCTGTTCGGCGGCGGCGTCGAGCGCGGACCTGGCCGCGGAGGGATCGAACCGTCCGCCGCTGCCGGACTCCAGATTGAGGCGAATACCGCGAAATCCGATGCCCGCCATCTCCTCTATGGCGGTCCGTGTGGTTGCCTTGTCGATCACGGCAATGCCGCGCGCACGCGCGCCGAGCCGGCGCACCGCGTCGACCGAGCAGGAATTGTCGGTGCCGTACGGACTGGGATGCACGACGACGACGCGATCCATGTGGAGCGCGCGATGCAATGCCAGCAACTCGTCGATCGAAGCTCCCGGCGGCGTGTAGGCGCGCTTGGCGGCGAACGGAAACAAGGCGGGGTCGCCGAAGATATGCACGTGGCAATCGCAGGCACCGCGCGGCACCTCGAAGGTAACCTCGCTGCGTTCGGCGCTGTCTGCCTCGCGAGGCCGCAGCGCGGCCGCGGCAACGCCGGCCGCACCGATCTGATGGAGCGCTTGGCGTCGCGTCAGCATGGCGTCTTCCTCCCTCAGCAGTTTTATCGGCTGAGCATAGGATGACCTCGGGCCGCCTGTCCCGCCGAATCCCTTTCCGAGTCGTCAAAATTTTATTCTACGATACTCAGGGCGGATGGCTGTTGAGGAAATAATCGTCTATTTTGAGCCCGGAATCGAATGAATTGTCTCTGCCGCAAGGACATCGGCCATGGACGCCATCGACCGCAAGATACTTGCGGTGCTTCAGGAGGATGCTTCGCTCTCGGTCGCCGAGATCGGCCACCGGGTCGGGCTGTCCTCCACTCCGTGCTGGAAGCGCATTCAGAAGCTCGAGGCCGACGGCGTGATCCAGCGGCGCGTCGCCGTGGTCGATCAGGACAAGGTCGGGCTCGGCGTCACGGTGTTCGTCTCCATCGAGACCGGGGACCATTCGGAGGAATGGCTGAAGCACTTCGCCGAAGTGGTCGGCGCAATGCCGGAGGTGATGGAGTTCTACCGGATGGCGGGAGACGTCGACTACATGCTGCGCGTGGTCGTGCCGGACATTGCCGGCTGGGACCGGCTCTACAAGAAGCTCATCGCCGCCATTCCGCTCAAGAACGTCACGTCGCGTTTTGCGATGGAGAAGATCAAGTCGACGACGGCCTTGCCGCTGTCGTGAGCCGCGCGCCGGGGCGCAATCGTTTAGAATCGAATCGGCTGGTGCGGTGACGGCTTCGATTTCCGCGCACGGACTTGCCCGGGACTCAGCAACTTGCAGTGACACCAGTCAGGATGACGCAGGTCGACTGACGCGGCCGCAGGAAGATCTGATCGGACATGGAATTTGTTCCGTTGACGCCCGTCCAGACCGCAGAGCCGACCACCGGCGTGTAGTTGTAGGACGCCTCGCCCCAGATCAGATACGAGACGGAGTGCGGAGTGGCGTTCAAGAGCCCCGACGGAATTGAACCGGTGACGGTACTGCCCAAGGCGCGTCCGCTGCCGGTGAGTGCCTGGCTCCAGGCGATGGTCGCGACCGGGGTGCCATTGGTGGAGTCGATCTTTACGCTTGAAAGCTTGACTTGGGCATTCGCGAGCGGAAACGGCGCTGGAGTTTGCCCGCCATTGAGCACGGCGGAAGCGGCGCCCAATATGTTCGTGACGTCGCTCGACGCCACTTGACTGAATTGCGACGTTATTTCGGCGACCGTGCTCGCCACCAACGTGACCTGGCGATTGACGCTGATCGCTTCGGTGATCACGATGCTGCCGAAATACATGGTCAGCATCAACGGCAGCAGCAACGCGAATTCCACGGCGGAAACGCCGCGCCGATCCGCGGCAAATCGCAGAAGCCGGGACGAAAGCGGGGAGAGGATTCGGTGCGCGATCATGGGCCCGTCGTGTAGGGTTCGTTGCGGAAGGCGACCGTTGCGACCAGGGTGCTGGTATTGTTGGCGGAGTTCACGAGGCCGCATGCCGTCGCCGCGCAGAGACCGATTTTCGCGGCGATGACCGGCCATTGGTAGATCAGGCGGACTACGACGATGTCTCCGGACGTTCCGGGCGCATAGCCGAAACTGGCGGTGTTCAGGGTGCCGTTCGCGTTGGTCGGGCTGGGTACGCTGACGGCGCTGAAGCTCGCGAAGGTGCGAACGTCGACGTAGAGATTGTTCGCGCAGTTGAACATCACCGTCAGGTTCGCGCATATGGCGTTCTTGAACTGGGTGGCCGTGTAGTTCCCAGTCTGTGCCTGCCCGGTCAGGATCAGGCGCGCCGCGTTCGACGCGGAGGTCTGCAGAACCTGGCCGGCAAAAAGAACGACGGCGGATTCGATGATCACCATCAGCACGGCAAGAAAAGGCAGCAGCACGAGCGCAAAATCGACGGCCCCGGCCCCTTCTTCATTGGCCATAAAGCGCCGCCGGCCGACGCGAGGAAACCGCGACGCGCAAGCGCAGATCAATTGCCTAACAAAGCGCATAGAGGTCCGTGGGTTCAATCGATGACCACCCGAACGGTGCCACAAAGCCCTGAGAGAATGGTTTCTCCCCTCGGTAAATTCCGATGGTCCGGATTAACCGCACGTCAACCAAGCCGGCGCCGCGAGGATGGAGGCTTCGTCCTTTTGATCCTGCGGTAGTTATGCCCCAAATGAGCGGCATCACCTTGATGCTGGATTGTCTTCCGCACAAAAAGTAATCATCAACTATTTTGTACCTACTAACGCGGTCGCATTACCCGTGACATTGAAATTTTGCGTGCCCGGCGGCTGATTCGCTCCCGGCTTGTTGGCATCTACGCACATGATAGGCGTGCAGTTAATGGACTGGCCTTGGGCGCCGCGATAGACTTCAACCACATTTGCCGGAAACGGGTAATTCTCCAAGCTGGCTGGTCGTGAGGTGGACAGCACGGCGATATCGAGCGCGCCGATCTGCCGACCATCGGCATCGAACAAAAAGACATTGGTCTGACCGAGCGCGATCCCGATGATATAGACCCGTCGTTTCGACCGCACGACGGCCTCCACGATACCTTTGTCCCCGACCAACACGTCCTTGATGTCCGTTGGAGTATCGATCACTACCGACTTGCTTACCCCGAGCGCCATGAAGCGGGCGGTCGCATCGCTGCTAGTCACTCGCATGTCGGCCGCTCGGGCATGGTCGGTAGCGATGAACCCGACTGCGGCAATCACCGCCACAAGCGATGCGGTAGGGATCAATGTCCTGCGCGTCATAGTCGGGTTCCAATCGTGAAATCTCGGTAAATGAAGCGTATCAAAGTTGCGTTAAAAATTTGTTCTCAACGGGAATCTATTAGCTCCAGCGAACCTTTGCAGCTATCTCAGCGCGTTGTTTCGGTGACATTGAAACAGCCCCGGCGATACCGCCCTTTAGACCAGCCTTGCGGCCCAAGACGACGGCGGCTTGGTCTTTGTTGGGGTCTTGAAAAAAAAGCGGTGCATGATCTTTCAATCTGACCAGTCGAATATCACCGATCAACTTGCCACGCTGCGCAGGATCGCGGGGACGGGATGACTTAGCGCGCTCCGGGCTGTGTGTTTTGGCCATTCAGCGCACGGCTGTTGCGGAGCGTAGTTTGCCCCAGCGTCATCTCGAAAATGTCTGGGGTGTCGCCAAGCGTGATCCGCCGCTCGCAATTCGGTGCGCAGGCGTAGGATTCCCGCGTTGCGCCACGATAAACGACGACGCTTTCCAGGGGGCCCTTGACCCGCACCAGCTCCTCGGCGAGCACCTTGCCGGCGCGGTCGAGGGCGATGAGGTTGGTGACGCCGTATCCCTTTCCCGTCACCACCATCGTCCCGCCGGCCTGCATCGAGACGTCGGCGATCAGCGGGTTGCCGACCACCAGAGTGGCGGTGTGGTCGGGCACCCGCGCGACCTTGGCCTGATCCATGATCACGTTGATCACTTCGGCGGCACGGGCAGACGAAAGAGGCGTTGCCAGGACGACGGAGGCGACGATCATTGCGGCGATCTGCGCCGGCCGAGCGATCCGAGCCACGAACGCGACGACGCCACGCATGATACTACCTCGAAAATACTTGCAGCCTCGACGGGATAGCCCAAGGCCAACTTCGGGATGCCGGCCCGAACTTACCGGTCAATTGATGAATCAATTCGAAACGATACGGCAATCGGGAACATGTGGAACGGCGGATTAACCGCGTCAATTCGATGTTTTCTCGACGCCCGCATCCGCCGCAGCTTGCCATGGCCGTGCGGCAATCAAAAATGGATACAGTAATTTATCGCATTTTACATGATGTTTTACATGGTATTCGCACATGCGATCGGAATAATCGAGGCAATCAATTATTAACCAACCTCCGCTTTTGCCGGCGTCCGCTGTATTTGCCTTTTGAAATTAACTTTAACGCAACGACGCGGCGTCAGGGTGTCGCTCGTCCCGTTGGCCGAGGCGACACATGACGTCGGAGGGTCAGGGTTCAGATCGTCGGTATGGTTTTTAGGAGCATCGCAATGAACCGCTTCATTCAGCGCTTTGTTAGGGACGAATCCGGCGCCACCGCAATTGAATACGGTCTGATCGCCGCCGGGATCTCCGTCGCGATCATCGCGGTCGTCAACAGCCTCGGCAGCCAGTTGAAGTCGACCTTCTCGAACATCAGCTCGCAGCTCGCGACCGCGGGCAAATAGACCGCAGGCAAGTAAACCGCGGCCAAGTAACAGGCGTCTGGCCGGCAACGAAGGCCTCGGGGATGACCCGAGGTTTTTGGCGTTTCATGATTTTGAAAGGTTCCACGGCCGCCGGCAAAACCTTCGGCCGCGCCTCGAATGCTAACGGTTCCTAAAGCGACCGACCTTATGGTCGCGCGCCGGGAGCGGCGGGCTCGCCGCTTGGAGAGACCGTGATGCTGATCGATGCCGTCCGCCTGCTGCTGTTTCCCGCAATGATGGCGTTCGCGGCTTCGACCGATCTCTTTACGATGACCATCTCCAACCGCGTGACTGTCATCCTGGCCGCCGGATTTCTGGCGCTTGCCGCGCTCGACGGTATGCCGGTGGCGGAGATCGGTAGTCATCTCGCCGCGGGGGTTTTCGTGCTCGCGGTCGGCTTCGTATTCTTTTCCCGCGGCTGGATCGGCGGCGGCGACGCCAAGCTCGCCGCCGCCACCGCATTGTGGCTCGGCTGGGGCCACCTCTACGAATACCTCCTGTACGCCTCGCTGATGGGGGGCGCCCTCACTTTGCTCATCCTGGAGTTTCGCAAGCGGGCCTTGCCCCCGGCGCTAGCCAGCCAGCCATGGGTGTTGCGGCTGCACGAGCCCGCGGGCGGCGTGCCCTATGGCATTGCGCTGGCCGCCGCAGCTCTCCTCGTCTACCCGTCGACGGTATGGATGCGGGCGGCCGGCTGAGGAGGCAGCCCCAACGCAAGGTTGCCGCCCCCGACTTGTTCCCGGGTGCGGATCAGGTGCCCGCCCTTGTGCGACCCTGCCGGGCGACCGGAAAATTTGGTTAAACGTTTAATTAACTCGATTTCGATACTTCGCATTAACCATGAATTGACGTTTGGCTGATGGAATTGCCGCGATGGCGTTCCGCCGTCGCGTCTTAGAAAGCGAAGCGTATGAAGATCGCGCGCCTTGCCGTGCTCGGCATCGCAATTGTGGCCGGTGGCATTGCAGCACTGCTTGCCAGCCGATCCGATGCGCCGCCTCCGGCGGCGCCGGCGCCCGTGGTGGCGGTCAACACCACCGAAATCCTGGTTGCGAAGAAGGACGTCAATATCGGCCAGACGATCGGGGCCCAGGATATGGAGTGGGTGGCTTGGCCCGCATCGGCGGCGAACCCGCTCTACGTGCGCCGCGCCGACCGCCCCGATGCCATCGAGCAGCTCTCCGGCGCCATCGCCCGCGTGCCGATTGCCAGCGGCGAGCCGGTGCGGGAAAGCAAGCTCATCAAGGCAAAGGGCTCTGGCTACATGGCGGCCATCCTGCCGTCGGGAATGCGGGCGGTTTCGACCGAGATTTCCGCCGAGACCGGCGCCGGGGGGTTCATTCTTCCCAACGATCGGGTCGACGTGATCCTGTCGCGCCGTGACCGCGAGGCCGAACGTCTCACCGGCATCGAATCCCAGATTGCGGAAACCCTTCTGAGCGACGTGCGGGTCCTCGCCATCGATCAGAATGTCGAAGAAAAGAACGGCCAGAAGGTGGTGGTCGGCCGGACTGCGACCCTCGAACTGACGCCCCGCCAGGTCGAAACTCTGGCGATGGGGCGACTGATGGGTTCGCTTTCGCTCGCTTTGCGCAGCCTCGCCGACTCCGATCCGTCCAAGCAGGGGGACGTTCCCCCGCCGGATGATTCGGGGCCCTCCAATCGTTTCAACATGGTCCGGTTCGGCGTGACGACGACGACGATACCGAAATGAGGAAGAAGGCACTTCCAATGCCCAAAAGGACGATTCCCCGCGTCGCAACGCTTCCAGCATGCCTCGCCGCCGTCATCGTCGCGAGCCTCGGCCTTGCGTGGGCGGGCCAGTCGGCCGCAAATCCGCCGGCCCCCCCTCCGGTGAAGATCGTGGCCTCGGAATTCGGCTCGAATTTCGTGCCGCTGGGCGTCGGCAAGTCCGTGGTCGTCGACGTGCCGCGCGACATCAAGGATGTGCTGGTCGCGGATCCCAAGATCGCCAATGCCGTGGTACGCACGTCCCGGCGCGCCTATCTGATCGGCGTCGACGTCGGGCAGACCAGCGTGTACTTCTTCGATGCCGAAGGCCGCCAGCTCGCCGGCTTCGACATCGCGGTCACCCGCGATCTCAACGGCTTGCGCGCGATGCTCAAGCAGATGTTCCCGGAAGGCAATGTCCACGTCGAGGGCATCGGCAAAGACGGCGTCATGCTGTCGGGCGCGGTCGCGACCCCGATCGAAGCCCAGCAGGCCTATGACATCGCCGCCCGGCTGGTCGGCGACACCGTCAAGGTGGTCAACAGATCACCATCCGCGGGCGCGATCAGGTGATGCTCAAGGTCACGGTCGCGGAAATTCAGCGCGAGGTCATCAAGCAGTTCGGCATCAACATGACCACCACCGGAACCGGCCTCGGCCAGGGCCAGGCGGTGCTCAAATTCGTCACCAACAATCCGTTCTCGGCGGCGCTGCAGACCATCGGCAACACGAAGGTCGACCGGCCAGGTTCGGCTCGGTCGCATCGACCTTGCAGGCGATGGAACGCGCCGGCGTGATACGCATGCTGGCCGAGCCGACCCTGACCGCGATTTCGGGCGAAAGCGCCACGTTCCTGGCCGGCGGCGAATTTCCCATCCCGGGAATTCCGGCCTGCAACTATACGACCACCGGCGCGCTGTCGGCTTGCACGCCCTCGGTCGATTTCAAGAAATTCGGCGTCAGCCTCAACTTCACCCCGGTGGTGCTGGGAGAGGGCAAGATCAGCCTCAAGGTGATGACCGAGGTCTCCAGACCTCGCCAGCCGACAATTCGCTGACCTTGAACTACACCGGCACGAATTCGACCGTCACCATTCCCTCGCTCCAGGTGCGGCGCGCCGATACAACCGTCGAAATTCCGTCCGGTGGCGCGCTGGCGATGGCGGGAATGATCCAGGATCAGACGGCGGCAGCGCTCAACGGCTTCCCCGGTCTCATGGACGCTGCCGATGCTCGGCACGCTGTTCCGCAGCCGCGATTACCTCAATGAACAGACCGAGCTGATGATCCTCGTGGCGCCGTATGTGGTGCATGCGGTGCTCGTCGAAGGAATTGGCGCGGCCGGACGACGGCTACGCCGACTCGCCGGATCCTTCGGCCGTTCTGCTCGGCCGTCTCAACCGGATCTATGGCGGGCCCGGCACGGCCGATGCGCCGCGGTCCCTATCGCGGCAATTACGGCTTCATAATCGACTGAGATGCGCTGCGAGGAGAAGATGATGAAGGCGTTTGGATCTCCGAGACGAGCGGCGCGCAATCGCTGGCACGCCGGCACGGTGGCGGCGGTCATGCTGGCCGGCGCCGCGCTGGCGGCGTGCCAGACGACCGAACCCGCGATCCCGGTCGCCGAGGTGACCCCGACGGCGCCACAAGACTATCGGCTGCGGCATCCGATCAAGCTCCGCGAGGGCACCCGCGCCGTCGAGCTCTTCATCGGCAGCCACCGCACCGACCTCACGCCGGTGCAGCGGGCCCAGGTGGCTTCCTTCGCGCATGGCTGGCATCGCAATGCGACCGGCGGCGTCGCAATTCGCATTCCCACCGGCACCTCCAACGAGGAGGCCGCCCGCCGAGTCCGTCCCGGAAATCCGATCGATTCTCGTCGCTTCCGGCGTTCCTGCCGGCGGCATCGTGGTGACGCAGCTGCCGCAGTTCACCGCCGAACCAGCTCGTTCCGGTCGTGCTCGAATATCCCAAGATCAATGCGAGCGCCGGGCCGTGCGGCCGCTGGCCCAACGATCTCGGCCCGGGCGCGGGCCTCGACTACATGACCAACGAGCCGTACTGGAATCTCGGCTGCTCGCATGCAGCACAATCATGGCGGCGATGGTGGACGAGCCTGTCGATCATCGTGCAGCCGCGCGCCGAAATACCGCCCTATACGGCGCGGCGCGACACGGTCTTCGACAAGTATCGGAAAGGTGAAAGCACCGCGACGGTATATCCGGACACCGACAAGGCCAAGATCAGCGACATCGGAAAATGATCAGGTATCAGGAAAAGGCCGGACACATCGAATCGCCCGGCATCGCCGAGGCGGAGGAATTCATCGCGCCGGCGCCGCGGGTGTCGGTGCAGGCGTTCTGCGAGACCGCCGAAACCGCCGTCGATCGTCCAGGCCGCGGCGGAAGATCGCCGGCTGGCCAAGGTCCATTTGCGCATGCAGATGGGCGGCATCGCCGCGGCGCTCGAAGCCTACAAGACCTCGCCGACCCCGAACGTGGTGATCCTCGAATCGGAGGATCGCGGCAACGACATTCTGACCGGGCTCGACGAGCTGGCGGACGTCTGCGACGCCGGCACGCGCGTCATCGTGATCGGCCGGCACAACGACGTGGTGTTCTATCGCGAACTGATCAGGCGCGGCATCAGCGATTACATGATCGCCCCGGTCACCACCATCGACGTGGTGCGCACGATCTGCTCGCTGTTCAACGCTCCGGACGCCAAGCCGGTCGGCAAGATACTGGCCGTGGTCGGCGCCAAGGGCGGCGTCGGCGCTTCCGTCGTGGCCCACAACATCGCCTGGGCGGTCGCGCGGGACATGCATCTGGATTCCGTGATCGCCGATCTCGACCTGCCGTTCGGCACCGCCGGCCTCGACTACAACCAGGACCCACCGCAGGGAATTGCCGACGCGGTATTCGCGCCCGATCGCGTCGATACCGCCTTTGTCGATCGCCTGCTGTCGAAATGCACCGATCACCTGAGCCTGCTGGCCGCGCCGGCGACGCTCGACCGGGTCTACGATTTCGGCGCCGAGGCGTTCGATCCGATCTTCGACGTCCTGCGCGGGACGGTCCCGTACATTGTGCTCGACGTGCCGCATCAGTGGAGCGCCTGGACCCGGCGGGTCCTGATCTGCGCCGACGACATCCTGGTGGTGGCGGCGCCCGATCTCGCCAATCTGCGCAACACCAAGAGCATGATCGATCTGTTGCGCGGCTCGCGTCCGAACGACCGGCGCCCGCTCTACTGCCTCAACATGGTCGGCGTTCCGAAGCGTCCGGAGATCAAGCCGGCCGACTTCGCCAAGGCGATCGAGGACGAGCCGCTGGCGATCATCCCGTTCGAGCCGCAGATGTTCGGCACCGCCGCCAATAACGGCCAGATGATCGCGGAGATCGCGTCGAGCCACCGGATTTCCGAGACGTTCAGGTCGTTGGCGAAGACGCTCACCGGGCGCGGCGATTATCAAACAGCCGCGCGGCGGCCTATTCGCGCCGTTCACCAAACTGCTGGCGCGGCGAAGCCGCGCGCTGACGGAGGCTTCATTGTTCGGAAAGCGCTCCGGCTCGACAATCGACCCGCGCGACGCTCCGCCGTCGCCGGCGCCGAGCCTCGTGCCGGCGCAGTTGGCGACGCCCACGGCGGCTCCGCCCGCTGCCTCCGCCAGGAGCGCAGCCATTCCCGACGCGCCGAAATCCGCTCAGGGCGGCGCAGCACCGCCGGCGCCGCAGTTCGAGGCGTCGCTCGATACCCGTCATTCCGAGATCTTCTACGAGGTCAAGACCAGCATCTTCACCGCGCTGATCGAGGCCATCGATCTGTCGCAGCTGGCCAAGCTCGATCCGGACTCCTCGCGGGAGGAAATCCGCGACATCGTCAACGAGATCATCTCGATCAAGAACATCGTGATGTCGATTTCCGAGCAGGAGGAACTGCTCGACGACATCTGCAACGACGTTCTCGGATACGGTCCGCTGGAGCCGGTGCTCGGCGCGCGACGACGTTTCCGACGTGATGGTCAACGGCGCCACCACGGTCTACGTGGAAATCGCCGGCAAGATCCAGCGGACCGGCATCCGGTTCCGCGACAACCAGCAGCTTCTCAACATCTGCCAGCGCATCGTCAGCCAGGTCGGCCGGCGCGTCGACGAATCCTCGCCGATCTGCGACGCGCGCCTTGCCGGACGGCTCGCGCGTCAACGTCATCGCACCGCCGCTTTCGATCGACGGCCCGACCCTCACCATCCGCAAATTCAAGAAGGACAAGCTCACGCTCGAGCAATTGGTGCGGTTCGGCACGATCACTCCAGAAGGCGCCGACGTGCTCAAGATCATCGGCCGCTGCCGGGTCAATACCATCGTCTCGGGCGGCACCGGCTCCGGCAAGACCACGCTGCTCAACTGCCTGACCCGCTACATCGATATCGACGAGCGCATCATCACCTGCGAGGACGCGGCCGAATTGCAGCTCCAGCAGCCCCATGTGGTCCGCCTGGAGACGCGTCCGCCCAACCTCGAAGGCGGCGGCGAAGTCACCATGCGCGAGCTCGTGCAGGAACTGCCTGCGCATGCGCCCGGAACGCATCATCGTCGGCGAAGTCCGCGGGCCCGAGGCGTTCGATCTGCTGCAGGCCATGAACACCGGCCATGACGGCTCGATGGGGACGCTGCACGCCAACAATCCGCGCGAAGCGCTGTCGCGACTCGAATCGATGATCACCATGGGCGGCTTCACGCTGCCGTCCCGCACCATACGCGAGATGATCTGCGCGTCGGTGGACGTCGTCGTTCAGGCCGCCCGGTTGCGCGACGGCAGCCGGCGCATCACCCACATCACCGAGGTGCTCGGGCTGGAGGGCGACGTCATCATCACCCAGGATCTGTTCGTCTACGACCTCCTGGGCGAGGACGCCAACGGCAAGCTGATCGGCCGCCACCGCTCCACCGGGATCGGCCGGCCGCGATTCTGGGATCGGGCCCGCTACTTCAACGAAGAAAAGCGGCTCGCCGCCGCGCTCGATGCTGCCCTTGCCGACGCTCCGACCTGACGCGAGGAAACGATAGACATGGAGACGCTCGCGATCTTCCTCCTGGCGACCTTCTGCGCCGGCGCGATAGCGTGGGTGCTGGTCTACCCCTATCTGTCCGGCGAAAAGGAAGCCGAAAAGCGGATGCTGGTCGTCGCCAAGTCCGGCGTGCCGACATCCAAGGCGAACTCGCGGGCATTGAAATCGCGCCGCGAGCAGGTCGAAAGCAGCCTCAAGGAACTCGAGGAACGGCGCAAGAAAACGAATTCGCCGCCGCTGTCGATCCGCATCGCCCAGGCAGGCCTGTCGTGGACGAAACGGCAATTCTTCATCGTCAGCGGAGCGCTCGGCGCCGTCGCGTTCGCTGCGGTGTACATCGTCGACTTCGGCCTGCTCCCGGCGGCGCTGTTCGGCTTCGCCGCCGGGTTCGGCTTGCCGCGCTGGACCCTGTCGCTTCTCAAGAAGCGGCGGGAGACGAAGTTCCTCGACCGGTTTCCCGACGCCATCGACGTCATCGTTCGCGGCATCAAATCCGGCCTGCCGCTCGGGAGATTCGCTGCGCGTGATCGCCGCCGAAGCGCCGGAACCGATCCGCACCGAGTTCCGGCTCATCATGGAGACCCAGGCCGTCGGCGTCCCGCTCGGCGAAGCCTGCGCGAAGCTGTTCGAGCGCATGCCGCTGCCGGAAGCCAATTTCTTCGCCATCGTCATCGCGATCCAGCAGAAAAGCGGCGGCAATCTCTCCGAGGCGCTCGGCAATCTCTCCAAGGTGCTGCGCGACCGCAAGAAGATGAAGGGCAAGATCAAGGCGATGTCGACGGAGGCCAAGGCTTCGGCGGCCATCATCGGCTCGCTGCCGGTCGCGGTCATGTCGATCGTCTATATCACCAGCCCCGACTACATCACGCTGCTGTGGACGGAGCGGGTCGGGCAAATGATGCTGGCCGGATCGGCGGTGTGGATGGGCATCGGAATCATGGTCATGAAGAAGATGATCAATTTCAATATCTGAGGGCGACATGCTCGATTTTCTGTTCGCGGTCTTTGAAAACAAGCGCCTGATGGCGATGATCTTCGCCGCGATCGCCGCCGGCGCGACGGTGCATCACCCTCGCGATGCCGCTGCTGGGCGGCGACGCGCTCGAAAAGCGCATGGCGGCGGTGGCCTCGGAGCGCGAAAAGATCCGCCAGCGCGAGCGCGAGCGCCTTGCCGCGCGGCGAAAAGCCGAGCCTGCGGACGTCGCCGAAGCAGTACATGCAGACGGTGGTGGAGAAGTTCAAGCTGTCCGACTGGGTCGGGCAGGAGACGGTGCGCGCGAAGCTCGTCGAGGCCGGATACCGCGGACACGGACCCTATGTCGTCTTCCTGTTCTTTCGCTTGGTCGCGCCGCTGGCGATGCTGTGCGCGTCGCTCGTCTACGTATTCCTGGTCCTCAATCTCGACATCGCCTGGACCCTGAAGCTCGGCATTTGCATCGGCGCCACCTATCTCGGCATGAATACTGCCCAATCTGTTCATCAACAACCGGATCCAGCGCCGGCAGACCTCGATCAACCGGGCATTTCCCGACGCGCTCGATCTGCTGCTGATCTGCGTGGAGTCCGGCATGTCGCTCGAAATCGTCGTTCAAGCGCGTCAGCGAGGAGATCGGGGCGCAATCGATCGAGCTCGCCGAGGAATTGACGCTGGCGACGGCGGAACTGTCCTACCTGCCGGACCGCCGCCAGAGCCTTCGAGAACCTGGCCAAGCGGGTGCCGCTGGAAGGGGTGAAATCGCTCTGCATGGCCTTGCAGCAGAGCGAGCGCTTCGGAACGCCGATGGCGACGACGCTGCGGGTGATCGCCCAGGAAAATCGCGATCAGCGCATGACCGCTGCCGAAAAGAAGGCCGCGGCCCTGCCGCCGCAGCTGACCGTGCCGATGATCCTGTTCTTCCTGCCGGTGCTGTTCATGGTGATTCTCGGGCCGGCGGTCATCAAGGTGATGCAGCAATTCAGGTAGCGGGCTCGGCCACGTCGGTGCGCATTGTCCGCGTCATCGCCGGACTTGTCCGGCGATCTCGATGCGGAGGGCACCGCGTTTAAGAACTGCGGTCGCCAATCATGGCGATGACCGTACCTCCACAATCGAGATGGCCGGGACAAGACGCCCGGCCATGACTGTCGGAAGGGAATGTGCTGCGCCGAGCCGGCGCGCGCCGGCCGTCAGGTCCGGTCGGCGGAGGCCACCGTCCGCGGTCGCGTCACTGTTTTGAAGTCGTCGTGTTGCGCCAGCATCTTGCGCAGATAGGCGACGTTGGCGGCCGCCTCGTCGGACGGCAGGTCGGCGCGCGCGATGCCTTCGGCTTCGCCGAAGCGGCCCTGAAGGCCGACCACGAGAGCGAGGTTTTGCCGCACCCGCGGATCGGTGCCGCCGGCCGCCGCGGCACGCCGCAGCGTCGCCTCGGCGTTCTTGAGGTCCTTGGCGAGAGCGTAGGACAGGCCGAGATTGGAGAGCACCGCCGGGGTCGTCGGGCTTTATCTTGAGCGCGCTGGAATAATATCGCTGCGCCTCGTTGTGGCGGCCGAGCTGGTCGAGCACCGCACCTTGCGCGGAGAGAATGCGCCAATCCGGCTGGTCGGGCGTGTGGGCGCGGTTGAGGACCTCGAGCGCCTGCTCGAGATTGCCGACGTCGGAAAGCGCGCGGCCGTAAGCGCCGAGCAGGGCGGTGTCGCGGGGGTGCTGGAGGGATGCCTGCTGCAGCACCGAGACGGCCTGCGCTCGCTGGCCGCTGCCGCGCAGCGCCTGCGCGTAGGCGATTGCCGTCGCGGGATCATTCGGTTTTTCGCGATAGCGGCCGGCCAGCCTTTCGGCTTCGGCCCGCCATTCGGCTTCGGTTTTTGGGCTGGCGGGGGGCTGCGGGGCGACGGCCGCGGCGGACGTCAGTGACGCAATGTTCTGGCAGCCGCCGGCACACAGCGCGAGGCCGAGTGCCGCGAGCGCCATGCTCCGTTGGATCCGGCGATGCCGAGAGAAGGACGGATGACGTGTCGGGATCACGGTCGCGCCCACTTTCATGCTTCCGATGGTCATCAATAGAACGTTAACCCTAATGAACGGTTAATCGCCCCACCGCCGCCTCGCGCGGCTGCAGCGTGGGAGGGCCGCGACCACCGAACCGAACTTCCTTCAACTCGGTGGGGCGGCGTGGTAGCAGGGGCTGAAGTCTCAAGGATTCATCCATGCACCCGGCATTCGTGACCCGCGGCGGCGCTGCGGCCATTCCGATCTGGTTCGTGACGGCAAGCACCTGGCGCGATATCCGCGGAAGCCTCGATGACAGGGCCTGCACATTCGCCGAGGCCGCCGGGTTCGAGCCGACAGCGGGGCGTCACGCGTTGCTTCCCGCGCCCGACGGGACCCTTGCCGCGGTTCTGTTCGGATTGGAAGACCAGGCAAAGCCCTTCAACCCGTTCCTTCCGGGCACGCTTGCGGGTGTGTTGCCCTGCGGCGTCTACCGCTTCGCCAATACAGCCCACGACCAGCGCCTCGCCGCCATCGCGGTGGCGCTCGGCGCCTACCGGTTCGTGCGCTACGGCAAGCCCGCCACAGAAGTGCGCCTCGAGGTGCCGGAAGGGGCGGACGGCGCCGACCTCACCCGCATCGTCGAGGCCGTATATCTCGCCCGCGACCTCATCAACACGCCCACCAACGACATGGGCCCCCGCGAGCTCGCCGACGCCGCGGCCGCGCTTGCGGCGCGTCACGGCGCCGCGATCGGCGTGACCGTCGGCGACGATCTGCTGGAGCGCAACTTTCCCCTGATCCATGCGGTCGGCCGCGCCGCTGCCGCCCCGCCGCGGTTGATCGACATGAGCTGGGGCGATCCCGCCGCGCCAAAGGTGACGCTGGTCGGCAAGGGCGTCTGTTTCGACACCGGCGGGCTCGACATCAAGCCCGACAGCGCCATGCTGCTGATGAAGAAGGACATGGGAGGCGCCGCGAGCGTGCTCGCGCTCGCCCACATGATCATGGACCGCAAGCTCCCGGTGCGGCTGCGCGTGCTCATCCCCGCCGTCGAAAATTCCATATCCGGCGGGGCATTCCGGCCGCTCGACGTCTACAAATCGCGCAAGGGCCTGCAGGTCGAGGTCGGCAACACCGATGCGGAAGGCCGCCTCATTCTCGCCGACGCCTTGGCGCTGGCGGACGAGGAGAGCCCCGAACTCCTCGTCGACATGGGCACGCTCACCGGCGCCGCCCGGGTCGCGCTCGGACCCGATCTGCCGCCCTTCTATACCGACGACGAGGCGCTCGCCGGCGATCTCGCCCGCCATGCCCGCGCCGTGCATGACCCGCTGTGGCGCCTGCCGCTGTGGCGGCCCTACGACGCGATGCTCGACTCCAAGGTCGCGGACATGAACAACATCGCCACCGGCGGCTTCGCCGGCTCGATCATCTGCGCGCTGTTCCTCAATCGCTTTGTCGGCGCGGCGAAGGCATGGCTGCATCTCGACATCTATGCCTGGACGCCGTCGGCGAAGCCCGGGCGTCCCGAAGGCGGCGAGTGCCAGGCGGCGCGCGCAGTCTATGCACTGCTGGTGGAGCGCTATGGCAGCTGATCCATGAGTTTCGATCCGCGCGTCACGCCTGTCCGGCCCGACCTCGCGGCCGCGCATCTGCGTGGCCAGGTGCAGGCGGCACGCTTTGTCGAAGGCACCGTTTTCGAGGCATTCGATCCGGTGGCGCCGGTGCGGCGGTCGCCGGTGCCGGACGCGCTGCTCGAGACCGAGGCGCTCAAGGGCGAACGCGTCACCATCTATGAGGAGGACGGTGAGGGCTGGGGCTGGGGTCAGCTTCACGCCGACCGTTATGTCGGCTGGCTGCCGATGAACGCGCTGCGCGCGCCCGGCGCCGAGCCGACCCATAAGGTGGTGGCGGTGCGGACGATCCTGTTTCCCGGCCGCTCAATCAAGGCACAGCCGGTCGAAGGGCTGCCGCTGGGCTGTCGCCTCGCCGTCGCCGGCGACGACGGTGAACTGGCGCGGCTGGCATCCGGCGGCTACGTGCCGGTGCGCCACCTCGCGCCGCTCAATGCCGCCGCGCCGGATTTCGTCGCCGTTGCCGAGCGTTTCATCGGCGTGCCCTATCTCTGGGGCGGCAAGACCAGCCTCGGCATCGACTGCTCCGGGCTGGTGCAGGTCGCGCTCACCGCGAGCGGCATCGTGTGTCCGCGCGACAGCGACATGCAGCAGCGGGCGCTGGGAACCGCACTCGCGATGGGCGATCTCACCGGCCTTCGGCGCGGCGATCTCATGTTCTGGAAAGGGCATGTGGGGATCGTGCGCGATGCCGCCACATTGCTTCACGCCAACGCGTTCGACATGGCGGTGGTGGCAGAACCGCTGCGGGAAGCCGTCGAGCGGATCGGCGCGGCAGGCAGTGAAGTCGTCGCGGTCAAGCGACTTTAGCTCGCCCAAAGCGCTTCAGCACGCCCGTATTGAACAAAGACGCGACGGCACCTACACCATGCACTGAAGGTATGGAGGTTTGCGAATGGCTGATGCATCGCATCGGGACGGGAACGCCCATGACGCGCCGTGGCCCGGCCGTGTCGAGGACGATGCGCTGCTGCGTGGCCACGGGCGCTATAGCGACGATCTCCACCCGGCGCGCGTCACAGCCGGCGTGTTCGTGCGCTCGCCTCACGCCCATGCCGCCATCCGCGGCATCGACTTTGCCGCTGCGGCGAAGCTGCCGGGCGTGCTTGCCGTCATGACGGCAGGCGATCTCGTCGGCGCCAATCTCGCGAGCGTGACCGGGGCGGTGCCGCTGCCGGGGCGCAACGGATCGAAACCCATCACGCCGTTCCGGCCTGCGCTCGCCGGGGACCGCGTCATGCATGTCGGCCAGCCCGTTGCGCTCGTGGTCGCTGCGACCGCCGCGCAGGCGCAGGACGCGGCCGACCAGGTCGTCGTCGACTATGAGCCATTGCCCGCGGTGGTGGATGCCCATCAGGCGGTTGCCGGAGCGCAGATATGGCCGGAAGCGCCCGGCAATCTCGCTTTCGACTGGACTGCGCCGGCCGATCCCGATGGCGCCAACCGGCGCGAGATCGATGCGATCTTCGCAAGCGCCGCCCATGTCGCCAAGGTTCAGCTCGTCAACCAACGCATCGCCGTCGCCTCCATGGAGCCGCGCACTGCGACCGCGAGCTTCGATCCGGCCTCCGGCCGCTTCACCCTGCGCTGCGGGACTCAAGGGGTCGCCGGCGTTCGCGGGCAGCTGTGCGGAGCGATGCGGCTCACCCCGGACAAGCTTCGCGTCCTCACCGACGATGTCGGCGGCGGCTTCGGGATGAAGGCATCGAGCTATCCGGAATACGTTGCGTTGTTGTGCGCGGCCAAGCAAGTCGGGCCTCCCATCCATTGGGTGTCGACGCGCTCGGAGGCTTTCATCAGCGACAACCAGGCGCGGGATTCCTATTGGGACGTCGAGCTTGCGCTCGACCAGCGCGGCAGGTTTCTCGCCATCCGGGTGAAGGGGCTTGCCGGCATGGGCGCGTTCCTCACCGGCGTCGCGCTGTTCTGTCCGACCATCCACATCTCCGGCTGCCTGCCCGGCATGTACGACATTCCGCGCATGGTGATCGACACCCACGCCATGTTCACCAACACGGTGCCGACCGGCCCGTATCGCGGCGCTGGGCGTCCCGAGGCCAACTATCTCCTCGAGCGTGCGGTCGACGAAGCGGCGCGGGTCAGCGGCATCGACGCGGCCGAGCTGCGGCGTCGCAATCTCATCCGCCCCAAGGCAATCCCCTACAAGACCGCGACCGGCTCCATCTATGACAGCGGGGATTTCCCCGCGCTGTTCGAAAAGGCGCTGGCCGCCGCCGATTACAAGGGTTTCGCGGCGCGGCGCAAGCAGTCGCGCAAGCAGGGCAGGCTGCGCGGCATCGGCATCGGCTGCTATCTCGAGATATCGGGCGGTCATCTCGACGAGGCAGCGACCATCGCGTTTCCGGGCGGCGGCGCCGTTAATATCGGCATCGGTGCGTCGTCCAGCGGCCAGGGCCACGCCACGGTGTTCGGCCGGCTGGTCGCCGGCAGGCTCGGCATTCCCGCGCAGTCCGTCACCATCCTCTGCGGGGATTCCGCCCGCGACGTCCCAGGTTTCGGCGCGGTGGCATCGCGCTCCACGATGCTGGTCGGCGGCGCGATCTCCAATGCGATCGATGCCATGCTGGTGAAGGCGCGCAAGGCCGCGGCGCTGCTGCTGCAGGCCAGGGAGACCGAGCTCGCCTTTCACGACGGGCATTTCGAGGTGCCCGGCAGCGCGCGCCGCATCTCGCTGTTCGACGTCGCCGCGCGGGCGACCGAGCTGGTGCGGCAGGGAGTGCTCGGCGAAGGCCTCGACACCAAGGGCGAGGTCAGGACCGGGCCGTCGTTCCCCAACGGCTGCCACGTCGCCGAGGTCGAGATCGACCCCGAGACCGGCGCGACGGACATCGTGTCCTATGTCGCCGTCGACGACTGCGGCCGCGTGCTGGACCCTGTCCTCGCCACCGGCCAGATCCATGGCGGCGTCGCCCAGGGCCTGGGCCAGGCGCTGTGCGAGGCGACCGTTTACGATCCCGACAGCGGCCAGGCGCTTGCCGGCTCGTTCATGGATTACGCGATCCCGCGCGCGGACGGCGTGCCAGCCATGACGGTGCTTCACCACGAGGCGATCTGCACCACCAATCCGCTCGGCGTCAAAGGCACGGGCGAGGCCGGCACCACGGCCGCGCCCTGCGCCATCGTGAACGCGATCGCGAACGCGCTGCCGGCGGAGGCCGCGGCGGCAATCCAGATGCCGGTCACGGCGCAGGCGATTTGGCGCGCGTTGCATGCGAAGGGGTGATCGGGGTCGGCGAGACTAGCCATGTCCGGTCAATCTTCGAATCCGGAGATTCTTGTGCCCTGCAATAGGTGAAGCGAACGGCCAGGAGCTGCCTCTCGCACTGCAAAAAGGATAGTCCCCCCGTTCTGCTTTTCCAGGAATCTTAAACGTGACGCGATGAGGCCAGGGTTGGCTCCCGAGGCTCTGCGAGCGCCCTTTCTCGCGCATGTTGCCGAGTATCATCGGCTCAATCGGGCAGTCAAATCGATCTCCGGTGGCCTCTCGCGCGCCACCCCATCGGCATCGAGGTCTTTTGGCCCTCTTTTGGCACCAAGTCGAATTTTCAGAATTGTTGCGATGATGCAACAGCCTGCACCGAGAAAATGTCGTAACGTCAACTGATCTAATAAAGGGGGACTGATTTATCATGAAGAAAATACTTGTTTCTGCTCTCGCGTTTGGCGCTCTGGTCGCGCCCGCCACGGCTGCCGATATGTACGTAAAGGCTCCGCCCCCAATGGCTCCGGCCTTTAGCTGGACCGGTTGCTATATCGGCGGAGATGTCGGCGGTGCCTGGAGCACTCAGGACGTCTCCAACACCTCGCCGCCGGTCCTCTTTCAGGGGGGCGTTACTGGCACTATCAATGGAAGCGGCGTGATCGGTGGCGGCTATGCCGGCTGTAATTTCCAATGGACGCCCGCTTGGGTAATCGGAATTGAGGGAGACTACAGCGGCACCCATCTGGGCGGCACGGCAGTTGCACCCAATCTATTTCCAAACGGTTCGCCGGTGGGTTCTGGTGGTCTCGCCTGGACGAGCAACCTGGACTCGATTGCTACCATACGGGGACGGTTAGGCTACGCTTGGGCAGCTAATGTCTTGGTCTATGTGACCGGCGGTGGCGCTTGGGGTAGGTCCAGCTATACCTCGCTCGACGCCTTTTCGGGTGGCTGCCCCAACTGCGGCGTCACCTCTTTCAGCAACACTGGCTCGGGCTACGTAGTGGGCGGTGGCGTGGATTGGGCCCCTTGGAGGAACAACTGGGTCGTCAGAGCAGAATACCTCTACTACAATCTGAGCGGGGCGACCGGTACCGCCTTCTTCCCGGGAACTGCAGCCGTGGCGGCGAACCCCGTGTGGAACCACGAGTTTGTATCTTCGGCTCGAGTCGGCGTGAGCTACAAGTTCTGGTAAATCCAGGCCGCCTGAAAAATCTCGAACGCCCCGAGCCAACTCGGGGCGTTTTGGTTTTCAGTGCCATTTCGCGCTTGAGAAAAGAAGGCCCCGGCTGAGGGGGTTCAGGCCAAACAGCGAGGGCCAACGCCGAGCTCGGAGACCGGGTTATTCTGGCGGCTCGACGGTTCCACCGCACGTTGGAACTCAGGTATTTCTCCTATCGCTTTTGTTCGTCGTTGGCTTTCATGATGCTGCGCGAGTCAACGATACGTTGCTGCGCTGCACCTTTTTTCTGGCCGCACGGCCGCTCTGGGTCGATGCTGTTGAAAACGAGTCATGGTTCCGTCGCGTTGAGGCTTTCGACGGTGCAGGGGGGTCATGATGGGTCGGCAGACGGTCGATCAGAGCCCGCTGTTCTATCTCTTCAACCTCGAAAAGCGCGTTCCCGAGCCGCATCTTCTGCGCCGCATTAATCCGACGGTGACGCGGATATTGGTTGAGTTTCGGGAGAAGCTGGAACCCTTCTGCGGCGAGATGGGCCGGCCTTCGATCGACCCGGAACTGATGATCCGGATGCTCATCGTGGGTTACTGCTGCGGCATTCGCTCTGAGAGGAAGCTGTGCGAGGAGGTCGAGTTGCAGCTCCCCAGGCTGGCACTTCCGAAGTACCCACTTAGCTTAGCCGAACGCGACGCAACAAACATTTACTTTTCCGCATGCAATGCATAATTTCCGCGAACTCAACAATAGAAATCCCGGTCAAGGGGCTTCCCATGAGAAAAATCAAATCTCGAAGCGGTCTCAGGAATCAGAAGCTCGCCGCTGCAGGATTAGTCGTGGCTGCCCTGGCAGTGACGTGTGTTACCCTCGCCAGGGGACAGGGCGCGGCGGAGGGAGACGTTGCGCTGCCACAAACGCGGCGCGATGCGGCCAAAGAGCTCGCGATGAAAATCACCGAGCCCTTCACCTTCGCTGCGGTCGGGGACATCATCATCCGTCGCCCAGTGGGTCAGTTGGGCGATGCGGGCTTTCAGGCGTTGACCAAAGTGATGCGCGCGGCGGACTCGACCTACGCCAATATGGAAGGTCCGATTATCGACCAATCGGACCCGAACTACCACGGCCCGCAGGTGGGCGGTCCCAAGACGATCATTGACGATTTGAAGGCGATGGGAATCCGGGTCATGACCACCTCGAACAACCACACGATGGATGGTGGTAGCGAGGGGATGTTCATGACCAACCGGCTGCTCGATGAGGCGAGGATCACGCATGCGGGCTCCGGGAAAGACCTGACAGAGGCGCGACGGGCGCAGGTCGGCGTCACGCCCAAAGGGACGATCGGCGTGGTTGGCATGTACTCAATTGACCCGAGCTCCTACCCCGGGCCGACGCGGTACACCGACGCGCGGGATAAATGGCCCGGCCTCAATCCTCTGCACGTGATCCCCCACAACATCGTCACGGCCGAGCAGATGGCGTCACTGCGCAAGATCCGCGACGCGTCGTACGCGCATCGTTCCGAAGTGACGGTTCCCGTCGCCCCCGCGCCCGCCAACGAGTCGCAGAACGAGCTGCTCCTGTTTGGCACCCGGTATAAGGTGGGCGAAAAGGTAGGAAGCCTCACCTACACGATCGACCAAAGGGATCTAGACGGGATCATGCGGAGCATCCGCGTTGGAAAGCAGAACTCGGACTTCATGGTCGTGGCGATCCACGCCCACCAGAATTCCTTCAGCTACCAGGCGTACAGCCACGACAATAGCACGCCGGACTTTCTGATCGAGCTGGCCCACAAGGCGATTGACAATGGTGCGGACGTATTCGTCGGCCATGGCGTCCACACCCTGCGGGGCGTGGAGATCTACAAGGGCAAGCCGATCTTTTACGGCGTGGCGAGCTTCGTCCAGCACGAAGGTCCTGCAATCGAGGTTACCGACCCCTCCCGCCCGCCCGTAGCGCAGCAGTCGCGCCAGCCGGACAACAAGGAAGTGCTGCTGACAGCAAGCCGGTATGAAGGCGGCAAGCTTGTCGAGGTCCGCCTGTACCCTGCCGATTGCGGCATCGATGGAACGCGGACCGTGTCGAAAGCGGGTGTTCCAATGACGCCGTCGCCGGAGCAGGCCCGGCGGATCCTCAAGCACGTTCAGGATCTGTCTAAGCCATTCGGTACGACGATCTCCATCGAAGACAATGTGGGTGTGATCCACGTGGCGCCAAGCCTGGACTAAGAAAGCAGATTGAAGCATCGCCAGTATCAGGCGCAAAGGAGCCTCAGTCGGGCGAGGATGAGGCGGAAATCATGGCCGGTGCCGGCGAGGACGGCATTGATGGCGTCGCCGGTCGCTAAGGTCTTGAGCGGCGCGCTCAGAACATCGCAATCGGATTGACCGGTGATCCCGTCGCATTGGGGAGCGCCAAAGGGTTCACGGTCAACATGAACTCCCAGCGATTGCGGGAGGCCGCCGCCTCGCTCAACGCCTCCAAATCCGCGCGGTCGAGCACATGGATACCCAGGATCGCTTGGACGAAATTGTGAACGGCGTTTCTGAACAGATCACCCGCGGGCTGCGGCGTATAGGCGGCGGTTTCCCAGACGATCAACGCAACGTCGCGCTGTTTCAGCCACGGAAGGATCGAATTATCGAACCCGGCGGCGCCTTCTTCCGGACCGAGCTTGGCTCGTCGGCCATAGCGGCCCCAGCGAAGCACCAGCGCATCGCCGGGCCCCACGCGAACACCCGTTTGCCTTTCCCATGCCTCCATGTCCTCGGGAAAGATGCGATCGCCCGGCGCGAGATACGGCACACCCTTGAGCCGCGCGATGTCGTACAACACCGCGCGTGTGACGATCCCGTTTTTCATGGGCATCACGGAATTCTTCTCAGCCCCCTTTTGCATCGTCACCAAGCCTGAAGTGTCATAGCCGTTCCACATCTTTCCGCGGAAGAACGTGTGCGCGAGAGAATCAATGTGAGTCGAGGCTGCGTTGTGGATGCAGGGAAACGCCACGCGATCGGTGGCTCCGGTTTGCGAAACGGAGGTCATCGCCCATTCGGCTGGACACGGGACGTCGATGGCCTTTTCAAAGAATGTATTCGTCGACAGCGACACTGGCACCCCCTCCTTCACCAGCGCCAGCGCCGCCCTGCGTTTTTCGGGCGTGATCAGGTTGAGCGTTCCGAGTTCATCGTCCTTCCCCCAGCGTCCCCAGTTTGACAACTCGGTTTGCCAGGCTTCGAACTGTGCCTCGCTCACGAGAGGACGGGACGACGATCCCTGGGAGGCAGCCTCGCCGACAAGTGCCACGGCGATGCCGAGGGAACAGGCAAGCATCAAGACTGTCCTGGAGAATGCCAACGCGCCCATGATGTCTCCTCGCCGTTGTCTGTGCGTTTCCTTGGTGGCTGATCATCCGCCCCAGAATCCAATTCCCCGACCAATTCAGCAGCGTGGCACAGACCCTAACACATGGAGGTGCTGCAGGGGACCACAGTACTGCGGGATCTCCGTTCTCATTTCGCAGCTGTATGTCCGAGCCGGGTCATTCCGGTCAATTCCGCCTCGTCAGCGGTTGGGCTGCTTTGCCCCAATCACCGGACATAACGATGTGCGGCACCTGACGGCTCCCATCCGGGAGGCGAACCCTTCATGAAGGTGTGTGCAAACAGATGGGGACGATGAGGCACCGTCACTGTCATGATGCGAGGCGAGCGCATCAACGCATGGGCGGCCGGGTGTCAGTCTGTGAGGCAACCGACACAGCAGCTGGGCCGCCTCAACCGCATCACCTCCGCTCAGAGATGTAATTACAAGCTGCGACCCTGCCGATGTCAATTTGATCCCCATCGGGACTCTCGACATTGACGGACCCGCATGCATTGACACGAATTTTGACAGCCTCGGGGAGATGGTGACGGCGAACGCAGACGCGATCGCCGAAGCAGTGCGCCTCAATACATCGCGTGTCCCGGCGTCCGCGGAAACGGGATCGCGTCGCGCACGTTGGCGAGGCCGGTGACGTAGGCCATCGTGCGCTCGAAGCCGAGGCCGAAGCCCGCGTGCGGCACCGTGCCGTAGCGGCGCAGGTCGCGGTACCAGGCGTAGTGCTCCTTGTCGATGTCGCGCTCCGTCATGCGCGCGTCCAGCACCTCGAGCCGCTCCTCGCGCTGGCTGCCGCCGATGATCTCGCCGATCCCCGGCGCCAGCACGTCCATCGCCGCGACCGTCCGGCCGTCGTCGTTCACCCGCATGTAGAACGCCTTGATGTCCTTCGGGTAGTTCATCACGATGACCGGCTTCTTGGCGTGCTTCTCGGTGAGATAGCGCTCGTGCTCCGATTGCAGGTCGATGCCCCACTTCACCGGAAACTCGAACTTCTCCTTCGCCCGCTCGAGCACCGCGATCGCCTCGCCGTAATCCATGCGCACGAATTCCGAATCGACGATCCCTTCCAGCTTCGCCACCAGCCCCTTCTCGATCCGCTCGTCGAAGAAGGCGAGATCCTCCTGCCTCTCCTTCAGCAGCGTCTCGAAGGAGAACTTCAGCAGCCCCTCCGCCAGCGTCGCATCGTCCGAGAGATCGGCGAACGCGATCTCCGGCTCGATCATCCAGAACTCGGCGAGGTGGCGGCTGGTGTTGGAGTTCTCCGCACGGAACGTCGGCCCGAACGTGTAGACCTTGGTGAGCGCGAGGCAGTACGCCTCCACGTTGAGCTGCCCCGAGACCGTCAGGAACGCCTCGCGGCCGAAGAAATCCTTCTCGAAATCGACCTTGCCCTGCGGCGTGCGCGGCAGGTTGGCGAGATCGAGCGTCGACACCCGGAACAGCGCTCCCGCGCCCTCCGCGTCGGACGCGGTGATGATCGGCGTATTGACCCAGAAGAAGCCGTTCTCGTCGAAGAACCGATGGATCGCCTTCGCCAGCGTGTGCCGCACCCGCGTCGCCGCCCCGATCACGTTGGTCCGCGGCCGCAGATGCGCCACCTCGCGCAGGAACTCCAGCGAGTGCGGCTTCGGCTGGATCGGATACGTATCCGGGTCGTCCACCCAGCCGATCACCTTGATCGCACTCGCCTGCATCTCGAACGGCTGGCCCTTGGCCGGCGACGGCACGATCGTCCCGGTCGCCTCCACGGCGCAACCGGCCGTGAGCTTCTGGACCTCATCGGTGTAATTGGGCAGTGTGTTCGGCGCGACCACCTGCACCGGATGAAACGACGATCCGTCCGACAGGTGCACGAACGAAATGCCCGCCTTGGAGTCCCGCCGGGTGCGCACCCAGCCTTTGACCGTGAGCGGGGTATCCTTCGGCGCCTCGCCGGCCAGGATTCCGCGAACGCTGAACTCTTTCTTGTCCATCGATCGAGAGTTACTCAGGCAGAGCGACCTTGTCCAGTGACCCGATGAATCGACAAACCGCGCCCACCGATGTGAACGCACTCCACAGCCGCGATCCGGTCATCGCGCACGCGATCGCGAACGCGCTGCCGAGGAGGCGGCCGCATCGGCTCACATGCGAAGGACTAGGGGAAGCTATCCCTCGTACTTGAACGAGAGCGCAACCCTGGTGCGGAAAGCCAGCACCTTGCCGCCCTCGACCTTCATGTCCATTTTCACGACTTCGGCGATGCGCAGATCCCGTATGGATTTCGCCGCAGTCTCGACCGCGCGCCTGGCGGCATCTTCCCAGGACACTGTACTGACGCCCACGACATCGACGATTCTGTAAACTCCGGTCTCCTTGTCTTTCGCCATCGAACCCTCCCGAGATGTAGTTCTTGCGGCTCCTGAACGTCTTGGAGAACGAGTAGTCCACCTGCTCCGGCGTCACCGAGGGCATCGGCTGCCAGAAGTACCAGTCTGTGCGATCTTGACCTCGACGGCAAGGCGCCGGCAAACTCCTCCAAACACCGCGGCCGAGGAGGCGTCATGCGTTTCACAGACAAGGTTCTGGTTTCTCTTGCGCTGACGGTCGGCCTGGCGTCGACGGCATTCGCAGCGACAATTGCGGGTAATGTGCAAGGACCCGACGGCAAGCCCTTCATGGGCGCGTTCGTGGTCGCCGAGAATACGCAGAACAAGATGACGGTGAGCGTCCTGTCGGATGCGCAAGGCCGCTATCACATCGGTAACCTGCCGGCGGCCACCTACAGGGTGCGGATCACGGCAATCGGCTACAGGACCGACCCGCGCACCGATGTACGGTTGGCCGGCGACCAGAAGGCCTCGTTCGACTTTGCCCTGCAAAAGACGAAGGTACGTTGGAGCGATCTCAACACGTATCAGGGCAGGCAGCTTCTGCCCAAGACCAAGAACCACGATCTCAGCTATGGGGATGCGTTTTTTACGACCTGTCTCCAATCCTGCCACTCGTTTCAGAAGCGCATGGCGTCTTCCGCCTGGGACGAGGACGGCTGGCGTGAGAGGGTCAAGTACATGCGCGACGTGATGATGGCTCCCGAGGGCCGTCGTCTGAGCGATGCGAATTTCGAAGATTTCGTTTCCTACCTCACGACCGCTTTCGGTCCCGAACTCGGCGAAGCCGGACTCACCGGAGGAATTGCCGCAGTACAAATCCCTCGTGCGTCCGTTCAGTCCCCGCGCCATGAACATCGCTTATGTGGAGTACGACTTTGCGGCTCCTAGCGGGCTGGGTCCCTGGAGCGCCGTGGAGGACAAGGATGGAATGCTGTGGATTCCGTATTACGGGCGCGGCAATGAAGTGGTGCGGCTGGATCCCAAGACGGCCGAAATGACGCGCTTCCCGCTGCCGTTTTCGCAGACGGCCGGCATTCATTCGGCGATCCCCGCCCCCGACGGCACTGTCTGGTTCACCGAAGTGGCGCAGCGCGCGATCGGCCATTTGAATCCGCGCACCGGGAAGATCACGGAATATCAGAATTCGCCCCTGCCGGACGGCAGGCGCACCAGCGCCCACACCATTCGGGTGGATGGGAGCGGACGCGTGTGGACCAGCGGCGGTCCCGCCATTTCGATGTTCGATCCTGCGACCAGCGCGTTCAAGCATTTCGACCTCGGCGGGACCTATGCGAATGAGGTCGGTATGAACGGCGACCAGTGGTTCACGTCGTTCCGTGAAGACGGTCCGATCGCCAGAGTTACGAAGGATGGCGTGCTGTCCAAATTCTATCCGCCGACAAAGGGCAAGCCGCAGCGTCTCCAGGTGGATTCCGACGGAGTCGTCTGGTTCAGCGAACGGAGAGGCGGCAAGATCGGCCGCTTCGATCCCAACTCGGAAACCTTCAAGGAATTTCCGTTGCCCGGGCCTGAGCCCAGCCCGTACGCCATCGGCATCGATCGGGATCATATGATCTGGTACTCGTCGCACGAGCAGGACACGCTCAATCGCCTGGACCCCAGGAACGGTGAAGTCGTGGAATATCCCTACCCGCATTCGGAAATTTCGATGCGGGAGTTCTTCCTCGATTCGCGGGGACGCATGTGGTACGCGAGCTCGGTCAACAACAAAGTCGGCTACTTCTATTTCAATGATCCCGACGGAGGCGCCGGGAAATAGCCGAACGTGGCGTTCCTCGTGCCGAGTCACAACGCACGCGCTCCCGGCGTTCGACGACGCGTCGCCGCTCTTGCGAATGAAATCAGGCTATTGATTGCGTGAAGGCGCCGCCATCGCGGCAAACGGGCTCGAAGCCGGCGCGGTCGTCGCGGTCTGGACCCTCGGATCGTATTCGTCGAGCCGCACGAGAATATCCTTCACCGGGAGGTCGGCCCAAGCATGGGTGACGAAGTCACGGTGCGAGATCGGGCCCGCGGGGAGGAACGTGACGCTGCCCGCCAGATGGTCGTGGCGCAGCTCGGAGCCGTAGGACACCGACCTCGCCCGCAGAATCGATTCCAGATCGGCGTTGTGCCCGCGCGTATGGGGCGTGTAGGAGCTCACGAAGAAGCCCGACCGGTTCTCGGAGATCCAGTTCGCGAACTTGTCAATCCCGCTGTAGAGCGCGTCGAGCAGGACGATGCCGCGCAGGCGCGACTTGACGCCCCCGTGGTCCAGGACCGCCAGCGTCGGCCCGAAGCCTCCGCTGTAGGCCACGATCACGATCGGCATCCTCGCGAACGTCTGCTCCGTCCGCCGATCGCCGTGCAGCTCGGCGAGTTGCTTGGCGGCTTCATCGACAAATCGCTTGAAGCCGTTGGGCTCCCAGAACTTGCCCGCGCTCGAATCGGCGGCGTCGACGGCGAACTGCGGCGCGACCAGCACGGCATTGACGCCGGATGCCGTTATCTGCGCCGGCAGCTGCTGGCGGTCGCGGACATCGGTCGACAGATTCGCGCCATGCCCGTGGAAGTACACGACCATCACGCTGGGCCGATTGGCGTCGAAGCCGGGCGGAATGGAAAGCAGCACGCGCGGGTCGCTGAACGTCTCGGACTCCCAGAGAACCCGTCCGCGGAAATTGGTATGGCCGCGGTGCCCGGGTTGCCCGGCATCGAGGAACGATCGGTTCGAGCCGGGCATCTTGCCGTCATAGGGGAACGGCGCGGTCTGGAAATCGACGAGGGCGGTCTTTGCATCGCCGTCGGTAGGGATGCGCGGGATGACCGGGTCGATCGCCGTGCGGGGACGCGCAACGGGAGCCGGGCTCTCCAACGCGGCAAGGCGCATGAGCGGCTGGCTCTTGGTTTCCTTGATCCGGTCGTTCTCGGCGACCTTGACCGGCGCCGGTTTGAAATAGCTCGGCTGAGGCGCGGCCCTGGCGGATTTCGCCGTGCGCGCGACGTCCGGCGCCGGAGCGCCCACGATCCGGTCGATTGCCCCGAACGCGTCGCCCTCGGCTGCATGCACGATCATCGGGTGCATCGATCGCGCGAGCAAATCCGACTTGCCCGATCGCATGACCTCGACGGGCGCATAGCCGGTGGTGGATGCGGACTGAAAGGTCATTTGCGGTGGCGCGGGCGAAATGGCTGCGCCGAAAACTCCGTAGAGCAGCCAGAAACAACCGGCGGCGCCGACGAGCAATCCCGCGGAAACGAGCAGAACACCCCGTTCCAGCCCATTCGTTTGCGGCGCCCGCCGCTGCCGCCGCTGCTCAAATCTCGTGTGGTTGCGGTCGGCATGAACCGGCGGGCGAGGAGGCCGCGCCATTTCGCGCTCGGCGATCGGCGGGCGGGAAGACCGCACATCGCGTTCGGAGATCGGCGGGCGGGAAGGCCGCACGTCGCGTTCGGAGATCGGCGGGCGAGAAGGCCGCGCCACGTCGCGTTCGGAGATCGGCGGGCGAGAGGGCCGCGCTGCGTCGCGTTCGGAGATCGGCGGGCGAGCAGGCCGCGCTGCTTCGCGTTCGGAGATCGGCGGGCGAGAAGGCCGCGCTGCTTCGCGTTCGGAGATCGGCGCGCGCGAAGGCCGCGCCACTTCGCGCTCAGGCCGCCATTGCGGCCCCGGATCTGCATTGAAATGGCGCGCACGTTGAACCGAGACCGCGCTTGCGGCCGGCCTGCGGAACGTTCGCGGCGCCGGGCTAAGATCCCGATACTGCACTATTCCCCCACCCCACTGCCGTCAGCTTCGGTAAAAACTGTGTCACTATTTTGGTGACGGCCCCCGTGCCCCACAGATGCGTCGGAGCGAAACAAAGCATGAACAGTCGGCGTCGAATGGCCGATTAGCAGAGATTTGCGGACCAAGAACCAATGATCGGCCCGGCCCGGGCCGCATCCTCCGAGCCGGCCCCGACTATTCAAGTCTATGAAACTGATAGTTAAATCCAGCCTAATTGGGCTTGGCTTCGGGCTTGGCCTCAACCTCGGCGGGTTTGATCTCGCCGATCCTCTGGGCCAGCAGCAGGTTGGAGTCGTTCAGCCGCCAGCGATATCCGACGCCGAAGTCCATGGGCAGCGTCTGCCCCCTGCGAAACAGCTCCGACATCTGAGGCTGATAATGCTGGGCGAAGATCGGGATCGGGCCGGAATAGTGACCGACCGGCTGGAGCTGCCACTTCTTGCGATCGAAATATCTCACCGGGATGCCGAAGTCGTCCTGCAGGATCAGTGCGCTGTGGTCGAGCAGGAAGTTGCGCACAGTGGAGAAATTGCCGCTGTGCAGGAGGTATGACGCGCTCTTGAGGAAGCTGTCGGCGGGGCCGAGCTTTTCCAAAAAGGTCAGGAAGCCGCTGGTCTTCAAGCCGTCATTGGCGAGATTGGTGCTGAAATAATACATCGTCTGCTTCGGGCCTCCTTCGGCCGAAAAGACGATCTTGACGCCCTTCGCAGCGCTTCTCGGAGCCTCGCCGGGCGGCTTTTCGTTGCCCTCGTTGTCGAGGTTCACGAAGCTCATTTCATGGATGGTTTTGCCGGAGCGCGCCAGGAACACGTAGATGATCGGCAGGGTCCCGTTGATCGGCCCCGGGTGCAAGTCGCTGTGCATTCTCTTCGTGATGAAGAAGCTGAACGACAGCAGCGTGCTCAAAGCCGGCTCGAGACCCTGCACCGAATGCATCAGGGTGCCGCGCGACATGCCGGTCAACGAGGGAATGTCGCCGGCGGGCTCCAGACCGGCCAGTACGTATGTGGTCGCGTTGGGGAAGAACGCGATGGCGTGGAGCGCGTCCGGCCCGCTGAACATGTAGAACATCGCGTCGTGCGAGGTGCCCAGCCGCGTCTTGGCGAACGCTCGCACTTTCGAGATGTGAGAGCGTTCCTCCTGCCCGAAGATCGAATTGAAATAGTTCGAATGCCGTTGCCAGCTCGGGTCCCTGGCAAGCGCCGCAAGGGGCGAATCCGGCGCCGGAGCGAGCCCGGCCAGGAACCGCGCGGTGTCGTCGGGTGTGGCGGTCTCGGCGCTGCGCGCCGGTGCGATCGAGAGGGCCAGCAGGCTCAGGAGAACAGCAGCAAATTTCATGTTCCGCACGTTGAAGGCGTTCCGTGTTTTAGACCGGGGTTTGGGAGGCGTCCGCTGCCATGACGTTTGATAACCGACGAGACGCACTGTAGATCGCGAGACCGAAGAGCATCATTGCGAAGCCCGCGAGCGATTGCAACGGCCGGTTGACGACGAGATAATACATCATCCACAGCATCACCGCGAGGAAAACGAACGGCGTCACCGGATAGCCCCAGGCGCGATAAGGCCGCGGCAGCTTGGGGTGGGTTATTCGCAGCTTGATGACGCCCAGCACCGTGAAGAACGAGCAGAAGGTGAGGCTGAACTGGATGAAATCGAGCACTGCCTCGAAGCTCTCGCTCAGCAGCAGCGCGCTCGATACCAGGAGCTGAAAAATGATCGCGGTCGCCGGCACGTCGTTCTTCGATTTGCGCGAGAAAATGCGCAGCAGCGGCATGTCCTCGCCCATCGCCATGGTGACGCGCGGACCGATCCACATCATGGCGCTGATGGAAGAAACGAGCCCGACGCAGATGAGCATGCCGACAACGCGGCCGCCGAATTCGCCGAACACGTGAGTGCCGGCCACCATGGCGACGTTGAGTTGGCCGGCCAGATCCTGCATCGGCGTGACGGCGAGGAAGACGGCGTTGAGGCCGACATACAGCGCAATCACGATCAAGGTTCCGAGGAAGAGTGCGCGGGGGAGGGTGCGCTCGGGGTCCGCGGATCTCCTCGATGATGTACGTCGCGGCGTTCCAGCCCGAGTAGGAATACATCACGAAGACGAGGCTGATGGCGAATGGCGCGCTGGTGATGAAGCCAATGTCGGCCGCGCTCGGTGCGAATGAGATCGGCTGGCGGCTCCCGAACACGAAGCCGGACACCAGGAACCCCACGATCAGCAGGAGCTTGACCACGGTCCAGATGTTGTGAAACGCGCTGCCGTTTCGGATGCCGCGCAGATGCACCAGCGAGACGAGCCAGACGATGGCAAGCCCGGGCAAAAGCGTCGGCGCGTCCGGCATCACCGACTTGAAATAGACGCCAAATGCCATGGCGGCGAGCGCGACCGGCGCGGAAAACCCGACGGTCGCCGACAACCAGCCCGGCCATGAAGCCGAACGCCGGATGGTAGATACGCCGCAGGAAATTGTATTCCCCGCTCGAGCGCGGAAACATCAAGGCGAGTTCCGCATAGGAGATCGCCCCGCACATTGCCACAATCCCGCCGATGATCCAAAGCAGCAGCAGCGAGAAGCCGGATGTGATGTCCTTTACCTGGAACCCGAGGCTGGTGAAGACGCCTACACCCACCATGTCGGCCACGACGATTGCCGTCGCGGTGAAACCGGAAATCCTCGCGACCGACGCTCCGACTGAAATTGGCTTGGTCATGAGGGCTTTCGTTTCCGCACCGCGGCATTACAGAGGGCCGCAGGCGGCAATTCAACATGTCTTTCGCCTTGTCCCCGCACAAATGACTGGCAAGACGGCGCGGCGCCGCGGCTTTTGGGGTTGTCCGCGTAGAAATGACGTCCAACACGAATCGTGACGCGTTTGAGCATGGCATCTACAGCCTATGTGCGGGAAATGACCAAATTTCGGCCAATCCCATGGCGGCGGGCTCCGGGCAAACTCCTGGTCCGAGGCCGCCATCCGGTTCCCAATTGTCGGGACAAGCCAACCCGCAACTCATTAAAGTGGTGGGGAGGTCTACGACACGGATCGTCGCCGCAGGGAGGTCACGCCATGATTGGGAAGTACATCCGGACAGGCTCGGCATGCGCCGTGGCCGCGGTCGTGCTCGCATCCGCAACCGCGATGGCGGCCGATAATCTCGTGCTCTCGCGCGACGGCTTCTTCTATGTCGGCGGCAAGCCGACCATGGTCGACGGCCGCGAATACATCAGCGGGCAGATGTATGTCGAGGTCCGCATTCCCGCGCAAAAGACCAAGCCGTATCCGATCATCATGGTGCATGGCGGCACCATGTCGGGCACCAATTTCACCGGCACGCCTGACGGCCGCGAAGGCTGGGCGCAATATTTCGTGCGCCAGGGCTATGCGGTCTATGTGGTCGACCAGCCGGGCCGTGGCCGCTCCGGCTACCTTGCCGGCGCCTACGGGCCGAGCCGCAATGTCGTGCGCAGCAATTCGGCCTCGCGTTTCGTCTCCCAGGAGAAATCGAAGCTGTGGCCGCAGGCGCATCTGCACACGCCAGTGGCCCGGCAGCGGCGAGCCCGACGACGATGCCTCGATGCAGCTTGCCTCCGGCCAGCTGCCGGCGATCGAAAGCTTCGCCAAGCAGCAGGTCCTCAACCGCGATGCGCTGGTGGCGCTGCTTGGAGAAGATCGGTCCGTCGATTCTGCTCGTCCACAGCCAGGCCGGCGCCTTCGGCTGGCCGGTCGCCGATGCGCGGCCCGACCTCGTCAAGGCGATCCTCGCCATCGAGCCGAACGGCCCGCCGTTCCATGGCGTGGAATTCATCGGTGCGCCCGATTGGTTCAAGGAAGGGCCGGTGGCGCTGACCTACGGCATCACCTCGGTGCCGCTCACCTATGCGCCCGCCGGTCAAGGACGCCTCCGAGCTCGCGATCGTGCGCGCAGGACAAGCCCGATGCGCCGGATCTCGTGCACTGCTACGCCCAGCAGGAACCGGCGCGGCAATTGCCGAACCTGCAGAAGATGGCGATCCTGGTGTTGACCTCGGAGGCCTCCTACCACGCGCCCTACGATCACTGCACCGTGAAGTATCTCCAGCAGGCCGGCGTGAAGCCCACCTTCATCAAGCTCGCCGACGCTCGGCATTCGCGGCAACAGCCACGTGATGATGCTGGAGAAGAACAACCAGGAGATCGCGGCCGTCATCGCCGGGTGGCTGGAACGGTCAGGGATCAGTAGTCAGTAATCAGTGATCAGTAATCAGAAGGTGCGGCCGTTCAACTCTGATCCCTGATTACTGATCCCTGATTCCTGCTACTTCTGGCACACCGGGCAGAAAAACGTCGAGCGGCCGTTCTGCACGATGCGTTTGACCGTGCCTTTGCATCCCGGGGTGACGCAGGCTTCGCCCTCGCGGTCATAGACGCGGAAATGGTGCTGGAAATAGCCGAGCTCGCCGTCGGTCTGGCGGTGATCGCGCAGCGACGAGCCGCCGGCCTTGATCGCCGCATTGAGCACCGCCTTGATGGCGTCGACCAGCGCGACCGCGCGCGCATTCGGCGCGCCGCGGGTCGCGATGGTGGAGGCGCGGCGCTTCGGCGACAGGCCGCGCGCGGTGGAGGGCCTCGCAGACATAGATGTTGCCGAGCCCCGCGACCACGGTCTGGTCGAGCAGCGCCGCCTTGAGGCTCGTCTTCTTGCCGGCGCACGCGGTGGCCAGCAGGCTCGCGTCGAAGGCATTGCCGAGCGGCTCGGGGCCGACCTCGCGCATCAGCGGATGCGCCGCCAGCTCGGCCCGCGGCACCAGCAGCATGAGGCCGAACCGGCGCGGATCGTTGAACGTCACGGTGGCGCCCGACGACATGTGGAACACGACGTGGTCATGGGCCGAGGCCGCCGATCGCGGGTGATGGAACGCGCCGGGCGCCCCCTCCTTGTCGTCGTGGCTGACGCGGAACGAGCCGGACATGCCGAGATGCATCAGCAGCACGTCGCCGGAGGAGAGGTCGACGGTGAGGTACTTGGCGCGGCGGCCGATGCCGGTGACGGTCTTGCCCTCGATCCGCTTGCGCGAAATCCTTCGGCAGCGGCCGTCGCAGGTCCGGCCGGCGCGCCTCCACCTTGACGATGCGGGCGCCCTCCATCACCGGCTGCAGTCCGCGCCGCACGGTCTCGACTTCGGGAAGTTCGGGCACGCAAGCTTCCTGTTCACCACCGATGGAGTATCGCGTCGGGTGCGATCGGGGATTTGATAGCGCCTCGGCCCCTCCCGGGCTATGGTCCCGGCGAACAGAGGATTGCCATGCCGGACCCCGGCGAAACCCATTTCGGCTTCCAGACCATCGATCTCGACCGCAAGCAGGCGATGGTGGACGAGGTCTTTCACAAGGTCGCGCGTCGCTACGACCTGATGAACGATCTCATGTCCGCCGGGCTGCATCGCGCCTGGAAGGACGCGATGGTGACCATGCTCAACCCGCCCCGCAAGGGCCACTTCGCCGTCGTCGACGTCGCCGGCGGCACCGGGGACGTCGCCTTCCGGATCGCCGAGGCCGGCGGCCCCGGCAACCGCCGTCACCGTCTGCGACATCAACGCCGACATGCTCGCGGTCGGGCACGCGCGGGCGCGCGAGCGCGGGCTCGACGGCAGTCGTGACGTTCACCGCCGGCAATGCCGAGGCGCTGCCGTTTCCCGATCGCAGCCAGGACGCCTGCACCATCGCCTTCGGCATCCGCAACGTGCCGCGGATCGACGTGGCGCTGCGCGAGTTCTATCGCGTGCTGCGGCCCGGCGGCCGGTTTCTCTGCCTCGAATTCTCGACCGTCGACGTTCCCGGCCTCGATGCGCTCTACGACTTCTATTCCTTCAACGTCATCCCGGCGCTCGGCCGGGCGGTGGCGGGCGACGCCGATTCCTATCGTTATCTCGTCGAATCGATCCGGCGGTTCCCGCGCCCGCAGGCCTTCACCGACATGATCGCGGCGGCGGGCTTCCGCCGGGTGAGCCACCGTCTGCTCACCGGCGGCGTGGTGGCGCTGCATTCCGCCTGGCGGCTGTGAACCGGTCCCGCGAGCAGCCGTGATCTCCGCGCTTTCCCATCTGGTTCGCCTCGGCCGCGCCGGCTTCGTGTTCGCCCGCGAAGGCGTGTTCGGCCTCGTCGACCCGACGCCGCTGCCGCCGCCCGCCGCGGCTGGCGCTGCGCATGGCGCGGCTGATCGAGCGGCGCGACGACGTCTCCGATGCGAACACGGCTCTCGACGGCCCTGACCGCGCTCGGCCCCTCCTATGTGAAGCTCGGCCAGTTTCTGGCGACGCGGCCCGACGTGGTCGGCCCGGTGCTCGCCCGCGATCTCGAAAGCCTGCAGGACAAGATGGCGCCGTTCCCGCAGGCGGAGGCGGAGGCGGCCGTTGCCGCGGCCTTCGACCGCAAGCTGTCGGACCTGTTCGTCACGTTTCGGCCCGCCGGTCGCCGCCGCCTCGATCGCCCAGGTGCATCGCGCCGAGATCGAAACGCCGGCCGGGCGCCGCGCCGTCGCCGTCAAGGTGCTGCGGCCCGGCGTCGAGTGGCGCTTCCAGGCCGATCTGGCGGCGTTTCGTTTCGTTGCCCGCAACGCCGAGGCGCTCTCGGCGGAAGCACGGCGCCTGCGGTTGATCGAGGTGGTCGACACGCTCGCCCGCACGGTCGCGATCGAGATGGATTTTCGCCTGGAGGCGGCCGCGCTTTCGGAGATGGCGGAGAACACCAAGGACGATCCCGATTTCCGCGTGCCCGGCGGTCGATTGGGACGCTGACCGCGCGCAACGTGCTGACGACTGGAATGGATCGACGGCACGCCGCTCAACGACCGCGCGGCGCTCCTCGCCAAGGGCTTCGATCTCGCCGCAGCTCGGCCGCGCGGTGATCCAGAGCTTCCTGCGCCACGCCCTGCGCGACGGCTTTTTCCACGCCGACATGCACCCCGGCAATCTGTTCGTCGATGCCGACGGACGGCTGGTGGCGGTCGACTTCGGCATCATGGGACGGCTGGGCCCCAAGGAACGGCGCTTCCTGGCGGAAATCCTGCTCGGCTTCATCACCCGCGACTATCGCCGCACCGCCGAGGTGCATTTCGAGGCCGGCTACGTGCCGTCGCATCACTCGGTGGAAAGCTTCGCCCAGGCGATCCGCGCCATCGGCGAGCCGATCCACAACCGCACCGCCGAAGACATCTCGATGGCGAAGCTGCTGACGCTGCTGTTCGAGGTGACGGGGTTGTTCGACATGCGGACCCGCCCGGAACTGCTGCTGCTGCAGAAGACCATGGTGGTGGTCGAAGGCGTGGCGCGCACCCTCGATAGCCAGGCTCGACATGTGGACCACCGCCGAACCGGTGGTGCGGGAATGGATCACGCGCAATCTCGGCCCGGTCGGCCGCCTGGAGGGCGCCGCGCAGGGCGCCGGCGAAATCGGCCATTTCCTGTCCGGCGTGCCGGGTCTGCTGACCCGCGCCGCGCGGGTCGCCGGGCAACTCGACGACGCCACCCGGGACGGCATCACGCTTTCGCCGGAAACCGTAGCCGCCATCGGCGCCGCCGAGGCGCGACGGGCGCGCTGGCAGACCGTCGCTCTGTGGGTGATCGCGGCGCTCCTGGCATGGGGGATTTTCCTGCGGTGAACCGCGGGGAGCCGTCTCGCTTGCCAGCGCCGATGGCACGAGCCAACTGGGATTTAGTCCAAACATTTGATAGAGTTACGTTTTTCTAACGCGCTTCATGTACCGTCGTTGGCAGAGATGACCGCAACCGAACCAAATTCCCTGCGGGGCCGGCGCATCCTCCTCATCATCGGGGGAGGCATCGCCGCCTATAAGTCGCTCGACCTGATCCGGCGGCTGACGCGAGCGCGGCGGCGTGGTGCGGGTGGTGATGACGCAGGCGGCGCAGGAGTTCATCACGCCGCTGTCGGCCGGCGCCATTGCCGGCGAGCGCGCCTATCTCGACCTGTTCGACGCCCGCACGGAATTCGACATCGGCCACATCAGGCTCGCGCGCGACACCGATGTCGTCGTGGTCGCGCCCGCGACCGCCGATCTCATCGCCAAGATGGCGGGCGGTCATGCCGACGACCTCGCCACCACGGTGCTGCTCGCGACCGACAAGCCGGTGCTGATCGCGCCGGCGATGAATCCGCGGATGTGGATGCACGCCGCGACCAAGCGCAACTTCGCCCAGCTTGCGGCGGACGGCATCGCCGCCGTCGGTCCGAACAGCGGCGAAATGGCGGAGCAGGGCGAGGCCGGCGCCGGCCGGATGGCGGAGCCGCTCGAGATCGTCGCCGCCGTGGAAACGCTGCTGGGCCGGCGTCACGCCGGCCCGCTCGCCGGCAGGCATGTGCTCGTCACCGCCGGGCCGACCCATGAGCCGATCGATCCCGTGCGCTACATCGCCAACCGGTCCTCGGGCAAGCAGGGCTATGCCATCGCGCGGGCGGCGGCGGCGGCCGGTGCGGCGGTGACCCTTGTCGCCGGGCCGGTGGCGATCCCCGATCCGCCCGGCGTGAAGGTGATCAAGGTCGAAAGCGCGCGCGAGATGCTGGCGGCGGCGGAAGCGGCGCTGCCGGCCGATGCCGCGGTGTTCGCCGCGGCGGTCGCGGACTGGCGGGTCGCCGAGGCCGGCGCGCAGAAGATCAAGAAGGCCGCAGCCGGCGCGCCGCAGCTCGCGCTGGTCGAGAACCCCGACATTCTCGCGACGATTGCGCAAGCTGAAATCGAAGCGGCCGCGGCTCGTCATCGGCTTTGCTGCGGAGACCGAGCAGGTGATCGCGAATGCCCGCGCCAAGCGCGAGCGCAAGGGCTGCGACTGGATCGTCGCCAACGACGTGACGCCCGCGACCGGCATCATGGGGGGCGACCGCAACACGGTGCATCTCATCACCGCAGACGGCGTCGAGTCCTGGCCCGACGAGGCGAAGGACGAGGTGGCGGCGCGGCTGGTCGCGCGCATCGCCACGGCGCTCGCGGCATCATGACCGCGCCGCAAGTTCGGCTCCGCCGCCTGCCCCATGGCGCCGGCCTGCCGCTGCCGGCCTATCAGAGCGCTCATGCCGCGGGGCTCGATCTTGCGGCCGCGGTGCCGCAGGATGCGTCGGTGACGCTCGCGCCCGGGACGCGCGGCTTGATCCCGACCGGCTTTGCGATCGCGCTGCCGGCCGGGTTCGAGGCCCAGGTGCGGCCGCGCTCGGGGCTTGCCGCGCACGACGGCGTCACCGTGCTCAACACACCCGGCACCATCGACGCCGATTATCGCGGCGAGATCCAGGTGATCCTGATCAATCTCGGCAGCGAGCCCTTCATCGTCACCCGCGGCATGCGCATCGCCCAACTCGTCGTCGCGCCGGTGGCGCGTGCGGGGGTTACGGAGGTGGGCACGCTCGACGACACTCCACGGGGCACCGGCGGCTTCGGCTCGACCGGCGGGTGATCGGACGCCGCTCAATTCAGTTCAGTAGAATTTACTTCAGATAACTGACATAGGCCGCGATGGCCGCAATCTGTGTTTGCGTCAAGTTGTGCGCAGTCACCCTCATGAGGGCCGATGGGTCATTTTCCATCGAACGTTGACCTCGCTCTTTGCTCCAGTTCGTCAATTCCTTTATGAGGTACGGAAAGAACTGACCGGCCAGACGAGGAATTTCATCTTTTCCCTTGGCATCGAAGCCATGACAAGCAGAGCATGCGGGAACATTTGCCTCAGGTAATCCGTCCTCGTAGATTGTTTTGCCCGTGGCTACCAGTTCCTTTGGAGCTCCCCCCAACGGTTCAGGATTGAGATCCCTGAAATGCGTGACCAAAGCCGTTAACATCGACGGACTCAGGCCATGCGCTACATTGAACATAACAGGGTTCGTCCGCCTGCGCTCAGTGAAGGCCCGCAATTGATTCTCAAGGTACTTTGGTTGCTGTCCCGCAAGCCGCGGCATGGGATAATATCCACGATAACCTTGCGCCGACAGTCCGTGGCAGGTTTTGCAGTATACTATCTTGGCTTGAAGGTCTCGCTGCGAAAAGTTGGCGATGCCCCTGTCCTGCGCATCGCCGTCTGCGGCGAAAACAATCGCGAAAAATGCTACGGGCAACGCTAACTGCAGGCGCATGGCTTTCATGGCTCCACCTCTAGAACCAGTTTATGCTGCGAAATGACCATGCGGTTTGATCCAGATCAGAGACACCCTTGGCCGGCCTGGGCAGCTGGAGACGGCAAGAGCTGACACGGCTGACCGCGCATCGCGGGCGTGCCCGTTGGTGCTATGCTTAACCGGCGCTGGATCCGTTTGGATTCCGCGTTCGCCATCTGCGTGGCGTCCGGAATGGCAATGCAATCTACCCCGCCGCCGGCATCGGCCCATTCACCCGCGCCGACGCGGCGGGCGGCGGCATTCGCGGCGGCGTCTTGGTGAGGATGTGGCAGAGCCTCGACAGTGTGGCGCGCAGCTCGTGGCGGTGCACCACCATGTCCACCATGCCGTGCTCCTTGAGGTATTCCGCCTTCTGGAATCCCTCAGGCAGCTTCTCGCGGATGGTCTGCTCGATCACCCGCGGCCCCGCAAAACCGATCAGCGCGCCCGGCTCGGCGATGTGGATGTCGCCGAGCATGGCGTAGGACGCCGTCACGCCGCCGGTGGTGGGATTGGTCAGCACGACGATGTAGGGCTTCTTCGCCGCGCGCAGGTTCTGCACCGCGACGGTGGTGCGGGGCATCTGCATCAGCGAAAGAATTCCTTCCTGCATCCGCGCGCCGCCCGAGGCGGCGAACAGGATGAAGGGGGTGTTCTTCTGCGCCGCGGTCTCCAGGCCTTTGATGATCGCCTCGCCGGCCGCCATGCCGAGCGAGCCGCCCATGAAATCGAAATCCTGCACGGCGATCACCACCGGCAGCCCGTCGAGCTTGCCGAGCCCGAGCTTGATGGCGTCGTTGAGCCCGGTCTTGGTGCGGGCGTCCTTGAGGCGGTCGGTGTAGCGGCGCTCGTCGCGGAACTTGAGCGGATCGTGGCGTCACTTCCTGAACGCCGATGTCGAGCCAGGTGTTGCCGTCGAACATCGATTTGAGACGCGCCACCGCGCCCATGCGCATGTGGTAGTTCGAGCCGGGAATGACGAACCCGTTCGCCTCGACGTCCTTGTAGAAGACGAGCTGCCCGGTGTCGGGGCACTTGATCCACAGATTGTCCGGCACATCCCGCCGGTTCAGGATGCTGCGGATCTTCGGGCGGACGACGTTGGAGATCCAGTTCAAGCTGTTACTCCGCCGCCTGCTGGCGCCCGCTGCGCACGCCCGCCGCGAGCTCGGCGACGAGGCTCGGCGACCGAGAGCACCGTGTCGGGCGTCGCCTTGCCGGCGGGATCGAGGCTCAGGCGCACCCTCTCGACCAGTGCGGAACCTACCACGACCGCCTCGGCGCCGCGCGCGATGGCGGCGGCGCTCGCCGCATCCCTGACCCCGAAGCCGACCGCGACCGGAAGGCTGGTGTGGCGCTTGATCCGCGCCACCGCCTTGGCGACCCGGCCCGCGTCCGGCGCCGCCGCGCCGGTGATCCCGGTGATCGAGACGTAATAGACGAAGCCCGAGGTGTTCGCGAGCACGGCGGGCAGCCGCTTGTCGTCGGTGGTGGGGGTCGCCAGGCGGATGAAGTTCAGGCCCGCCGCGAGCGCCGGCAGGCACAGCTCGGTGTCTTCCTCCGGCGGCAGGTCGACCACGATGAGGCCGTCGACGCCCGCAGCGATGGCATCGCGCGAGGAACCGTTCGACGCCGTAGATGTAGATCGGATTGTAATAGCCCATGAGCACGATCGGCGTCGCATCGTCGCCGCGGCGGAACCGGCGCACCAGATCGAGCGTCTTGACCATGTTCTGGCCGGCATGGAGCGCGCGCAGGCCGGCGGCCTGGATCGCCGGTCCGTCGGCCATGGGATCGGTGAAGGGCATGCCGATCTCGATCACGTCGGCGCCGGCCTGGGGCAGCGCCTTGATGATCGCAAGCGAGGTTTCCGGATCGGGATCGCCCGCCATCAGAAAGGTGACGAGCCCGCAGCGGCCTTGGCCGGCGAGCGCCGCGAATCGCTGGTCGATGCGGGTGCTCATCCGAAATCGGCCCCCGAGATGCTCGGCGACGGAAGCCAAGTCCTTGTCGCCGCGTCCGGACAGGTTGACCACCATCAGGTGATCCTTCGGCTTCTTCGGTGCGACGTCCCTGATCTTGGCGAGCGCGTGCGCCGGCTCCAGGGCCGGAATGATCCCTTCCAGCCGGCAGCACAGCTTGAACGCGTCGAGCGCCTCCTGGTCGGTCGCCGAGAGGATACTTCACGCGCCCAATGTCGTGCAGCCAGGCGTGCTCGGGGCCGATGCCCGGATAATCGAGGCCGGCGGAAATCGAATGTGCCTCGTCGATCTGACCGTCCTCGTTCATCAGCAGATAGGTGCGATTGCCGTGCAGGACGCCGGGACGACCGCCGGCAATCGAGGCTGCGTGCAGACCGTGTCGAGCCCGTGGCCGGCCGCCTCGACGCCATAGATCTCGACATCCTTGTCGTCGAGGAAAGGGTGGAACAGGCCCATCGCGTTGGAGCCGCCGCCGATGCAGGCGATCAGCGAATCCGGCAGGCGGCCTTCAGCCTCCTGCATCTGCACGCGGGTTTCGTTGCCGATCACCGACTGGAAATCGCGCACCATCATCGGATAGGGATGCGGCCCGGCAACCGTGCCGATGCAATAGAAGGTGTCGTCGACATTGGTCACCCAGTCGCGCAATGCCTCGTTCATGGCGTCCTTGAGCGTCTTGGCGCCGGACACCACCGGGCGTACTTCCGCGCCGAGTGCCTTCATGCGCAGCACGTTGGGTTGCTGCCGCTCGACATCGACCGCACCCATGTAGACGATACATTGCAGACCGAATTTCGCGCACAGGGTCGCGGTGGCGACGCCGTGCATGCCGGCGCCGGTCTCTGCGATGATGCGCGGCTTGCCCATGCGCTTGCGCCACCATGATCTGGCCGAGCACGTTGTTCACCTTGTGCGCGCCGGTATGGTTGAGATCCTCGCGCTTGAAATAAATCTTGGCCCCGCCGGCGCCGCCGGTCGCGGCCGAGACCTCGCGCAAATGGTCGGTGAAGCGCTCGGCGAAATAGAGCGGCGAGGGACGGCCGACATAGTGGGCGAGGTGGCAGTCCATTTCGCGCTTGAATTCGGGGTCGACCTTGGCCTTGGCGTAGGCCTTCTCCAATTCCAGGATCAGCGGCATCAGCGTCTCGGCGACGAAGCGCCCGCCGTACAGGCCGAAATGGCCGCGCTCGTCCGGTCCGTTGCGGAAGGAATTGGGTTGCTGGAGGCTCATGCCTGGTTTGCCAATCGGTTGCCGCTCCCGGACGCGGCGGCGCGCGCCGCACGGATGAAGGCGCGCATCTTTTCGGGGTCCTTGTCGCCGGGCGCCCGCTCGACGCCGGACGACACGTCGACCCCGCCCGCCCGGGTGATCCTGATCGCCTCGGCGACATTGCCGGGGTCGAGACCGCCTGAAAGCATGAACGGAACACGCGGGTCAAGGTTTTGCAGGAGCCGCCAGTCGAACGGCTTGCCGAGGCCGCCCGGTCGGGTGGCGTCCACGGGGGCCCTGGCGTCGAAGATGAGGCGGTCGGCGACCTCGGCGTATTCCGGCACGACTGCGAGATCGTCCCGGCTTTCCACCGCGATCGCCTTGATGACGGGCAGCTTGAAGCGGGCCTTCACCGCCAGCACGCGCTTGGGCGTCTCCTTGCCGTGGAGCTGCAGCAGGTCCGGCTGCAGCGCCTCGATGCTGGCCGCGAGCTCCTCGTCGCCGGCATCCACCGACAACGCCACCTTGCGGGCGCGGCCCCGAACCCGGGCGCCCAGGGCGTGGGCAGTCGAGGCATCGACATGGCGGGGGGACGGCGGAAAGAACACGAAGCCGACCATGTCGGCGCCTGCGTGCAGAGCAACATCGAGTGCTTCGGGCGTCCGCAGGCCGCAGATCTTGATGACAAATGGCATGCCGAAATGAAGCCTTTCGCGCAGTTTTACCCGCACAATTTTATCTGGGCGAGATGCCGAATTCCAACCCTCGATGGCAGATTATTCCGGCGCCTTATCCTGGCGCTCCGGCGACGCCCGATGTGAAGGAATGAACGCCCGGGCGGCCCCGGAGTTCAGTTTGCCGGCAATCTCGCCACCGGGAGAGATCCTTGCGGCGGCGGCGCCCCGCGCATCTCGCGCAGCGCATCGCGCTTGGCGCGATCGAATTCGGCCCGGACCCGCGCCAATTCCACTTCGAGCCGGCGGCGATGCCGGCGCCATTTGCCCTGATTGAACCAGGCGGCGATGCCGCCAAGCGCCACGCCGAGGATCAGAATGGCAAAGCCCAGGAGATAGAGCGGCAGGGTCAGCCTGAAGGCGGGGTCATTGGGTTCGAACGGGTCGAAGGATACGGTCACCAATGTCCGGTTGGCGATTGCGAAAGCCACCAGGGCGGCGGCAGCCAGGATCATGAGAAGTGCGAGCAACGGTCTGGTCATGTGGCGTCAATCGTCCGCTGATTGCCGCATGCCGGGGTGCGGCTGGCGTCGTGCAATAAGTGCGCGGGCGCCCATCACGGCGTGGTCGGCCGATTGAGGCGTTCGCGCATTTCCTTACCGGTCTTGAAGAACGGCACGCTTTTTCGGTCGACGGCGACGTGCTCGCCGGTCCGCGGGTTGCGGCCGGCCCGTGCCGGACGGTTCTTGACGGAAAACGCCCCGAATCCGCGCAATTCCACCCGGTCACCCCGGGCGAGCGCGGTGACGATCTCGCCGAGGATCGCGTTGACGATGTTCTCGACATCGCGCTGGTAGAGATGCGGGTTCTGCGAGGCTATGCGCTGAACGAGCTCTGATTTTATCATTTGGTGACGCCCGCCCTTGGAATGAAACAGATCAGCCCGGTTGTCCGGACCACTCGCGCAACCGAACCAGCGCACCCTCCATCGCTAATTCTCCGGCGAAGGGTGCCAAAGCGCCAACAACCCGTCAAGATTGAGCTTTTCCGCCGCCTGCACCAGCCCGAGGGATTCGAGCCGGCGGGCCACCGCGCCGAGGCCGATGGTTTCGAGCAGGGCGGCCGAGCCGAGGTGCAGGAACGAGAACTCGCTGAAGCGAGGGGTCAGGCGCCAGTCGCGGACCGGCAGTTTCGGATCGATGTTGCTGGTCTTGGCGAGGTACGTCGATCGCCTCGCGCTCGCGGCCGATCTCGTCGGCGAGCTTGAGATCGATCGCCTGGCGGCCGGTGAAGACCCGGCCATCGGCGACGCGGTCGAGCGCCTCACCCTCGAGCTTGCGCCGGTCCTGCACCATGCCCTTGAACCAGGCATAGGAGTCGGACACCAGCGACTCGATGGCGGCGCGCGCCTCGGGTGTCGTCGGCTCGAGGCCGTTCGGAGCAGCCTTGAGCGGCGATGACTTGATCTCCTCGACCTTGACGCCGACGGTATCCAGGAGGTGGGTGAGATTGGGGAATTGAAACAAGCACGCCGATCGATCCGACCAGCGAGGTGTTCTGGGTCAAGATGTGGTCGGCCGCCATCGCCGCGATGTAGCCGCCGGACGCGGCCATGCCGTCGACCACGACCACCATCGGCTTCTGCCGTGCGACCCGGCGCAGCGCGTCGTGCAATTCCTCCGAGCCGGCCGTGGTGCCGCCGGGGCTGTCGATGTGGACAATGACGGCGCGGGTCGCCCGCGAATTGGCGAGGTTCTCGAGCGCCTTCGTGCGGTCCTCGTCGCCGCGGATGATGCCCCGGATGGTGACGCGCGAGATCTGCGCGGTGATCGGCTGCACCAGGGTGCTGCCCGACCCCCGAAATGCGCCGGCGACCCCGACCACGGCGATGATGGCGATGAGGACGGCGACGACGCGCCAGAATGTAAGCTTGCGCCGCATGCGGCGGCGATCGACGATATGGTCGGTCTCGAGCGACATTGCTGGATCTCCGTGATCTCGCCGGAAGCAGGGTGCAACCGCGGTCGGCTGCGGTCAATGGCGATCAAGAACCGGCCGCAATTGTGGCAAAATGATTCAAAAGACCCCGGGGAGATACCCCGGGGCCCGATTTTGGCGCCACCCGACTAAAATCGGAAAGTGCTCTGATCTCGTGCATGATCTTTGTCCGAAAAGTCTGCAACTTTTCGGGATCATGCACTATTCCTTCTTCTCGGTGGCGCGCTGCTTGAGCGCCGTGCCGAGGATGTCGCCCAGCGTCGCGCCCGAATCGGAAGACCCGTATTGGGCGATCGCCTCCTTCTCCTCGGCGACTTCGAGTGCCTTGATCGAGACCGTCACCTTGTGGGCGCGGCGATCGAACTGGGTCACCCGGGCGTCGACCTTCTCGCCGACCGCGAAGCGTTCGGTGCGCTGATCGGAACGCTCGCGAGCGAGCTCCGCGCGCTTGACGAAGGTGGTGAGGTCGGTCCCGACCAGCTTCACCTCGAGGCCGGATTCCTTGACCTCGATGATCTCGCAGGTCACCACGGCGCCCTTCTTGATGTCGCCGGCTTCCGCGAACGGATCGCCTTCGAGCTGCTTGATGCCGAGCGAGATGCGTTCCTTCTCCACGTCGACGTCGAGGACCTGGGCGCGCACCTTGTCGCCCTTCTTGAAGTCGTCGATGACCTGCTCGCCGGGCCGCTTCCAGTCGAGGTCGGAGAGATGGACCATGCCGTCGACGTCGCCGTCGAGCCCGAGGAACAGGCCGAACTCGGTCTTGTTCTTGACCTCGCCCTCGACCACGCTGCCCGGCGGGTATTTCTCGACGAACACTTCCCAGGGATTACGCATGGTCTGCTTGAGGCCGAGCGAGATGCGGCGCTTGACCGGATCGACCTCGAGCACCTGGACCTCGACCTCCTGGGAGGTGGAGACGATCTTGCCGGGATGGACGTTCTTCTTGGTCCACGACATTTCGGAGACGTGGATCAGCCCCTCGATGCCGGGTTCGAGCTCCACGAAGGCGCCGTAGTCGGTGATGTTGGTGACGCGCCCCTTGAAGCGGGCGCCGACCGGGAACTTCGCCTCGATGCCCTGCCAGGGATCGGCCTGGAGCTGCTTCATGCCGAGCGAGATGCGGTGGGTCTCGTGATTGATCTTGACGATCTTCACCTTCACCTGCTGGCCGATATTGAGCACTTCGGAGGGGTGATTGACCCGCCGCCATGCGATGTCGGTGACGTGCAGCAGGCCGTCGATGCCGCCGAGGTCGACGAAGGCGCCGTAATCGGTGATGTTCTTGACCACCCCGTCGATGACCTGGCCTTCCTCGAGGTTCTGCACCAGTTCCTGGCGCTGCTCCGCCCGGGTTTCCTCGAGCACGGTGCGGCGCGACACCACGATGTTGCCGCGGCGGCGATCCATCTTGAGGATCTGGAACGGCTGGGAGACGTTCATGAGCGGCGTCACGTCGCGGATCGGCCTGATGTCCACCTGGGACCGCGGCAGGAACGCCACCGCGCCGTCGAGGTCGACCGTGAAGCCGCCCTTGACCTGGTTGAAGATCACGCCGGTGACCTTCTCGTTGCCCTGGAAGGCCTTTTCGAGCTTGCCCCAGCTCTCCTCGCGGCGCGCCTTGTCGCGCGACAGCACGGCCTCGCCGAGCGCGTTCTCGACCCGCTCCAGATACACCTCGACGGTGTCGCCGATCTTGATGTCGTTCTGGCGGCCCGGTCCGTTGAACTCGCGCAGCGGAACCCGGCCTTCCGTCTTGAGGCCGACATCGATGACCGCGAGATCCTTCTCGATCGCGACCACGGTGCCCTTGATGACGGCGCCTTCCTGCAGATTGCCGTGAGTGAACGAATCCTCCAGCAGAGCAGCAAAATCTTCGCGCGACGGCGCGGCAGCAGCTAAAGCCATGAAATCTCCTGTGCGGTGCCCGCCGGCGGTTGGATCAAAGGGTGCACCAAATGCTCCGGGCCGGAGGCTCCGCAGACCTCCGGACGCTACTGGACTGGTCCAGCAGGCCGGCGTTGAACCGAGCATGTGGTACGGGTGACTGTTTCGCCAAGCGCCGCGAAGAAGCAGTCGAGCGGGCTATCCTCCAGATACGAAGGCGGTGTTGATCACGCGCCTCCGGCCCGCTCGGGCGGCTTCGACCTGTCAACGGCTGCCCGGGCCCGGGGGATATAGCGGAGCGCCCGGGTCCCGGCAAGGCATTGCGGGCCGGAATGGTAGAAAAATCGCGGCACGGCTACCGCCCCGGACGGGCCGCATCGACGATCGCGATGGCGCTCTCCACCACCGCTTCGATGGCGAGGGCGGAGGTATCGAGGATATGGGCGTCCGGCGCCGGCTTGAGCGGCGCCACCGCGCGGGCTGTGTCGCGCTGGTCGCGGCGGCGGATGTCCGCCAGGATCGCCGCCTCGTCGGCCGCCTGGCCCTGGCTGCGCATTTCCAGCATCCGCCGCTTCGCACGCACTTCGGGGGAGGCGGTGACGTAGATCTTCACGTCCGCGTCCGGGCAGATCACGGTCCCGATGTCGCGGCCGTCGAGCACCGCGCCGGGGGGCGTCGCCGCGAAATTGCGCTGCAGTGCGAGCAGGGCCGTCCGCACCTCGGGGATCGCCGACACGATGGAGGCGGCTTCGCCGGCTTCATGGCTCTTGAGCGCCGCCTCGTCGAAGGCGGCAGGGTCGAGCGCGCGCGCAGCAGCGGCCGCCTGCACAGGGTCGTCGAGCCGGTGGCCGGCGGCGCGCACGGCCTGGGCCACCGCGCGGTACAACAGCCCCGTATCGAGGTGCCGCAGCCCGTAATGGGCGGCGAGGCGCTTGCCGAGCGTGCCTTTGCCCGAAGCCGCCGGTCCGTCGATGGCGATGATCATGACCTGTGCGAAGGCATCTTTGACCTCGCTCCGATCTGTTCCACCGCCATCCGAATCTCCGGCAGAGCGGCGGAGTCGAGTGCGATTTTTCCGTTGATTTTCGTTCCGATCAGTCGAGGCTTGCTGCCGGAATTGTCAAATAACCACGCGCCGTCGGGGTGTTCAAGAAACCAGGGAAGCTGCTGCAACGACCTCTCCCGGCGCTCGATGATCTTCCGCTTCGCCACGTGATGCCCACCTTCGGCGACGCGTATCCTCACCCGCTCGACGTTCAAGTCGGCCGACTTCAAGATCACGTAGATCAAGCGAATCTCGAAGCGCCTGTTTTTCGCGGCGAGTACCAGGCTGCGATACTTGTCAGTGGAGAGAACGGTTTCGACGCCGACCGTTTGATGTGCCGCGATAGAAGCCTCCAGCCACGTGTAGATGCGCTGTACCGCTGCAAGATTTGCCTTTCGCAGGCTGGTCAATTCCACGGCCTGGATGCGGGCGGTGAGGAGATCCGGATTGATGATCCAGACCGAACGGTTGAAATCCTTGATGGTGGCGCCCGTGTAAATGGTGCTTTTTCCGGACCCGTTGGGGCCGGCGACAATCCAGAACTTCGGACGATCAAGCTCTTTGGCCGGCACGATCGGCACGACCTGATTTCTTCTTGTGTTCGCGCCGGGCCCTCGCAACATTCTTCTCGAACATCAAAGTCAGGTCGCTTGCAAAAGTAGCGCTGTTCGCATCCAAGGTGAGAACGCGTCCACGACGGCCATCCGGCTGGAACAACCGCTCTTCCGAGAGGGTGCCTCCAGCGCTTTTCGTTCGCATTTCCTTGCGTGCGATCTTTGCGGCCCGATGCGCCATGGCTCGCTTCTTGTTGAGCTTTCTTTGTCCGGATTTGTCGGCGACGACGCGAGGCACGTTTCTCTCCCTCATGGAAAGAATATCGAATCATATAATCACGATATCGACGTTCGACCAATGGCGATCTTCGTTCAGCGTCCTCGCCTACGCGGCTTTTAGGAAACCTCGCCGCCGAGCCGCCGCATCATGTCGGCGAAGCCCGGAAAGCTCGTCGCGATGAAGCCGCCGTCGTCGATCTTCACTGGCCGCTCCGATGCGAGCCCCATCACCAGCGCCGACATGGCGATGCGGTGATCCATGTGGGTGGCGACGAGGCCGCCGCCGGCGGCGTGGCCGCGGCCATGCACGATGAGATCGTCGCCGACGATCTCAACTTCGACGCCGTTGACCCGCAGCATCGCCGCGGTCGCTGCGAGGCGGTCGGATTCCTTCACCCGCAGCTCCTTGAGCCCGCGCATCACCGTGGTGCCTTCGGCAAAGGCGGCAGCGACCGCGAGCACCGGATATTCGTCGATCATGGATGGGGCGCGCTCCGCCGGCACCTCGACGCCGCGCAGCGGCGCGGACCGCACCCGAAAGCCCGCCATCGCCTCGCCGCCGTCGCTCTTCGTCTCCTCGCGCGCGATCGTCGCGCCCATCTCGCGCAGCGTCGTGATCAGCCCGGTGCGCAGCGGGTTGGTCATGACATCGGCAAGAAGGACGTCGGATCCCGGCACGATCAGCGCCGCCACCATGGGAAACGCGGCCGACGACGGGTCGGCGGGCACCGCGACCGCGGCCGCGACGAGTTCCGGCTGGCCGTGCAGCGTGATCTTGCGGCCGTGGGCGCCTTCCGGCTCCGACACCACCTGCGCGCCGAAATGGCTGAGCATCAGTTCGGTGTGATCGCGGCTCGCCTCGGATTCGATGACGATGGTGGTGCCCGGCGCGGCGAGCCCGGCCAGCAGCACCGCCGACTTGATCTGCGCCGACGCGACCGGCGTGCGGTAAACGATCGGGATCGGGTCGCGCGCCCCGGCAAGTGTGACCGGAAGCCGTCCGCCTTCCGCTGCCGCGACGACCTTCGCCCCCATGAGCACGACCGGATCGAGGATCCGGCGCATCGGCCGGCTGCGCAACGAGGCGTCGCCGTCGAACGTCGCAGTGATCGGGCAGCCCGCCACCGCGCCCATCACCAGGCGGCAGCCGGTTGCGGAATTGCCGAAATCGAGCGGCCCAGCCGGTGCCGCGAAGCCGGCGACGCCGACACCGTCGACCTGCCACGTGCCCGCCGCGGCCCGCTCGACCCGGGCGCCCAGCGCGCGCATCGCCTTGGCGGTGTTGAGCACGTCTTCGCCCTCGAGCAGGCCGGAGATTCGGGTGGTCCCGACCGCCAGCGCCCCCAGAATCAGCGCCCGATTGGAAATCGACTTGTCGCCGGGGACGCGCACGCGCCCGGTGAGCGGGGCGCCGCGCCGGGCCGTCAGGCTATTGGATTGCAGTACCGACATCATAAGGAAATCCGATCAGGCGAGGCTCCTAGCACGCGGCGGACCGGCGGTCACGCTGCCGTGAGGTAACAGCGACGGGGCCGCATTGGGTGCAAAGGTCTATTGACAGAGCCGCCGCGAAACGCCAAGGGGAGAACCGCTTTCAACTGGGTACCCAAGGGATTGCAAAGCCGTGGCAAAGCCAGAGCTTGGTACGAAGCGTTTGTGCGCCCATTGTGGTGCGAAGTTTTACGACCTCAATCACGCCCCGATCACCTGCCCGAAATGCGGCGCGGTGTTCGAGGCCGTGGTGGTGACTTCACGCGGTCGCGCCGAGGCCGCCCGTGCGCCGGTGCGCGAGGTCGAGCCGGTGGTGCCGGAGACCCAGGAGGCCGAATTCGTCTCGCTGGAAGATGCCGACGCCGAAGCGCAGGGCAAGAAGAAGCCCGGCGAGGCGGCGGAAGCGGAGGATGAAGTCGAACTCGACGACGAGAGCCTCGACGACGCCGCCTTCATCGAAGAGAGCGAGGAAGAGGACACCGACGTCACCGAGATCATCGGCGGCGACATCGAGAACGAGGAAGAGACTTGAGGTAGCCGGCGATATGTGATTTCAGGTGCGGCGGATACCGGACCGCCCGCCTGCAGCCGGTCGCGATGACACGCGGTTCCCGACGCCGCGTGCCGAGATGGGGCCATAGCTCAGTTGGGAGAGCGCTTGAATGGCATTCAAGAGGTCGGCGGTTCGAACTCCGCCTGGCTCCACCAATCGGGTAACATCTCGGGCCGGCGCCCGGAGTTCGGGCGTTCGGGTGTTGTGAACAGAAGCGGTCAGCATTGCAGGTGGGCAATGAATCGATCTTCCGAAGTAAAGGCCTTGATCGACGCGGTGGTCGCCAACATCAAGGCAGCGCGCGTGGTCGACAAGCCTTTCCATCATCTCGAGCTGGACCGGGTGTTTCCCGACGACGTCTACGCCAGGATGATATCGGCGATGCCGAATGCGGCCGACTATCGCCCGCTGCCGGGACGCAATCGCGGCAATATTCGCGAGGACGGCACGTCGACACGGGTGAAGATCGATCTGTTTCCCGAGTACATTCGCCATCTGACCGACGAAAAGCGCGCGATCTGGGACGTCGTCGGCCGCGCCCTGTGTTCGAGCGAGGTGCAGGACGCCTTCAGGCGCGGCCTTGCGCCGGGGCTCAAGCGGCGGTTCGGCGCCGACTTCGCCAATGTCGGGATGTATCCGATCCCGGTCCTGACCCGTGACATCCCCGGCTATCGCATCACGCCTCATACCGATACCCATTGGAAGGGCATGACGATTCAGCTCTATTTGCCGCGCGATGCCTCCGCGACCCATATCGGCACCATTTTCCACGACCGGCTGCCGGACGGATCGCTTCCCAAGGCGATGCAGATGCGGTTTGCCCCCAATACCGGCTACGCCTTCGCAGTCGGCGACGACACCTGGCACTCGGCCGATCCGGTCGGCACCGAGGTCGAGACGCGGGACAGCATTCTGCTCACCTATTTCGTCGATGCCGGCCTGCTGCGGATCCTGCGCAACCGCGGCAAGCGGATCGGCAATTTCCTCCTGAGCGAGGCCAAGCACGCGGTGCGAAAGTAACGCGCCGTCCGGGTGGTCGGAGGCGGGCCTGCCCGAACAGATGGGACTTGCCCGAACAGATGGGAAACATCTGTTTGGGCGCGCATCATGAGCCCCTTCTTGAACACCTGCCCCGGGTTGCCCATATTACCGGAAAGCCCGATGGGGGAGTCCGCGTAATGGACCTCCGGAGGGTCGGGGCGCCGCAAGGGCCCCACAAAGTCGCTACCACAGGACTTTGAGGATCATGTCACGAGTCCCATTGCTATCGAGCCCCTTTCTTCTCGGCTTCGACGAGATCGAACGGGCGCTCGACCGGGTCGCCAAGGCCGCCGACGGTTATCCGCCCTACAATATCGAGCGGATCGCCCGAGACAACGGCCGGCCCGAGCGGCTGCGGATCACGCTGGCGGTTGCGGGGTTCACCCGCGACGAGCTCGACATCACCGTCGAGGAAAACCAGCTCGCGATTCGCGGGCGTCAGCGCGACGAGCAGACCCGGCAATACCTCCACCGCGGCATCGCGGCGCGTCAATTCCAGCGCACTTTCGTGCTGGCGGACGGTATCGAGGTGTTGGGCGCGGATCTGAAGAACGGGTTGCTGTCGATTGACCTCGCGCGTCCGGAGCCGGAGCGGGTGGTTAAGAACATCGCAATCACTGATCACGAATAATGGGAACCGAGCAGGACTCGACAAAGTTGGTCATGCAGGAGTCGAGGGCCATGAACACAACGATGATGTCACGCCAACCGCAGATCTCCCCCGAAGCGCTCGCCCATCTCGGCGACGGGCAGATCGCCTATGTGAAGCCGATACGGTCGGAGGATGTGCCGGCGATGTTTCCGCAGGCGCCCGAGATCGCGCCGGGGCTGAAACTGTTCGCGCTGCACGCCGCCGACGGCACACCGATCATGGTCACCGACTCCCGCGAAGCCGCGGTAGCCAATGCCTGGTCGCATGAGCTGCAAACCGTGAGCGTGCACTGACGCAAGCCGCGTAGGGTGGGCCCGCGCTTCTTGCGCCGTGCCCACGTCGGCGGCGAATCGGTAGGCGTACTTCGATTGCCCACCACTCCCCCAATCTCGAAAAGCATCGATCGGTTCGCTTCGCGCTACTTTCCCGGCGCGGACGTCAGCACCGCGTAGAGCGCTTCGGCGTCGCGCGATTCGCGCAGCTTGCGTGCGATCTCGGAATCGCGCAGCAGGCGCGCGACCCGCGCCAGCGCCTTGAGGTGATCGGCCCCGGCGGCTTCCGGTGCGAGCAGGAGAAACATCAGATCGACCGGCTGGCCGTCCAGCGCCTCGAAGTCGACCGGCCGTTCCAGGCGTGCAAACACGCCGAACAACCGTTCGAGCTTGGGGAGCTTGCCGTGGGGGATGGCGATGCCGCTGCCGATGCCGGTCGAGCCCAGGCGCTCACGCTGCGCCAGCACGTCGAGCACCTCGCGCTCGCCGCGGCCACAAATGGCGGCAGCGCGCGCAGCAAGTTCCTGCAGCGCCTGCTTCTTGCTGTTGACCTTGAGCGCAGGCACGACCGCCTGCGGCGTCAAGAGGTCGTTAAGCGGCATGAAGTTCGTCCGAAATCGGGGGCGCTCAATGCAGTTCGATCGGGCGGCGGACCATAAGGACGGGCCTATAAGCCGTCAATAGGCGGTTGTTCCCTTGTGCGATGTCTGAATTGTCCGCGACGCGACAGGTTCCCGCGCCGGATACCACCGTCGTGACGGCGCATGCCGGCATGCGTGGGCGCCAATCGATTTTGTCATGACGGCCGCCATCGGCTGTGCTGGCTGCGGGACGGCATGCGAGTTATTTTGGCCGCCCCCGCAAATGAGGTGGCCATGACCAAGCCCATGATTCCCCGCGAGCGCTGCGACTTCTCAGCGATCGTCGACCGGCCGCCCCTGAAGCTGCCGGGCGGCGCGCGGCTCGTGGTGTGGCCGATCGTCAATCTCGAGGTCTGGGATATCGGCAGGCCGATGGCGCGCCAGGTGCTGCCGGCGCCGACGGGAGTTCCGCTGCTGCCCGACGTGCCCCATTGGACCTGGCACGAATACGGCATGCGGGTCGGCGTCTGGCGCTTTTTCGATCTGTTCAAGAAGCACGGCATCAAGCCGACGCTCGCGATCAATGCGCGGGTCTGCGAGGACTATACGCGCGTCGCCGAGGAGGCGCGGCGCGAAGGCTGGGAGTTCATGGGCCACGCCTATGACCAGATGCCCATGCACAAGCACGAGAACCAGAAGCGAGATGATCCACCGCACCATGGACATCATCGAGCGCTTCACCGGCAAGCGCCCGGTCGGCTGGCTCGGCCCCGGCCTGACCGAAACCTTCGAGACGCCGGAGCTGCTCGCCGGCGGCCGGTGTGAAATACATCGGCGACTGGGTGTTCGACGACGAGCCCGCCACCATCCGCACCGCGAACGGCCCGCTGGTCGCGCTGCCCTACACGGTGGAGCTCAACGACATCACCATCATGGTCGTGCAGCAGCACGAGAGCGACTACCTGCTCAAGCGCGCCATCGACATGTTCGACCGGCTCTACGCCGAGGGCGAGTCCCGCGCCAAGATCATGGCGCTGGCGATCCACCCCTACATCAGCGGCCAGCCGCACCGGATCAAATATCTCGAGGACATCTACGACTACGCCAACCGCTTTCCCGGCGTGCTGCACTGGAACGGCGAGCAGATCTACGACTGGTACGTGAGCACGCGGAAGTGAACGGCGCGGCCTATCGTCTCCCTCCCCTTAAAAACGGGAGGGTCGGGGTGGGGATCGCGGGCGGTAAGTGCGGCGCCTATTGAGAGTCCGCGGACCCCCACCCCAACCCTCCCCCTTTCAGGGGGAGGGAGTCGAGGCGTTCAATCTCAGAGCGTCGCGAATCCTTTGCCCTCGGCGGCGAGCTTTGCGAGCAGCGGCGCCGGGTGCAGGCTGTCGTCGCCGGTCCGGTCAGCGAATGCCGCGAGCCGGTCGCGGATGCGCGCGAGGCCGACGCTGTCGGCGTAGTGCATCGGGCCGCCGCGATGGGCGGGAAAGCCGTAGCCATAGACCCAGATCACGTCGATGTCGCCGGGCCGTCTGCGCGATGCCCTCGGCGAGGATGCGTGCGCCCTCATTGATCATGGGAAACAGCAGCCGTTCGACGATCTCGTCCTTGCCGATGGTGCGGCGGTGCCACGCCGCGCCGCGCCATCTCCGCCGCGATCAGCGCGCGCGACCTCGGGATCGGGCTGCGGCGTGCGTGAACCTGCCGCGTAGAGGTAGAAGCCGCGGCCGGTCTTCTGGCCGAAGCGGCCGCTCTCGCACAGGAGGTCGGCGATCGGGGCGCTCAACCCCTGCGCCTTGCGCATGCGCCAGCTCACGTCGAGGCCGGCGAGATCGGCGGTCGCGAACGGCCCCATGGCAAAGCCGAAATCGGTCAGGGCGGCGTCGACATCCTGGGGCAGGGCGCCTTCGAGCAGCAGGCGCTCGGCCTCGACCGAGCGCACCCGGTGGATGCGGTTGCCGACGAAGCCGTGGCACACGCCGACCACCACCGGGATCTTGCCGATCTTGCGGCCGACCGCGATCGCGGTGGCGAGCGTTCCCGGCGAGGTCGCTGCGCCGCGCACCACTTCGAGCAGGCGCATGACATGCGCGGGACTGAAGAAGTGCATGCCGACGACGGCGTCGGGCCGCGAAGTGCCGCGCGCCAGCGCATCGACGTCGAGATATGAGGTGTTGGTCGCGAGCACGGCGCCCGGCTTGGCGATGCGATCGATCGCGTCGAACACCTGCCGCTTGACGCCCATGTCCTCGAACACCGCTTCGATCACGATGTCGGCGTCGGCGACTGCGGCGAGGTCGGTGGTGCCGGTGATGCGGGCGAGACGCGCCTCCACTTCGTCCGCCGCAAGGCCCCGCGCCGCCGCGCTGCGATAATTCTTTGCCACCGCGTCGAGGCCGCGGGCGAGCGCCTCGCCATTGGTCTCGACCACGCTCACGGGAATGCCGGCATTGGCGAAGCACATGGCGATGCCGCCGCCCATGGTGCCGGCGCCGATCACCGCCGCGCGCAGGACATCGCCGGCCTTCACGCCCGCGAGTTCGGGCAGCTTCGCCGCCTCGCGCTCGGCAAAGAAGATGTGGCGCTGGGCCTTCGACTGCTCGCCGGCGACGAGCTCGAGGAACAGCGCCCGCTCGCGCGCGAGCGCCTGGTCGACCGGGAGCGTGATCGCCCCGCGCAGCGCCTCGATCGCGGCAGCCGGCGCATTCCGCCCGCGTGCGCGCTTGAGATGGCTGGCCGCGGCCGCGTCGAATTTTTCGAGGTCGCCGCGCCCGCCAGCGAGCTTGTCGTCGCGGTTCTTCGCCAGCACCGGTGCGCGCCCTTGCGCCACGATGCCACGCGCGAACGCAACCGCTGCCGCGGTGAGATCGCCTTCGACTATGGCATCGATCAGCCCCGCTTCCAGCGCCTCGGCAGCGGGGATCGGATCGCCCGAAAAGATCATCGCCATCGCCTTGTCGAGGCCGACGAGGCGCGGCAGGCGCTGGGTGCCGCCGGCGCCCGGGATGAGGCCGAGCTTGATCTCGGGCAGACCGAGTCGCGTGCCCGGCGCCGCCACCCGGAAATGGCAGCCGAGCGCGACTTCGAGGCCGCCGCCGAGCGGCGTGCCGTGCATCGCGGCGATCACGGGCTTTTCGCTCGCCTCGATCGCCTCGATCACGTCGACGGTGGTGGGCTCTCGCGCGGGCTTGCCGAACTCGCTGATGTCGGCCCCGGCGATGAAGGTACGCCCGGCGCACACGATCACGATCGCTGCGGTCCCGGCATCCGCCCGCGCCCGCGACACTGCATCGACGAGCCCGGCCCGCAGCGCGAAGCTCAGCGCATTGACGGGCGGATTGTCGATGGTGATGACGGCGACGTTGCCGTCATTGCGCAGGCTCACAAGCTCGGACACCGCGTCCTCCCGGTCGATTTTATCATGGGGCGGGAACCTAGCGGTTCGCCACGGAAAATGCGATCACTCCGCGGAAATCTGCAGGAGGAGTTGCATGAAGGGACGCCGGACCAGCGGCATCGGGCTTGCGATCGTGGGGGCGGGCCGGGTCGGCTTGTTTCGCGGCGAGGTGGCGGCGCGCCATCCGGCGGTCGAATGGATCGGCATCGCCGAGCTCAACGACAACCGCGGCAAATCGGTCGCCGCCAAGATCGGCGCCGACTTCGTCACCACCGATCATCGTGAGCTCCTGGCGCGGCCGGAAGCGACCTGCGCCATCATCGCGTCCGACGAGCATCTGCATGTCGACCCCGTCATGTGCGCGATCGAGCACGGCCTGCCCATGCTGATCGAAAAGCCGCTGGCGACGACGCTCAAGGATTCAGCCCGCGTGCTCAAGGCGATCGAGGCCTCCAAGCTCGACGCCGTGGTCGGCTACACCCAGCGGTTCCGCCGGCGCTGGCTCGCCGCCAAGGAGAAGTGCCGCACCGGCGCGCTGGGCGACGTCACCCTCGTCACCTCGCGCGCCTTCATGAATCGGCTGGTCGCCATCGACAATTACAAGCGCACCGACAAGCCGGAGACGATCTCGCCAATGGTGATCTCGGGCACCCATGCGCTCGACATCTGTATGTGGTGCCTCGAAGGCAAGACCCAGGCCGAGGTCTATGCCCGCTCCATCGACAAGGTGCTGGGCCCGCTCTATCACGGCATCGACGCCACCGCCGGCATGATCAGCTTCTCCGACGGCACCGTGCACAGCCTCGCCATCTCCTGGGCGCTGCCGGTGACGTGGCCCGCCGCGGTCTACAGCCTCGAGGTCGGGATCGTCGGCACCACAGGCGTGCTCACCATCGACGACACCCACCGCGACATCGTGCTGGCGGTGTCGAAGCCGCAGTCGGAAGGCTATGCGCCCGACGAGAGCCGGCTGGTCGATTTCATGGGCAGCTATCCGCCCGGCGACATGGCGCTCGGCGAATTGCGCGGACCGATGCGCGACGAGACCGAATCCTGGCTCAACCGAATGGCGCTGGGCGTGCCGACCCCGGCCGCGACCGCCGCCGAGGCGCATAACCGCCTGATGCTCACCAAGGCGCTGGACCTGTCGGCCAAGCTCAAGCAGCCGGTGTCGCTGCCGCTCGATCCCGATGACGATCGGGTGGGGTGAGCCAGCGTATCCGGCGAGGCCCCCTCACCCGGCGCGCAAGCGCGCCGACCTCTCCCCGCACGCGGGGAGAGGTGCTCGCACCTGGTGCGGGGCGGGCGGATTACTTCGGCGCCAGCAGTTGCGCGGCCCGCTTGGCGATCTCCGGCGGCGTTTTGTAGATCTCGGCGACGAGTTTCTGGAGTTCCTCCCCGGAGACCGGATTGACCTCGAGCTGCGACTTCTCGGCGTCGGCGATGAAGGCGGGGTCCTTCATGGTTTCCGTGAAGGCGGTGCGCAGCGCCGCAGCACGGTCGGCCGGGATGCCGGGCGGAGCGAGGTAGGGCCGACCCATCGCCTGGCGGGCGAAGATCAGCTTGAGTATCTGGCGTTGCTCGTCGGTGGTGGCGAGGTCGGTGACGAGCGGCACGTCCGGCAGATCCGGGTGCTTCTGCAATGCGAGTTGCACCAGGACGTTGAGCTTCTTTTCCGCGATCCACGAGCCGTGGGTCGCCTTTACGCTCGACCACGACCAGCCGCAGCGGCCCTGCAACTCGCCGCGTTCCATGGCGAGCACGACGTCATTGCCGCCGGGATAGCCGCTCACGACCTTCATCTTGGTGCCGAGCACGCCGTTCACGACCTTGGGAAACTGGTCGGTGTCGGCGCTCGCGCCGGTGCCGCCCACGGTCATTTCCTTGGTCAGGAGATCGGCGAATTTGGTGACGCCGGCGCGATCGCCATACGCGACGCACACGCTGACCTCCTGGTTGCCGCTGCCGATCCAGGTGAACTTGGTGGCGTCGAACTGCGCCGCCTGCTGTCCCAGCAGCGGGTCGAAGCCGGTGCCGCGGCCGATGGTGGCGAACACCGAGCCGTCCTTGGGGGCGACGCGATAGAGCCAGTTGGCGAGCCGCAGGCTGCCGGCGCCTTCCATGTTCTTGACGATGATGGTGGGGTTGCCGGGAATGTGCTGGCCGATATGCCGGGCGAGCACTCGGGCATAGAGATCATAGGCGCCGCCGACGCTGTAGCCGATGTAGAGCTCGACATTCTTGCCCTTGTAGAAATCGGCTGGGCTCTGGGCGTGGGCGAACGAGGCCGCGCCTGCCACCAATCCCGCCGCCGCAACAGCCGCCATGCGGGCGAACACGCCATGCGTCATCTGATCTCCTCCCTGCCGCCGGTCGCGCGGCGGCATTTGCGGACAAGGTAGACCATTTTTCGTCGCGATGGCATGCGTCATTCTGGTCGATCATCGCGTCGGCCGTTCGTCCCGGGTGCGGACCGGATATCGGAACGATTTGATCAACGTGACTGCAATCGGATCGCGAGCAGCATTTCTGCCGCCGACCGAACCTATCCCTGCATCTGAAGATGATCAGGATCGCGGCAATGGCTCTCAGATCGCCATCGTTATCGCGCCGCCGGCCCTCGACGTCGCGTGTATTGCTGTGGTGCCGGCGCGGTCGGCGGAGTCGAAAATCAGCGGCCGCCTTCTGCCGGCATGGTCGATGCCGCATGCTTCTGCCGCCATTTCGGACCGGGTCCGCGCATGTAGTGCGCCTCAGGACGATAGGAGTCGGTGAGGGCATTCACGACCGCTTGCCGCAGGTTCGCGACAGCGGCTCGGACTAACCGCACGCGGCCGACGAGCGCAAACGAGAGCATGACGACCCTCCACGGGGATTGACACCCGGAAGATGCTCATCGCGGCATAGGAAATCGAGATGAATGCGAGGCAAATGTCATAAGGAAACCATAGGGATCGCCGCAAGGTGCGGGCGGCCGCGGTCTTTATGACATCCATATATCCCGGCATTTCCTTCCCTCTCGTTTCTTTATGACCTTGGCGCCATGTTCCCGGGTGCCGTCGTGTAAGACCGATATTCCGCGTGAGATCACGTCATGCTGTTCAATCCGACAAACGAGCCGACAAACGAGGGCCGTCTCGATGGGCTGGTGGAGCAGCTTCGGCTTGCACCGACACCTACCTCCGAACTTATTTCCGATGTCATCGTCGGCGCTTTTTCGGTGCTGAAACGGACCGGAAAGGCTGCACTGATCGATCGGTTGATCGAGTCCGGTGCGTGGACCGACGCGGCGCTTGCCCTGGTCGAGATCGAGCTTCCGGCCTGGAAACTTCGGCGTCTCGTTCTCGAGGATGGCGAATGGCTGTGTTCTCTGTCCAAGCAACCGAATCTGCCCCCGGAGTTCGACGACAGTGCCGACGCCAGGCACGAAGTGCTGCCTCTTGCGATTCTGGGCGCCCTCGTTGAAGCGCGGCGCAAAGCTGGCGCCGCGCGGATGACCAGCACCCCGACGGTGCGGCAGGCAAGGCCGACATCGGGCTATGCGGTGTGCTGCGAAAGTTTCGCCTGAGCAGATTCGCGGTGGCTTGGAGATCAAGATGTCTAATCGCTTCGACAATTCGATCAGCGCAGCCGACTTCCCGAGAAATCGAGGGGCAGCTCGGCAACGCGAGCCCGATATTGCCGTCCTGATTGTCGCTCTCTTCGCCGGCGGCACGATGATCTGCGCCGCGCTGATTGCCCCGATCTTGCTGGCGGCCGTGACGGAAATGACCCGGCCGCCCAGCGTGACTTATCAGCAGTGCGGCGCGCTGAAGCAAGATCCAAACAGGCTGGCCTGCTATGACCGCGTCCTGCGCCGAATTTCGCTTCGCTCGGCAAAAGATGTGCACCCGATGGTATCGGGCGAAATGCTCGCCGGGCAACCCGAACGACCCGGTTCGCAATGACCTCGTTGTTGCGACGATGACTGTGGACTCCCGCGGCTCGGTGAAGCAGGCGGCCTCGGTGCGTGCGCCGGTTGAATTTGCGGCAGCGCGGCCCGGGTTCGCTCTTTATGCGGCCTTTATGAGAAGCAGCCCCGTGCCGTCTCGAATTCATATGGGGTCGCGAGCACATTTACGGACGCGGATCAGATGATCCGTACCGGCAGCGGGATCACGTAGCCGCGGCCGGTCACGAAAAGAGGAACCCGGGAAGCATCCCGCAAGACCAACAATAAGGAGCGGCCTCGATGACCGCGATCGGTTTCAACATCGCGCCCCCAGCAGCAACCCGCGGCCCTGGCGTTCCGCGGAGACGAGACGCCGGTGCTCCCATTGCGGCGGCGGCAGCGTCGCACCTGGAATCGGTCCAGCGGGTCTGCAAGCTCTCTTTGACGATCGTGCTGCTGGGGGTCGTCGCCGCCGGGATTGTCGCGGTGAAGATCGCGATCTGGATCCCGCGCTTCAGTCATTGACGCAATTGCGCTGCTGGCCGGCAGCCGGCGGCGCTCCAAGCAAGGAGACGTGTCATGGGCCAGCCGGAACCTCCCTCGTCGAGCTCTCGGCTCTTCTTTATCGGAAGGGACAGCCGCGGTAACTGGGTCGTCCAAGACCAGCAGCACCTTTGCGGCGGCCTCTTCATCGATCGCGCGGAAGCGCTTCGGTTCGCGATGTTCGAGAACGGGCATCGGCCTCAGGCCGTCGTCATGGTCCCCGGTGTTTTCGAACTCGATTTGAGTGCCAAGCCGAGCGTCATGCACCAGCCCGCAGCCCAGATCGAAGCTCCGCGCGCGCGCCGGATTCCCGAAGGGCTCCTGTCGTTTCCAGCCACTCCGGCCGCCGTTCCCGTTTGACGGTCGCACATGACCCAATCCAGTTCGATTCCCTCCGACGAGCGGACGATGGACATCATCGGTCGACACGTATCAAAACTATCGGGCTATGCGCCAGCGCTACCGACCCCGTTCGACGATGATGGAAACGTCGACGTTGCCGCATTCGAGCAATTCTGCGATCGGCAAATCCAGGAGGGCGCCACCGCCCTGGTCGTATGCGGCACAACCGGTGAAGCGCCCACCTTGAGCCCGGCGGAACACGGCGTACTCATCCGCATCGCGGTCGGCGTCGCCCGTGGCCGGATACCGGTGATCGCGGGAGCGGGCTCGAATTCGACCACTCACGCCATCGAATTGAGCAGGGACGCCGAGGCATGCGGGGCAAATGCCGTCCTGTCCGTCGTGCCGTACTATAACAAGCCCACCCAGGCGGGCCTGTATGCGCATTTCAGCGCCGTCGCCCAATCCAGCGGGTTGCCGATCATCCTCTACGACGTGCCGTCGCGAACCGCATGTGGCCTGGCCGACGAAACGGTCGTCCGTTTGGCCGAGATGAAGCAGTTCATCGGTCTGAAGGATGCAACGGGCGATGTCACGCGGCTGGCACGCCTGAGGTTGTTCGTGGGGCCGGACTTCAGGCTGCTTTCAGGCGACGACGCGACCGCACCGGCCTTCCTGGCTCAAGGGGGCAACGGCTGCATTTCGGTCACGTCCAACGCCGCACCGGGGCTGTGCCGTAGCATGTTCCTCGCATGCAAGCACGGGCACCTGGCCAAGGCACAACGGCTCGGCATTCCGATCGCGCAACTGACCTATGCGCTGTTTCGCGAGCCCAATCCTGTTCCGCTCAAATACGCATTGAGCCGGCTCGGCCTCATGTCGCCCAAGGTGCGGTTGCCCCTCGTTGAACTCGCCGATCAGTCAAAGGCCGAAATCGCAGCGGTCATGGCGAAAATGTGCGATGAAAACGCGGAGGCCATGATTGGCGGGATGAGCGGAGCCGGGCGTGGTGATCGTCGCGCCGTGGCGATTCGATAACCTGACCTGCCGATCTTGCCTGCATGGCCTCTGGGGATTGTGTTAGGCTTCGTTCCAGCTGGGCCGATCGCCTGAGCGATCGCTTATCCCCATCCGGACGATAGAGATGCCATGATCTCCGACCACATGTCCAAGCTCCTCGCGGCAGGATTGTTCGCGCTCCTCGTTTTCGGAGCCGCACCCGGCGCACCGGCCGCAGAGTCGGGCCGCAAGGTTGCCGTCGCGGCCTTCGGGCTGTTCGGCGACCAGAGCGTGTTCGAGAGCGAGGCGAAGGGCGCGGCCGGGATCGTCGCGAAACGCTTCGGCGCCGATCCGGTCGTCGTGCGCGCCAACACCAAACGCCGCAGCGATGCGACCGTGGGGACGCTCGCCGCCGCCTTGGATTCGGTCGCCAAGAAAATCGACGTCGAGAACGACATCCTGTTGCTGATCCTGACGTCGCACGGCTCCCGCGGGGGGCTGGTGGTGAAGGCCGGCGCGCGCGAGGAGATGCTGTCGCCCTGGCTTCTCACCGCCACACTCCGCTACACCGGGGTGCGCCACCGCATTCTGATCATTTCGGCCTGCTATTCGGGAATCTTCTTAGCCCTTGCCGATGCCGACACGCTGGTGATTACCGCGGCCGACGCCGACCACCCGTCGTTTGGATGCAGAGACGGAGCCCAGTGGACTTACTTCGGCGATGCCTTCTTCAACACCGCGATGCGCCGCCCGGGGACCCTGAGAGATGCATTCAATCTGGCGCGCGACCTCGTTCGCAAGCGTGAGCTGAAAGACGGATTTGACCCTTCCAATCCTCAGATGGCCGGCGGCGAGAGTATCGAGCAACTCCTGCAGGCCACGGTCTCCGCCACGCCGCCGGCGATCGCAGCGAGCCGATCCGGCGCGACCCCAGTGAATTCCGCGGCGCCTGTTTCGACGCAGAATTGCGCGCCAAGATGTCCGGGCGCAGGCGCTGCACGCCCAGACTGAAGCGTTCGCGCGCCGTCGCGCCTGCTGCCTGAATTCCCAGGCGCCTGGACCCGGACCGCCTTTTTCATGTTATGAATTGCGTCGCCTAGTGGTGCGACCCAAACAGATGGTTCCCATCTGTTTGGATAAGTCGCTCCACCGGCTTCAACAAATTGGTGGGCTGACTTGTCCCAACATTTGGGAGTCAAATGTTGGGGTCAGGCCACTAGGGAGCGAACGCATGAACGGATTTCTGACAAACTTGACACGGCATTTGGGCGTTGCGGCCGCGACGGCGCTCGCGCTTTGCGCCGCGCTTCCATTCGCGGCGGCGCAGGCGCCGGCCCCGCCGCGCCCGATCGTCGCGGTGCTCCCGCTCGAGAACAATTCCGGCGATGCGACCCAGGATTTCTTCGCCGGGGGCATGACCGATGAGATCGCGGTCGCGTTGACCGGGGTGCGGGGGCTCGGCGTCGTGGCGCGCTCGTCCTCGTTCCTGCTCAAGCCGCCGAGCCGCGACATCAAGAGCCATCGGCGAGAAGCTCAACGCGACCCATCTCGTGCAGGGCGCGGCGCGCATCGTGGCCGACCGCGTGCGCCTGAATCTCCGGCTGATGCAGGTCGGCGACGGCGTGCAGCTGTGGTCGCAGGAATATGATGCCCCGCGCGGCGACATCTTCGACCGTCGAGGAGGATGTCGCGGAAAAGATCGCCGCCGCCTTGAAGGTGCCTGCTGCTCCCGGCGAGGTGCTCGTGCGCAGCCGCATCGGCGATTTCGACGCCTATCTGGATTTCCTGCGCGCCAAGGTCGCGGCGCGCCCGCGCGGCGCCAAGCCGCTCGCCGATGCCGCGGTGATCCTGGAGCGGGTGGTGACGCGCGAGCCCGATTATGCCCCCGCCGCCGCGATGCTTGCCTATGGCTACGCGCTGACGCCGCTGTTCGCGCCGTCGCTGCGCGCCGGCATGCCGCAGGAGGAGCGCAAGATCGTCGAGACGGACGATCCCGCGCAGCGATGCCCTGGCGCGGCGCGCCGCCGCGCTCGATCCGAAGAGCGCGGAGGCGTTCGTGGCGCTCGGCTACGCCAACATGGTGCAGCGGCGGATGGCGGCGGCCGAGGACGCCTTCAAGCAGGCGCTCGCGCTCAACCCGAACCAGGCCGACGGGCTGCACGGCTACAGCCAGCTTCTCGCCGCGCTGGGACGCATCAAGGAATCGCTCGCGATGCGCGATCATCTGCAGGCCGGCGAGCAGTTCATCACCAATTACACGGCCGATACCGCCGAGATCTATTGGCTCGACGGCGATACCGAGAAGGCGGTCGCCATGCTGCAGCCGTTCCGCCCGGGACGCACCCTCGAGCTCGCGCTGGTGCAGGCCTCGGCCGGGCGCTATCGCGAGGCCGCGGCGGCGATCCGCGAGATGCCGGCGACGAACTATCCGCCGGGGATGACGGAGGCAGCGGCGACAATTCTGGATTCCGCGCCGGCAAAGGCCGCCGCGCCAGCCGCGCTGCCGCGGATCGGGAATCTGAGCTTCGCCTACATGCATGTGGGCGCGCCGGAACGCGTGCTGGAATTCTACGAGGACGAGATCAGCGGCGACTACTTCCAGCCGATCTCCGCCACCTGGTTCTGGCACCCCACCTATGCGGCGGTGCGCAAGACCGAGCGGTTCAAGAAGGTCGCGCGCGATCTCGGCCTGGTCGAATATTGGCGCGCGCGCGGCTGGCCGGCGCAGTGCCATGCCGCCGGCGCGGACGATTTCACCTGCGATTGATTCTGCCCGATACAAGGGGTCTTCGTTGAAGCGCCTGGCGCACAGCTTGCTGCTGATATGGGCCGTCGGCCTCGCGCCGGCGGTTACGCAGGCGCAGGACCTTGCGGGCAAGACGATCAGCGTGGTCGTTCCGTTCGCGCCCGGCGCAGTGAGCGACTCGCTTGCGCGCATCCTCGCGCCCGGGCTCGCGGACGTTCTCAACGCCACGCTGATCGTCGAGAACAAGGCCGGCGCCAACACCAATATCGGCACGCAATACGTGGCGAAGGCGGCGCCTGACGGCCGCACGCTTCTGCTCGCCGGCACCGCGCTCGTCACCAATGTGGCGATCTACGGGGACAAGCTGCCGTTCGATCCGCTCAAGGATTTCGCGCCCGTCTCCATCGTCGCCACCACCCACTCGGCGCTGGTCGTCAACCCAGGCCTCGGTGTGCGCACGCTCGCCGAGCTTATCGCGCTGCTCAAGAGCCGGCCCGGCCAGCTCAACTACGCCTCCGCCGGCAGCGGCAACATGACTCATCTGGGCATGGAGATTTTCAAGCTGCGGAGCGGCACTGAGATCGTCCACGTGCCGTACAAGGGCGCGGCGCCCGCGGTGAACGACGTGCTCGCCGGGCATGTCCCAATGATGATCGTGAGCCCTGGCGCCATCGAAGCGCATGTGCGGGCCGGGAGGCTCGTGGCACTCGCGATGACCGGGACGAAGCGCAGTGACGTGCTGCCGGAGATACCGACCTTCGCCGAGCTCGGATACGCCATGCCGGAAGTCGATTTCGGCACGTGGTTCGGGATCCTCGCGCCTGCGGGCACACCGGACGAGGTCGTGGCCAAGCTGCACGGTGCAGTCGTTCACGCCATCGCCGACCCCGACACCCGCCGCCGGCTCAAGGGCGCCGGGTTTGAGCCGGTGTCGAACACGCCGGCCGAATATCGCGCGATGCTGCAAAGCCAGATCGAGAAATGGCAGCCGGTGATCGAGCGTGCCGGGATCAAGATGGATTGATGGCCGGCCGGTTCGGTCGCGTGGGTCGGGCCGCCCGTTGATGGCTGTTGGGAGGACAGGGTTGTGGGGAAGCGTCACCAGGTCGTCATCGTGGGGGCAGGGCCTGTGGGTGCGGCGCTCGCCCTTGACCTCGCCCTAAGAGGGGTGTCCTGCGTGCTGGTGGAAAGCCGCACCGGCCTGGCGAACATTCCCAAAGGGCAAAATCTCACCCAGCGCACCCTCGAGCATTTCTATTTCTGGGGCATCGTCGACGCGTTGCGCGCCGCTCGCATCATGCCGCCCGGTTATCCGATCGGCGAAGTCACCGCCTTCGGCAGCCTCGCCGGCGAATACTGGCATGCCCCGGCCGGCCGCGAGTTGGTCCGTCCCTATTACTTTCAAGCCAATGAACGGATGCCTCAGTACCGGATGGAAAGCGTGCTGCGGAAGAAGCTTGCATCGCTTCCCAACGTCGAGATCCGCTATGGCTGGTCCGCGAAATCGATCGAGCAGGACGACGACGGCGTGCGCGTCTCGATCGTCGAGGAAGAAGGACCAGGGACCGACGTCCTGGAGGCCGAGTATGTCGTGGGCTGCGATGGGGCGCGCTCCGTGGTGCGCGACCAGGTCGGCATCGAACGCGGCGGCACCGATTTCGACCAGCTCATGGTGCTGGTGGTGTTCCGCTCGCGCGAGCTTCACGAGCGCCTGCAGCGCTTCCCTCCGCGCTCAACCTATCGCGTGATGCATCCGGACCTGAATGGCTATTGGCAGTTCTTCGGCCGCATCGACGTGGGGGAAGGGTGGTTTTTCCACGCGCCGGTCCCGTCCGACACCACCAAGGACAATTTCGATTTCCACGGCTTGATCCAGAAAGTCGCGGGGTTCGAGTTCGCCTGCGAATTCGACCATGTGGGGTTCTGGGACCTGCGCGTGGCCGTCGCCGACCGATATCAGGTGGGACGCGTGTTCATCGCCGGGGATGCCGCGCACAGCCACCCGCCCTACGGCGCCTTCGGCCTCAACAACGGGCTGGAGGATGTCGCCAATCTCGGCTGGAAACTCGCCGCCAGGCTGCAGGGCTGGGGCAGTGATGCCTTGCTGCGGTCCTACAGCGAAGAGCGGCGTCCGATTTTCAAGGAGACCGCGGAAGACTTCATCGCCGCGCGCATCAAGGAGGATGGCGCATTCCTCGCCCGCTACAATCCCGATCGCGACCGCGAGGAATTCGAGCGGGCCTGGAAGGCGCGGGAAACCGACGTCGGGTCGCGGGTGCAGAGCTACGAGCCCAACTACGAGGGCTCATCGGTGGTGATGGGCGCTCCCGATGGCGTGTGCAGCGCCCACGGCGTCCATTCTTTCAAGGCCAGGGCCGGCCACCACCTCGCGCCGCAGCCGCTGTCCGGCGGCCGCAATGTCTTCGAGGAGCTCGGGCCCGGCTTCACGCTGCTTGCGTTCGATGCCGACGACCGTGCGGTCCAGGCGTTCGAACGGGCGGCGCAGTCATTGAAGGTCCCCCTGAAAATCACACGGGACACCTATGGGGAAGGGCGCGATGCCTACGAGGCGCGTCTCGTCCTCGTTCGTCCCGACCAGTACGTCGTCTGGGCCGGCGACCGCGCGCCCGATGACGTCAGCGCATTGATGGGCAAGGTTGTCGGGTGCAGCTCATGATCTGACTCGTGCTTTCTTCTCCCTCCCCGGCTTCGGGGAGGGCCGGGGTGGGGTCTTTCCGCGGCAATGAGATTGAAGAAGACCCCACCCTAGCGCTCCCCGAAATCGGGGAGGGAAAAGGGGGCCGCATCGGCGATTTCGACACCTGGTCAATGCGTCCCGCGCGCCGCGTAGGTCTTGCTGAAGCCGTTGCGGCCGTTGGTGACGGTGAACTTGCCGTCCGGGTCGACCGAGGCGGTGATCTCGTTGCCCTTGCAGTCGGCGGTCTCCTCGAAGTTCGCGATCATGTCCGGCGCGGTGTTGTGCTTGGGGTCCTTGTCCATGAGCGACAGGTGCCCCTGCCAGATGCCCTCGATTCCCGGCAGCCCCGCCATTCGCAGATACGAATTCTTTTCGTAGGGAGCCGCCTGCGGATCCGCTACCGGCTTGACGCGCGTGTCGGGCTGACCCAGGCCTTTGCGCGGCCCGTTGTTCACGACGATGACTTGCGGCTTGATGGCCCCGAGAAACGCCGGCGATCCCGCATCGTCGAACCCGCCATGCCGGCTCGACTGATAGAGGCTGACCTGGCCGACCTTGTTGACCGGGCATGCCAGTTCCATGTCCGTGTACCAGTCGAGATCGACCAGGTTGAGATACGTGAACTTGTTGTAGGTGACGAGCAACCCGACGGTGCGCAGGTTCTCCGGCGCGGCCGGCTCCATGCGTGCCGCGTTGGCGCAGAGCGGATTGGGGCCGCCGCCATTGACGGACTTGTCCAGCAGTTTCCGGTCCGACGAAACCACCAGGGCGTCGAAACCCTTTACCGGAATCTTGTCCCCCGGCTTGACGATGGTGCGCTTGTCGCCCGCTACCGCCTTGTAGCCGTCGAGCCGCTTCTGATTTTCCGGCTCCACCCCATCACCGTGATCGAAGAACCGGCCGATCGGAATCATCTTCGCGAGTGCCGCGAGGCCGCCCACATGATCGTTGTGCCAGTGGCTGATCACGAGGTAGTCGATCTGCTTCAAGCCGGCCTGCTGGGCCGCCGCAACAATGCGCTTCGCGTCGCGGTCGCCGTCCGGATATCCGGTATCGATCAGCAGCGATTCGCCGGTCGGCGCCACCAGCAGCGTGGCCGCCCCGCCCTCGGTGTCGATCCAGTACATCTTCAGCTTCCCGGACGTCGCATCGGGCTGTTTCGATTGCGCCAGTGCGGCGCCGGAGACAGCCAACGTCAGAGCGGCCGCAGCGGCAACCGTGTAGGTTCGTTTCATGGGTTTCCTCCTTTGCCCGGTCATCTGCAATTGCCGGCAAAACTTTATGATTGAAGCTCGCGTTTCCCGTTCCCGCATCGATGATTGATTGAGAGCGGCTCGCGACAGGGCGGGCCGTCCGGTCAACATTCGCCTGCCCATGGACAATATCCGGTTTTGGCGGGCTGTCGATGTTCGCAATATTAGACCGCTTTTCGGTTGGGTTGACACCCACTTCGCTGTCATCGCCCGCTCGACCGGGCGATCCAGTAAACACAGACCGGGCGTACTGGATTGCCCGGTCGAGCGGGCAATGACACCGACAGGTTCGGCGCAATCGGAAAATGAGGTAGAGTTGCATCCTCTGCCGGCATTTCCGAGAGCGACCGCCATGAAACTTCCACGCCGACAATTCCTGCATCTGGCGACTTGCGCTGCCGCTCTACCGGCCGTCTCGCGTGCCGCGGGGGCGCAAACCTATCCGTCGCGACCGATCACGATCGTCGTCGGCGCCGGTGCGGGCGGCCCGACGGATACGATCGGGCGCATCATTACGGAACGCATGCGCGCGACGCTCGGGCAGACCATCGTCATCGAAAACAACGGCGCGGCCGCGGGCAGCATCGCTCATGGCCGGGTCGCGCGCGCCGCGCCCGACGGCTACACCCTCAGCCTCGGCCATTGGGGCACTCATGTCGTGAACGGGGCCGTCTACACGCTCGACCTATGACGTGCTGAAGGATTTCGAGCCGGTCGCCCTGATTTCGAGCAATCCCTATCTGGTCGTCGCAAAGCGCGACTCTCCCCGCGAACGACCTGAACGATCTCGTCGCCTGGCTCAAGGCGAATCCCGGCAAGGTCACCCAGGGCACGTCCGGTGCGGGCAGCCCCGGCCACATCGGCGGAGTGTTGCTTCAGTCGATCTTGGGTACGCAGTGGCAGTTCATACCCTATCGTGGTGCGAACCCGGTGATGCAGGATCTGGTGGCCGGCCAGTTCGATTGGACATTCACCACGCCGGATCAGGGCCTGCCGCAGATAAGCGCCGGCCGCATCAAGGTCTATGCGGTCACCGCGAAGAGCCGTCTCGCCGTGGCGCCCAACATCCCGACGACCGACGAGGCGGGATTGCCCGGGTTCTACCTTTCATATTGGCATGGGCTATGGGCGCCGAGGGGCACGCCGAAGGACGTGGTCGCCAGGCTCAATGCGGCGGTCGTCGATGCGCTGGCCGATCCTGCCGTGCGTTCCCGCCTCGCCGAACTCGGGCAGGAGGTGTTCCCTCGCGAACAGCAGACGCCCGATCGCCTCGGCGCTCTGCAGAAGGCGGAGATCGAGAAGTGGTGGCCGATGATCAAGGCGGCCAACATCAAAGCGGAATGATGTTCCGACGTCTCCGTTCCGCGCGCCGCGCCATCGTCAGCTTGCGACATCTCCGGCGTTCTTGCGGGTGATGGCCGCGCGTGCCATCAATCCGCTGTCGTTGACGATGGTGACGAAGCGGAATTCCATCGCGATCATGCGCGCGGCATAGGTCGCGCATGTTCTGCAGCGTTATCTCGCTGCTAGTGCTTGTCCAACGCTATCAAGTGCAGCGGATATTCCAGAAAAGCCGTAGTTAAATTCGCCTCCAAAAAGAAACCTAGACCGCTATGCACTCCGATCGGGCAGGCATGTACGATCGGAGTCACGGATTGCTGCGGTGTGTCCACCTGCGGCGACTATCCGGCGAGATGCCTTTAACCCAGAGGCAGCCTTAGTTGACGACCCTCTTTTCGGGCGGCGGCGGATAGCGATCTGTCCAGTCGTTGCCGCGCCGGGGGGCGGCCATGCGGCGTCAAGGGGTTGGATGGCGGCGCCGTCTTCGTCGAGTGGCATTGGTTGGACCTTGAGCGGGCTGCAGGGGCGCCGGCGAAGCAGGTTGGGCGGAAGCTGGCACGTCTTCAGGCGAACCTTCTGGAGTGGCTTGAACGCTAGGGCTATCCGAAATTGGACCGTCTGGGTGCTGGCCGGTCGCAATCTCATTGGACATTTTTGCGACCCTCTCCTCACTTTCAGCGTGGATCAGGTACTGTCGCGCCAAGCGCTCGAAATACCGGCGCATAAAAGGGTTGGCTGCATTCTTGGCCAACTCAGAAAATTTGGCCGCTTCGCTTCGATAGCGCTCCGCTGCGATCAATGGGTCGGACATGGTACCGTCGAGGCTAGTCGACCCGGGCAAGCTGCGCACTGTGAAGCTGAGTTAACCGTTAATTTGCGCCGCAACGACAGCATTCCGCAAAAATATTTCCGACCCGTTTTTCGGCTTGCGGGCGGGCTTGGGGGCTGGGTTGAAAAAGCCTTAAAAGACAAGTATTGTCAATGGTGTAAGCGGAATGATGTTCCGCCATCTCCGTTCCGTGCGCCGCACGCCAATCGTCAGCTTGCGATATCTCCAGCATTCTTGCGCGTGATGGCGATCTGCTCGCGCGCCGCGCGTGCCATCAATCCGCTGTCGTTCGCGATGGTGACGAAGCGGAATCCCATCGCGATCATGCGCGCGGCATAGGCACCGGTCGCGTTGTGTATTCCGGCGAATTGTCCACGCTTGCCGGTCGCCTTGACCAGCTTTTCGTAGATCGGGAAAATTTCGGGCTCCTCCCGGTCGAGGATCGGCTTCAGGCCGAGCGAGAAGCCCAGATCGCTCGGACCGATATAGATGCCGCTGATCCCGGGCACGTCGAGGATGGCATCGATATTGTCGATCGCCTCCTGCGTTTCGATCATCGGGATGACCAGGACCTCGTCGTTGGCGATCGACTGATAGGTGCTGGCCTCGCCATACATGACGGCGCGGATCGGCCCGTTGCTGCGCTTGCCCGAGGGCGGATAGAGGCAGGCGCTCGCCAGCGCCTTGGCCTCCTGCGGGGAGTTGACCATCGGGCAGATCACACCCCAGGCGCCGCCGTCCAGGACCTTGCCGATGATGCCGGGCTCGTTCCAGGGCACGCGCACCAATGGCGTCACCGGATGGGCGTTCATCGCTTGGAAGCACTGCACCATCGACAGGTAGTCCTGCACGCCGTGCTGCATGTCCACGGTGACGCTATCAAAGCCGCATTGCGCCATGACTTCAGCCGAAAAGCCCGACGGGATTGCCAGCCACGCATTGACGCAGGCCTTGCCCGACTTGAGGCGCGCTTTGAGCTTGTTCATGGGGGTTCCTTAGTCGGTGCGGGCTTAGAGACCGAAATTGGCTTAACACGGGGCGCTTGGCGAGGGCTACCGACCCACGCCGGCGCCCGCGTCTACTCCGCCGCCCTCGGCTCGCCCGCCAACTCGCGTTCCATCGCCTCGCGCATCAGGTACTTCTGCATCTTGCCGGTCACCGTCATGGGGAATTCCTGCACGAAGCGGACGTGGCGCGGCACCTTGTAATGGGCGATCTGGTCGCGGCAGAAGGCGCGCACCTCGTCCTGCGTCATGGTCGCGTCGTCGCGCAGCTTGATCCAGGCGCACACCTCCTCGCCGTATTTCGGGTCGGGCACTCCGAATACCTGCACGTCCACGATCTTGGGATGTTTGTAGAGGAACTCCTCCACCTCGCGCGGATAGACGTTCTCGCCGCCGCGGATCACCATGTCCTTGATGCGGCCGACGATGGCGCAATAGCCCTCGGCATCGATGGTGGCGAGGTCGCCGGTGTGCATCCATCCGGCCTGGTCGATCGCCTGCGCGGTGCGCTCCGCGTCCTCCCAGTAGCCGAGCATCACGCCGTACCCGCGCGTGCAAAGCTCGCCCGGCGTGCCGACCGGGACGATGCGGCCATCGGCATCGATCACCTTGGCTTCCATGTGCGGGTGAATGGTGCCCACCGTCGAGACGCGGCGCTCGATCGGGGCCTCGATCACGGTCTGGAAGCTGACCGGGCTCGTCTCCGTCATGCCGTAGCCGATGGTGATCTCGCGCAGATGCATCAGGCTGATGGCGCGCCGCATCACCTCGATCGGGCAGGGCGATCCGGCCATCATGCCGGTGCGCAGGGATTTCAGGTCGTATTTGTCGAAGTCCGGATGGCCCATTTCGGCGATGAACATGGTGGGCACGCCGTAGAGCGACGTGCAGCGCTCCTCTTGCACGGTCTGCAGCACCGCGAGCGGATCGAAGCCCTCGCCGGGGAACACCATGGCGGTGCCGTGGGTCAGGCACGCCATCACACCGATCGAGTTGCCGAAGCAATGATACAGCGGCACCGGGATGCACACCCGGTCCTCCTCGGTGTAGCGCATCGTCTCGCCGCAGAAGAAACCGTTGTTGAGCAGGTTGTGGTGCGTCAGCGTCGCCCCCTTGGGGGAGCCCGTCGTGCCGGAGGTGAACTGGATATTCACGGGGTCGTCGAACTGCAAAATGCCGGCAAGTTGAATGATCCGCGCGCGGTCCTCGCCGCCGCGCGCCATCACGTCGTCGAATGCGAAGCTGCCGGGCAGGCTGTGCGTGCCGATCTGCACGATGCTGCGCAGCGCGGGGACGCGCGCAGCCTGCAGCGCGCCCGCCGCGCAATGCTGCAGCTCCGGCAGCAGCTCCATGAGCATCGCCGCGTAATTGCTACTCTTGAAGGCCGTCGCCGTGACCAGCGCGCGGCAGCCGGCCTTGTTGAGCCCGTAGTCCAGTTCGTGCAGCCGGTAGGCCGGGTTGATGCACACCAGCACCATGCCGGCGCGCGCGGTGGCGAGTTGCGTCAGCAGCCATTCGGCATTGTTGGGCGACCAGATGCCGACGCGATCGCCCGGCTCCAGCCCGAGGGCCAGCAGGCCGCCGGCCAGCCGGTCGACCTGATCGGCGAGCTGGCGCCAGGTCAGCCGCATGCCCTGCTGGCGCACCACCAGCGCAAGGCGGTCAGGGAACCGCGCCGCGGTGCGATCGAGCTGCTGGCCGATGGTTTCGCCGAGCAGCGAAGCCGCGCTCGCGCCGCTGACATAGCTCATGGCGATCATCGTATCCTCCCGTGATCCCGGCGCGGCGTTCTTGGAACGGAAAAGTCCCCGTCGTCGCAGATTTGTGTCACGCCGAACTAAGCTCGTGCCGATCCATTCCGGCCACCGCAAAAAGGTTGCGGCGAGGGGGGCGAAGTCCGAACCGAGGATTTCCGAGCTACGGCTCCATTATTCGATCATATCAGTCGATCACCACCGTTTGAACATCGGCGCGGCGCGCTCCATCCGACGTCCGCCGCCGTCGAGCGGGAGCGTCAAGCCGCGCGCGGCCTTCGCGAGACGCCGTCGATCAGTGCTTGACAAGCTCTGCCGCCCTGCCCATGTTCACTGGGATTGGTTCGTATGTATCGTGTGGTCGCTCGGTACCGCGACGACGGTTGATCCGATCACCTCCAGAACAATCACCCCCAGAAATTGTGAGCGTTCCTCCGAGGGCTTTTTTCTCGACCCCGAATCCGAGTCTTTATGGGCGGTTCCGCCGCCAGCGAGGTTCGCCTCTGCCTAGTGGATCGGTGAATGCGGCACACAGCAGGCCACGTGTTTCACGACGCGTGGGCGCTCTGTCGAGAAATCGCACGCCACCATTGCCGGTACCTGTTCTCCGCGTGCCCGCACGGAGCATCTTCCTGCCACCAAGGAGTGAGCCATGTCGAATGGCCCAAAGACAAACATGAATCCGCGCCATACCAGGCCGCCGGGGTCGTATGCCGCCCGCCCGAAGCGGGGACCATCGAACGGCGCCGGCCCCGACCCGAGAAACTTTCAGAACGCACAAAGAAACTATGAGCGGTATCTCGCGCTCGCACGCGCTGAAGCCCAGAGCGGCAACACGGTCGCCGCGGAGAACTACTACCAGCACGCCGAACATTATTTCAGATCGATGTCCTCGGACCCCCGAGTGAAATAGGACAGCTACGATGACGCCGCGGCGGGTTGAGGGAGCTCGGCTTGCAGTCGCGCGACCACCAGGTGGAGCAGCCGAAATCCGAACTGAGGATTCTGGAAGTACAGCTCCTTGAATCGATCATAGTCGATCACCGCCGTCTGGACGTCGGTTTTGCAGCGGACCGTCTTGGTGCGCTTGCCGTCCGGGGTGAACAGGCCGATTTCGCCGAGCAGGGTTCCTTTTCCCAAGGATTGATTCATTCCCACGACCTCGACTTCGCCGGAGACGATATAGTAGGCCGCGGTGGCATAATCCCCGCGCTCCATGAGGATGGCGCCCGCCTTGAAATTCTTCGGACGCGTGTAGGGCAGCAGCCACTCGACATTCATGTCGCCCTTGATGGCGGCGCCGGTCTCACGAATCAAGCTGACCATCGAACGCAGCCGCCATGCATTGAGCGGCAGCAGGACCGCGTTGAGCATGAAGGTGGGATAGGTTCCGTGCATAGAGCTGTAGATCATGGCGAGAAAATTCGCTGCGATGGCGGCCGCGCGAAGCGGAATGATTGTCTTCGATTGGGCTGCATAGAGGCTCGCGGCCGCCGCCGCGATGCCGACGAATTCGGCGAGTTGAGGTTGCATCGGAGCGGGACCTCTCGGTTTTCAGCACGGCCGTCTGCCGCCGCAGCATATTCTTGCGCCGGCAATCGGCAAAATGAGCCGCCGGCAGGCAGCCTAGGCCGGATTTGGGCGCCGCCGGTGCAAGCTCCGTGCGTCGGAGTCGACGAAGCTTGACGCTGCCGCGCCATTGCGCTGTAAATTCCTCCGGGCGGCGGCGAGCCGGTGCTCAAAAAGCGCGAATATTCAAGCTGATGGCCGCGGCCTCTCGGTGCGGTCCAAGAGTTCACCGCGCGATGGCGAGGAAACAACCGAATGCCGGGTGACATGGCATTGGCGGCAGCGCACGCGTTTTGGCTTCTGGTCGAGCCGGCGCGCCTCATGGTCCTCGTCATCGGCGTGATGATCGGGCTCGCCATCGGCGTGCTGCCGGGCCTCAACGGCATCGTCGGCATGGCGATGCTGATCCCGTTCACTTACGGCATGGACCCGCACACCGCGATGGCGCTGCTGCTCGGCATGGCCGCGGTGATCACCTCGTCCGATTTCATCAGCGCGGTGCTGTTCGGGGTGCCCGGCCATGTCGGCGCCGCCGCGACCGTCATCGACGGCCACGCCATGGCGCGCAAGGGCGAAGCGGGCCGCGCCTTCGGGGCGGGCTTTGCCGCTTCGCTGGCGGGCGGCCTCGTCGGCGCTGTCGTGCTGGCGCTGAGCATCCCGATCCTGCGGCCGGTCCTGCTCTCGATCGGCTCGCCGGAGCTTCTGGCCTTCACCCTGTTCGGCCTGTCCATGGTGGCGACCCTGTCGGGGCGCGCGCCGCTCAAGGGGCTCACCGCCGCCGGGCTCGGCCTGATGGTCTCCATGATCGGCTCGCGCTCGGAGAGCGGGACGCTGCGCTGGACCTTCGACACTCTCTATCTCTACGACGGCGTGCCGCTGGTGCCGGCGACGCTCGGCCTGTTCGCGATGCCGGAGCTGTGCGAGCTCGCGGTGGCGCGCAAGAAGATCGCCGGCGATCACGCCTCCAACATCAACCTGTCGAGCCAGTGGGAGGGCGTCCGCGACGTCGGCCGGCACTGGTGGCTGGTGCTGCGCTGCGGCATCCTCGGCACCGGCCTCGGCGCCATCCCCGGCATCGGCTCCGCGGTGATCGACTGGATCGCCTACGGCTATGCCCAGCGCACCGAGAAGAACCCCGAGACCTTCGGTACCGGCGACGTGCGCGGCGTGATCGCGCCCGAGAGCTCCAACAACGCCAAGGAGGGCGGCCACCTCGTGCCGACCATCGCGTTCGGCGTTCCCTCCGGGGCGTCGATGGCGATCCTGCTGGGCGCCTTCCTGATGCACGGGCTCACGCCCGGTCCGGAGATGCTGACCAAGAATCTCGAGGTCACCTATACGATCGTGTGGAGCCTCACGCTCGCCCATGTGATCGGCGCGCTGATCTGCCTGTCCGGCAGCAAGTGGCTCGCCCGCATCTCCACGGTGCGGCCGGAAATCCTGCTGCCGATCGTGCTGTCGCTGGTGTTCGTGGCGGCCTTCGAAGGCACCCATGACTGGGGCGACCTGTTCACGCTGATGGTCTTCGGCGTGGTCGGGTGGCTCATGAAGCGGCTCGGCTGGCCGCGCCCGCCGATGGTGCTCGGTCTGGTCATCGGCGGCATCTTCGAACGTTACCTCTACATCTCGACCTCGCTCTATGGCGCCGCCTGGATGTTGCGGCCCGTGGTGCTTTGCATCCTCGTCCTGGTCGCCTGGGCGCTGTTCCGCCCCTTCGCCGAAATCGTGCGCAGCGTCATCGCCGAACTGCGCCAGGTCGGCACCCACAAGCTGCGCATCTCCGCCTCGGCGGCGTTCACCGTCGGAATCATCGTCTTCATCGTCACCGCGATCATGCTGTCATCGGATTGGCCGGCGGCGGCGAAGCCGGTGCCGCTCACTGCCTGCTACATGGCGCTGACCGCCGCGACGCTCAACCTGATCAATGAACTGTTCGGCAAGGAGCAGGCGGTCGCCGCCGGCGTCGATGGTGGGGTCGCGACCGGCGGCCATGCCGGAACCGATATGGGCATGCCGGACTCTGCGGTGCGTCGCGGCGCCGCGATCTATTTTCTCTGGCTCGGCGGCCTCATGGGCCTCGTCGCGCTGATCGGCTTCATACCGGCGATCGTCGTGTTCATCTTCGTGTACATGCATTTCGGCTTCAAGGAGCCGGCCGGCAATTCGGCCGTCTATGCATTCGCGACGGCGTTGCTGTGCTGGGGCCTGTTCCACAAGTTGCTTGCGGTGGCGTGGCCGCAATCGCTTTTGGGCGATGCCTTTCCGGCGCTGCGCGCCACCCTTGGTTTCATCTGACGGAGCAAGACATGACCGGACTTTATGAGCAGACGGCGGGACAGGGGCACAATCGCCCGCCGGTCGAGGACAAGGAAGGCAAGTGGGAGCGCTGGTCGAAGAAGCGCACTTTCGTGCGCGAGCTCGCCGGCACCTACAGCGACGTCTTCAAGTCGCTGCTCGAAGAGCCGCGGGTCTACTCCTCGCGCAACCATCCCTGGAAAGGCGGTCCCGCGCTCTACGGCAAGCACGTGGTGAGCCCACAGGCGGCCAACGTGGTGCAGTCGATCGAGACCCATATCGAGTGCTACGCGCCCGGCGCCTACGGCCAGAAGCACGGCCATCTCAACAGCGCGGTGTTCTACGTGCTCAAGGGCCGCGGCCACGACATCCATGACGGCCGCCACATCGACTGGAAGGCGGGCGACATCATGATCGTGGAATGCGGCTGCGTGCACCAGCATTTCAATGACGATCCCGACAATGAGGCGATCCTGCTGGTGTTCAAGGCGAAGCCGCTGTTCCTGTTCATGCACCTTTTGTTCCAGAAGATCGTGTCCTACCCGCCCAACGAGGCGAGCCCGGGCCACGAGGATTTCCGTCCGCCCAAGGATCTGTGAATCGGCGGACGAAATGGATTTAACGGAACGGGAGATTGCAATGACCATCCTCGACGAACGCGACTTTGCCCATGTCGGCAGTAAGACCGCAATCCTACGCGCCGAGGACGTCCTGGCGTCACAGGAATTCCGCAAGTTCTACGAGACGCTGCCCAATGTGGTCACCGCGGAGGAGATGCCGTTCGAGCGCTCGGCCGACGGGCTTATCAAGCATCTCGTCCACCACAAGATGAACACCCGCGAGCGCTGCGTCGAAGCCTACATGCAGTTCCTCAAGCCCGGCGAGCGCTCCGGCAAGCACCGCCACATGTGGGAAGAGGTGTTGTTCGTGGTCGAAGGCGAGGGCTACGACCTGCACTGGGATCTCAAGTTCGATTGCATCGACGCATTTGAGTGGGAGTGGGCGCCGGAACCGAAGAAATTCGAATGGCAGCGCGGCGACTTCATCTATGTGCCGCCCTTCACCATCCACCAGCACTTTAATTCCCATGCCACCTCCGAGGCCCGGCTGATCGTGATTTCCAATCGCATGGTCAAGGAAATGGGTTTCGACTGGTTCGATCAGATTGAAAACGCGCCGGGATTCTGAATCCGCGAATTTGGAAAAATCGCTGAAGCAAGCTGGTGCAAATGCCGAGGCGCCAAGCATCAGGATCATTCGGCTGATATACTGAAATACCTGAGATCCGGCGGCGATTGATCGCGTGCACCGCCGCCGGAAATTAGTTTTTCTTGAAACTATATTGGTCTTCCACAACAGCCGGCGCCGCATTCGTGCCGAAGCACAAGATTTTTGTACGAATGGGCGCCAGTCGTAGGAATCCAATCAAGCGGTTGGCAATTGCTGGTGATTTGTCCGACAAATACTTCAAGCCGGATGCCGAATGTTGCGGCAATGAACGCAGCGCAAAGCGAAACTTTGCCGTACCAAGCTAGCCTATTATGAAGCTATTCCAGGAAACAACGTCGGAATGTTGTTGGATTTGGCAGAAATTCTATTGCCGTCGTCTCAATTTCCATGCGCCGCCGCCACGGGAACGCCCAAGATGGCAACTCGAATTGCTTTCCACTGATTCAACCCGGCCTCTACTCGCCTCTCGCCGGGGCCGATGCGTCTTGCACTTGTAAGAATACATTTATCAGCGTAACGTGCGACAAAATAGCATTCCATAAGAACATGCCGGGAGGGCGAGAATGAATCGATCCCAGGTATTGGCAATAGGCGCCGCACTTGCCGGCGCGGTTTTTTTTCGCACTGCGGTAGTTCCGGCGGAAAATTCCGGCCCTGCGGCCGCGCCTCGCCCGGCATTTGACCAACATTCGGCTTGGCAAACCTGGAAGGTATATTGCGATACCTGCCATTTCGGTCCCAAGGCACGAGCCGGCGTGAACCTGGAGACCCTGGATCTCGCCAATCTCGACAACAACGGCGCCGTTTGGGAGAAAGTGCTGCGCAAGCTTCGCAGCGGCGAGATGCCCCCGCCCGGAAGTCCGCGGCCCGACGCGGCCACCTATGATGCCCTCGTCAAGGCGATCGACGGCGAACGCGATCGTCTGGCGGATGTGAGACCCAATCCCGGACGCCCCACGCTCCATCGCCTCAACCGGGCGGAATACGCCAACGCCATTCGCGATTTGCTGGCGCTCGAGGTCGACATTGCCGATCTGCTGCCATCCGACGACGCCGGCTATGGCTTCGACAATATCGGCGACGTGCTGACGGTATCGCCGTCGTTGCTGGAACGCTATCTTTTGGCGGCCAGCAAGATCAGCCGGCAGGCCGTGGGCGATGTCGCGATGCCGGCGGCTTATCAGACCTACACCATTCCGCATGCGTTCAAGCAGGACGATCGCATGAGCGAGGTGATGCCGGTCGGCTCGCGCGGCGGCACCGCCATCGAGCACCGCTTCCCGGTGGACGGCGAATACGAGATTTCGGTGGGCCTGCAAAGGGGCAGGGCTGAAGAGGTTTTGGGTACGGGACGGGAGCGCAAGCTCGATCTGCGGCTCGACGATCAAAGGCTCGAGCTGTTCACCATTGCGGCGGGTGGTCGGAGGGCGAACATAAACACGCCGACGGGCGTTGTTAACCCGGACGCCGCCCTCAAGGTCCGCTTGCCGGTAAAGGCAGGCACGCACTCGCTTATTGCGACGTTCCTGAAGGATACGGTGATACCGGAAGGCATCCTGTTCAAACCCCGTGCTGACGCGGTACAGGCCCACTTCGAAGGCGTAGGCACCATTTCAGTTTCCGGCCCCTTCAATGCGCAGGGGCCCGGGGCAACGCCGAGCCGCGACAAGATTTTCGTATGCCATCCGGCGGCGCCCGCCGAGAACCAGGCTTGCGCGGAAAAGATCATCGCCGGTCTTGCGCGCCGCGCCTATCGGCGGCCGATTGCGGCCGACGATCTGCCGCAACTCGTCGCCCTCTACAAGCAGGGTGCGGAGACCGGCGGATTCGAGACGGGCATCAGGTTGGCGGTGCAGAAGATCCTGGTGTCGCCCGAATTCCTTTTCCGCGTGGAGCTCGATCCGGCGGACGCGCCTCCGGGGACCGTTCACCGGATCAGCGACATCGAGCTGGCGTCGCGCCTGTCCTTCTTCCTGTGGAGCAGCATTCCGGACGACGAGCTGCTCGCCGTTGCCGAGCGCGGCGGGCTCAGCGATCCGTCCATGCTGGAGCGGCAGGTCAAGCGCATGCTGGCCGATCCGCGCTCGCGGTCGCTGGTGAAGAACTTCGTCGGCCAATGGTTGTTCTTGCGCAATATCCCGGGAATGCAGCCGGACGTCACGGCCTTCAACTATTTCGACGACAATTTGCGGGAGGCGCTTGCCAAGGAAACCGAGTTGGTGGTCGAAAGCGAAATGCGCGATGATCGCAGCGTCGTCGATCTGTTGAAGACGAATTACACCTTCGTCAATCAGCGCTTGGCGGAGCACTATGGGATCCAGGGCATCTACGGCAACGAGTTTCGCCGAACTCGCGGTGGACGACCCGAAGCGGCAGGGCCTGCTCGGACACGCCAGCATTGATGACGGTGACCTCCTACCCCAATCGGACGGCGCCGACGATACGCGGAAAGTGGGTGCTGGAGCAGCTGCTGGGCACGCCGCCGCCGCCGCCGCCCCCCAATGTTCCGGCGCTGAAGGACGAGCCGGGCGGAAAGGTGTTGACCATGCGTCAGCGCATGGAAGAGCACAGGGTCAGTCCCCAGTGCGCCGTTTGCCACCGGATCATGGACCCGATCGGCTTTGCGCTGGAGAACTTCGACGGTCTTGGCAGGTGGCGCGACACCTATGCGGAATCGAGCGATGGAGCGATCAATTCCTCCGGTGTTCTGCCCGACGGCACCCCGTTCGACGGGCCGGTGGGTTTGCGCGATATCTTGGTGGGCAAGAGGCGGGATGTGTTCGTGGAGAACCTTTACCGAACGGCTCCTGACTTATGCTCTGGGTCGCGGCGTCGAACAGTACGACCGCCCCGTCATTCGCAAGATCGCACGCGAAGCCGCTCCGGATGACCATCGGTGGTCATCCATCATTCTCAGCATCGTCAAGAGCAAGCCGTTCCAGATGATTCAAACCAGAGGAGTTTAAGCGATGGTGATCACCGGTAAATCCATACAGCGCCGCGCGTTCCTGAAGGGGACGGGTGCAGCCCTCGCCCTGCCCCTGCTGGACGCCATGACACCGGCCCTTGCCGCCACCACCGCGGCACGACCGACCCGCATGGCGTTCGTCCAGGTCCCGAATGGGATCATGAACCTGAACAACGAGTTTGCGCCCAAAGCCGCGGGGGCCCTTCAGGAATTGACCGGTGATTCTCGAACCGCTCGCGGAATTCAAGGACCGCATGCTGGTGCTGTCGGGGCTCGACAGCCAACAAGCCGCGGGGCTCGGGTTCGAAGTGGCCGGCGATCATCCGCGCGCTTGCACCGCCTGGCTGACGGGAACGCACGCGAAGATGACCGCCGGCGCCGACCTGAAGGCCGGCGTCTCCGTCGACCAGATCGCGGCGAGGGAATTCGGCAAGTACACCCAGCTCTCCTCGCTCGAGGTCGGCTTGGAGTCGGCGGACGTGGTGGGCTCCTGCGAGGCCGCCTATAGCTGCGCTTATTTCAATACGATCTCGTGGCGGAACGAAACCACGCCGCTCCCGATGGAGAACCGTCCCCGCGCCATCTTCGAGCGTCTTTTCGGCGCCGCCGGCACGACCGATCCGAAGGCCCGTCAGGTCCTGCGGCAGGAAGACCGCAGCATCCTCGATGCCATCAACCAGGACGTCAAGCGGCTGCGCGGAAAGCTCGGCGGACCGGACCGCGGCAAGATCGACCAGTACCTGGACGCGGTGCGCGACGTCGAGCGACGCATCCAGCTGGCGGAGCAGCAGGGCAACGACCGCGATCTGCCGACGCTGGCCGGCCCCGCCGGCACCCCGCCGGTCTTCTCGGACTACTACAAGTTGATGACGGATCTCATGGTTCTCGCCTGGCAGACCGACATGACGCGGGTCACCACGTTCCAGATCGGCCACGAGATGAGCGGCCGCGCCTATCCGGAGCTCGGATTTGGCGACTCCCATCATTCCGTGACGCATCACCACGGCGAGCCCGAGAAGATCGCGAAGACCACCAAGATCAACATCTTCCACACCAAGATGCTGGCCTACTATCTCGACAAGCTGCGCTCTACGCCGGACGGCGACGGCTCGCTGCTCGATCACTCCATGATCCTCTACGGCGCGGCCTTGAGCGACGCCAATCTGCACCTCTATACGGATCTGCCGCTCTTGCTGGTCGCCGGCGGCGTCAACGGGATCAAGGGCGGACAGGCATATCCGCTATCCCAACCGCACGCCGATGAGCAATCTGCTGCTCACCATGCTGGACAAGGCGAATGTTCCCCGAATGTGGACCAGCTGGGCGACAGCACCGGCAAGGCTCGACTTGACGACCGTCCGCTCCCAAGTCGGCGGCGAATCAACCGCAGCGAAGCACGCTCTAGAGCCCTGTCTGGCAGGGCTTACCCATCCATCATCGTTATCGCCGGGCTTGACCCAGCGATAACGTCGGAAGGGCGCAATACTTCAAAGGGAGGATGGCCGGGACAGACCCGGCTATCCCGATGAATCGAACGAAAAGTCGACACGAACGGAAACACGCTCCAAGTTGAAGCTCCTGGTTGGAGAACGACAATGAGCATGAGGGCAATGATTCTGGCGGGCCTGGCGGGCCTGCCGCTCAGCTTGCGGGCACCGCGCTTGCCGCCGATACCGGCAACCTGTCGCTGACCGAAGCCGCGAAGCAAGGGAACCGTGACGCCGTGCGGTCGCTGTTGAACGGCCCCGCGAAGAAAGACGCCGCCAGCACTGAAGGTGCGGCTGCGCTGATCTTGGCGGCTTCCCGCAACGACGTGGAGATGACCGATCTTCTCTTGCGCGCAGGCGCAGACCCGAAGGCCGTCAATGACTACGGCGCGACGGCGCTTTATGCGGCGGCCGCCGAGAACGCCGATCCGGCCATCACGAAGAAGCTTTTGGCGGCAGGGGCCGATCCCAATGCGCGCGCTGATGTCGGGCGAGACGCCGCTCATGCAGGCGGCCCGCAGGGGCAACCTCGAGACGGTGCGTGCATTGCTGGAGGGCGGCGCCGATCCCAACGCGCAGGAAAAGAATGGCGGACAGACCGCCTTGATGTGGGCGATGTCGGAACGCCACCCCGCGGTTACCGAGGAACTGGTGCGGCACAAGGCCGACGTCAACGCCCGTTCGAAAAACGGATCCACCGCATTGATGTTTGCCGCCCGGGGCGATGTGAACTCCGCCCGCATTCTGCTCGACGCCGGCGCGAACCCGAATGACGCTATTGCCGGACTGGAAGGGAACCGCCCTGATCATCGCCAGCACCATGGGCAAGCACCGATGTCGTAACGGTGCTGCTCGACAAGGGCGCCGATCCCAACGTCCGCGATGCGAACGGCTTCACCGCTTTGCATGCGGCCGTGCGGGATTCGGATTACGGAGAGGACCAGGCACAAAGAGCCACCGCCGTGGCGATCGTCAAGGTGCTTCTCACGCACGGCGCGGACCCGAATGCCCGCATTCAATGCAGGAAAAGCCGACCGTCCGCGCTCTCAACGAAGTTTCGTTTCAAGGCGCGACGCCGCTCGCGCTTGCCGCGGAAGTCAACAACCTCGAGGCCGTCAAGGCGTTGGTGGAAGGCGGGGCGGATCCGACCATTGCCACCGAGCAGGGCACGACGCCGCTGATACTGGCGGCCGGCGCCGGCACGGACGTGCAAAGGGCAAGAACGCTCGAAGAACGGGCGATGGCGGTCGCAGACGGCAAGGTTCCTGGTGGAACATGGCGTCGACGTGAATGCCGTCGGACAGTTCGGCTGGACCGCGCTGCACGCGGCCTCCTATCAGGGATTGAACGACGTCGTTGAATATCCTGGCCAGCAAGGGCGCGAAGCTCGACACCATCGACGAGCTTGGGCAGACGCCATTGAGCATCTCGCTTTCCGTCCTCACCAAGGAGGCCGGGGCTCGCCGTCTTCAGATCCCGCGCAGGTACCGCAGGGATACGGCCGAGCTTCTCCTCAAGCTGGGCGCCACCCCGCTCGACAAATCCGGGGTCCATGGTGGTCCTCCAGCGCAATGGGGACTTGGCCACCGGAGTTGGGGAATAGCTCCTGCCGGCAGGCGCCTGCAGATGATCATCGCAGCGCCTGCCGTTCTCTCCAGAGCGCGATCCGATCAGCTGATCGGGTCGCGCTCTAATCTTTTTGATTGCGCATGATCTTGTCCAAAAAGTCTGCAACTTTTCGGGATCATGCGCCGGGGGAAGCCACTGCACGATCTTCGTGCACGGAGCGTCATCCGATCAAGATCGGATGACGCCGAATTTTTTCGGAGTCGCATTGGACTGCTTGCCGCGGAAAGCCGCCGTCGCGCGGCCCCGCGCCGAACACGCGGCATACGTCAGTCGTCGGTTCAGCCGGTGATAGAGAGATCCCAGGTGTGCGGTCAGCCGCGCCGCGACAATGACGCCGCACCACACCACCAGGGCTGGCGGCGGCAAATTTGATCCCACGCGACGGGACGGTCCCCGCCGCGTCCCATGAGGCGGCCTCGCGCTTCATCGCGGCGTAGAAGTAGAGCGTCAGGACGATGCCGATAATGACCAGCGACAACTTCAGCAGCGAACGCAGTGTCGGCGACATATCGTGTGGGCTTCGTCATCCACAGCGCGAAACCGGTGACGACCTGCACCACGAGCGCAACCCAGACCACGGGAAACAGCCGATTGAGCGAGCTATAGGGAATTGTCTCGAACAAACCCGAGCAGTCGGAGGCTGATGATGAAGATGAACCCGATCGACGACCGCCGTCCCGAGCACGTGGAGGGTCAGCACGAGCGGCCAACCCCACAACTCGCTTCGGAGCCAAGCGGAAAACTGCGAACTTTCCAGCCATGCAAGCATGGCTCGATCCTCCCTCGTCTTTTATGTCTGCAAGCCGCGAAACCGGGTTACCGGCCGCAACGGCTCACGTTCTTGTTGAGCTGGTATATCGAAGAAGGCAGCGCCGCGGACGCATGCATTGACCGCATGACCGCCAGAATGGACTTTGAAATCCGCTCATACGCCGTCCCTCTCGATCAGAGATAGTTCAGCAGTCGGCCGCATACGATCACCCCGGCCCACGCCACCAGCACCACGCCTGCAACCCACTTCGCAGTTGCTGGCGCGTCCTCTCCCGGCTTGACGCTCCAGACCCGGTCGGACACCGAGAAATACAGAACCGCGATTGCGCCGATCGTGATGAAAGCCATCTTCGGTGCGAACGTGTAGTCGTTCACCACGTAGCGATAGCTGTCCGCGAGCATCATCAGCATCCCGGAAAAGACGTTCATCAGCACTCCCACGAAATCCGAGCAAGAGCAACCGGTGCACTGCGGCAAACGACACGGACTTCCAGAAGCCCAGCACCCGCAGCGCGACGGCTAACACCGACCCGAATATCAGGCAGTATCCGAAGAAGTGCACGACCTGCCAGGATATGAACCAGGTCATATTGCTGATCAGTGCTTCGACGGCGGTGGAGATGCCGGTCGCCGGATCGGTCGGCAGCACTTCCGTCGCCACGCGGATCTCGGGGTGATTGATCAGCCCGCCACGGTGCCCGGTTTCGGCCATGATGCCTAAGGTGACGACCGCAAATATCAGAACCAGGGTGAGCGACGTTTTGGAAAAACGTCCGAAATACCGATATCGCCACAGTTCGATCCACGCGGCGGCGCCGGTAAATGCCAGGCCAAACAGCGTCCACAATGCCATGTCGCGATGGGCGTTGATCACGGCCTTGGAAATCTCAGGGATCGGAGGCTGGGTCAAAGCCCACATCGTGGCGGTGCCGGTGACATAGGTCGGGACGCCGAGGATGGCGCATATGACAAAGAGGATGAGGCTCCCCCGCGTCATGCCGTCATTCTTGGTGACGAGCGCGATAATATAAAAAGCGATCGCGAACACGAACCCGACCGTCGGGGCGTGATTCAAGATCATGTGGACATGCGGCCAGACCGGTGACGTCGTGACCTCGGGAATGACGGTGGTCGATTGCAGTTCGTGGTGATTGAGTTCCCAGCCGTCCGCCACGATCATCAGGGCCAGGCTGAAGACAGCGAGGCTCAGCACCAAACTATATCCAGCGTTCGACGCGCGGCCGGCGCGGCCAGATCGCCACAACTCGATCAGGGCAAGGACCCCGGTCACCGCGAGAGCGAGGAGCGCCGCTATCCCCCAACCGTAGTGAGTATTCATCATGTCCTTGGGAATCTTGGGATTCCCGGACAGCACCGCCATCGAACCCTGGCCGCTGAGATAGGTCGGAATGGCCAGCAGGGCCAAGAGGGCGAACAGGACGAGGCAGGCTCGCTTGATGCCGCTGTTGTCCGTGAGGTATCCGGCGAAGTAGAAGCCGAGCACACACACGAGCCCGAAGGACGGGAACACGCTCACGAGTATGTGCAAATGCGCCCAAGATTGAGGAATCAGGTGCATACAAGTCCTCCCCTACCCCGGGTTAACTCTCCCGGGTATGTTTTTTTAGGTTCGTTTTCGGCAAATCCCGCTTGCTCTCCTCCCCGCCGCTTTTGTTGTCGCACGAAGCCGTGCGCCGGCGGAGTTATCGCAATCGGAGATCACGGACTTTGATCCGAGGCATCCCGAAACAGAGTGTACCCCAGGAATTCCAGCAAAACTAGTTGCCGAACCCGTCTTCCTCTCTAGAGATATCAGCCAGTCAAAATCGTGGTGCCGATGCGTCGGGTCTTGAACCTGATCGGAAAATTCGTCATTTCCTGGTACCGTCGCCACCCCGAGCATGAATTCGAATGTGGAACCCTGTGCCTGTGCGCCGCGTCAGTACATTTTCCAGGCTCACCGAACGGGCGTGCAGCGTGTGCATCGCCGTGATGGTGCTTGTCTTCGTGCTCGCCTTGGCCTCCCCCGCCATCGCTGAAAAGGGCAAGCTGCGCGAACGGCTGACGCCCGAGGTCATGGCGGTGGTCTATCCAGGTGGCGCCGATCGGCTGGGACAGGAAGAGGGCTCGCCGCCCGCGATCGCGGTTTACAAGGACGACAAGGTCGTCGCCTATGTATTTTCGACCCTCGATATCATTGCGGCCCCGGGGTATTCCACGACACCATTCGACGTGATCGCCGGCGTCGATCTTGGCGGCCGCATCACCGGGGCCAAGGTGGTGTTCCACAACGAGCCCTATATCGTTCACGACCCCCAGCGCCAGCGCTTGCTCGATACTTTCCTGGCCCGCGAAGCAGGCAGGCCGCTGCGCGGCGGCACCAACTTGCTGCCGCCGGACTTCGTGGCCGGGGCGACCGTCAGCACGCGCGCCATGCGCGCCGCCGTCTCCATCACCGCAGGGCTCGTACTGCGCGCGCGCGCCGCGCGGCCGCCCGCGACGGGGACCGCTGCGGCGGCTCCGGCGCCCGATCCGGAGAGCTTCAGCCGCATGTCCTGGGACGCGCTCCTCGCCAAGGGTGGCGTGGTGCGGCGTCGGGTTAACTCGGGCGAAGTCGCAGCGGCTTTCGCCCAGGCGGGCGCGCCCAATGCCAAGCTCGACGAATCGCTCGGCAGGTCCGATGATCTCTACATCGAATTCGCGACGGCCCTGTTCACGCTGCCCGCCATCGGCGGCAATCTGGTCGGCATGCTGAATTTCGAAGAATTCAGGAACAAGCTGCCGAGCGGCGCGCAGGCAATCTTCGTCGCCTCCAAGGGGCGCTACAATTTTCTCGGACATAAATTCACTCTGGAGTCCGAGGGCCGTCGGTTCGACCGCCTGCGCGTCGTCCAGGACGGGCAGACTTTCGGCTTCGTGCAGGACGACTACCAATTCCTCAATCCTTTCGCCGAGGGCATCCGGGGGATGGAGGATGCCGCGCTGTTCGCGCTGCCGGCCAATTCAGGCTTCGACCCGGGAAAGCCGTGGCGGCTGGAACTCCTGGTCAATGGCGAAGGCGCGGCGCCGGTGACGGTCGCCTTCGGGCTCGACTACAAGGTCCCGGACCTGCAGGTTCTCACCAAACCCGACGATGCGCCCGCCGAACGTCGCGCCCAACCCGTCGCCGCCGCTCAAACGGGTCTCGAAGACGGCAAGGACAGCGATTTTCAGATCGCCCTGGACTCCGAGCCGCTGGTCCCTGCCTGGGTCGAGGCCTGGCACGACAGCCGGGGCAACGCTGCGATTCTCGCCGTGCTCCTGTCGGTGCTCACGCTGATCTTCATATTCCAGGCGACGCTGGCGCGCTTTCGCCTTGCCCACCGGCTGGTGCGCAACGGTTTCCTGCTGGTCGTCCTGGTCTGGCTCGGCTGGACCGCCGGCGTGCAGCTCTCGATCGTCAATGTCATGAACTACGTCATGGCACCGTTCAATCACTTCGATATCGGGTTCTACCTTGCCGAGCCGCTGATGGTGATCATCGCCCTCTACACGCTGGTCTCGGTGGTGCTGATCGGCCGCGGCGTGTTCTGCGGCTGGCTGTGCCCGTTCGGGGCGTTGCAGGAGCTGCTCGGCCAGCTCTCCCGCGCACTCGGCGTGCCGCAATGGAATCCGGCGGCTGCGCTCGAGAAGCGCTTGTGGATGGGCAAGTATATTGCAGCCGCAACCGTGCTGACGCTGGTGCTGAGCGGGATCGACCCATCGGGGGCCACGCTCGAGATCGAGCCGTTCAAGACTGCGATCACCTCGAAATTCACCCGCGCGTGGCCCTATGTGCTCTATGCCGGGACATTGCTGGCGATCGGGCTGTTCTCCGAGCGCGCCTTTTGCCGTTTCCTGTGTCCATTGGGCGGCGTGCTCGCCTTCCTTGATCGGCTGCACCTCATCGATCTGCTCAAGCGCCGCCCCGAATGCGGCAATCCCTGTCATTTGTGCGAACGGTCGTGCCCCGTGCGGGCGATCGAGCCGACCGGCAAGATCGTCACGGCGGAGTGCTTTCAGTGCCTCGATTGCCAAGTCGAATATTATGACGACAAGCGGTGCCCGCCGCTGGTGCAGGCCGCCAAGCTGCGCATCAAGGCACAGCCGGTTGCCGTCCTGGCGGAGAAGGCCTGAAGCGAAACGCGCGGCCGGCGAAGCGGCTGGGTGTGCCGTTTGGTGCCGCTCGCGACAAAAGAAATCAGACGCCGGGCAGGCGCTCTTCGACCGGTTCCTGCTTGATCGGCAATTCGAACCGAAACACCGATCCGTGCTGCGCGCCCGGGGACGCCCACAGGCGGCCATTATGGGCTTCGATGATCGACCGGCAGATCGACAGGCCCATCCCCATGCCGTGGGGCTTGGTGGTGAAGAACGTATCGAACAGGCGGTCCATCTTCTCCGGATCGATGCCGGTGCCGGAATCCTCGATCGCCACCGACACGAAATCGCCGTCCCTGATTTCGGATTTCACCCGCAGCGTTTGCGGCCGGTCGGCGATCGACTCCATCGCATCGATGGCATTGGTGACGAGGTTCATGATCACCTGCTGCAGCTGGACCCGATCGGCCATCACCTGGGGAAGGTCCGCTGACAGGAAGGTGAAAACGGAGATCCGGCGCTCGAGAAGCTTGCCCTGGACGAGTGCGAGCACCTCGCGGATGAGCTCGTTGACGTCGACCGGGACACGCTTCTGGCTGTCATGCTTGAACATGGCGCGGATGCCCTGGACCAGTTCGGCGGCGCGATGGCCGTCGTTGCCGATCCGCTTGAGGGCGGCTCGCACTTCATCGAGATCGGGCTCGGCGTTCGCCAGCCAGCGCTGCGCCGCATTGGCGTTCGCCACCATGGCGGCCAGGGGCTGGTTGATCTCGTGGGCGATCGACGCCGTCATGGCGCCGAAGCGGTTCATTCGCGCCACCCGCGCAAGCTCCGCCCGGGTCGCCTCGAGCGCATCCTGGGACTGCTTGCTCTCGGTAATGTCCTGCATCATCCCGAACATGAGCTGCGCGGCCGATTCGGCGTCGGGAATGGCAAAGACATAGAGCTGTATCCAGATCAGCTTGCCGTCCTTGCGGCGCAATTGCTTGACCATCTCGAAGTGCTGCCGCTTGCCCTCCCGCAGCTCCTTGAACAGCATTTCGTTCACTTCGCGCTCGCCGGGAACGCTGATGTCCAGGGGCGTGATCTTGCGGAGCTCTTCGTTGGTATAGCCGACCATCCTTTGATAGGCCGGATTGGTGTCCACGAAGCGATGCTTCTGATCGATGAAGGAAATACCGAAGATCGGATTCTGAACAACCGACCGCCATCGGTCCTCGCTCTTCCTGAGGGATCCTTCGGCCTGCTTTCGCCTGAAATACTGGATCAGGAACGCCGAGATCAAAACCGACTGGAAGGCGATGACGCCGATCGTCAGGAGAATCAGCGCCTGGTGCTGCTCCCACAACGTGGTCGCCTCTGCGAGAAAATCCAACGCCCCGAAGGCAGCCGGGGGGGCCTGGGCGCGGCTCGCCGAGCATCCGACACAAAGCGCCAGCGCAATCGCCGGGATTGTCGAAGGCGTCAAACGAACAGGCTGCGGCACGACCTCCACCATCATCAATCGGGCAGCTTAGCTCATGATCGGGTGGGTTCCAACGGCTGCCCGGCCGGACGGTAAATCGCCCTCCTGGGCCATTCCGTCGCATCGCGTGCGGGCCCGAAATACACGGTTTTTATTGAAATACGGCAATCGGCCAGCGCGGAATTGACCGCATCGACGCGTTGAGGACTTGACCCGCCCTCTGCGTCTTCGGAGAGGGCAGGGTGGGGTTCTTTCTCAAGGCCGGCCGTGCCAGTGGCGCCTACCCGGTCTGCAGATGCGCGGCGCGGCGCTTGTAGAGCTCCTCGTCCGCGTAGCCCATGGTCTCGGGCTTGCCGCGGCCCAGCATGACCTGGAAGTAGACCGGCTCGAGGCTGTCGTTCTGGTAGCCGTGGATCACGCCGGCGGGGCAGGAGATGCATTCCCACGGGCCCAGCCGCGTGGTGATGCGCTTGCCGGTTTCGTCCTCGACGAACACGTCGAGGAAGCCCTGCAGGACGAAGAACACCTCTTCGACCTCGTGGGTGTGGGCCGCATTGCCCTGGCCCGGCTCGACGAACATGATCGACAGCGTGAAGTTGCCGGCCGGGATCACGGTGGGATCGCCGTGCTTGCCGGAGCCGCCGGCGCCGATGAAACGGTGCTGGGCGCGCTTGAAGCCCTCGATCTTGGCGTCCTCGAAGGCCGCCCAGTCCGGCTTGCGGTCGCGGAACCGGCGCACATAGCGGTCCATGATGGCCTCGATGGGAACGCCCACCAGTTCCTTCGGAAGCGGATGCCGTGCAACGCCCATGGTCTAACTCCTCTTGTCGGTTCTTCTTGGCAGCTGATGTCTCGCGCGGAATCTATTGTTTCGCCGAGGCTTTCGTCAACAAACGCCGCTGCGCGGCGGCCATGTCGCAGGTTGCGATCAGTGCCGTCCCGCCTGCACCATCTCCCAGATGCGCGGCGGCGTCAGCGGCAACTCGCGCGGCTCGCACGCCGAAGGCGCTCAAGCGCATTCGCGACCGCATTGGCCATGATGCCGCCGGCGGAGATAATGCCGCCCTCGCCCGCGCCTTTGGCGCCGAGCGGATTGATCGGGGAGGGGAACATGTCGGTGACGATGGCGCGCAGGTTGGGAAAGTCGCTCGCGGTCGGCAGCAGATAGTCGGCGAGCGAGCCGGTCAGGAGCTGGCCCTGGTCGTCATAGACGAGATTCTCCAGCATGGCGCCGCCGAGCCCTTGCACCAGCGAGCCGATCACCTGGCCGCGCACCGTCATCGGGTTGATGATCCGGCCGCAGTCCACCACCGTCAGATAGTCGACGATCTCGACCTGGCCGATGCGGGCGTCGACGGTCACGTGGGCGGCATGGGCGCCGCAGGTATAGGTGTGCTTCTTGTTGAGGAAGATGCCCTCGGCGGAGAGGCCGGCGAAGGCGAGCGAAGGTGAGCGTCTTGCCGTCGGGCCCGTCGACCTTGTCCTCGGCGACTCTTGATATCCGCCGGGCGCGCAGCCCCAGCGCTTCGCCGCCTCGCCGCGGATCGCGTCATGGAGGTTCTTCGACGGCATCGAGCAGGGCCGAGCCGCCCATCACCACCGAGCGCGAATGATAGGCGCCGTAGCCGTCGCTGACATAGGCGGTCGAGCCGTGGAACACGCCGGAGATGCGGTCCATGGGGATTTCGAGCGCATCCGCCGCGATCTGGGCGAACACGGTCTCGACTCCCTGGCCGACCGCCGAGGAGCCCATGAACACCGCCACCGAGCCGTCCGCATTGATCTCGAGCCGCGCCGTCTCCTTGGGGCCGGCCGCGCCGCCCTCGATGAAGCAGCCGATGGCGAGGCCGTGATAGCGCCCGTCGATCAACTGGCCCTGGAGCTTCGCCTTCTCCGCCCAGCCGAATTCGGCGAGGCAGCGGTCGAGCGTGACCTGGTAGTCGCCGCTGTCGATCTCGTCCTTGGACTCGAACGGCGTGATGGTCGCGAACGCATAGGGCATCGCCGACGCCGGGATCAGGTTGCGACGCCGGAACTCGACGCGATCGATGCCGAGATCGGCGGCGACCATGTCCAACAGACGCTCGCGGAAGAAGTCGGTCTCGAACCGGCCCGGCCCGCGATAGGTGCCGACCGGCGTCTTGTTGGTCATCCACAGCGAGGAGTCGATCCTGATGTTGGCGATGGCGTAGGGGCCCGACATGAACTGGGCGATGTTGCGCGCGCCCACCGCGCCGTTGGTGCGCATGTAGGCGCCCATGTCGACGTCGGCATGGCCGCGCAGGCCGAGGATGATGCCGTCGCGGCTGCAGGCGATCTCGACATCGACCTCCGCTTCGCGGGCGTGGTTCATCGCCATCAGGTTCTCGCGGCGGTCCTCGATCCACTTCACGGGTCGCCCGACATGGCGCGCGGCGAACGGAATGAGAAAGTCCTCGGGGTAGAACTCGCCGCGCGCGCCGAAGCCGCCGCCGACGTCGTTCTCCACCATGTCGATGGCGTCTTCGGGAAGGCCGATCTGCTTTGCCAGGATGCGCCGGTTGAAGAACGGCACCTTGGCCGCGCCCGATACGGTGAGCCGGCCCTTGGCGGCGTCCCATTGCGCCAGCACGCCGCGCGGCTCCATGGTCAGGCCGTAATGGCGCTGGGTGCGGAACTTCTCGCGCCGCTCGTAGGGAGCGCGGGCGAACACCGCGTCGGCATCGCCGCAGGCGGCGGTGAAGGTCATCGCACGGTTGGTGCGCTGCGCCTCGAACAGGAGCCGGTCGCCGCGCGCCGCCGCCGCGCAGCCCGTCACCGGCGGCAGCGGCTCGATGTCGACGGCGATATGCTCGAGCGCGTCCTCGCCGATCGCCGCGCTGTCGGCGAGGACGACCGCGAGCGGCTCGCCGACATAGCGCACCTTGCCGGCGGCGATCACCGGCTGCTCGAACGGCTTGAACTCCGGCATCGGCTGCAGCCGCATGGCGATCATCGGCGGGCCGCCCGGCATGTCCTGCGCGGTGATGACCGCGTGCACGCCTTTGATCTTCAGCGCCGCCGACGGCGTCGATCGACGCGGATGCGTCCGTGCGCCACCGCGCTGCGGAGAATGACGGCATAGAGCAGGCCGTCGGGATTGAGATCGTCGACATATTCCCCGCGGCCGCGCACGAACCGCAGATCCTCCCGCCGCTCGACCGGGCTGCCGATGAAGGTGTTCCTCATGGTGCGTCCTCTCATGGCGCCGGCTTCTTGTAGGCGGCGCGGGCGTCGAGCACGGCGTCGATGATGGAGATGTAGCCGGTGCACCGGCACAGGTTCCCCGACAGCACCTCGCGGATGCGGTCGGCGTCGGCATCGGGCTCCTCGCTCAGCAGCGCGTGGGCGGTGGTGATCATGCCCGGCGTGCAGAAGCCGCATTGCAGCGCATGGTGCCGGCGGAACGACGCCTGCAGCGGCGTCAGCGCGTCGTCATTGGAGAGGCCTTCGATGGTGACGACCTGCGAGCCCTCCGCCTGCACCGCGAGCATCAGGCAGGCGCGCACGGCCGCGCCGTCGACCAGGATGGTGCAGGCGCCGCAGACGCCGTGCTCGCAGCCGACATGGGTGCCGGTGAGCCGCAGCACGTGGCGCAGGCAGTCGGCGAGCGTCATGCGCGGCTCGACCTCGACGCTGACGTTGTTTCCGTTGACCTCGAAGCTGTACCTGCATGGTGACCCGATCGGCGTGAATGCATCAGGCGCATGCGCTTTGCAGCGCACGCTCGACCAGCGTTCCGAGCAGCGCCTTGCGGTAGGCGCCGCTCGCGTGAATGTCGCTCTGCGGAGTGACCGCGGCCGACGCGGCGGCGCCGGCGCGCTCGCTCGTCGCGATGTCGACCGCATGGCCGTTGATCGCGGCTTCCGCCGCCGCCAGCCGCTGCGGCCGGTCGCCGACCCCGATGGCGCCGACATGGGCATTGCGCGCCTTGCCGCCGGCATCCACGTCGTAGAACACGGCGGTGCCGGCCATGGCGAAATCGCCGCGGCGGCGCGCGAATTCCTTGAACGCCCAGCGCCGCTGCGCCGGCCAGGCGGGAAGCCGGATCTCGACGATGATCTCGTCGGCGGCGAGCGCGGTCGTGAGCGGCGCGATGAAGAAGTCATCGGCGCTGATGACCCGCGATCCGGCGCGGCCGACCACGGCGATCTCGGCGTCGCAGGTCACCGCGATGCCCGGCATTTCCGCGGCGGGATCGGCGTGCGCGATGCTGCCGCCGACGGTGCCGCGGTTGCGGATCTGATAATGCGCGACCTCGGCGACGGCGGCCTTGAGCAGGGGATGGGCGGCATCGAGCCGCGCATCGTCCTCGATGTCGCGCCAGCGCACCATGGCGCCGAGCCGCACCCCGTCGGCCGTGATGTCGATGCGCCGCAGCTCGGCGAGCTTGCGCAGATCGACCAGCAGCGAAGGCGAAGCCACGCGGAAGGCCATCATCGGCACCAGGCTCTGGCCGCCGGCGAGCACCTTGGCGTCGCCGTCGCCCGCGGCGAGAAGCGCGACCGCTTCCTCAAGCGTCGCCGGGCACGCATATTCGAAAGCGGGCAATTTCATCTGGTACTCGGGCAGGCGCGGGCACGCGAAAGCAGAAGCGCCGCAGCCATTTTCCTAGCACCGGGTAGAGAGACCGGTCAACGTGATCACAGTCGCGGCCACCGCGCAGCCTCTGCGCGCATTTGACATCGAGAGAGCCGCGCGTCATCGATCAGCTCGATACCCACCAACCGTCATGCCCGGGCTTGTCCCGGCCATCTCGATAATAAGGCGCGGTGCCTTGCCAAGCGAGATACGCGGGACAAGCCCGCGTATGACGAGCGCGAGGTTTGTGCGAACCGACCTGCCGGAGAGAAGCCCACATGACCCTGCAACTGAGCCTCGCGGTCTGCGACTATGACCGCACGCGCGCGATCTTCGACGGCCGCGCGCCGGTCGAGGGCTGCGACATCACCGCGGTGGCGCTGGAGCCGGAGGAGTTGTTTCACCGCGCCTTCAAGTTTGGGGAGTTCGACATCTCCGAGATTTCCATGTCGAGCTACACGATGACGGCGGCGCGGGGCGAGGCCCATTACATCGCGATCCCCGCCTTCGTGTCGCGGCTGTTCCGCCACAGCGGCATCTATATCCGCACCGACCGCGGCATAAGCGGCCCGCAGGACCTCAAGGGCAAGACGATCGGCCTGCCGGAATACCAGATGACCGCCAATGTCTGGATCAGGGGCATCTTCGCCGACGAATACGGAGTGAAGCCGAGCGACATCAAGTGGCGGCGCGGCGGGCTCGAAGAGGCGGGCCGTGAGGAACGGGCGAAAATCAAGCTGCCGCCGGAGGTCGATTACAAGGCGGTGCCGGACGACCGCACGCTGTCGGACATGCTCGCCAAGGGCGAGATCGACGGGCTGTTGAGCGCGCGGGCGCCGTCCTGCTTCCTCGCCGGCGCCCCCGGTGTCGGCCGGCTGTTCCCGGACTACCCGGCGGTGGAGGAGGCGTATTTCCGCAAGACCGGCATCTTCCCGATCATGCATGCGATCGGCATCCGCCGCGCCCTGGTCGAGCGCCACCCCTGGCTCGCGGTCAGCGTCTACAAGGCGTTCGTCCGGGCCAAGGATCTCTGCATGAAGGAACTCGGCCAGATCGGCCATCTCGCGACCTCGCTGCCGTGGAGCGTCGCCGAGTACGACCGGGTGCGCCGGGTGATGGGCGCGGACTTCTGGAGCTACGGCGTCGCCGAGAACCGCCACGTGCTGGAAACGTTGACCCGCTATTCCTTCGAGCAGGGCCTCTCGGTGCGCGAGCTCGCCGTCGACGAGATGTTCGCGCCCTCGACCTATGATCTGACCAAGATTTGAGGCGGCGCGCCCGGCTCTGGACTGGCGCGTGTCCGATGCGATCCACACAGCCACCGCCGTCATCGCTGGGCTTGACCCGGCGATCTCGATTGGGATGGCACGTGCTTCCATCATCGAGATGGCCGGGACAAGCCCGGCCATGACGATACGTTGTGAACGGGTTCTGCTCTAAGCTTTCTCGCGCCGCTTGTGGCCGGCGGCGCGCGGCAAATTGGTGACCTTCATCGACAGCACCGCGTCGATGAGTTCGCCCTGCGTCAGCCGGCCAACCATGAACGGCTTGAGCCGATCGCCCATGCGCAGCAGGGCGAAGCCGTAGGTGCTGGACATCATGGCGATGGTCGCCGCCTTGATCGCACTGTCGTCGGGATCATCGAGGGTCGCGGCGACGAGGCTCTCAAAGACGTCGTAGCAATCCCCGGCGGCCTTGATCAGGGTGGGGTCGGGCGGGCTGCCTCCGAACAGATCGGACGCGAACATCAGCCGGAACAGTTGCGGCCGCTCGGCCGCGAACGCCAGATAGGCGCGGCCCGAGGCGGCGAGCCGTGCGGCCGGGGTATTGCCGGCCGCGATCGCCTTACGATAGATCGCCGTCAACTCGTCGAAGCCCTCGGCGGCGAGCGCCGCAAGAAGCGCGCGCCGGTCGACGAAATGCCGGTAGGGCGCAGCGCGCGACACGTCGAGCGAGGCCGCGAGCTCGCGCAAGGACAGGTTTTCGTAGCCGCTTCGCTCGATCTCCGCCGCCGCCGCCCTGACGAGGGCCGCCCGCAAATCTCCGTGGTGATAGGTCGAATCCTTGCCCATGAAATTGATGTTGACACAGCTTACATTCGGATGCAATGTGAGCAGTGTCAACATATGGGAGAGACTACATGAACATCGCCGTTGCAGCCCTGGGAACGCTGATTCTGGCCACGACGCCGGCGCTCTCGGCCGGGTTTGAGCGCGTCACCGTGGCCGATCCGAATGGTCCGCCGCTCGAAGCCGGCATCTGGTATCCGAGCGAGGCGCCGGCCTCGTCTCAGCGGCTCGGGCTCTACCAGCAGAGCGTCGCGGCGGGCGCGCCGGTCGCCGGGCGCGGCCTGCCGCTCATCGTCATGTCGCACGGCAGCGGGGGCTCGTTCGAAGGCCATTACGACACTGCGCTGGCGCTCGCCGAGGCGGGTTTCGTGGTGGCGGCGGTCACCCATACCGGCGACAACTACCGCGACCAGAGCGGATTCACCCTGGTCGAAAACCGGCCGCGCCACATCAAGGCCCTGGTCGACTACATGCTCACGTCATGGCCCCATCGCGGCACCATCGATCCCGCGCGCATCGGCATGTTCGGTTTCTCCGCCGGCGGCTTCACCGCGCTGGTGGCGATCGGCGGCGTGCCGGACATGACGCTCAGCGCAGCGTACTGCGCCGCGCATCCCGACGAATGGGCCTGCCGCAAGGTCAGGGAACACCCAGCCGGCGCACCGGCGGCGCCGGCTGCGTTCGTGCATGACCCGCGCATCGCCGCCGCCGTGATCGCGGCGCCAGCCATCGGCTATTCCTTCACGCCGCAAGGGCTGGCCGGCATCAAGGCCTCGATCCAACTCTGGCGCGGCGACAGCGACGAAATCCTGCCGCATCCCCGCCATGCCCAGAATGTGTATGACGGGTTGCCGACAAAGCCCGAATACCACGTGGTGCCAAACGCCGGCCATTTCGCTTTCCTGGCGCCGTGCACCCCGGCGTTCGAGGCCGTCGCGCCGGACATCTGCCGTGATCCCGCAGGCTTCGACCGGGCGGCCTTTCACCGCGAATTCAATGCTGCCGTGGTGGCCTTCTTCAAGGCGAAGTTGCCGGCGCATCCGTAACCGGAAGTGGCACAGCGCAATCCCGCTCGACCGCCGCCGACCCCTCGCCGGCCGGATTGCGAAAGGCGCTCCTTGCCAGGTGTGCGGTCATGATGCGCTGGTCGATGCGGGTGAGGAACTTTCTGCGGGCGCAAAGCGATGTCTTGTCCCAAGCCGACAGGAGCGCCGCGATCTGCTGCTCCACCGTCTCCTCGTCGCTGAACGGCTTGATCTTTTTCATCGGCGTCGGCTGGTTCGCTGGCGCGAGCGGCTTCGGCTCGAGTGGCTTTGAATCGTTGGCCGGTTCGGTCAGGTGCGGGCCCAGCGCCACCAAAGGCTCGCCGGGATCACAGTGCTTCTGTTTCCCCGCTTCGCGCGCCGTATGCCGGTGAAACAATCGCCTCAGGACGCTGGGCATCGGAGGGCTACCCGGTCTGGACACGACGGCGTGCGTATCACGCCGCGCGGGTCGATCGTCCGGTCAGGTTCCTCTGCAGCCCGACCAATTGAGTACGAATGGCGTCCTCGATCTGGTTCACCGCCTTCTCGGCATTGATCGCGCGGGTCTCGGCCGCTCTCATCTGCCGTTCGGCATTGGCCAGCTGATTTTCCGCGGCGGCGATTCGCGATTGCGTGCGCGTCAATTCTCGCTCCGCCTCCTGCAGCCTGGCGTTGAGCTTGGAAAGGGCGTCCTGGGCGAGACCACGCGCTGCTTCCGCGGAGTGGATGCGACCTTCGGCAATCTGCAGCTTTTCGAGGGCGCACTCGGCCAAAGCCTTGGCGCGGGCTTCCGACTCGGCCGCGCGATCCTGTATGCCCCGGATCACGCCCGCCGCCTGGGACACAAGGTCGAGAGCCGACGAGGTGTCGTAGCGCAATGCAGCCGCGGTATCGCCGGGAAAGTTCAAGATGTTTTGCCCGAGGTCGTTCGAATCCGAGTTGGCGAGCTGATCTCGCATGTGTTCCCGAAGCCAATTCATCTCAAGTCTCCCGCCATTCGCAGAAAGAGTTGCCAAACCGCTAACACGACGAATTTTGCCGTAGAGATGGTAAACAGCTTCTTAAGGCATGCGGCTTGTTTGAGGATTTATCGCGCTTGAACCATGCCTGTGCTGCAATCCTCATGACGATCAGGCCCCCGCAGGCGGGCGATGACGCGAAAGACGAGACGCCGGGGCGGCGCGGAACAGGAGTATGGTTCAAGCCGTGCTCGCGACTGAAGCCCATCATGATCGTTTGAGATGGCAGGAGGAGCCGCCGTGCTCGAATCGAGGAAGATCGAGTTTCCCGGTGCCACCGGGGTCAATTTAGCGGCGCGCCTCGACCTGCCGGCAAGTCCGCGCGCCTTTGCCCTGTTCGCCCATTGCTTTACCTGCGGAAAGGACATCTTCGCGGCCGCGCAGATCGCGGAACGTCTCACCGCACGCGACATTGCCGTGCTTCGCTTCGATTTTACCGGTATCGGCAGCAGCGAAGGCGAGTTCGCCAATAGCAACTTCTCGTCCAATGTTCGCGATCTCGTGGCCGCCGCGAGCTACTTGCGGGAGACCCATGCCGCGCCGTCGCTGCTGATCGGCCACAGCCTGGGCGGGGCCGCGGTGCTTGCCGCGGCGCCGCACGTGCCCGAAGCGACCGGCGTCGTCACCATCGGCGCGCCGTCCTCGGCGGCGCATGTCACGAATAATTTCGCGGCCGATCTGGCGGAGATCAAAGCAAAGGGAACAGCGCAAGTGACCCTGGCGGGTCGTACCTTCACGATCACCAAGCAGTTCCTCGACGACATCGCAGGACAGAACTTCATCGATGGCCTGGCGGACCTGAAGAAGGCGCTTCTGGTGTGCCATGCGCCGCGCGACGAATATGTCGGCATCGAAAACGCAACCGCGATCTTCACGGCCGCGCGGCATCCCAAGAGCTTTCTCTCGCTCGATACCGCGGATCATCTCGTCCGCAGGCGGGAGGACGCCGTCTACCTGGCCGATGTGATCGCCGCCTGGGCATCACGTTATCTGCCCGCGGCCAAAGAGGCGCCGGCGTTGCCGCCGGGCGTGGTCGAAGTGAGCGAGGCCCCCGCCGGGCATTTGGCGCAGCAGGTGCGGGCGGGCCGCCATGTGCTCATGGCGGGCGAGCCGATCGCAGCCGGCGGCGACGATGCCGGGCCGGGACCCTATGACTATCTGCTCGCCGCCCTCGGTGCCTGCACCTCGATGACGATGCGGCTCTATGCCGAGCGCAAGGGAATCCCCGTCGAACACATCTCCGTGCGGCTCTCCCATCGCAGGGTTCATGCCCAGGATTGTGCCGATTGTGAAACCAAGGAAGGCAATATTGGAGAGATCACCCGCGATATCGTCATCGACGGCGACGTGCCGGAAGCCGCGCGTGCGCGCCTGATGCAAATTGCCGACAGGTGTCCGGTCCATGAAACCCTCACCCACGAGATCAAGGTGCGTTCGCGGCTCGTGCCCTCACGCTGACCAGCGCGAAATATGCGATGGGGCCTGGCCCCTGGCATTTCGCGCACGCACGCGGCTGCGGGCCGGCGTCATGGACCATCGACATATGCCGCGTTCGCCGTGCGCCGCTACGGCTTCATCCCCGCCGGTGCCACCTGGGAACCTTGCAGGCCCATGTCGTCGAAAGCGCGGCGGACGAGACCGGAGGCCTTGGCCTCCTCGACGAAGGCGGTGACATAGGCGAGCGCCTCGGGCTTGTTCTTGGGCACGGCCACCGCGGTGGTCGAATTCAGGAACCCGCCGTCGAGAATGTGCGAGCCGGGAACTTTGTCCTTCAGGCCGGTGAGGGACTCTCGGCTGAGTCCGATGGCATCGGCCTGGCCGGCTTTCATCAGGGTCACCGCTTCATCGACACCTTTCACAGTGATGTGGGCGGCGTTGGGCGAGGCCGCGTGGGAGGCGCGGAACGTCGCGGTGCCGTCGACGCCGGCAATGCGCACGCTGGCCCGGTTCGCATCCGCGAGGGTTTTGACGTCGGAGCCGGGCGCGATGAGATAGGTGCTCTGGAGCAGGTGATAGGGCGCACCGAAATCGACGAACTTCTTGCGCGTCTCGTCCACCGGCATGAACGACACGTCCCACACCCCGCTCGCCGCCGATCCCTGGATTTCCCCAGTGCCGAGATAGGGCACGAATTCCAGCGGCACGCCGAGCTTCTTGGCCAAGGCGGTGGCGAGCGTGATGGTGACGCCGCGATAGGTGCCGGGCGTCTCGCCCTTCACGGTGTAGAGCGCCGATGGCGCCGGCCCGACGGCGATGGCGACACGCAGCTTGCCGGTCGGCGTGAGTTCCTTGATGGCGGCGGCATCGTCCGCGGCCGCGATGCCGGAAGCCGCGAGCGCAACGGCGAGCGTTGCCAGACGCACAAAAGACCTCATGACCTTCCTCCCGGAAATCTGGCACATGATCCCAAAAAGTTGCAGATTTTCGGACGAGATCACGCGCAACATTCTACGATCGAGCTGCGTCTTTTTAGCTTGCCGCGAGGAGCGACTGCAATGGCGGACAATGGTCTGGTGACGGTCAAAAGCGCACACGGCGTCAAGGACACCATCGACCGGCTCGCGGCGGATGTGACTGCGAAGGGCATGAGGGTGTTCGCGCGCATCGATCACGCCCAGGGCGCGAACGAGGTGGGCCTGGCATTGCGGCCGACCGAGCTTTTGATTTTCGGCAGCGCCAAGGGCGGCACGCCGCTGATGCAGTCGCAGCAGACGATCGGGATCGATCTGCCCCTCAAGGCGCTGGCGTTCGAGGACGCACAGGGGGCGGTCTGGCTCTGCTACAACGATCCCGCCTGGCTCGCCGCGCGCCACGGGGCGGCCGGCGGCGACGTCACCAAGGCCATGGCGGCCGCGCTTGCCGCGGCATCAAACCATGCTACGTCTGCCTGACCTCGCCCCGCCTGATGCTGTGACACCAACACCAAGTTTCGATCCGCGGCCGGGTCTCCTCCCTCCCCTTGAAAGGGGAGGGTTGGGGAGGGGATCGCGGGCCGCAGGCGCTGTGTTTGCGGCGAGTCAGCGGACCCCCACCCCAACCCTGCCTCTGAAGTAGGGGGAGGGGGTCGACGGGCGACTACGCGCTGGGCACTGAACTAAGGGTTACATCGACATGCATATCCTCATCACCGGCGCGGCCGGAATGATCGGCCGCAAGCTGACGGAGCGGCTCGTCACAGGGCCGCTGAACGGGCAGACGATCGAGCGGCTCACCCTCACCGATGTGTTCGCGCCGGCGAAGCCCGCATTCTCCGGCGTCGTCGACATCGTGACCGAGGATCTCGCGACGCCCAGCGTGGCCGAACGGCTCGTCGGCACGCGGCCCGATATCATCTTCCACACCGCCGGCATCGTCTCCGCCGAGGCCGAGCTCGACTTCGAGAAGGGCTATCGCAGCAACCTCGACGGCATGCTCGCCTTGCTGGAGGCGGTGCGCGCGGCGGGCGGCGGCTACCGGCCGAAGTTGATCTTCACGTCGTCCTGCGCCGCCTATGGCGCGCCGTTTCCGGATATCATCGGCGACGATTTTCATCTCACGCCGCTCACCTCCTACGGCACCCAGAAGGCCATGTGCGAGCTGCTGCTCGCCGACTACACCCGCCGCGGCTTCGTCGACGGCGTCGGGCTGCGGCTGCCCGCCATCTGCGTGCGTCCCGGCAAGCCCAACAAGGCGGCGTCGGGGTTCTATTCCAGCATCATCCGCGAGCCGCTCGCCGGCCTGGAGGCGATCCTTCCGGTGGACGACCGCAACCTGCACACCCATGCCTCGCCACGCGCGGCGGTGGGCTTCCTCATTCACGCGGCGGGGCTCACCCGCGAACAACTCGGCCCGCGCATCAACCTAACCATGCCCGGCGTGTCCTGCACTGTCGCCGAGCAGATCGAAGCGCTGCGGCGGATCGCCGGAGACAAGGTCGCCGCCCGCATCCGCCGCGAGCCCGACGCCCTGGTGATGCGCATCGTCGACGGCTGGCCGCACCGCTTCGATGCCAAGCGGGCGCGCGCGCTCGGCTTCGTCGCCGAGCGCTCGTTCGACGACATCATCCGCATCCACATCGAGGATGAGCTTGGCGGCGTGATCAAGTAGCACGTTTCCCTCCCCGGCTTCGGGGAGGGCAGGGTGGGGTTCTTGCTTTTGTCACTGCCCCGCCCCTTGAGAAAGGACCCCACCCCGGCCCTCCCCGAAGCCGGGGAGGGAGAAGCGTGCCCGCGTGCAAGCGCGGCGCCATTCTGACATAGATTTACGATCATGCGATTTGCCGCTCCGCTCATCGAGGCGACGCTGGTGCGCCGCTACAAGCGCTTCCTCGCCGACGTGGTGCTGCCGGGCGGCGAGGAGATCACGGCCCACGTCGCCAATCCCGGCGCCATGACCGGCCTCGCCGCGCCCGGCGCGCGGGTGTTTCTTTCCAAGTCCGACAAGGCGAACCGCAAGCTGCCCCATTCATGGGAGCTGGTCGAAGCCGATCTCGGCTCCGGGCCGGAGCTCGTCGGCGTCAACACCGCGCATCCCAATGTCATCGCCGGGCAGGCCATCGCTGCCGGTGCGATCGCGGAGCTCGCAGGCTATGGGTCGCTGCGCCGCGAGGTGAAATACGGGGAGAGCTCCCGGGTCGATTTCCTGCTGGAAACGCCGGGCCGGCCGCCTTGCTATGTCGAGGTCAAGAACGTGCACTTGATGCGGGCGCGCGGGCTCGCCGAATTTCCGGATTCGGTCACGGCGCGCGGCGCGCGCCATCTCCACGAGCTCGCGGCCATGGTGGCGGCCGGCCACCGTTCGGTGATGCTGTACCTCATCCAGATCGGCTCCGCGGACCGCTTCGCGCTCGCCCGCGACATCGACCGCCGCTACGGCGAAGCGTTCGACCACGCTCGCGCGGCCGGCGTCGAGGCGCTCGCCTATCGTTGCGTCGTCTCCGCCGAGGAGATCGCGCTTGCCGGTGCTGTGCCGATCGTCGAGTAGCACCGCTGCGTCAGAAGTTCTTCTTCCCTCCCCCTGAAAGGGGGAGGGTCAGGGAGGGGGTCGCGGGCGGCGGCGCGGGCGACGAGGGCTTGGAGGTCTGCGCCTTGAGCGTGCGATGCATGCGCTCGTGCCGGCCATTGTCTTGCGGGCTCGCAGGGGGGATGAAGCGCGGCTCGATGCCGAGCTTGAGCCACCACACCGCCAGCGCAGAGAGGCCGCCGGCCCCGATCGAGCCGAACGGAGCACCATTGTCGGATCGGATGGCCGCCGGCATGCCGACCTCGGCGAAAATCCGCTCGAGAACGTCTCTGACGCCGGCATGGTTCGGCTCCACGATACGCAACTCGACCAAATAACGGCTCGCCGCATCGGTGATCGTCAAAGGGTCGCAACGTCTCCCGTCGCCGGTGCGGAACCAGCCCTTGAAGTCGATCGCCATTCCTCGTTGGGAGCGGTCGCCGGCGTCGCCGTCTCACCATGCCCGATCGCACGGCGGCGGCGACGTTTAGGCTCTACGAGCCCCTCCCGCTTGAGGATGTCACCGATCGTCGAGGCTGCCGGCCAGGCCATCTCCGGCGCCTCGCGCGTCAGTGGACCCCCACCCCAACCCTCCCCCTTTCAGGGGGAGGGAGAGACTTGCCGCCGCAGCATCACGTTCTGCTTTGTGCGCGACGACACCTCGTAGCCCTTGGACGCCAGCAGCGCGAACAAGTCGCTCGACCATTCCGCGCTGGAATCCTCGATCACGATCAGGCCGGGCCACAGCGCCTCCGGCGCGTCGCGGAAGAACGGCGCCAGCACCTTGTCCTCGGCGCCTTCGACGTCGATCTTGAGGGCATCGATGCCGGTCAGGCCGGCCTCTTGCACGACGGCGAGCAGCGGGCGGCATCTCACCTCGACCCCGCCCGGCGTCCCGCCCGATGCCATGCGGGTGCCGCCGCGGTCGCGCGCATTGAGCATGATCAAGGCGGTGCCTTCCGCGTCGCCCAGCGCGAGCGCGAGCGGCGTGATCGGCAGGCCCGGATTGGCCGCGATGTTGAAGGCGAGCCGTGCGAAATTGCCCGGCTCCGGCTCGACGGCGAGGATGCGGGCGATGCGCGCGGTGGCCGCGACGAACAACGAGAACAGCCCGACATTGGCGCCGATGTCGACGAACACGAAGGCCCGGCCGGAGCCTCCGACCCGCGCGATGTCGCGGGCAAGCTCCGCCCGCTCCGGCGGCTCGTACATCTGCGGCGTGAACAGCAGGTTCTTCTCGCAGCCATTGTCGCGGGGGTGCAGCCGCATGCGCAGCCGCCACCGCTCGACGTCGAGCGCGCCCTCGGTCGCCATCCGCATGGTCACCAGCCGGCGCAGCGCCATCGCCAGCTTGAGGCCGGCCCAATTGTCGGGCATCCGGCTGGTCAGCGCCATGATCGCCTGGTCGAAGGGGTTCGGGGCGAGCGTCCCGAACGGCGCGTCGTTCATTAAGGGTTTCCTTGGTTTAGCCCGCTTGGGGCCGGATTATTACAACGCTTTGCCCCAACTCTGCTATTGGGATGTCTGCTGTTGCGACGTCTGCGATTGCGGCGTGTTGCGCTATTCCGGCTTGCACCGGCAGTGCGACCGCTTACATTCGGGCGGTGGGTCGGGAACCGAATTCCGAGGGATTGTAATGAACTACGTCGATGCAGCGACGGCGCCGCTGCGCAAGACCGGGCAGATCAAGCTGCACGGCGCGGATGCCTTTGCCGGCATGCGCAAGGCTGGGCGGCTGGTGGCGGAATGCCTGGACATGCTGGTCCCTGAAATTCGGCCCGGCATCTCGACCGACCACATCGATCGCATCGTGTTCGACTTCGCCATGGATCACGGCGCCCGGCCGGCGACGCTGATGTACCGCGGCTATACCAAGTCGACCTGCACCTCGATCAATCACGTGGTCTGTCACGGCATCCCCAACGACAAGCCGCTGAAGGAGGGCGACATCGTCAATGTGGACGTGACGTTGATCCTGGACGGCTGGCACGGCGATTCCAGCCGCATGTATCCGATCGGCGAGATTCCGCGCCGGGCGGAGCGGCTCATCGACGTCACCTATGAGGCGATGATGCGGGGCATCGCGGTGATCCGGCCGGGCGCCTCCACCGGCGACATCGGCGCCGCCATCCAGACCTTCGTCGAGGCCCAGCACATGAGCGTGGTCCGGGACTTCTGCGGCCACGGCCTCGGCCGCCTGTTCCATGACGAGCCCAACATCGTCCATGTCGGGCGCCCCGGCGAAGGCATCGTGTTCAAGCCGGGCATGCTGTTCACCGTCGAGCCCATGATCAATCTGGGCCGGCCCCACGTGAAGGTCCTGTCCGACGGTTGGACGGCGGTCACCCGCGACCGCTCGCTGTCCGCCCAGTTCGAGCACACCGTCGGCGTGACCGACCGCGGCGTCGAGATCTTCACGGTATCCCCCAAGGGGTTCGACCGGCCGCCCTACGCCCAGCCCTGATTCCGGTTCCGCAGAGACTTGCAGGCGCTTTCGGCGGCCAAACGCCGTTGCACGCCCAAGGGTAGGTCGCCCTTGGTGCAACCCCGGCGGGAACCCTGTGGCGTCATTGCGATTGCAATCGGCGCGGTGTTGTCGTCATCCTGGTAGCGACGACGGGGCTGCAGCGCTGATGGGACGTCATGGCGGTCAAGCGTAGCGGGGACCGGCCGGAGGCCGGCCTGGAGGAGGCTGCCCCGCACTATCACGGGCATCGCGAGCGCCTTCGCGCCCGCTTCCGCGACGCCGGCAGCGACGCGGTGACGGATTACGAACTGCTCGAGCTGGTGCTGTTCCGGGCGCTGCCGCGGCGCGACGTCAAGCCCCTCGCAAAATCCCTGATCGGCAAGTTCGGCTCGTTCGCCGAGACCATTGCCGCCTCGCCGCAGCGCCTCGCCGAGGTCGCCGGGCTCGGCGATGCCGCCATCACCGAGCTCAAGGTGGTGCAGGCCGCCGCCCACCGTCTGGCGCGCGGCGAGGTGAAGAAGCGCCCCCTGCTCGCCTCATGGTCCGCCGTGCTCGACTATTGTCGCGCGGCCATGGCGTTCGCCGACAAGGAGCAGTTCCGCATCCTGTTCCTCGACAAGCGCAACCAGCTCATCGCCGACGAGGTCCAGCAGGTCGGCACCGTCGACCACACGCCGGTCTATCCCCGCGAGGTCGTCAAGCGCGCGCTGGAGCTCTCCGCCACCGCGGTGATCCTGGTGCACAACCACCCCTCCGGCGACCCGACGCCGTCACGCGCGGACATCCAGATGACCCAGGCGATCGTGGAGATCGCAAAGCCGCTGGGCATTTCCGTGCACGACCACATCATCGTGGGAAAGGAGGGGCACGCGAGTTTGAAGGGGCTGAAGTTGATTTGAGGTCATCAGTTGGCGGCCAGGACGGCAATTGCAGCTCCGCGTCCGGCGCTCGCGACTTCAGCAATCGCGAACATCGCGGGGGATTTCGGACCAGAACGGGGACGCTCGGAAACCCCACAACAGTGGGTGCATAATAGCTGTAGCCAGGGATGATCGGGCTAGCTAATGGAGCCACTTGAGGCCCCCTCGAACCAGGGCCTCGGAGAGCAGGTCATTTCGCCGGTTTCACGACGCTCCTCAAGCGCTCTTTGGTCTCTTCTGAGAGCGGACGGGGCCAGCGGCAGCTCGCACCGACGTGTTCAGTGCCACGGCGGCGCGAATGAGCGCCTTCAACGCCTTTTCATCAATCTTGTCGCCCTCATGGAAATCGATGGCACGCCTGGTGTTGCCTTCGAGGCTGGAGTTGAAGAGGCCTGAAGGGTCCTCCAACGAGGCGCCCTTGGCGAAGGTCATCTTCACGACATTCTTGTACGTCTCACCGGTGCAGATGATTCCGGCGTGCGACCACACCGGAACCCCTCTCCACTTCCACTCCTCGACCACTTCGGGGTCGGCCTGCTTGATGAGAATTCGGACCCGAGCGAGCGTCTCGCCCCGCCAATCACTCAGCTCCTTGATTCTCGCATCTATCAGCTGAGAGGGAGAGTCTCCTCCTTTTCCTTCCTTCGAGCCGCTCTTCCTCTTCTTCATGGTTGTTGTCGCTTTCTTCATGGTTGTTGTCGCTCGCCCGTCACTGGGCGATATAGATCCGGTCCGGCGTCTCGACGCGCTTCATATTGCCGCTATCCGCAGATGCCTACGCGATGCAACTCCGCAAACAGCGCCTGGCTTTGAATTGTGCCGGCAGACTTCAGTCTATCCGCGCCAAGACCTGCTCCAGGGAAGCAAGGAACCGCTGCCACCCATACTTGGCGCCCTGGTAGGCCTGCTGCTGATCCGGCCGGAAGCCCGACTGCTCCATGCGCAGATGGGTCCCCGTGCTCGTAGGGGTGAGAGTCCAAGTGACGACACTCTCGAGACCATAGGCCGCCCACGTGTAAGTCAGCGTTTTGTTCGGCTCGACTGCCAGAACCTGACAGTCGACAGCGCCCCAGTCTGCGCGAAGATTGAAACGGTGGTCCACGACAGGCTTGAAGTCGTTCTTCATGAGCCACTCCTCGATCAGGTGTGGTTGCGTGAGCGCGCGCCAGATCTTTTCCGCCGGAAAAGGTATCTCCCGTTCGACAACGACGGAGAGCGCTTCGGTCGCAGTATTGGTCATTGGTCCATCCTTTTCAGCAAGTCTTCGAGGTGGTCGAACCGGCTCTGCCAGAATCCGGCCATCTGGCTTGTCCAGTCGATCAGCGGGGCCAAGGCGCCGAGCTGCGCGCTATAGTGCGTCTGGCGACCTTCGTGGCGGTCGCGCACCAGCCCGGCCTGCTTCAGGACCCCGAGATGCTTTGACACGGCCGGTTGCGAGACCCCGGCCCGAGCCGTCAGGGCCCCGACCGTCTGCTCTCCTTCGCGGCACAATCGCTCGAAGATGGCGCGTCGAGTCGGATCGGCGAGCGTTCTGAAAAGCACCTCGTGAGCGTTCGGCATTTGGGATCGATAACCTGCTGGCTATTGATTTACATATAACCGCCGAGATATGTTTTCGTCAAGCGGGAACGTGGAGCGGCATACTGATCCTCGTGACAGGAGCCACCGGCCATGTGGGGGGCGCCGTCGTCTGCAGGTTGGCGTCACTCGGCCACGACGTGGTCGCAATGGTCCGGGACGTTCAAGCCGCAAGCAGGCGCCTGCCATCTGGAATCGCCCTGCGCGTTGCGGACCATGAGGATGCTCTGCTCTGAAGAGGGCACTCGCGGGCATCGATGATATGCACGCGAACGCCGTAGAGGCAGCTACGGCGACCAATATCCGGTTGGCTATTCCGCGAATTCGATGTTAGAGCGCAAGCGCCCGATGCCGCATCGATGACCTTACCGCCAGCGCTCCATCGCCTGCCGGTGCAGCGACTCCGGCGGAAGCTCGGCCAATTCGGTGCGGACGCCATTGGGGTCGATGATGTTGGACAGGATGGCCTTCGTCCCGCTGACGGTCGTCTCGCCGACGGCGGCTCCCCTCGCCTTGAACATCGCTGTCGCTGCGGCCATGTTTTCTACGTGCAGGCCGAAGTGGTAAATGCCGGGTGGCCGTTGGGCGTTCGCGGGCTGCAGCTCGATGAACGTGTTCTGGCTGATCTGGACGTAAACCAGTTGCAGCTGTCCCGCTGGATTTTTAAGTCGGAATGCCTCCGGGAAACCCATCGTCTTCGTGTAGTACTCGACGGCTTTATCAATGTCGGGCACGCTGAGCGCCACGTGATTCAACCCGACGATGCCGCGGTTCGGAGTTTGGTTTTGCGCGGCCGAAGTGGCGGCAAGGCCAACCAGCGTGCCGGCAACGAATAAAGCAAGACCGCGCATCTCACCCTCCTTGTTTTGAAATCCGGCCTCTCAGGATTCGAGGCGTTAACCTCCGTCAAAGGCGCGGAACGTATCTTGGCGCGTTCGCGGCGACGAGCGCAAGAGGTGGCGTGCTCGTTGCTGGTTGGGGTGAAGGGCCAACCGCACACCTGCCACACGAGGGCATCGGCCGATATGATGAACGACCAACTGACCATTCGCGTGATGGACCGCAGCGAGATTGCGATCGCCGGCGACTGGGCGGCCGCGGAGGGCTGGAATCCCGGACTGGGCGACGCCGCCTGTTTTGCCACCGTCGATCCGAACGGCTTCTATATTGGTGAGCTCGGCGGCGCCCCGGCTTCGACCATTTCAGTGGTGAACTACGACGACCGCTTCGCCTTCCTCGGCTTCTACATCGTGCGACCCGACCTGCGCGGGCGTGGTTATGGGCTGCGCACCTGGCAGGCAGCTATTGCGCATGCGGGTTCGCGCACCATCGGCCTCGACGGCGTGGTGGCCCAGCAGGAGAATTACCGCAAATCCGGATTCGCTCTCGCCCATCGCAACATTCGCTTCGGCGGGGTGCCGGCGGTCCCGCCGGCGCCGCCACAGGGCCTCGTCAGCCTCGAGGACATCCCGTTCGCAGCGATCGAGGCGGATGACGCGACCGTGTTCCCCGCACCTCGCCCGTCGTTCCTGCGCGCATGGATCGATACGCCAGGACACTTCGGGCGCGCGCTTGTTCGTGACGGCCGGCTGGCGGCCTGGGGCGTCATCCGTCCCTGCCGCAAAGGCCATAAGATCGGGCCGCTCGTCGCCGACGATCGCCCGGGCGCCGAAGCCGTGCTCGCGGCGCTCGTCGCCTGTGCCGGCGGCGGCGAGGTGTTCCTCGACGTCGTCGAGCCCAACCGCGACGCGGTCGCCCTCGCAAAATCATACGGGCTTGAACCGATCTTCGAGACCGCGCGGATGTACACCGGCCCCATCCGCCCCGTGGCGCTGTCTCGCATCTTCGGCATCACGACGTTCGAGCTCGGGTGAGGCAAAGCCGCTGGGAATTTCCGCGCACGACCATATTATCGGGGTGAAGCCGTCCTGACCGATCCGGAGCAACACCTCCGATGAGCAACATCGCGAGCAAACCACGCACCAAGACCCGGCTGAAGACCGAACGACCGCGCCTGCACAAGGTCATCCTGGTCAATGACGACTTCACGCCCCGCGAATTCGTCGTCACGGTCCTGAAGGCGGAATTCCGCATGAGCGAGGAACACGCCTATCAGGTCATGATCACCGCACATAAGCGCGGCGCCTGCGTTGTCGCCGTCTTTACCAGGGATGTTGCCGAGACAAAGGCGACGAGGGCGACCGAAGCCGGCCGCAGCAAAGGCTATCCGCTCCTGTTCACCACCGAGCCCGAGGAATAGCGCGGCCTTTTGATCTTGAGCTCAGTTAAATCACCTCGTCCGCCTGCGCGAGCAGGGCTGGCGGAACGGTGAGGCCGAGCATCTTCGCGGTCGCCAGATTGATGGTCAGTTCGAGCTTGGCCGACTGCATCACCGGCATATCAGCCGGCTTGGCGCCCTCGAGAACCTGCCCGACGTAAATGCCGCCCTGGCGCCACGCCTGCGTCCGGCTGGCGCCGTAGCTGATCAAGCCGCCGCCCACGACATCGGCGCGACGTTCGAAGATCGCGGGGATCTTATGGCGCTCTGCCAGCGCGATGATTTCGTCGGCATCGTTGGTCAGCACCGCGGAAGGCGCGACGACCAGCGCGCCGGCGCGGCGCTCGACGAACGTGTCGAAGGCGGTGCCGTAGTCGTGGTCGCTGCCGATCTCCGCGACGATGACCTCCAAACCGTTTGCCGCGGCAAGCATTTCGCTCTTGAGCGCTTCGATCGCGCGCGATATCGGCGAGCCGGAAGGGTAATCTCGCCCGGATTCGGTGAGATAGCCGATCGTCCTCGCCCCCGGAACCAAGTCGCGCAGGATGCCGAGCTTCTTGGCTGTGAGCCCGGCGGCGGTGAAAGTCACGCCCGTTACATTGCCACCGGGACGGCTGAGGCTCGCGGCGAGGCCGAGCTTCACCGGATCGGAACCGGACACGAGGACGATCGGGATGGTGGAGGTGGCGGCCTTCGCGGCCATTGCCGCGGCGGCGCCGCCGGCGACGATCACGGCCACCGGACGGCGGACGAGATCGGCCGCGAGCGCGTCCAATTGGTCGAGGTGGCCATTGGCAAAGCGGTATTCGACCGCGAGGTTTTGCGCCTCGGCAAAGCCGCGGTCCTTCAGGCCCTGAGCGAACGCGGTCGCATTGGATACATAGCTCTCGACGGCGGCAACATGCAGGAATCCGACCACCGGAAGTTCCTGCGCCTGCCCGGCGGCGGCGCGCGGCAGAGATACGACCGCGCCGCCGAGAAGGGAAATGAAATCTCTTCTCCCGATCCTCATGCGCTCATCTCGTCGGCACATCCAGTGCTTGCATGAAAGCATCCCTAGCGCGTCAGGGCGGCGTATCCAACTTCGACGACGCAGGCCTCGCGCCGAACAGTCAGAGACCTCTCGCGATGCGCAGCCCGTCGGTATAGAACCGATCCTCCTTGTCGCCCCCGGTGCGGGCGGCCGAACGAAGCTCGGTCTGGGAATCCTCCCACGATCCTCCGCGCACCACGCGGCCATTGCAGTTGCCCTCGAGCCAGGCCGAGCCGTCGGTCGGGGCGCCCGCCGTGTAGTCGTCGTGCCAGCAATCTTCCACCCATTCCGAGACGTTGCCGTTCATGTCGTAAAGGCCGAAGGCGTTGGCCGAAAAGCTGCCGACCGGCAGCGTGCTCTGCCGGTTTACATCCGAGGGGCCCGACCCGTCGGTGCTGCCGTCGTAGTTCGCCGCGGTCGGAGAAATGGTTTCTCCGTGGGAAAACATCGTGGTCGTGCCCGCCCGGGCGGCATATTCCCATTCCGCTTCCGACAAGAGCCGATAGGGCTGGCCGGTCTTGCGGCTGAGCCAAGTCACGTAGGCCTTGGCATCGCCCCAGGACGTATTCATGACGGGACGGTTTCCGCGCCCCCAGCCCTCGTCGGCCGGCCGGTATCCGCCGCATCCGCCGCCCGCGACGCACGCGTCCCATTCGTCGAAAGTGATCTCGAACTTGCTGACGGCGAAGGGCGCCGCGATGGTGACGCGGTGCTGGGCTTCCGCACCCTGCTCCGAGGCGGGCGACCCCATGGTGAACTCACCGGCGGGTATCACCACCATCTGCGGGCAGCCGGCGCAGTCAGCGAATTCGGTGAGCGCGCCCGGCACCCTCCAGATCGCGGGAGGTGCGGAAAGGCGCTGCTGCGGCGACCGCGCATCGAGACGCGCTCGCGCGGATGCCACCAGCGCCGCCGTCTCGGCCTTGAGCTGCGCGATCCGGGCCTCCAGCTCGGGCCGGGGAGGGCGGGAGACCTCGTCGCCCCACGCGTGAGACGCGACGAAGATCGCGCAGGCGGCGATTCCCGCAATGCCGGCGAGCCGCGAATGAGGTCGAACGCCAGCGTCGTCAGCCGGCAAAACGCGAATGATACGTGCGATATTTTTCATGGTCCGCTCTGCCCTGCATAACCGCCGTCGTCCATAGATCGAAAGCACTCCAAGGACAACCGCGGCGTCTGCGCGCACATGCGGGAAGTACCGCGGGTATTATTGAGAGCGAAGACCGTCGCGACCTCCAATTGAAACCCGCCGCGACCTCACGCGCCTCACCAGCAGGCCGGCTTCCAGCCTTTGGACTTGCGCCATGCAGCGAGGCACGCGCTGTCCTTGGCGAGAACCAGGGGCAACGTGTTCCAGGGTTGTTGTGCGGCGATGAGCTGGCCTTGATTGATCCAGGTTCCGCTCCACGGCGCCGTGATCTCCGCCTTGAGCAGCTCGCCCGGCCCGGCGACGCGAGGGGGTGTCGCGATCACGGGTTCGGGGCCGAGCAGCAGTGCGGCCGGGTGCGATGCCGCGGCCCAGCCCGCGGCCGCGATCCAGAACTGGCCGAGCTGTGCGGCGGCATAGGGCGCGAACGGAGTGCCGGGCGGGTAGGGGGTGTTGAACAGTTTCGGATCGATCTCGATCACCGCGCCGCGCCAAATCCCGGAGGGTGCGGCGACTATGTCGGCACGCAACGCCGAATAGACCCCGAAGGCCTCCGGCACGGTGAGTTCTTCTCCCAACGCCAGCGCAATCCGTCCGATCGGCGTCGGCGCGATCACGAACCGGTCGCCGGCCTTCGCCCATGCGCGGTCCGAATCGAGATGGGTCGCCCGATAGCGCGCCACGATCTCACCGGTCGGCGCGGCGAGAGCAACGGTGTGATACACCGCGTCCCCCGCGCGTTCCGGATAGCTGCCGGCGACGTAGCCGCCGCCCTGCCGGGCGAGATCGGCGAGCGCCGTTTCGGATGGCCCGCCCTGCGGCTCGGCCAAGCGCGTAAACTCGCCCGGCGGATGGTTCGGGCCGTGGCGAAACAGCGCCGGCAGCACCGCGAGCCCGCCTCGCGGCGGCGGGCTCCAGGTCGCGGCCGGCTCGACCGGATCGCCGCCCTCCACGGTGATCTCGACCTGGTGGGACGTGGTGGTGGCGTTTGTGTCGGTCGGCGCGCGGTGGAGCGCGAGCAAGCCGTACAGCTCCGGCCGGCGGCGCGCGAGCAGTGCGGCGCGGACCGGCGCGGATTTCGCCGGCTCGATCTCCGCAATGGCCACGCCGTGGACCCCGGATGGAAGCACCTCCGGCGGCACCACCGCCGCCTGGGCGAGCTTGTGGCTCGTGGGGTCCCAGATGCTGGACCCGCCATTGTAGTAGAGCCGCTGCTTGGTGAGCGGGTTCTCCTCGATGCCGTTGCGGGTCGCGGCCACCACGAATGCGCCGCTGTGGGCGGAGAGGTACTGCACGTTGGCGACCGTGGAGTGGTCGCCCTTGGCCTGGTCGGCGGGTGTGCCCGGCACCACGCGGTCGGAGGCGCTGGCCCAGGCGATGATGTCGACGTCGTGCAGGAGAGCCAGGCGGCCGTATTGCCAATAGGTGTCGTCGTAGCAGATCAGCATGGTGATCCGGCCGAGCTCGGTGTCGAACACGGGAAAGCCGAGATCGCCCACCGACACCCAGCGCTGGTCCTGGGCATTGAGGCCGTGCTTGCGGTATTTCCCGATGTAGCCGGCGGGGCCGATCAGGGCGACGGTGTTGAAGCCGAGCCCGGTCCCGACATCGCGTTCGGCGATGCCGACGACGACATACATGCGATGGGCGCGCGTCACCTTCGAGATCGCCGCCGTCGCCTTGCCGGGCACCGTATCCAGATACGGCTCCACCATGGCAAAGTCGTCGAAGATGTAGCCGATGGTGGCTTGCTCCGGCAGCACGGCGAGGCGCACGCCTTGCTTTGCCACCTCCTCGAGACCCGCGACCATGCGGGAAATGTTGCCGTCGAGATCGCCCCAGGCCGGATCGAACGCCACCGCGGCGACCTTGAAGCTCCTTGCAGGAGCGGGAGACGCGGCTTGCGAGGTGGATACGCCCATGGTCACGGCGCAGGCCACAGCCAGCGCAGGCAAAGCTTTGCGGATCAAACTCATCAGTTGCATGGACGGTGCCTTGCAGGGGGGCGCGGGACCGGAAGCATTGTGCGCGAACCGTTGCCGCAATGAGGGCCGTAACACTCAACTTTTAGCAATTTAGCACAAAGCTGTCTCTTGCTGTTGTCTGTTTGGAATCCTCCTCCGCGTCATTTCTTTGTTTTTTTGGAATGTTCTATTTAAACGCTTTGGAAGCTTCTGTTTGGAATAAAATATGGTCCGATCATCCGAGGAGGCGATGTGATGGAGCCAGTATCTCGACGCGATTTGCTTGCAGCCGCCGCGGCCGCCGGCACGGTCGCGAGCGCGGCGGTGGCCGCGAACGCGGCGACGTTCGGCAATCCGGACGAGCCGCCGCAGGGCGCGATCAACACCACCGGCAATCCGGCGAGCGTGACCGACATCGGTCCGCAGAACCCCGCCATCGCGTCGCAGTTTCCCGCCGCGTTCTCGCCGCCGGCCACCAATGTCGGCGACATGCCGATGTTCTGGGCGTCGTTCAACAACGCGCCGCGGCGCATTCAGAACGGCGGCTGGGCGCGCCAGGTCACGCAGGCCGATTTCGCCATCTCGGAGGAGATTTCCGGCGTCAACATGCGCCTCACCCGCGGCGGCATCCGCGAGCTGCACTGGCATCAGGCCGCCGAGTGGGCCTATGTGAGCAAGGGCGCCATCCGCATCACCACCATCGATTCCGAGGGCCGCGCCAATGTCGAGGACGTCGCCGAGGGCGGGCTGTGGTATTTCCCCTCGGGCATGCCGCACTCGCTGCAGGGCATCGGCGACGACGGCGGCGAGTTCATTCTGTGCTTCGATGACGGCAAGGCGACGGAGTACAATACGCTTCTCGTCACCGACTGGTTCGCGCATACGCCTCCGGACGTATTGGCGCTGAATTTCGGCCTGCCTGGCCGAGACGTTCGCGAAAATCCCGTTGCACGAGCTCTACATTTTCCCGGGCCAGATGCCGGGGCCGCTGGCGCAGGACCAGGCGCAGGCGGCGGGCAGTGCCGGCCGGATGCCGAACTCGTCGACCTTCCAACTCGGCGGCATGGCGCCCACCCGAAAGACCGCCGGCGGCGAAGCGCGCATCGCGGACAGCCGTAATTTCAAGGCCGCGCAGACCATCGCCGCGGCGCAGGTGACCGTGCACCCCGGCGGCTTGCGCGAGATGCATTGGCATCCCAATGCGGACGAGTGGCAGTACTACATCGCCGGACAGGCCGCGATGACGGTGTTCAACACCGGGCCCAAGGTCGTGACGCAGAATTTCAAGCCCGGCGACATCGGCTACGTGAAAAGAAATCTCGGCCACTTCGTACAGAACACCGGCGACACCGATCTGGTGTTCCTGGAGGTCTTCCGCAGCAATCATTTCGAGGACGTGTCGCTGTCCGACTGGCTGGCGCACACCCCGCGCGCGATGGTCGCTCAGCACCTCAACATCGATGCGTCGGTGGTCGCGCGCTTCCCGAACAACAAGCCGGAGATCATGCCGGAATAGGGGTGCCGTGGGCGCGGGATGCCGCCTCGTGCCTTGGCGGCGTCAATCGCGAGTCCGTCGCGGACTAACTAGCAGCGCAGGCTGCGCGGTCTGCTGGTCGGCCGCGGCGAGGGTTCGCGTCGCCTCACCGCGGCATCGTCACCGCGTTCGCGACCGCCTCGAATTCGCCGCGGCGGGCCTCGAACACCGCGGGGGCGGCGGTGCAGGTCACCTTGGTCAGGCCCTTGGGCGTGTAGAGCATGAAGATCAGCGTGGCGAGGTCCGCGCGCCAGCCCGGCGTCGCTGGCTTCGCCCGCGAGGTCGCGCGCAGGACGGCGCCGCGGATGCCGGCTGCGGTCGAAATGCGCGACGGTCGCGACGGCGTAGAAGGCGCTGACGCTGTCGCGGTAGAACAGGTCGAAATTCGGCTGGTCGGCCTGGCGGTTGAGCTCGTCCTGGGTGAATTGCGAAAAGCCGGGAATGGCCTCGAATGAAACCCGGCAGGAGGTGCCGGCTCGCCCGGCTTGGTCAGGCTGATCACGACCTCCGATGACGACGCCGATGTGTCGGGTTGCGCGACATAGCCCTGCGGCGGCGCCACCGAAAAGCCGCTCGCCGCCTCGGCCAGGCGCTCGGCGTTGTTCTGGGCCATGGCGACGGCGCCCGAAGTCGACGCTGCCGCTGCGGCGAGGAATGTGATGATCGTTGCAGGGCCGCCGCGCCGACGGCCGCCCATGCTATTGGCGCACCAGGTTGATCGCCTCGCGTCCTTCGGGGACGCGGCTCCAGTTGGTCGGGTCGCTTTCCTCGAAGCGCCAGAACTGCCCCTTGGCGGATTTGAGCACCAGCTCGCCGCGATCCATGTACCAGGTGGCGGGCCCGAACCGGGTCACGAAGGCATCGCAGCCGGGCTTGAGCTTGAGCGCGAAATTGTCGGCACCGGCCGCGGTATTGGTCAGCGTGATCGTGCAGATCGACTTGCCGGAGCCGCGCACCACCGACCAGTCGCCGGCCATCTGGTCGGCGGCGAGCCCGACCGGACTCGCGGCAGCCGCCGCGGTCTGCATGAAGAAGATGCCTTCGCCGGGACGCTGCGCCTCGAAGGTGCCGCTCTCGACCTCGGTGAATTCCATCACCGGCTTGCCCTTGCCGTCGAGCAGCCGCACCAGATCGAGGCCGCCGATGGTCCAGGCGACGACGTCCTTCACCTCGGGCATCTGGCCCGGGCACGCCTTGTCCATCTCGAGCTTGAATGCCGTCCCGGCGGGATCGGCGCGGAACGTGATCGCACAGGTGCGGTCGCGGTCGGCATTGGACATTTCCCATTTGCCGATCATGGCCTTGAACGCCTCGCTCGTGGGCCGGCGACGGCTGCTGGGCGAGGGCGCGGTGCGCAATGAAGGCGGCGAACACGGCGGGAGGAGCGCAAGATGGTATCGCATCGCGGAATAATACCAGCGCGACCGCCGCCGCCAACCCCCTTCGGCGAGCAGGCTTGCGCGCAGGCTTAATGGTATTCCGGCCCCGCCTATTTTTTCGGCGGGGTCTCCGGCACCGGCGTCAGCGGGCCCTTTCCGGCCGCCCAGGACAGGAGATTGTCGACCACCAGGTGGTCCATCTGGGCGCGGGTGTAGACGGAGGCGGAGCCGAGATGGGGAAACAGCACCACGTTGTCCATCTCCATCAGCTCCTTCGGCACCTTCGGCTCGTTGACGAACACGTCGAGGCCGGCCGAGCGGATCTTCTTGTCGCGCAGCGCCGCGATCAGGGCCGGCTCGTCGACCACCGAGCCGCGGGCGATGTTGATGAGGATGCCGTTCGGCCCGAGCGCCTCCAGCACCTGCGGCATTGATCATGTTGCGGGTCTCCGCGCCGCCGGGCACGATCACCAGCAGCACGTCGACGTCGCGCGCCATGGCGACGAGGTCGGGATAGTGCCGGTAGGCCACGCCCGCCTGGGGCCGGCGCGAATGATAGACCACCGGCACGCCGAAGGCGTCGAGCCGCCGCGCGATCGCCCGGCCGATCCGCCCCATGCCGACCATGCCGACGGTGCGGTCGCGCAGCGTCGCCGGGCTGAGCGGATAGGCCTTCTGCTCCCATTTGCCGGCGCGCAGGTAGCGCTCGGCCTGGGGCAATTCCCGCACCGTGCAGAGCAGGAGCCCGAGCGCGGTATCGGCGACTTCCTCGTTGAGCACGTCGGGCGTGTTGGTGACGACGATGCCGTGGGCACCGGCCCATTTGGCGTCGACATGGTCGTAGCCGACGCCGAAGCTCGACACGATCTCGAGCTTGGGGAGCCGCGACATGAATTCGGCGTTGACCTTTTCCGAGGAATAGGTGACCGCGATGGCGCGCACGCGATCGGCGATTCCGGCAAAGAAGGCGTCGCGGTCCTTGGCCTCGATCAGCGGGTGGATGTCGAACACCGGCGCGAGACGCTCGGTGAAGACCGGCTTCGGCGGCCCGACCAGTACGAGATCGGGCTTGTTGCTCGTCATGTCGTTCTCCTGGATCAGATGAAATCCACGGCATGCGGTTCGAAAAGTGCAGACTTTTCGGACCAGGTCATGCTCAAAGACGAAAGCGAGGATCGGATCAGATCATCAGTCGCGACCGGATGCTCGATGAAATGCCGGAAGGCGGCGAGAAGCTCGGCGCCGACCGCGCCGTCGACGACGCGGTGATCGCATGACAGCGTCACCGTCATCTGGCTGACGAAGGCGATGCCGCCGTCGGCGGTCTCCACCGGCCGCCGCGTGCCGGCGCCGACGGCGAGGATGGTCGCGTGGGGCGGGTTGATGATGGCCGCGAATTCGCGCACGCCGAACATGCCGAGATTGGACACCGCGCTGGCGCCGCCCTGGATCTCCGCCGGCTTGAGCTTGCGGGCGCGCGCTCGGGCGGCGAGGTCCTTCATCTCGGCGGAAATGTCGAGCAGCGACTTCTTCTCGGCGCCGCGGATCACCGGCGTGACCAGGCCGCCATCGATCGCCACCGCGACGCCGATGTCGGAGGACTTGAAGCGCAGGATGCGGTCCTCCGCCCACACCGCATTGGCGGCCGGCACGCGCTGCAGCGCCAAGCGCGAGCGCCTTGATGATGAAATCGTTGAGCGACAGCTTGAACGCGGGCTCGCCGGCCGCGTCGGGGAGCGCCGCGGCGTTGGCTTCCTGGCGCACCGCTTCGAGCCGCTCGATGACGACATCCGCGGTCAGGTAGAAATGCGGGATGGTCTGCTTGGCTTCGACCAGCCGCGCCGCGATGGTGCGCCGCATGGAATCGAGCGGGACCTCCTCATAGGTGCCCTCCGCATAGAGCGCCTTGATGCGATCGGGCGACGGCGCACGCACTGCGGCCCCGCTCGGCGCGGCCGCGATGGCCGATTGAACGTCGCGGGCGACGATGCGGCCGTGCGGGCCGGACGCCGCGATGCGGCTGAGATCGATCCCGGCCTCGCCGGCCAGCCGCCGCGCCAGCGGCGTGACGACGGCGCCGCTGGCAAGCTTCGCCGGGCCGTAATTGCGTTCGGGCGTGCGCACCTCGCGAAACGGATCGAGCATCACGGACGCGCCGCGCACAGGTGTCGCGGGCGCGGCGGCAGCCGCAGCGGCGACGCGATGTTGCCGCTGCCGCTATCGGCAGTGCGCGGCCACGGTCGGCGGCGGCGCGCAGCCGACCGGCGCTTTCGCGGCGGGCTCGCCGCGCGCCGGCAACGATGGCGACGACGGCGCCCACCGGCGCGACTTCGCCGGCGCCGACCCGGATCTCCGTGAGAACGCCGGCGATGTCGCCGGCACCTCCATGGACACCTTGTCGGTCTCGATCTCGAACAGATTGTCGCCGGGCTTGACCGCGTCGCCGATCGATTTGAACCAGGTCGTGATCTTGCCCTCGGCCACGGTCTCGCCGAGCTGCGGCATCAGGATGTCCATGTCGGCGCTCTCACGACGTTCTCGCCACCAAGTTCTCGCTCACCAGGTCACCGACACGTATTGGGTCTCCATGAACTCCATCATGCCCTCATGCGCGCCTTCGCGGCCGATGCCGCTCTGCTTGGTGCCGCCGAACGGCGCGGCGGGGTCGGACACGAGGCCGCGGTTGAGCCCGATCATGCCGAAGTCGAGCTTCTCCGACACCCGCATGCCGCGGCTGAGATCCTTGGTGTAGAGATAGGCGACGAGCCCGTATTCGGTGTCGTTGGCGCGCCTGATCACTTCGTCCTCGGACTTGAAGGTCTGGATGCGCCGCCACCGGCCCGAAGATTTCCTCGCGCAGCATCTCGGCGGAGTCGGGCACGGCGGTCAGCACGGTGGCGGGATAGAAATAGCCCTTGCCGTCCGGCGCGGTCCCGCCGGTGAGCACCTTGGCGCCCTTCTTCACGGCGTCCGCGACCAGTTGCTTGACCTTGTCGCGGCCTTCCGCGTTGACGAGCGGCCCGAGCGCGACGCCGTCCTGCAGGCCGTTGCCCATCTTGAGCGCGGCCATCTTGTCCGTGAGCTTCTTGGCGAACGCGTCGTGCACGCTCTCGTGGACGTAGAACCGGTTGGCGGCGGTGCAGGCCTCGCCCATGTTGCGCATCTTGGCGATCATGGCGCCTTCGATCGCCGCATCGATATCGGCGTCCTCGAACACGATGAAGGGCGCGTTGCCGCCGAGCTCCATCGCCGGCTTCACCACGTTGTCGGCCGCCTCGTGCAGCAGCTTGCGGCCGACCTCGGTCGAGCCGGTGAAGGAGACGACGCGCACCCGCATGTCGTGCAGCATCGCCGAGACCACGGCGCCGGAGCGCCGCGACGGGATCACGTTGACGACGCCGGCCGGCACGCCGGCCTCTTCGAGCAGCGGCATCAGGGCGAGCATGGTGAGCGGCGTCTCCGAGGCCGGCTTGAGCACCACCGGGCAGCCGGCGGCGAGCGCCGGGCCGATCTTGCGGGTCGCCATCGCGGCGGGAAAATTCCACGGCGTCACCAGCACGGCGATGCCGGCCGGCTTGTGCTGCACGAAAATGCGGGCGCCGGAGGAGGGCGCGCGCGAGACGTCGCCGAGGTTCCGCACCGCCTCCTCGGCGTACCAGCGGAAGAACTCGGCCGCATAGGCGACCTCGCCGCGGGAATCGCTCGAGCGCCTTGCCGTTCTCCAGCGTGATCAGCTTGGCGAGGCGTTCGGCCTGCGCCATGATCACCTCATAGGCCTTGCGCAGGATTTCCCCGCGTTCGCGCGGCTTGCGGCCGGCCCAGCCTTCGAACGCGCCCTGCGGCGGCATCGACCGCGGCCTTGGCGTCGTCGACGCTCGCGCTCGCCACCGAGGTGATGACGTTCTCGGTGGCGGGATCGATGACGTCGAATCGCTGCGCCGTCGGAAGCCTTGCGCCACTTGCCGCCGATCCAGAGATCGGTCGGGACATGGGCGAGAAGATTTTCATACATGACGCACCTCTTACGACCAAAGCTCTACATCACAGACCTCGTTCTGAGAGGCCGCGAATCAATCCTGAGACCTCATCCTGAGGAGCGCGCTCTTGCGCGCGTCTCGAAGGATGGCCGCGAGTCCTTACTGTGCATCCATCCTTCGAGACGCCGGCTGCGCCGGCTCCTCAGGATGAGGTCTTCCCTTCCGCGTTTCACGCCGCCAGCGACCGCCGCACCGTCTCGGCGATGCGCTCGACCGTCGGCAGGATCATGTCCTCGAGGATGTCGGCGGCCGGCAGCGGAATGTGCGGCGTGGTGATCCGCACCGGCGGTCCGTCGAGGTCGTAGAACGCCTCGTCGGCGACGATGGAGACGATCTCGGCGCCCCATCCGCACAGACGTGGGTTCTCCTCGACCGTGAACAAGCGGTGGGTGCGCCCGACCGAGCCCAGGATCGTCTGGGTGTCGAGCGGAACCAGCGAGCGCACGTCGACGACCTCGCAGTCGATGCCGTGCTGGGCCTTGAGCCGCTCCGCCGCTTCCAGCGCGCGCGGCACCATCAGGGCGAGCGCCAGGATGGTGGCGTCCTTGCCGGGCCGCAGGATCTTCGCCGAGCCCAGCGTGTCGACGATCTCGCCGTCGGGCACCTCGCCCTTGGTGGCATAGAGCGACTTGTGCTCGAAGAAGATCACCGGGTCGGGGTCGCGCACCGCCGCCGCCATCAGCCCGATCACGTCGCGCGGATTGGACGGCGCCACCACCTTGAGGCCGGGGATCATCATGCACCAGTTCTCGACGCTCTGGCTGTGCTGGGCGCCGAAGCGCGAGCCCGCGCCGTTGCCGGTGCGCACCACCAGCGGGCATTTGAGCTGGCCGTTGGACATGTAGCGGCTCTTGGGGAATTCGTTGGCGATGTAGTCGAAGCACACCGCGAAGAAGTCCGAGAACATGATCTCGGCGATCGGCTTGAGGCCGGTCATCGCCGCGCCCATGGCGGCGCCCATGATGGCCTGCTCGGAGATCGGCGTGTCGCGCACGCGCCGCGGCCCGAACTGCTCATAGAGCCCGACGGTCGCCTTGAACACGCCGCCGGGCTTGGCGACGTCCTCGCCGAAGAAGATGACGTCGGGGTCGCGCGCCATTTCCTGGGCGATGCCGCGGGCGACCGCGTCGCGATAGGTCAGTTCCGCCATGCCCAGCCTCCATCCGCATAGACGTCCGTGAACAGGATGTCCGCCGGTGGCGGCGGCGCCGCCTTGCATTTCTCGGTGGCGTCGTCGACGCCGCGCCGGACCTCGGCCTCGATGCCGACGATGGTGTCCTCGGCGACGCCGAACTGCTTGAGCCGGTCGCGATAGAGCTTGATCGGATCGTGCTTCTTCCATTCGTCGAGCTCGCCCTCGGGCCGGTACTTGGCGGGGTCGGCGCGCGAATGGCCGCTGTGGCGGTAGGTCATGCATTCGATCAGCGAGGGGCCGTCGCCGGCGCGCGCGCGGGCATAGGCCGTGCGCGCGGTGCGGTAGACCGCGTCGGCGTCGTTGCCGTCGATGAGGATGCGCTCGAGGCCGTAGGCCGAAGCGCGGTCCGCCGCCGGATGCTCGACCGCGGTGACGTCGCCGATCGGCGTGTATTCCATGTAGAGATTGTTCTCGCACACGAACACGACCGGCAGCTTCCACACCGCGGCGAAATTGAGCGCCTCGTGGAAGGCGCCGATATTGGTGGTGCCGTCGCCGAAGAAGCAGACCGAGACGTCGTCCTGCCCCTTGTATTGCGCCCGCAGCGCCGCGCCGCAGGCGATCGGCAGGTGCGCGCCGATGATGGCATAGGAGCCCATCACCCCGTGCTCCACCGAGGTGAGGTGCATCGAGCCGCCCTTGCCGCGCATCAGGCCGTTGTCGCGCTGCATCAGCTCGCCCAGCACCTGCCTCGACCGGCACGCCCCGCGCCAGCGTGTGGGCATGGCCGCGATAGGTGCAGAACGAGAGGTCGCCGGGCTTCATGGCGACGGCGAAGCCGGCCGCGATCGCCTCCTGCCCCAGCGACAGATGGCTCGTCCCCTTGACCAGGTTCTGCAGGAACAGGTCGAACGCGCGCTGCTCGGCCTCGCGCAGCTCGAACTGGGTGCGGAACAGGCGCAGCCGCGTCGTCTCGCCGATGTCGTCATTGGCGCGGTCGACGGCGGACGCCAGCGCAGGGCGGGGAACGGTTTCTTCATGAGCCTGCCTTGAATGCCAAACCGATGGGGGCGCAAAGGGCCGAAAGGGCGTAGGTTTCCGGTGAACACGAAGCGGGATTTGCCCGTCTGTATCAGGCTTGCCGAGCCCGGTTTCAATCCGCCCGTTTCAATCAGCTTCGTGGGGCGCGCGGACCGCTGATGCGCTCGCGGTGGAGGATATAGAGGCCGGAGCCGATCACGATGGCCGCGCCGACGAGCGTCCAGCCGTCGGGAACGTCGCCGAACACCACATAGCCGAGCACGACCACCCAGACGAGTTGGGTGTAGATGAACGGCGACAGCAGCGACGGCGGCGCGTGGCGGTGGGCGACGATCAGGAGGTAATGCCCGAAGCTCGCGAGCGCGCCGGCGAACATCATGAGCGCGAACTGGAACAGGCTGGGCGCCGTCCACACGAACGGGATCACCGGCAGCATCAGCACGGCGCCGACGCCGTTCGAATAGAACAGGGTGGTCGCGTTGGAATCGGTGCGCGCCAGCACCCGCGTCGACAGGAAATAGAACGCGTAGCAGAACGTCGACAGCACCGCCAGGATGACGGCGGGATGGAACTGGCCGAACCCCGGCCGCGTCACCACCAGCACGCCGCCCATGCCGACCGCGATCGCCGCCCAGCGGCGCGGCCCGACCCATTCGCCCAGCGCCGGCCCCGACAGCGCCGCGACCAGGAACGGCGTCGAAAACGCGATGGCGAGCACCTGGTCGAGCCGCAGATAGCGCAGCGCGAAGAAGTTGAGCATGGTCGAGCCGAGCAGCAGCGTCGCCCGGCCGATCTGCAGGATCGGCCGCCCGGTGCGCAACAGGCCCGGCCGGCTCAGCGGATTGGAGATGAGGAGCGTGAGCAGGAACGCGAAGGTGTAGCGCGCCCACACCACCTGCATCACGGCGATCTCGCGCCCGAGATACTTCGCCGTGGTGTCGAGGCAGGCGAAGGTGCCGACCGCCCCGCAGATCAGCGCAATGCCGAGCAGCGCCGACCGTCGGGAGGCGGCCGCGTCGCGCGCGGCGACAGCGGCAGTATCGGAGATCAGGTCGATGATGGCGTCTCGCGGAACGTTGCGCGGCAGAGAGCATGCAACCGCGTGCGGGCTCGCGGCAAAATAGCAACATCGCCGGGCAAGTCATGGGCAGGTTGCGATGGGGCGCCATGCACGAATGGCGGGGCTGGTGGGGCTGGGGCGACGGGGCCGTAAACCCGCCGTCTGCCCACTCACCTCTCCCTCGCCACCGCACTCTCGTGCCACCGACGCAGCATGAGCCACGACACCCCCGACAGCGCAAAGAAGATCACCACCCCCGCCGCCGAGAGCAGGATCAGCGCCGCGAACATGCGCGGAATGTCCAGCCGATAGCCCGCCTCGGCGATGCGGTAGGCGAGGCCGGAGCCGGCGCCGGCGGAGCCTGCGGCGATCTCGGCGACGACGGCGCCGATCAGCGACAGGCCGCCGGCGATCTTGAGGCCGCCGAGCATGTAGGGCAGCGCCGCCGGCAGCTTGAGGCGCATGAGCACCGGAAGCCGCGAGGCGCCGTAGAGCTCGAACAGGTCGACGAGATTGCGGTCGACCGAATTGAGCCCCAGCGTCGTGTTGGCGAGCACCGGGAAGAACGCCACGATCCAGGCGCAGGCCAGCACCGCCGCCTGCTGCGGCAGGTAGATCAGCAGCAGCGGCGCGATCGCGACGATGGGCGTGACCTGGAGGATCACCGCATAGGGATAGAAGGAGTATTCGATCAGGCGCGACTGGTTGAACAGGATGGCGAGGCCGGTGCCGCCGATCACCGCGAGCGCCAGGCCTTCGAACGTGGTCGTGAGCGTGACGAGGAGCGAGTTCCACAGCAGCGACCAGTCCTTGACGAGCGTGGCAGCGACGACGGTCGGCGCCGGCAGCACATAGGGCGGCAGCTTCCCGATCCGCACCACGAGTTCCCAGATGCCGATGCCGATGGCGAGCGTCGCCACCGGCAGCACGATCTGCTGCCAGCTCGATGCCGGAGGCGACGGCGCGCGGGGCGTCCGGCGGCGCGGCGGCGGTCACGGCTTGCCTCCTGCCACTCCCGGCGCGCCGGCTGCGCCATCGCCTGCGCCAGCGCCTGCGACACGGTGCGGCAATAGCCGGCATATTCGGCGCGAGGTGCGGAAGCTCTCGTCGCGGGGAAACGGCGCGTCGATCCTGAGGTCGGCGAAGATGCGGCCGGGGCGCGGCGTCATCACCACGATGCGGCTCGAGAGGTAAACGGACTCGAACACCGAATGGGTGACGAACACCACAGTGTTGCCGACCGCGCGCCACAGCGCGATGAGCTCGTCATTGAGCTTGAACCGGGTGATCTCGTCGAGCGCCGCGAACGGCTCGTCCATCAGGAGCAGCGGCGGATCGGTGACGAGCCCGCGTGCGATCGACACCCGCATCTTCATGCCGCCGGAGAGTTCGCGCGGATAGGCGTCGCGGAACTGCGCGAGGCCGACCTGCTCCAGCGCCTGCGCCACGCGCTTTGCCGGCGACATCGTGGGCGACGCCGGCGAGCGCGAGCGGCAGCGCCACGTTGCTTTGCCACCGTCGACCACGGCATCAGGGTCGGGTCCTGGAACACGAAGCCGACATCGAGCCCGTTGCGCCGCGCGCCCGGCTTGGTCCCGCTCCACGAAATGGCGCCGGTGCGTGGGCTCGCCGAGCCCCGCGATCAGCCGCAGCGCGGTCGACTTGCCGCAGCCGGACGGCCCGAGCAGGGAGACGAATTCGCCGCTCGCGATGGCGAGGTCGACGCCGTCGAGGGCGAGCGTGCCGCTGGCGAAATGCTTGGTGACGCCCTGGAGGGCGACGATGGGTTCACTGGTGCGCGGGGCCGGCGTCATCGATTAGAACATTTTCCGGAGCTGCGGTCCGCCAACAATCGTTCGAGTTTGCGTCCCCTCTCCCGCTTGCGGGAGAGCGGCGGCCAGGCAAGAAGGCTGCGCGTATCGACCTGAACGAAAGACGCTTGATCTTCAATTGCGCCGCAGCTCCAGGCCGACCTTCTTGTTGACGAAGCGCAGCGTGTAGGACTTGCGATAGTCGAGGCCCGCCTTGACGACGCCGGCCTTCACCATCTTGTCGAAGAAGCTCGCCATGTGCGCATCGGTCATGGCGCCGACGCCGAGCTCTGTCGCCTCGCCGGAATCGACGATGCCGTGCTCCTTCATCGTGGCGACGGCATAGGCGAGCAGCGCGTCGGTCATTTCCGGGTTGTCGCGCTTGATGAGGTCGTTGCCGGCGCGGTTGTCGCCGTAGATGTAATTGTACCAGCCGATGATCGAGGCATCGACGAAGCGCTGCACCATGTCGGCCTTGCCCTCGACGAGCTCGCGCCGCGTCTGGATCAGCGTGGAATAGCTGTTGAAGCCGTAGTCGGCGAGCAGGAACACCTTCGGCTTCACGCCCGTGATCTTCTCGATGGCGTAGGGCTCGGACGTGACATAGCCCTGCATGGCGCTGTTGGGGTCGGCGAGAAAAGGCTGCGGATTGAAGGTGTAGGGTTTCACCTGGGAATCGGTGAGGCCGAATTCCCCCTTGAGCCACTGAAAGTAGGTGATGAACCCATCCTTCGAAATGAAGAGCGTCAGTCCCCGCAAATCCCGGAGGCTGTTGATGCCGCGATCCGGGTGGGCGATCATCACCTGCGGCTCCTTCTGGAACATCGCGGCGATGGAGAGCGTCGGTATGTTCTGCGCGACCGCATCGAACGACTGCAGCGTGTTCGCGCTCATGGCGAAGTCGAGCCGGCCCACCGCCAGCATGAGCTGGTTGTTCACCTGCGGGCCGCCTTGGACGATGGTCACGTCGAGGCCGTGTTTGCGGTAGGTGCCGTCGGCCACCGCCTGGTAGAAGCCGCCATGCTCGGCCTCGGCGACCCAGTTGGTGCCGAACGAGACTTTGTCGGGCGTTTGCGCGCGCGCCGCATTGCCGGCCGACAGGCAGGCGACTATGACACTGGCTATTGCTGTGGCAGCGATGGCTGTGGCGGTGGTCGGAATCCTTGGCATCCGCATGAAATCGTTCTCTCCGGATTGAAGGACAAGATTACGCGAGCGCGGCGGGAAAGGCGAGTAACCGAACGATGTTACCCAAGCGTCAATGGATGGAAATGACATGGACGGACCTCGCCTCGACCGACACGCGGCGCTGGATCGCCGTCCTGCCGGTGGCGGCGGTGGAGCAGCACGGTCCGCATCTTCCGCTCGGGGTCGATTCCTACATCGCCGAGGCCTACCTCTCCCGCGTTCATGAGATCCTGCCGGACGACCTGCCGGTCACCTTCCTGCCGGTGCAGAAGCTCGGCCAGTCGGACGAGCACATCGCGTTTCCCGGCACGCTGTCGCTCTCGGGCGAAACCATCATCCGCGCCTATACGGACATCGGTGAAAGCCTCCACCGCGCCGGCCTGCGCAAGCTGGTCATCGTCACCAGCCATGGCGGCAACGTGTCGGCCATGGAATTGGTCGCCCGCGACCTGCGGGTCCGCCGCAAGATGCTGGTGGTGACGGCGGCCTGGCACCGCTTCGGCTATCCGCCCGGCACCTTCGAGCGCGCCGAGCAGCGCCACGGCGTCCATGCGGGCGACGTCGAGACCTCGCTGATGCTGGCCGGCCGCGGCGATACCGTGCGCATGGACAGCGCCGAGAACGCCGTTCCCGCGACGGTGGGCATGGCGGAAGCCTTCAAGTGGCTCAGCGCCTTCCGCCCCATCGGGTTCGGCTGGATGACCCAGGACCTCCACTCCTCCGGCGCGCTCGGCGATGCCACCATCGCGACCGCCGCCAAGGGCGAGGCAGCGCTGCGCCACGGCGCCAGCGGCTTCGTCGAGCTCTTGGGCGACGTCGACCGGTTCGATCTCGCTCGGCTGGCCGACGGCCCGCTGGACGGCAAGACCGACGACTGGCCGCTCCAGGCGGGCAATTGAACCGACGCGGGTTAGCTCCCACGCAAAAAGCCGTGACGAGTGTGAAGCAGTTCACACAGGGCCGCTGCGGACCCCCGTACCTTTGATCATCGTTCCCCAGGGAGCCTACCGCGCCACGAGCCGGGCTGACCGGTCATCCGAAAACCCGCCGTGCGGCTGCGTCCCTGTCGTTGCGTCCATCAAGGGGGAGTGTTGCCATGACCGCCCATGTTCTGGCCGGCAGTGTCAGGGAGCCGCTTGCGGGAGCACGGCTTGCCGGAAAGGCGAACCCGAAGGAGCGGCTGGAGGTCACCGTGCTGGTGCGCCGCCGGAACGCCGACGCCTTCAAGGCGAAGGTCGCCAAGCTTGCCGCGGGCGACCGTTCGGAGACCCATCTCAGGCATGCCGAGTTCGCCCGGCAATTCGGGGCCTCACCGGTCGACATGGAAGCGGTCGAGGAATTCGCCAGGCGGCATAGTCTCGCCGTGGTGGACGAGGATGCGGCGCGCCGCACCGTTACGCTTTCTGGGACGGTCGCGCGGTTCAACAGCGCATTCGCGGTGGATCTTCTCCGGTTCGAGTTTCACGGCGGCACCTATCGCGGCCGCACCGGGCCGATCGCGGTGCCCGGCGAGCTCAACGGCATCGTCGAAGCCGTGCTCGGTCTCGACAACCGGCCCCAGGTCCGGCCGCATTTCCGGGCGCGCATCACCAAGCGCGGCTTTCCGGCGGGCTTCACGCCGACCACGCTCGCATCGCTCTATGACTTCCCGTCCGGCACCGGAAAGGGCGTGTGCATCGCCTTGATCGAGCTGGGCGGCGGCTATCGGCTCGCCGACCTCCAGAGATACTTTTCCGACATCAATTCGCCCCTGCCGAAAGTGTCTTCCGTCGCGGTGAACCACGCCAGGAACCACGCCACCGGCGACCCTAACGGGCCCGACGGCGAGGTGATGCTGGATATCGAGGTCGCCGGCACGATCGCGCCGGAGGCCGAGATCGTCGTCTATTTCGCGCCCAACACGGATGCCGGGTTTTTCGACGCTGTCTCCACCGCGATCCACGACGACAAGAACAAGCCTTCGGTGATCTCGATCAGCTGGGGCGGGTCTGAGGCGTCGTGGACGCCCCAGGCGATGGCGGCGCTCGACCAAGCCTTCCAGGCGGCGGCGCTGATGGGGATCACCGTGTGCGTCGCCTCCGGCGACAACGGGTCGAGCGGGGGCATCGGCGACGCCGGCATGCATGTCGACTTCCCGGCTGCGAGCCCGCATGTGCTGGCATGCGGCGGCACCAGCCTGCAGGCGGTCAATGGCGACGTTCGCAGCGAGACCGTGTGGAACGACGGCGTCGCCGGCGGCGCCAGCGGCGGCGGCGTGAGCTGCTTCTTCCCGCTGCCGCCGTGGCAGGACGGCTTGCAGCTCACCAACGCGCAGGGCAAGAGGACTTCGCTGCGAAACCGCGGCGTTCCAGATGTATCCGGCGAAGCCGATCCGCAGACCGGATATTTCGTTCGTGTCGACGGGATCAACAGCGTCATCGGCGGCACCAGCGCCGTGGCCCCGTTATGGGCCGGCCTCGTCGCGCGGATCAATGCCGCGAAGGGGGAGCCGGTCGGATTCATCAACCCGCACCTCTACCGCGGCTCCGGCCTCAACGACGTCACCTACGGCGACAATGGCGGCTACGCGGCCTCGATCGGCTGGGACGCCTGTTGCGGCCTCGGCACGCCGGACGGCCGCAAGATCGCCGGCATTCTCGGCGTGAAGGGCGTCGCCGGAGAGGCGGACTTTCGGGTGTCCGCAAACATCCGGGAGTAACGGCTGGACTGATTTGGCTGCCTGTGATCGCGCATCCCGCTTCGCGCGTGCGGGCCGCTCGCTTGCGCGGTGATCACGGTCGCAAGGCTGCCAAAAAATCGCACGGCCAAAGTGAAGCATCTCACGCATCGTTGCGGCAGCCCCGCCTAACCTCATCGCCGTTCCCGAGCGGGACGAAACGCCCGCAATCTGCGCGGACGGCTGCAAGACAGCCGGCCGTCGCAGACCGGCGGCGTCCGCACGCCCCGCAAAGCTTGTTCCATCGCGATCGACGGCTTCGGGAAGCCGTCGAGATCGTTCACGTCACTCACGTCGTCACATCCAACAAGATGGAGAACAGTCATGAGTACAAATGTCCTGGTCGGCAGTCACAGAGAGCCGCTTCCGGGGGCACGGGCCGTCGGAAAATCGAATCCCGCGGAACGCCTCGAGGTGACCGTGCTGGTGCGCCGGCAAAATGCGGACGATTTCAAAGCGAAGGTCCAGAGCCTGGCCGCCGGCGATCGAGCGGCGGGCCGCGTCAAGCATGCCGACCTGGCCGAGCAATTCGGGGCTTCGCCAAGCGACATGGCTGCGGTCACGGATTTCGCCAAGCGCAACGACCTCGCGGTCGTGCAAGAGGACGCCGCGCGCCGCGTCGTCGTGCTTTCCGGGACGGTCGCGCAATTCAACAAGGCGTTCGGAGTGGACCTTCAGCAGTTCGACTTCGACGGCGGGTCGTATCGCGGCAGGACGGGACCGGTCGTGCTGCCCAATGAGCTCAATGGGATCGTCGATGCCGTCATGGGTCTCGACAACCGGCCCCAGGCACGGCCGCATTTCCGGTCGCGCGCAACCAAGCACGCCGCTCCCGCCGGCACGTTCACGCCGACGGCGCTCGCCTCGCTGTACGACTTCCCGACCGGCACCGGAAAAGGCCAGTGCATCGCCGTGATCGAGCTGGGCGGCGGCTATCGCCCCGCCGATCTCAAGAAGTACTTCTCGGAAATCAAGACCGCGTCGCCGAAGGTCTCGGCCATCTCGGTCGACCACGGCAAGAACCACGCCACCGGCGATCCCAACGGGCCGGATGGCGAGGTGATGCTGGACATCGAGGTCGCCGGTGCGATCGCGCCGGATGCGAATATCGTCGTCTATTTCGCGCCCAACACCGACGCCGGCTTCCTCGATGCCATTTCCACCGCGGTTCACGACCAGAAGAACAAGCCTTCGGTCATCTCCATAAGCTGGGGCGGCCCCGAGGCGTCGTGGACACCGCAAGCCATGACGGCGTTCGACCAGGCGTTCCAGGCCGCGGCGCTGGTGGGCATCACCGTCTGTGTCGCATCCGGTGACAACGGATCGAGCGACGGCGTGAACGATGCCAGCCTGCATGTCGACTTCCCGGCCTCGAGCCCTCATGTGCTGGCGTGCGGCGGCACCAGCCTGCAGGCCGCCAACGGCAGCATCCAAAGCGAGACGGTGTGGAACAACGGCGCGAACGGCGGCGCCAGCGGCGGCGGCGTCAGCGGCTTCTTCCCGCTTCCTGTATGGCAGAAGGGGCTGCAAGCCACCAACGGGCACGGCAAGAAGACCGCGCTCGCGAACCGTGGCGTGCCCGACGTGTCCGGCGATGCTGATCCGCAAACCGGCTATGTCGTGCGCGTCGACGGGTCCGATACCATCATCGGCGGCACCAGCGCGGTGGCTCCGCTCTGGGCCGGCCTCATCGCGCGGATCAACGCCGCGCGGGGGACCCCGGTCGGATTCATCAATCCGCAGCTCTATGGCGGTGCCTCGTGCCTCCATGACGTGACTCAGGGCAACAACGGAGGCTACTCGGCCTCTGCCGGCTGGGACGCGTGCTCGGGACTGGGCTCGCCGGACGGCAAGAAGATCGCCGGCGTGCTCGGAGCGCCCGCCAGCTAGGGCGTCTTTGATCAGATCGACATCTGACAACCGTCGTGGCCGGGCTCGTCCCGGCCACCTCGTTTTGGGATGCATGGTGGTGAGCCCGTCACTCCGCGCGTCTTCCACTGCTGCGTCAAAAACGGTTGTGCTTGCCAAGTGGCAGGGTCTTCTCCCTCCCCCTGAAAGGGGAAGGGTCGGGGGGTCGGGGAGGGGGTCGCGGGCGGTATGCACGACGAACTCAGCGGACCCCCACCCCAATCCTCCCCCTTTCAGGGGGAGGGAGATCGCAAATCCGCAATCGCTTCGCGCGAACCCACAATGGCCGGACGCTATTGCTCCAGCCGTTCGGTGAACCAGCGCAGGATGCGCGTCCACACCTCGTCCTTGCCGACCGCATCCTCGACGCCGTGCTCGATGTTGGGATTGTCGTTGACCTCCATCACCACGATCCCGTCCGGGGTCTGCTTGAGGTCGACGCCGTAGAGGCCGTCGCCGATCGGCTGCGCCGCCCGCACCGCGAGGTCGATCACCTCGCGCGGCGCCTGGTCGAGATCGAAGGTGCGGTGGCCGCCTTCGCGCGACGAGCCGTCGGCGTGGTGCTTGAAGATCTGCCAGTGGCCGCGGGCCATGCGGTATTGGCACACGAACAGCGGCTGCTCCCGACAGCACGCCGACCCGCCAGTCGAAATCGGTCGGCATGAATTTCTGCGCCAGCAGCAGGTCGGTCTCTTCGAACAGCTCGTCGGCGATGCGCTTGAACTCGTCCACCGTCGTCACCTTGTGGACGCCGCGCGAGAACGAGCCGTCCGGGATCTTCACCACCAGCGGCAGGCCGAGCTGGTCCATCGCCCGCGGCAGGTCGGCGGCGTCGGCCAGCATCACGGTCGGCGGCGTCGGCACCTGGTTGGAGCCGAGCAGCTCCATCAGGAACACCTTGTTCATGCAGCGGATCATCGAGATCGGGTCGTCGATCACCGGCATGCCCTCCTGCCAGGCGCGGCGGGCGAAGCGATAGGTGTGGTTGTCGATCGAGGTGGTCTCGCGGATGAAAAGCCCGTCATATTCGGCGAGCTCCGCCAGTTGCCGGCGGGTGATCGGCTCGACGTCGAAGGAGTGCTTCTCGGCGAGGCGGGCGAAATACTTGATGGTGGCGGCGGAGGAGGGCGGCAGCTTCTCGTTGGGATCGTAGAGGACGGCGAGATCGTATTTCGACACCGTGCGCGCCTTGGGGTCGCGCCATTCGCGGGCGGTGTGGCGGTGCAGCGCCTCGCGCAGGAACGTCCCTTCGCCATTGGCGAGCCGGGTCAGCGTGCGCATGCGGATGCGGTCGATGGAGTACCAGGGGTCCCCGGTGTCGACGCTGACCTCCAGCGCCGGGCAGCGGAACCAGTCGAACAGCAGGCGGCCGAACGCCTCGAAGCGCGGATCGCTGGTGAGGCCGAAGCAGACCAGCAGCTTGAATTCACCCTCGGGCTGGAAGTCGGCGCGCCGGGCGCAGCGATTGAGGAGGTCCTCGAGCTCGGGCAAGGCGTGCTCGTAGAGCTTGGCCTCGCGCAGCTCCAGCATGGTCTCAACCGTCGGCACCACCCGGTGCCCGCGCGCCTCCGCCAGCAGGGAGGCGTAATAGCCCTTGGACTGGTAGGCGTAGGAACGCGACAGGTTGAGGAGCTTCGGCCGGCCGGCCTCGAACAGCCGCGGGCGGGCGAGATACTCGCTCGTCGTGATCACCTTGTGCGGCGTGTCCGCGTTGGGGAAATCCTTGGGCTGGTCGACGATGATGACCCAACCGGTCATGACCAAGGCCCTTTCCGGATCACGGCGCTGCGGCGTTCAACGCGGCGCGAGCGGCTTCTCGAACCGGAGCGCATGGCCCTTGTCCTCGTAATATTCATGGTGACGGTCGAACTGCTCGTACCCGGCCTTGCGATAGCACACGATGGCGCCGCGATTCTTCTCATGGACCTCGAGCCGCACAAACCGGCATTTGCGAGACCGGGCCGCCTTTTCCACTGCCGTGATCAAGGCCGAGCCGATGCCGCGCCCGGTCAGGCGCGGGGCGACCGCGAGGGAATAGAGGCGAGCGATCGTGCTGTTGGCGCGGAACAGCACGACGGCGGCGCCGGTGAGCTGGCCCTGATGCTCGGCGACCAGAACCGCTGCGCTCGGCGCCGCCAGAAGCCGCTTGAGGCTGCGCCGCGACATGCGGTTGGTGTCGAACACCTGGTTCTCGAGCTCCCACAGTGCATCGAGGTCCGCCTGCCTGCTGCGGCGGACCGAAAGACCGTCTGAACGCTTCGCGGTCGTGGCGTTTGGCATCGTGCTGGAATATCCGCCGGGAGCCGGTGGCGGCGCAAGGGCAGTCGCGTCAGGATGACGAGTCCAGTCCGCAGGGGAATTCACTTCAGCTCGCCGAGCACCTTGAGCAAACGCCCCTTGTCCGCCACGTCTTTTTCCAGATTGGCGGCGAAGGCGGGGCCGTCGGCGTAGTAGTCGGTCGGCTGGAATACGCTGTGGGCGAGCTTCGAGTAGATATCGCTGTGGGCCGCGGCCCGGCAGGCGGCCGCGAGCTTGGCCTTCACGCCGGGCGCAAGACCGGACGGAGCCAACAGGCCGCCGAAGCTCGACGGCGCCACCGCGAAGCCCTGCTCCTTCACGGTCGGCGTGTCCGGCGTCGAGGGATTCCGCGCTTCCGCAAACAGCCCGAGAATGCGCAGGCCGCTGCCCGCCGCCGAGGACAGCACGACGGCGCCGAAATCGAGTTGGTCGCCCTGCAGCTGCTGCATCACGTCGGCATCGCCCTTGAACGGTATGGCATTGAACTCGACCTTGGCGACCTGGGAGAATTCGACCATGGCGAGGTGCGGGATCGAGGCGACGCCGAGATGGCCGTAGTTGACGGCGCCCGGCTTGGTCCTGGCGGCCTGGACGAGTTCGCCCACCGACTTGAATGGCGACTTCGGGTTCACCACGATGACCATTTCGTTCTTGAAGGTCTGGCAAACGGGATCGAACGCCCTGAGGTCGTAGCCGACCTGCTTGTTGGAGAGCGGCAGCACCGTTATCGACACTGCCGGCGCGAACAGCAGCGAGTAGCCGTCGGGTGCCGCGCGTGCGACTGCGGCGGCGCCGATCGCCCCGGTCGCTCCCGCCTTGTTGACGACGACGGCGCGCTGCCCGAGCGCGGTGCCGAGCCCGTCGGCGAGCGCACGTCCCAGCACGTCGGTCACCGCGCCCGGCGAAAACGGCACCGTCACCTCGACCGGCCGCTCCGGATAATTCTGCGCCAGCGCCGGCGCGGCCACCAGCCCGCATGCCACTGCCACGCCCGCGAAACGGCAATGCATCAAAGTCCTCCTGGAGTTCATAGCTCGAGAGCCTATCGCGGCCGGGGTCGCAGGGGAACGGTTGTTGTGCCGGTCGCCGAATGCCAATAGACGACCGGCGCAGGTTCAGGCTATCGGCTCGGCGCTGACCGACACATCCACATGCAACCCGGTCGGATCGTCCGCGCCACCGACAAAGCCGCCCGATATGGGGAGTGCCTGCTCTGCCTCCCTGGTCACGCCCACGCGGATCAGGTTTGCCCCGGCAACCAGACCGTTGGTCGGGTCGTATTCGACCCAGCCCGCGCCCGGCAGATAGACGCTGCACCAAGCGTGGGTGCTGCCGCCACCCCGGGTCGTGCCCGAGGTGTCGTCATACAAATAGCCGGTGACGAAACGCGTAGCGAGGCCGAAGCTGCGCAGCCCTTCCATCATCAGCACCGCGAAGTCGCGGCAGGTGCCGGAACCGAGCGTCAGCGTCTGGGCAGCCGTCTGCGTGCCTTCCTCGTGGCGGGCGCCGTAGCGGAACTCTTCCTTGATGGCGTGCGTCATCGCTTCCAGCACCTTCAGGGTCTGCTTGCTGCCGGCTTCGGACACGACGCGGCGGGCCCAGGCGTCGACCTTGCGGTCCGGGTCCGGCATCTGGCGTTCGGCAAGGCGCGCGAGATCGGGAATCTCATGGGCGGCGTAGGAGAACGGAAACGTCTCGGCGGTCGCGTCGAGGATGTAGACCGGAAGCGGCTGCCCCTCCGGGTGATGGGTCATGTCGAGCGTCGACACGATGCTGAGCCGCTTGGTCCTGAGCGTCTCGGGCCATTCCAGGAAGCAGATCGAATTGTTGAAGACGTCGTGCTTCCAGTAGATGCCGGTCGGCTCCGGCTCGACCTCCAGCATCGCATTGTGCAGGCGCAGATCGTGGCTCTCGTCCGGCCGGACCATCAGCTTGTGGCGCAGCAGGCCCACCGGGTTGCGGTAGGTGTATTCGGTCGTGTGTACGATGCTGATCCGCGCCATCTTCGCCTCACCCGGGTGGGATTCGGGCCGAGATACATTCCGCCCGTCCGACGCCTTTGACCTTGCGCACGATCCGTCCAAAAATTCTGCAACTTTTCCCGATCATGCGCTAAATTACCCCCATGACCGTACATCAGCACGCGCACCATCACGATGACCACGGCTCCGAGCTCGACGAGATGCAGCTTCGGGTGCGGGCGCTCGAGTCGATCCTGACCGAGAAGGGCTATGTCGATCCCAAGGCGCTCGATTTCATCATCGACGCCTACGAGACCAAGATCGGGCCGCATATCGGCGCCCGCATCGTTGCCAAGGCCTGGGCCGATCCGGAATTCAAGCGCCGCCTCATCGCCGATGCCACTGCAGCGGTTGCCCCGCTCGGCATTGCCGGGCGCGCGGTGCATCTGATCGCGGTCGAGAACACGCCGCAGCGCCACAACATGGTCGTCTGCACGCTGTGCTCCTGCTACCCCTGGGAAGTGCTGGGGCTGCCGCCGGCGTGGTACAAGGCGGCGCCCTATCGCTCTCGTGCGGTGATCGATCCCCGCGGCGTGCTCGCCGATTTCGGCGTCACCCTGCCGGCCAAGACCGAGATCCGGGTATGGGACTCCACCGCAGAGACTCGCTTCATCGTGGTGCCGATGCGGCCCGCGGGGACGGACGGCTGGAGCGAGGAGAGACTCGCTTCCCTCGTCACCCGCAACGCGATGATCGGGACCGGGCTCGCGCTCACCCCGGCCGAAATCGCGAACGAGCCCGCGAAATGAACGGCGTGCACGACATGGGCGGCATGCACGGCTTCGGCGCGGTCGAGCCGGAGGCCAACGAGCCGGTGTTCCACGCACCGTGGGAAGGCCGCGTCCTCGCGATGAACCGCGCCATGGGCTCTCTCGGCCTGTGGAACATCGACATCGGCCGGTTCTCCAGGGAATCGCTCCCGCCGGACGTCTATCTCGGCAGCAGCTACTACAAGAAATGGACGCTGGGCCTCGAAGACCTCGTGGTGCAATACGGCCTCGTCGGCGAGGACGAGCTCGCCGCCGGCCACGCCTTGCACCCGGCGGCTGCGGGGGCGCGCACGCTCGCTGCGTCCGACGCGCCGAAGCTCCTGTCGCGCGGCTCGTTCGAGCGGCCCGCAACGGCGCCGGCACAATTCAAGGTGGGCGACCGCGTGCGCATGAAGAACATGCATCCCGCCAGCCATACGCGGCTGCCGCGCTATGTCCGCGGCCATGTCGGCGTGATCGAATGCGTCCGCGGCTGCCACGTATTTCCCGACGCCGTCGTCGCCGGGCGCGGCGAGGAACCGCACTGGCTCTATACCGTCGTATTCGAGGGCCGCGAATTGTGGGGCGAGAGCGGCGATCCCACGGTGAAGGTCTCGGTCGAGGCGTGGGAGCCGTATTTGGACGCGGCTTTGACTCCGGTGGGCGAATAAGCCGCCACTCATCTAGGTATGGCGGCGGCCGACCGGACGCTGAATGTATTGCCCATATTTTTATTTGTTGTTCATTCACGTCTTCTACAATGAAACGGCAGTTCATCGCCTACATCATCGGAAATTTTGCCTAGGAGAAATCATGAACGGAAAAGCGCGCGCCGGAGCAGCGATCATTTGCGGGCTGATGCTTGGTGTACTTGGGGGCTATGCAGCCATTGCAGCCGACAAGACTCCGAACATGAAGGGCAAGTGGGTGGGGAAGACCCACTCGATCGTGGCCGGTCAGGGCCTCCATTGGCCTTCGAGCAACGGAACGTTCGAGAAGCCGGGGCTGTTCGAGAAAGACCTCGTCATCGACATTACGGGGCAGGAAGGCAACCGATTTTGGGGTAACCAGATTTTTTCGGGCAAAGGGGAGAAAACCGAAGAGCCGATGATCGGAGAGTTGACCGGCGGCGACAACAAGACCGTTATTATCGTCGACACTGATGGCTACCTGAATGGTCGGCTCGTCGGCAACGACGTGCTTTCGTTCTGCTACACGCAGGCCGGCGGGAAGACAGAGTCGAGTATTATCAGCTGCACCCAGGTCAAGCGGGCGCGCTGAAAATAGTTGCAGGACAGGGCCGAAAAGCAGTCCTGATTTGCTGCGGACGTCCTGCAACCCATCCAGGGGCTCGTTACCCGGTGGGTCTCACTCGCTTCCGGAAGAACGAGGCGGCATGGCAGAAGAGGCGCAGCCATGCGCACGACTTTCTTGGTCGATGCAAATAGCGCAGCTAGGAGCCCTTCATGTTTTCATCGACGATCCCCATCAGTTCCGAAGGCGGCGACACCAGCTTCCAGAACAACGTCCCCGATCCCGTCACCTCCGGGAAGGAGCTTCCAACCTTCAAGTTCGAGTTGGAAAAATCCGAGGGACGCGTGATGGGGGGCAGCTACGGCAAAGAGGCCACGGTGGCCCAGCTGCCGATATCGAAGGCCATTGCCGGCGTTTCGATGCGCATGGAGCCCGGCGTGATGCGGGAGCTTCATTGGCACGCCACCGCGGCGGAGTGGGCCTTCGTCACCGAGGGTCTGGTGCGCACCACGGTCATCGACCCGCAGGGCTGCTCGGAGACCAATGAATTCGGTCCGGGCGATGTCTGGTATTTCCCGCGCGGTCACGGTCATGTCATCGAGACCTTGGGCGACAAGCCGTGCCACTTCATCCTCGTCTTCGATAACGGCTACTTCTCCGAATTCGGCACGTTCAGCATCACCGACTGGCTGGGGCACGCCCCGAAGGAATTACTCGCCAAGAACTTCGGCCTTCCCGCCGCGACCTTCGACAAATTCCCGAAAAAAGAGGTCTACTTCGCCAAAGGCAAGATCCCGCCGGCTGTCGCCGCTCAACCCCTGCAGGGTTGGAAGGCGCCGCCGCTCACCCACAAATACAGCCTGCTGTCCCAGAAGCCCTACGAAACATTCAGCGGCGGCATCGAGTGGCGCGTCGATGGCTCGCAGTTCCCGATTTCCACGACCATGACGGGCGTCGTGCTGGAGATGGAGCCGGGCGCGCTACGCGAGCTGCACTGGCATCCCAATGCCGCCGAGTGGCAATATATTCTGAACGGCAAATTCAACGTGACCCTGTTCGGTTCGGGCGGACGCTGGCGCGAAGAAACTCTCAGCAAGGGGGATGTCGGCTACATCCCGCAGGGCTTTGGTCACTCCATCGAGAACATCGGGGCTGAGAAGGCGCGCATCCTCATCGTGTTCAACAGCGGTCACTACCAGACCATCGATCTGTCCCAGTGGATCGCCGGGAATCCGACCGACATCCTGGCCACCAACTTTGCCGTGGATGCATCGGTGTTCGAGAAATTTCCGCGCAAGGACGTGTTCCTGACGAAGTAGATCGCACTTCCGCGCGCTCCGCCTCCCGCCTCAGCTCCGCAGGCCCGGCGCCTCGTGGCCGGTGCGCGCCACGTACTCCGTGTAGCCGCCGCCGTACTGGTGAATGCCCTCGGGCGTCAGTTCCAGCACCCGGTTGGACAGTGCGGCCAGGAAGTGCCGGTCGTGCGAGACGAACAGCATGGTGCCCTCGTACTGCGACAGCGCGATGAGGAGCATCTCCTTGGTCGCCATGTCCAGGTGGTTGGTGGGCTCGTCCAGCACCAGGAAGTTCGGCGGGTCGTAGAGCATCTTCGCCATCACCAGCCGGGCCTTCTCGCCGCCCGACAGCACCCGGCATTTCTTCTCCACCTCGTCGCCGGAGAAGCCGAAGCAGCCGGCCAGCGCACGCAGCGAGCCCTGTCCCGCCTGGGGGAAGGAGTCCTCCAGCGACTGGAACACGGTGCGCTCGCCGTCCAGCAGATCCATGCTGTGCTGCGCAAAGTAGCCCATCTTCACGCTGCCCCCCACGGCCACCGAACCATCGTCCGGCTGCGTAGAACCCGCCACCAACTTCAAGAGCGTGGACTTGCCCGCGCCGTTGATGCCCATGACGCACCAGCGCTCCTTGCGGCGCACGATGAAGTCCAGCCCCTGGTAGATGCGTCGGCTGCCATAGCCCTTGTGCACGTTCTTAAGGCTCACCACGTCCTCACCCGAGCGCGGCGCCGGCTGGAACTCGAACGACACCGTCTGGCGGCGCTTGGGCGGTTCCACCCGGTCGATCTTCTCCAGCTTCTTCACCCGGCTCTGCACCTGCGCGGCGTGCGAGGCGCGCGCCTTGAAGCGCTCGATGAACTTGATCTCCTTGGCGAGCATCGCCTGCTGACGCTCGAACTGGGCCTGCTGCTGCTTCTCGTTCAGCGCGCGCTGCTGCTCGTAGAACTCGTAATTGCCCGAATACGCCGTCAGCGCGCCGCCGTCGATCTCCACCACCTTGGTGACGATGCGGTTCATGAACTCGCGGTCGTGCGAGGTCATCAGCAGCCCGCCCTCATAGCCCTTGAGGAAGGACTCCAGCCAGATGAGGCTTTCCAGGTCCAGGTGGTTGCTCGGCTCGTCCAGGAGCATGGCGTCGGGGCGCATGAGGAGGATGCGGGCCAGCGCCACGCGCATCTTCCAGCCGCCCGACAGCGCGCCGACGTCGCCGTCCATCATCTCCTGGTCAAAGCCGAGGCCGGCGAGGACTTCGCGCGCCCGGCCCTCCAGGGCGTAGCCGTCGAGCTCCTCGAAGCGCCCCTGCACCTCGCCGTAGCGCGCGACGATGTTCTCCATGTCGTCCGCCCGGTCCGGATCCCCCATGGCGGCCTCCAGCTCCTTCAACTCGGTGGCCACCTCGCTCACCGGGCCGGCGCCGTCCATCACCTCGGACACGGCGCTGCGGCCCGACATCTCGCCCACGTCCTGGCTGAAGTAGCCGATGGTGACGCCCCGATCGACGGCCACCTGGCCCTCGTCGGGCTGCTCCTCGCCCGTGATCATCCGGAACAGCGTCGTCTTGCCGGCCCCGTTGGGACCGACCAGGCCGACCTTCTCCCCCTTCTGGAGCGCCGCGGAGGCCTCGATGAAGAGGAGCTGCTTGCCGTTCTGCTTGCTGATGTTGTCGAGACGAATCATGTGCGTATGGGGGCCCGAAAAAAGTTACAGCGCCCATCGGCCGGGCGATGCCTGTCGCCCGGTCTGCGGTGGGTGCGTCGAGAAGCTCTTGGTTACGAGAAGCTCTTGGTTGCCTGTACTCATCCGACGAGAAAGCTATAGTCAAGTGAGGCTGTCGCATGACGACCTGACTAAAGAGCGCTCAGACACAGCCCAAGGGAGGAGTTCATGAACAAATTCATCATTCCAGCCGTGCTGGTGGCAACCGGCATGGTTGCAGCGGCGGCATGGTCGCAGACGCCGCCGCCGGCGGCACAGAACAAGCGCTATTTCACGATGCCGCTGGAGAACGACCCGACACGCGAGGTGGGGCTGCAATCCGTCACCATGCCGCCGGGCGCCGGCAATCAGTTCCACCGCCATCCCGGCGAGCAATGGACCGCGATCCAGGAGGGCGAAGTCACCTTCACCGTCAAGGGGCAGCCGCCGCACGTGCTCAAGGCCGGCGAGAGCAATTATGTTCCGCGCGGCACCATCCACCGCCAGCAGAACCTCAGCGACAAGCCTGCGCGCTACATCGAGATGCGGGTTTTCGACAAGGGCAAGCCGGCCTCCGAGCCGGTGGCGGACTAGGCGCAAGCATGCGGCGAGCGCAGGCGGGAACGCGCAGCTTCGCCGTTCCGCCCATCGCTATGGCGGGGATGCTGCATGAATGTCGCTAGAGCACCGTCCCTGACGAATCTCAACACTGTCATCGCCCGGCTTGACCGGGCGATCCAGTAACCACGAGACTGCATTCTGGGCGCGGCATGAGTTCCACTGATAACGCAGGGGTTACTGGATGCCCGCTTTCGCGGGCATGACAGTGAAACTGAAGCAAGGCTAGAAGGTCACCAACGGATTGACGGGCGATCCGGTACCGCCTTCCACCGGCAGCGGCGCGAACGTGATCGGGAATTCGTACCGGTTGAGCCGCCGCGCCGTCGCGGCCAGTTCCTCGAGATCGAGGCACTCCACGATGTTGATCCCCATCCAGATCAGCACCGCCACGTGGATCGGGTTGCGCATCCCTTCCCAGCCCGGCCGCGGATTCCAGTCGATGTTGAAGTCGTGGCCGATGAAGGCCGGCAGCCGCTCATGCATCCACGGTATCGTGTCGGGGTAATAGCCCGCCACCTGGCCGGTCCACGGACCGAGCGCCGCGCGGCGCTTCCATCGGCCGGTGTACAGCAGCGGGATGTCCCCGGGGCCGATCTTCACGCCGGATTTCTGCTCCCACGCTTCGAGGTCGGCTCGCGTGATCGGCACGTTGGGGTCGACCCAGTCGACGCCCTTGAGCTGCGCGATGTCGTAGAGGACCGCGCGCGTGGTGATGCCGCCCCTCCAGTTCATCACGCCGCCCTTGATGCATCCGCTCTCCTTCGTCACGTTGTCCTTCACCGGGACGCCGTTGTACATCTGCCCGTTCTCGAAGAAGTGACACCACGTGTCGATGTGGGCGACGGTCTGGCCGTGGTAGCTCACCTGGTAGTTGTCCGTCGTGCCGACGTCGGTGATGGCGTTGGTGACGCGGTGGAAGACGCCGGGAGCGAGGACGTCGGCGGCGGCGGTCTGCGGCTCGGCGTGCGCGAGCGACACCACGATCCCGTCCTTGGCAAGCCGCATCGCGCTGGCGACCTTCTCCGGCGTGATCAGGTTCGTCGTGCCTTTGGACTCCTGTCCCAGCGGAGCCCACCTGCCCCAGGTCTTGAATTCCGTCCGCCACTTCTCGTACTGGGCGCGCAGCGCCGGTGTATCAGGCGGAGCGGCCGGCGCCGGTACCTGCGCGGTCGGTGCAGGCTGAGCCTGCGCCGGTATCTCCATCGCGCCGACCAGGCCAGCCATGACGAGGCCAGCACTCACCGTGACGGACGCTAAACGATTTTGCATGCGTTCCCCCCTGCGTTCGAAGTGTTTTCCAAACCGGTCCGTTTTGGCCGGCCGTTGAGCCACACATGATACACCCGAGACCGATGCCGGCGATACCCCGGGCCTCGGCCCGGATCAGGCGCCGTCTGGTCGCGCACCGGGCAATGATGACATCGCTGCTCGGCCGCCTCGAACGCGGCGCGTGCCTCCTCCAATCGCTCGACCCTATCAACACGACAGCTCTTCCATTCCGTGAGTTCCGTTGCGGCATCAATTTTGGCGGATTGGAGGCTGGCCTTGCGTTTTGAGGCGCGGTGGTTCGAGTTTCGCTCTCTCTGCACGCAGTCGGACGGTGCGAGGCGCCGCCGCAGCGTTGCGTCGCGTGGCGCCGCGGGCCTAAGCTGCGGCACGGAAGCGGGAAGATCGCCGATTCCAAACGGAGGAAGTCATGAGAATAAGGACGGCTGGCGCGTTGGCGATTTTCGCCTCATGCATGTTCATCGGCACCGCGGGCGCTCAGGATCTCGGTCCGCAGGTCAAGAAGCTCGCCGATGGCGTGTACGTCCACACCGGCAGGGGCTTCGAGTTCGAACAGCGGTATCATCCTCACATCGGAGGGTGTCATCGTGATCGATACCGGACAGAACCCGTACGAAACTCGCAACATCTGGGCGACAGTCCGCAATCTCACCTCGATGCCGGTGCGTCTCGTCATCGACACCGAGCCGCATGGTGATCATACGACCGGCCACTACATGTTCTCGCCGCCCGCGGTCGTCATCGCGGCCGCGGGAGCGGGCGAGTCGATGCGCGCCGCCGACCGCAATGCGCCGGATCGCATTCAGCGGCTCGCCGCGACATCTCCGGAGTTCCGAGCGGCCCTCGAAGGCTACCGATTCGTCACGCCGCACGTCGAGTATTACGACAGGATGACCATCAATCTGGGAGGGCGAACGCTCGAGCTGATCCATCTGAAGGGCGTACACAGCGAAGCCGACACCGCCGTGTGGCTGCCCAAAGAGCGCGTGCTGTTCTCGGCGTCCGCTTTCGTCGTCGATCAGGTCAATATCCTGCGCCCCTTCGTCACCATTCCGGATATCCTGGCCGCCGGCAAGATGATGAAGGCGCTGAACCCGGAGCACGTGGTTCCGGGGCACGGCACGCCCGGCACGGTGAAGATCTTCGAGGACGGCGAAAAGTATTATGCGCTGCTTCTCGATCGGGTAGGTGCGATGGTTAAGGCGGGCAAGTCGCTCGATGACATCAAGAAGGAAGTGAAGATGCCCGAGTATTCGAGTTGGGGCAGCCAGGATCGTTTCCCGACCAACGTCGAGGCGGCCTACAAGGCCGTGGCCGGCAAATAGCTGGTCGGTCGGCAAGAGCAAGCCATGCGCGCCGATAAGCCCGCCGCGGCCCTCCGCGCCGCCGAAGCGATACCCGGCATTCCCTGCGATGCGGAGGGGCCGGTGTTCCGCGAGCCGTGGGAGGCGCAGGCCTTCGCCATGGCGGTCGCGCTCCATGAGCGCGGCCTGTTCACCTGGGGGGAATGGGCGCAGGTGCTCGGCGAGGAGATCAAGTCGGCGCAGCGTGCCGGCGATCCCGACACCGGCGCGACCTATTACCATCACTGGCTCGCGGCGCTGGAACGCATCGTCGCCGCCAAGGGCGTCACCGACCGCGCGATGCTCGCGCGCTACCACGACGCCTGGGACCGCGCCGCCGACCGCACCCCGCACGGCACGCCGATCGAACTGCGGCCGGAGGATTTCGCCGCGGGCGATTAGGGTGGCCACGGCGTGCCTCGATGAAATGGAGCTGCGCATTGGCGCGGCGCGTCTTCTCCCTCTCCCCGCGTGCGGGGAGAGGTAAATCACCGACGCGTCAACGCCCGTCACATCGGCTTGAACGAACCGTCGAGATCGACATCGATCAGCAGCGGCGTATTGGCCTTGATGCCCTGTGCCACGAGATCGGTCGCGTCATGCACGGTCTTTACGTGCTCCGCCGCAACGCCCAGCGACCGCGCCAGGCCGACGAAGTCGATCGGCGGATCGGTGAGCTCCATCCCCACATAATTGTCGGCCTGCTCGGCATGGCCGCGCAGCGCCAGCAGGCGCTGCTTGAGGATGCGGTAGGACTTGTTGTTGAGGATCACGAACACCACGCCGATGCGGTCATGGGCGGCGGTCCACAGCGCCTGGCAGGTGTACATGGCGCTGCCGTCGCCGATCAGCGCCACCACCGGCCGGTGCGGCAGCGCGAGCTTGACGCCGATCGCGGCCGGCAGGCCCCAGCCGATGCCGCCGCCGCGCAGGCCGAAATAGCTCTGCGGATCGTCGCTGCGGATGAGCTGGCGGATGCCGGGTGAGGAGGACAGCACCTCCTCGATCACGACGGCGTCCTTCGGCAGCATGTCGCCGATGGCGTTGAGGAGCGCGAGCGCCTGCACCGGCGACTTGCCCGCAAGCGACTTGGCCTTGTCCTTGAGGGCGTGGCGCTCGGCAAGCGTCGCCTCGCTCGCGGTCTTGAAGCGGTCGCGAGCCTCGCCGCGGGCGCCGCTGGTCATGGCGGCCTCCACCGCGGCCGTCAGCTCGGGCAGCGTGCTCTTGGGGTCGCCGAGGATCCCGACGTCCGCCGGGTAGTTCTTGCCGATCTCCCAGGGGTCGGTGTCGAGATGGATGAGCTTGATGCCCGGCGGCATCGGCTCGATGTCGGACGGCAGCGACAGCGTGAACAGGTCGGCGCCCACCGAGAACAGGAGGTCGTGCTGGTCGAGCACCTGCCGTGCCCCCGCCTGGGTGCGCACCATGGCGCCGCGGGCGAGCGGGTGTGATGCCGGGAACGACGCCGTGCTCGGCACGAACTCCGTGTAGACCGGCGCGCCGATCAGTTCGGCAAGTGCGACCAGCTCGGCATGGGCGCGGCTCTGCGCCACCGCATCGCCGGCGAAGATGACGGGACGCTTCGCCTGCGCCAGCAAGGTGGCCGCGGCCGCGACGGCGGCGGCGTCGCCGCGCACCCGCGGCGCCACCCGCGTCGGCGTCATCAGGTCGATGTCGCCGGTGGCCTTGAGGATGTCGCCGGGCAATGAGAGGAACACCGGGCCGGTGGGCGGCGCCAGCGCGGTCTTGACGGCGCGGTGCACGAGACGCGGCAGGTCGGCGAGGCGATGCACCTCGGCAGCCCATTTGACGAAGGGACGCGCCAGGGTGGTCAGGTCGGCGGAGAGCACCGGCTCGGTGACGAGATATTCGAGATCCTGCTGGCCGGCGGTAATGAGAATGGGCGAAGCCGCCTTGACCGCGTCATAGAGCATGCCCATGGCGTTGCCGAGCCCGGGCGCGACATGGAGATTGAGCACGGCGAGCTTGCCGGACGCCTGGGCGTAGCCGTCGGCCATCGCCATCAGCGCGGCCTCCTGCAGGCCGAGCACGTATCTGATGTCGTGCTCCACCGCGAACGCATCCATCAGCGGCAGCTCGGTGGTGCCGGGATTGCCGAACACCATCTCGACGCCTTCCTGTCGCAGCAGATCGAGGAAGGCACGCTTTCCGGACATCACGGGCAAGACCGACTCCACAGGTTCAAGGCCGGGAATCCGAAGCGATTCCCGAAAGGGCCGGCACGATAGCGATTTTCGCGCGGGGTCGAAAGCGGGGATGCGGGGCACAACAGAGCGCATCACATCGTTACGGATTTTGTTCGGGGGCCGGCGGGGGCACTGCTCCGCCAAAAATGGGTCGTCAGGCAGGGCCCAGTTTTTCCCTCTCCCGCTTGCGGGGAGGGTAGGGAGGGGGGCCGGCGGTATCGGTCAGCGCGGCGGCGAGGGCGGCGTGGGCGGCGCGTCAGCAAGCCCCCTCCCCAACCCTCCCCCGCAAGCGGGAGAGGGGGATGGCAGAGTCCGGAATGACGGCCTTGGCCTACTACGCCACTTCCGGCGTGTGGATATGCTCGGGCCGGACGCCGATGCCGATCACCCGCGCGGGGATGCCCTGCAGCGCCGGGAACCACTGGGTGAGCTTCACCACGAAGGGCGGCTTCGGCCGCTGCGTGCCCGCCAGCACCGCGCTGACCACGCGGTTCTGGATGAAGATCTGGATTCGCTGCGTCACCCGGGTCGGCCATTCGCGGCGGGCCTCGACCTTGCGCAGGTCATCGGGCGTCACGGCGTGGTTGCGCAGCGGCTCATAAAGGATGTTGGCCGCCGCCACCGCGTCCTGGACCGCGAGATTGATGCCGACGCCGCCGACCGGAGACATCGCGTGGGCGGCGTCGCCGATGCACAGGAGCCCCGGGCGATACCACTGCTTGAGCCGGTCGACGGCGACGGTCAGCAGCTTGACGTCGTCCCAGCTCCTGAGCTCGTTCACGCGGTCGGTCAGCCACGGCGACAATTCCAGGATCATCGCGCGAAAGTCCGCGATCGGCTTTTTCATCAGCGCGTCGGCCGAACCCTTGGCAATGACGTAGGCGCATTGCCAGTAGTCGCCGCGGTTGAGCATGATGAAAAAGCGGCCGGCTTCGATATGGCCGAACGCCGCGGATACGTCATCGGGCAGCCGCGAGAGCCGCATCCACAGCACGTCCATCGGTGCGCCGAGGTCTTCCACCGCGAAACCGGCCCGCTCGCGCAGGGTCGAATGGCGGCCGTCGGCGGCAACCACGAGATCGGCGTGGATCTCGACCTCGGCGCCTTCGGCCAGCGCGCGCACGCCGGTCACCTGCTCCCCCTCGAACACGAGGTCGGTGGCCTGCGTGTTCATCATGAGATGAAAGCCGCGATAGCGCCGGCCATGGGCGGCGAGGAAGTTGAGGAAGTCCCATTGCGGCATGAAGGCGATGTATTTGCAGGTGGTCGGCAGCCCGGTCATGTCGGCGAGCGTGATCGCGGTGTCGCCGATCTGGCCGCCGATCCGGTCCACCTTGTGGTGGGGCAGCTTGAGGAACTCGTCGAGCAGGCCCAGCTCGTGCATCAGCTCGAGGGTGGACGGATGGATCGTATCGCCGCGGAAATCGCGCAGGAAATCGCCGTGCTTTTCCAGCACGACCACATCGACGCCCGCGCGCGCCAACAGGAAGCCGAGCATCATCCCGGCCGGCCCGCCGCCGGTGATGCAGCACTGAGTGGAGATCGTTTGCGCGGCCATGTTCGTCACACCTGATGGCGATGATCTAGCGCAGCGATACTAACACTTGGTCCCTCGGCGGGTTCCTTCTCTTCTCCCTTCCCCTGAAGAAGGGGGAGGGAGCGTGTCGATGGCACCACTACACTCCAGCCGCACCGCCGTCGGCGCGGGGGTCGTGGGCGCCCTCCAGCATGCCGTCCGGATGCAGGATCACGGCGCCGGCGTGGCCCATCGTGTCGGAGTAGCGGGCGTCGATGACTTCGACGTCGTGACCGGCCGACAGCAGGCGGTCGACCAGGTGGCCGTCGAAGCCCGCTTCCATCCGCAGGTTGGTGACGCTCGAGCCCCAGGTGCGGCCGAGCAGCCAGCGCGGACGGTCGATCGCCTCGGCCAGAGGTTGGCGGTAGAGCACGTGGCGGGTGAACACCGCACCTTGAGTCTGCGGCTGGCCGTCGCCGCCCATGGTGCCGTAGGCGATGACCCGGCCATCCCGCAGCACCGCGAGGGCGGGATTGAGGGTGTGGAACGGCAGCCGTCCCGGCGCCAGCGCGTTGAGCGCCCGGGGATCGAGGGAAAAGCTCGCGCCGCGGTTCTGCATCAGCACGCCGGTCGCCGGCAGCACGCAGCCGGAGCCGAACTCCCAGTAGATCGACTGGATGTAGGACACCACGAGCCCGCCGGCGTCGGCGGCGCCCATCCAGATGGTGTCGCCCTCGCCCCGCGGCGCCGGCCATGGCGCCGCCTTGCGGCGATCGATCTTCTGCACCTCGACGTCGAGGAACTTCGGCGTCGAGAAACGGCGCCAGCGGCTGCGGCAGCCGTTCGGGATCGGTGATGATGCGGTCGCGGACGCCGAACGCCCGCTTGGTCGCCTCCACCAGGCCGTGGACGTGGTCGAAGCTCTCCGCCTCGGCGACGCGCAGCCGCGCGAACAGTCCGAGGATGATGAGCGAGGCGAGCCCTTGGGTCGGCGGCGGCACGTTATAGAGCGTGCCGGCATCGATGGTGAGACTGAGCGGGTCGGCCACCACGGCGCGGGCGGCTTCGAGGTCGGCGCGGGTCACCGGGCTGCCGATCCGTTCGAGATCGGCGGCGATCTCGCGGCCGACATCGCCGCGATAGAAGTCGTCGAGCCCCGCCTTGGCGAGATGATCGAGCGTCGCGGCCAGCGCCGCCTGCCTGCAACACGGCGCCGGCTTCGGGCGGCTTGCCGTCGGTCAGAAAGGTCGCTGCAAAGCCCGGCACGCCCTTGAGCTCGTCCAGCTTCTCGGCGGTCAGCCGCGCCTGGCTCCTGGTGACCACATAGCCGTCGCGGGCATGACGGATGGCAGGCTCGAGCAGCATGGCGAGCGGCATACGGCCGCCCTGGGCCTTGGCGGCGTCCAGCGCGAGCATCCAGCCGGCCACGGCGGCGGGCACCGTGAGCGCGGCGAGCGGGCCCGCGCTCCGGGATGGTTTCGTAGCCTTCGGTCGCGATAGAGCTCGATGCGGGCCTTGGCGCCGGCGCGGCCGGCCGCCATCAGCGCCCGCACCCGGCCGGAGCGCTCCCGCACCAGGAAGAAGCCGTCGCCGCCCACATGGTTCATGTGCGGATAGACGGCGGCGATGGTCGCCGCCATCGCCACCATGGCCTCCAGCGCGTTGCCGCCCTCGGCGAGGATGGCGCGCCCTGCTTCGGCGGCCGCATGGTGAGGCGCGGCGGCGACGCCGCGGCGGTGTCCGGCGGTGTGGAGATCCATGTTCGGTCTTTCAAAGTGCAGCGGGGCCGGTCATCGTGCGGCAGTCGCGGCCTCGGCAAAGCCGCGCTTGCGCAGCAGGGCATCCGGTGTCGGCAGCCGGCCCCGGAAGGCCCTGTAGGCGTCGCCGGGATCGTGCGAGCCGCCGGCGGCAAGGATGTCGTCGCGCAGCCGCGACGCGGTGGCGGGATCGAACACGTCGCCGGTCTCCTTGAAGGCCTCGAACGCGTCGGCGTCGAGCACCTCCGACCACATGTAGCTGTAATAGCCCGACGCGTAGCCGCCGCCGGAGAACACGTGCAGGAAATGCGGCGAGCGGTGGCGCATGCGCGATCTCGGCCGGCATGCCGATCTTCTTCAGCACGTCCGCCTCGAAGGCGGCGGGATCGAGCCCATCCGCCGCGGCCAGCAGGTGGAATTCGAGGTCGACCAGGGCCGAGGCCAGGTATTCGACGGTGGCAAAGCCCTGGTTGAAGGTCCGCGCGGCGATGAGGCGCTTGAGCAGTTCCTCCGGCATCGGCTCGCCGGTGCGATAATGCCGGGCGAAGCGGCGCAGCACCTCCGGCTGCTCCAGCCAGTGCTCGTAGAGCTGCGACGGCAGCTCGACGAAGTCGGTGGCGACCATGGTGCAGGAGATCATCGGGATAGGTCACGTCCGACAGGAGGCCATGCAGGCCGTGGCCGAATTCGTGGAACAGGGTGCGGGCATCGTCGAAGGACAGCAGCGTCGGCTCGCCGGCGCCGGCCTTGGCGAAGTTCATGACGTTGATAACGAGCGGGCGGATGTCGCCGGCGAGCTTTTCCTGGGTGCGCAGCGTCGTCATCCAGGCGCCGCTGCGTTTGCTGGAGCGCGCGAAGTAGTCGCCGAAGAACAGCCCGAGGAAGCGGCCGCCGGGGCCGGTGACCTCCCAGACGCGGACGTCGGGGTGCCACACCGGCACGTCGTGGCGCTCGCGGAAGGCGAGGCCGAACAGGCGGCCGGCGGTGTCGAAGGCCGCTTCGATGATCTTGTCGAGCGACAGATACGGTGCGATTTCGGCCTGCGTCGATGTCGAAGCGCGCCTTGCGCAGCTTCTCGGCGTAATAGCGCCAGTCCCAGGGCGCGAGGGCGAAGTTGCCGCCCTCCGCCTGCGCCAGGGCCTGGAGCGCGTCGCGGTCGGCCATGGCGCGATCCCGCGCCGGCTTCCACACCCGCTCCAGCAGCGCCCGCACCGCCTCCGGGGTCTTCGCCATGGCGTCGTCCAGGCGATACCGGGCGAAGGTGGGGTAGCCGAGCAGCCTCGCCCGCTCGGCCCGCAGCCGTACGGTCTCGGCGATGATCGCCTTGTTGTCGGTCGCCCCGCCGCCGTCGCCGCGGGCGATCCAGGCGAGGAACGCCTTCTCCCGCAGGTCCCGCCGCGTCGAGGACTGCAGGAACGGCTCGATGCTGGAGCGTGCGAGAGTGATGGCGTATTTGCCTGGCATGGCCGCGCTCCTGAGCGGCCGCGCGCGCCGCCGCCCGCTGCGCCGCGCTGAGGCCCGCGAGGTCGTCTTCGGTTTCCAGCACCAGGGCGTAGGACTGCTCGTCGGCGAGCACGTTCTGGCTGAACGCGGTGCCGAGCGTCGCGAGCCGCTCCCCGATCTCGGCCACCCGCTGCTTGCCCGCGGCGTCGAGGCCGGCGCCGGCGCGGCGGAAGGTGACCTCGTAGCGCTCCAGCACGCGCGCCTGCTCGGGCGTGAGCCCGAGTTCGCCGCGGCGGTCCCACAGGGCCTTGATCCGCGGCATAGAGCCCGCCATGGAGGTGGATGCGGTTGCGGTGCGCGGCGAGCCGCGGCGACATTTCGCGCTCCAGCGCCAGGATGGCGTCGTTGGTGTGGGCGCCGGCCAGCGCGTCGAACACCGCGGAGACCTTGGTGAGCGCGCGGCCGCTGCGCTCCAGCGCCGCGATGGTGTTGGCGAAGCTCGCTGCCTCGGTGTTGCCCGCAATCGCCTCGATTTCCGCCATGTTCTCGTCCATGGCGCGCTCGAAGGCGGGCCGGAAATGTTCGGGCCGGATCGCCGCGAAGGGCGGCGTTTCGCCGGGACCAGTCCAGGCGCCGAGGAGCGGGTTGGCGTCTTGCGGCGGGGCGGCTTCAGAGGCTGACACGATCATGAGGGGGTTCCATCTTGTCGAGACGTCCAGCGCATAAGTGGTGACGCGACCATACCGTTGCGACCGGTCATCGCGCCGCTAGTCCCCTCTCCCGCTTGCGGGGGAGGGCTAGGGAGGGGGCTCTCTGCACCGCTCCATGCGCCGCGGCGATCGTCCCGCACTTAGGATTATTCATCATGCAGAGAGTTTGCGGCATCGCCCGGTGCCCCCTCCCCAACCCTCCCCCGCAAGCGGGAGAGGGAGAAGCAGGCCGCGATTTGTCGCAGTTTCCGGCTTGATCCCGCAATGCATTTCATGGACATTGCCGCCGAAAGCAGGGTCCAGGACATGTCGCAGCTGAACTTATCCGGCCGCCCCCGCCGCATCGTGTGGCAAAGCGTCATCACCGTGCTCAGCGCGGCGGTGCTGATCAGCGCCGAGGTGTTCGGCGCCGCCTTTGCCGGCGGCTGGGCGCTCGCCAGTCTCATGGGGCTCGGCGACTACGGCGTCTATGCGCTGCAGATCATCTTCTTCGCCGGCGGCGTCGCGGTCATGATCGCCTTCGTGCGCAACGGCATGCGAGTCGAGCCGTTCACCGCCCGCGAATGACGCTTTGTTAAGTCGCGTTTAAACACGCGGGAACGATTTCCGAATTTTTTTGTTCTGAAGGTCGTGCGAGGGACTCAAATCTCTTGCACGACTTGCGGAAATAACTTATTTGCAATTTGCCCAATTTCGCACGTGCCTGTGGCCGTGTGTCAATCGGTGGGCATCCGGACAAGAGGCCGGACAGCCGCCCGGAGCGAGATCGCGATGATCGCAAGATCACCGGATCGTCTGAGCTCCGAACACTTGATTGGCAGCCGGAGGCGAAACCGGCGCACCTCGTTCTCCACGAGGGACGCGGCTTAAAGCAACGACGGAGCGGGCTTTTTTGGTCTCTGCCGGTCCTCCACCGACCGGCTCGGGCTACCGAAGAGGCTTGTTTCTCATTGCCGCGCGTGCGGATCGGGGGTTCTCCCCAATCCAATCCAAGGCGGTTCATCCGGGTTCTTGAGCCCTCTCGTCGGCGCGTCCCCATCGCGCGTCGCCGGGACCTCGAAAGCCCGAATCATATCGAGCGGCTTGCCGCTCCTTGAGCCCTATTGGGGAGAGCGCCATGACTGAGCGCATCCACGAGTTCCTGCGCAATCGTGCCGAAGACGGGCCGTGCCTCGTCGTCGATCTCGAAGTCGTGCGCGACAATTACAAGGCTTTCGCCAACGCACTTGCCGGACACGCGGGTGTTCTACGCCGTCAAGGCGAACCCGTCGCCGGAGGTGCTGTCGCTGCTCGCCCGCCTCGGCTCATGCTTCGACACCGCCTCGGTGGCCGAGATCGAGATGGTGCTGGCGGCAGGCGCCACGCCCGAGCGGATCTCCTATGGCAACACCATCAAGAAGGAGCGCGACATCGCGCGCGCCTTCGCGCTGGGGGTGCGCCTGTTCGCGGTCGACTGCAAGGCCGAGGTCGAGAAGATCGCCCGCGCCGCCCCCGGCGCGCGGGTGTTCTGCCGCTTCCTGTTCGACTGCGCCGGCGCCGAATGGCCGCTGTCGCGCAAGTTCGGCTGCGATGCCGCCATGGCCGCCGACGTGCTCGAGCATGCCCACCGGCTCGGTCTCGAAGCCCATGGCGTGTCGTTCCATGTCGGCTCGCAGCAGCGGCGCACCCAGGCCTGGGACCTCGCGCTGAAGTCGGCGGCGGCGATCTTCCGCGCCTGCGCGGACCGCGGCATCGCGCTCAGCATGGTCAATCTCGGCGGCGGCTTCCCGACCAAGTACCTCAAGGAGGTGCCGGCGGTGGAGAGCTATGGCCGGTCGATCTTCCGGGCGCTGCGCAAGCACTTCGGCAACGCCATCCCGGAGACCATCATCGAGCCCGGCCGCGGCATGGTCGGCAATGCCGGCGTCATCGAGGCCGAGGTCGTGCTCGTCTCCAGGAAGAGCGAGGCGGACAAGCTGCGCTGGGTCTATCTCGATATCGGCAAGTTCGGCGGCCTCGCCGAGACCATGGACGAGTCGATCCGCTACCCGATCCGCACGCCCCGTGACGGCGGCGAGGCGGGCCCCTGCGTGCTGGCGGGGCCGACCTGCAACTCCATGGACGTGCTGTACGAGAAGCAGCCTTACGACCTGCCGATCAGCCTGGAGATCGGCGACAAGGTGCTGATCGAAGGCACCGGGGCCTATACGACGACCTACGCCTCGGTCGCGTTCAACGGCTTCGCGCCGCTGAAGGCCTACCACATTTAGCCAGGGATCAGTGGTCAGGGATCAGTGATCAGAATCGGCGCCAGCCGGTTCTGGTCACCTGTCCTCTGACGCCTGTCCCCCTGATCTGATCCCTGTCCTCTGATCACTGATAACTGATGAACTGCCATGGTCACCATTCGAAACGAACGGCCCTCCGACATCGCAGCGCGGGAAGCGCTGCTCGACCGGAGCTTCGGCAGCGCCCGCTTTGCCAAGGCGTCCGAGCGGCTGCGCGAAGGCCGGCTGCCGGCCGATGGCCTGTCGCTGGTCGCCACCGACCGCAGCCGCCTCGTCGGCACCGTGCGCCTTTGGCACGTGTCGGCCGGTGCCGGCCGGCCGGCGCTGCTGCTCGGCCCGCTCGCGGTCCATCCGGATTGCCGCAACCGCGGGATCGGTGCGGCGCTGATGACGCGCGCCATCGCGGAGGCGCGGCGACGCGGCCATCGGGAGATCCTGCTGGTGGGGGACGAGCCGTACTACGCCCGTTTCGGCTTTTCCGCCGCCGCCACCGGCGCGCTCGCCCTGCCCGGGCCGTTCGAGCGGCACCGGCTGCTCAGCCTGTCGCTTGCCGGGGGAAATGGGCGAGGCCGCAGGCCTGGTGCGTGCCACCGGGACTCCGAAGCCGCGGCCTGCGGGTGGTTCCGACGACGTGCCGGCTCGTCGCCGCAGGCGACTGTCACACGCCGCTTGATCTCATCTGTCATTTATCTAGATACACGCATCGCTGTCATCGCCCGGCTTGACCGGGCGATCCAGTAACCACTGGCCGTGAGTACTGAATTGCCCGGTCAAGCCGGGCAATGACGCCAACAGGGTGAGCGTAACGCTCGATCGGAGTTGATTTGAATGACCAATTGGCCCGTGCACGCCGCCATCGACGGCCCCATCGTGATGATCGGCTTCGGCTCGATCGGCAAGGGCACGCTGCCCCTGATCGAGCGCCATTTCTCCTATGACAAGACCCGCATCGTGGTGATCGATCCCGACGACAGCGACCGGGAGATCCTCGACGTGCGCGGCGTGCGGTTCATCCACCAGGCGGTGACGCGGGAGAACTACCGCGACCTCCTGGTGCCGCTCCTGACCGCCGGCGGCGGCCGCGGCTTCTGCGTCAACCTTTCGGTCGACACCTCCTCGGTCGCGATCATGGAGCTCGCCCGCGAGATCGGCGCCTTCTATATCGACACCGTGATCGAGCCGTGGCCGGGCTTCTACTTCGATCGCCAACCTCGGATCGGAGGCACGCACCAATTACGCGCTGCGCGAATCCCTGCTTGCGGCGCGGCGGCGCAATCCCGGCGGCATCACCGCGGTGTCGTGCTGCGGCGCCAATCCCGGCATGGTGTCGTGGTTCGTCAAGCAGGCGCTCCTCGACATCGCCCGCGACCTCGGCGTGAAGACGGCCGAGCCGAACACCCGGGAGCAATGGGGCCGGCTCGCCATGACGCTCGGCGTCAAGGGCATCCACATCGCCGAGCGCGACACCCAGCGGGCGCGCAATCCCAAGCCGCCGGACGTGTTCGTCAACACCTGGTCGGTGGAGGGCTTCCTGTCCGAGGGCATGCAGCCGGCCGAACTCGGCTGGGGCACCCACGAGACCTGGATGCCGGACAATGCCCGCACCCACGCCAAGGGCTGCGAGGCCGCGATCTACATCCTGCAGCCCGGCGCCAACACGCGGGTGCGGTCCTGGACGCCGACGCCGCGGGCGCAATACGGCTTCCTCGTCACCCACAACGAGTCGATCTCGATCGCGGACTATTTCACCGTGCGCGAAGGCGGCCAGAGGCGAGGGGCAGGCGATCTACCGGCCGACCTGCCACTACGCCTATCATCCCTGCAACGACGCGGTGCTGTCGCTGCACGAGATGTTCGGCCGCGCCGGGGTGATGCAGGACGAGCACCACATTCTCGACGAGCACGAGATCGTCGACGGGATCGACGAGCTCGGCGTCCTCATCTACGGCCACGCCAAGAACGCCTATTGGTACGGTTCCCAGCTTTCGGTGGAGGAGACGCGCCAGCTCGCGCCCTACCAGAACGCCACCGGCATGCAGGTCACCTCCGCGGTGCTGGCGGGGATGGTGTGGGCGCTGGAGAACCCCAATGCCGGCATCGTCGAGGCCGACGAAATGGACTTCCGCCGCTGCCTCGAAGTCCAGCGCCCCTATCTCGGCCCGGTGATCGGCACCTATACCGACTGGACCCCGCTGACCGGCCGGCCCGGCCTGTTCCCGGAAAACATCGATACGTCGGACCCCTGGCAGTTCCGCAACGTGCTGGTGTGAAGTTCGGGCGCAGCGACCGGACTTCTCGCGGACCATGTCCGCTCCCGGCGGAGGGAGACATACGAGCGCCGAACAAGGAGGCCGGTTTTGATGTGGTGGACGGCGCCCGCTCCCGGCATCGAAGTGCCATAGAGTGATCGTTGTGCGAATCACATGAGGGGAGCCGTCCAAATGCAAGTTACCACGATCGGGTTGGATATCGCCAAGAACGTGTTTCAGGTTCACGGCATCGACGCCAACGAGAAGGTCGTGGTCCGGAAGCAACTCCGGCGCAGCCAGGTGATAGCGTTTTTCAAAGCTCTACCGCCGTGCCTGATCGGAATGGAGGCGTGTGCCACCGCGCATTATTGGGCGCGCGAGTTGACGAAGCTCGGCCACAAGGTGCGGCTGATGCCGGCGAAGGACGTGAAGGCCTACGTCAAGCGCAACAAGAACGATGCCGCCGACGCCGAGGCGATCTGCGAGGCGGTTCGGCGCCCGACGATGCGTTTCGTGCGGATCAAGTCGCCCGAACAGCAGGGTCAGTTGATGCAGCACCGCACCCGCGATGTGCTGATACGTCAGCGCACCCAGATCATCAACGCCTTGCGTGCGCATTTGGCCGAGCTCGGCATCGTGGCGGCGCAGGGCAACGCCGGGGTCAACGAATTGCGCGCGATCGTGGCGGACGAACGGGAGACGCGGTTGCCGATCGATGCACGGGCCAGCGTCATTGTGCTGGCTGCGCAGCTTGAGGCGTTAGAGTGTGTCATCGGAGCGATCGAAAAGCGGATCAAGATGCAGCACCGTTCGAACGAGGCGAGCCAGCGGGTGGAGACCATCCCGGGCATCGGGGTTATCGGGGCGACTGCGATCGTGGCGACAGTGGCGGACCCGACTATCTTCCGGTCGGGCCGCGATTTCGCGGCCTGGATCGGGCTGGTGCCGCGCCAGGATTCGACCGGGGGCAAGCAGAAGCTCGGGCCGATCTCCAAGCAGGGCGACCGCTACTTGCGGCGCATTCTTGTCGTCGGGGCGATTGCCGTGTTGCGGCGCGCCCTGGAGAATCCTGGCAAGTATCCCTGGCTCACGCAACTCCTGGCACGGCGACCCTTCAAGGTCGTGGCGGTGGCGCTCGCCAACAAGATGGCCCGCACGGCCTGGGCGCTGCTGGCCCATGGTGGCACCTATCGGGCGCCTGAGCTTGCTGAAGCTGCCTAAAGGGGCTCGGCGAGGAAGAGAAGAGGAGGATATTAAGCGCGTTCACGAACTGCAGGGGTGATGAAGACATTGATGCGAAACGGTCGAGACCGTCGATCGGAAAACCCGTTAATGGGTCACGCGAGGAAAGAGCGCGTGGTTTTGGTTGGGACCGATCAGCGGATCACATCAGGGCCAGCGGCCAAACGGCCGCACTCAAAGGCCGAATACATGACCGCACCCGAACGCTTCGCTGATAGTCAGATTCCTCTTGCACCGCGGGCGCCGTCCATACATGACCCACTCCGGACGTCGCGGCCAGAAAAGATGATGCAGCGCAGCAGTCGAACCGATGTTGAGTACGGGGGCGAGGCGTAACCCTCGTGGCCACCATGACCATGCCGGAGACCGCTACTGGATCACCTCGTCGGCGGTGGCCAACAGCGTTTCGGGATGGTGAGGCCGAGCGCCTTCGCGGTCTTGAGATTGATGACCAGCTCGAACTTTGTCGGTTGGACGACCGGCAGGTCGGCCGGCTTCTCGCCCTTGAGAACGCGGCCAACATACAGACCCCACATGCGACCGCATCCAGGCGGTCACCCGCGTAGCTCATAAGAAGGCCTGCCTCAGCGAATTCACGGGTCGTGGACGCCGTTGGAAGCCGTGGCGCGCCGCTAGCGCCGCAATCTGATCGCGTCGGCGATACAAGTACAAATCGCTGGCGATTAAAACCGCAGCGGCTTCCTGTCGGACGAGGCTCGCAAATGCCAAGTCGATCTCGCGCTCGGTGCCCGCTCGCACGACGATGAGTTGTAGCCCGAGGGCTCGCGCCGCGCGTCTCTGATCTGGTCGGCGTTCGTGTTGTTCGGATTGATCAGCAGGGCGACCCGAGCGGCATTGGGGGCAAGCTGGTGCAAAAGCTGAAGTCGCTTCGACGAGAGCAGATTTGAGAAGAAGGTGACGCCGGTCACATTTCCGCCCGGTCGATTGAGACTGGCGACAAGGCCCGTCTCGACCGGGATCTGTGTCGCCACTGACGAACACGATGGGAATGGTTCTGGTCGCTGCCTTAGCGGCCAATGCCGGCGGACCGCCACCGCTTGCTGCGAGCACGGCCACCTGCCTGCGGGCGAGGTCAGCCGCCAATGTCGGCAGCCGATCAGGGTGACCATCTGCGTACCGGTACTCGATCGCGACTGTTCTGCCCCTCAACGTAGCCTAATTCCTTCAGACCTTCACGAAAAGCGCTATAAACCTCAACGAAAAATTCGGGCGAGCTGCCATTAAGGAGCCCGATCACCGGCCTCGCCGGCTGTTGTGCGCGTGCCGCGAGAGGCCACGCCGTGGCCCAGGACGAGCCCATCTGCTTCCGATAGGTCCGGTGCTGGGGGACGACCGGTCCCGTCACCACGCTCACGAAACGACGCTGATGACCCTATTGCGACATCGGCTTCATCGCAGCGTTAGCGACCATGTCGATTTGTGCGGGGGTTGGGAGCAATCCTGGTCGCGCGACCGCAACCAAGGAGCAGTACGTGGAGTATGCGAGCCCCTCGGCTGCTCCGCCGCGTCTCAAGCGGCAACGTTGCCTCTCCAACGAGTCCCTCAATGAACTCCCGCCGTCGCATTAGCTACAGACCCTAGCAAGGGCACCTATCGCCCGGCGATCCTCAATTTTAAAGGATTATCGCGACACGAAATCGAAGATAAGAACTTTGAGCGCGCCGATCGCGGCATCGCTTTCGGGTCGGTTGAAGTAGAATCTGACCGTGCGCGAATCCTCGAAATATGGCGTCTGCTTTTTGACGGTATCACTCGGCTCTCTATCCATGGTTCGACCGATGCGTCGAAAGAGATCACCGAGTTCATCCTGGTCGTACGCGAGGGCTTCGAGGAATGCCGTTGTGAAAGGAGAGTGCTTTCCTGGGGGACCATCGTCAGCTTCTTGGCCTTTTGACGCGGAGTAAACAACGGCCGATCCATTGCTAACGAACTTGCGCGTTGTCTTAGCCTGTATCTGCGCTTGCAGGGCGGCTAGATTGACACCACCTTCCAATATCGTTTGTGTCGAATCCAATTTGACGTCGACCGGCATCAGCACGTCCTCGCCATCAATGTACGTTGCTCTGCCAGCGTAATAGAAGATACCAACGCCGCCCACTACGGATAGCGTTCGCTCAAAATCAGAGATCGAATCCGCTATCTGTCGGCCATCCGCGTTAACTACTCTGATCACCCGAAAGCCGCGCTGTTCCAGTGCTTCGGAGATGCTGTCCGCGTCGCGCACAGGATTGTCGAGTGGTGGAACAAATTGGTACTGGGCGTTGCCGATGACGAGCGCAGTGCGGTGCGGCTCGGCGAATTTAGCAATGGCAGTTAAGGACGGGGGCGACAGCACGTAGGCTAAGCCGCCGAGGCCCAGCGCGACCGTCGAGCCCGCTCCCGCCAGCATTGCGCGGCGCGGAAAGGCTCCGGCTCTGCCCCAACGGCGCCGCAGCTCAGGGTCGCCACGCATTTCATTGCAAGGCCTGACAGCGATCGATGGCTTCTCGGGCAACACAGCCGCGGCCTCTCCTGATGCCCCATTCAGTCGCACGTGAAAGACCCGCACTGGCCGCGCGATGTTCTTTAGCCGCTGGTCGCCGGCAGGCCGGAAGGTAATATCGAGCCTGCCGTGCACGTCTTCCTGCACCCGATCCGAAACACAAATCCCATTGGGCTCCGCCAACGCCTCTAGCCGAGCCGCCACGTTGACCCCGTCTCCATGAATGCTGCCGCCGTCGATAATAATGTCCCCGACGCTGATCCCCATGCGAAACTCGATACGCGTCTCCGGCGGCACCCCCAAATTCCGCTCGATCATCCCTCGTTGAACCTCAACTGCGCAGCGCAGTGCGCCAACAACGCTCGCAAACAGGACCAGCAACCCATCTCCAGTCGTCCTAACGATCCGGCCCCTGTGTTCCTCGATTTTAGGGTTCACAAGCTCGTTGTGATGGGCGTTTAAGTGAGCGAGTGTACCCTCGTCGTCAGCGCCTATCAGTCGGCTATAGCCGACCACATCGGCCATGAGAATGGCCGCCAGCCGCCGCTCGATACGCTCGCGCTCCAAGGTCCGTTCCATTTCAAACGAGATCAGGATGCACAGGTTGTTCGATTCAAACGCACATGTAACTATAGCAAATTGCAGTTGAAGTGAAAGTACTACCCCGGCTTATGTTCATCGCCGGGCAGCGAGGGGTCTGGTGATCGCGAGGCCCCGCACCGACAACAGCGCTGCGGGGTTCGCATGGACGGATGCTACTTGTCTATCCAGTACTCGATGTCGGTCTGAGTCTCATTCACGCCAGCTTTGGGCTCGGCACTACCGGATGTTCGTACTATTCCCTGAATGCCAGCGAGCTTTCCCGTGCCACCCGTGATGTATCCGACGGTCACGTTGGTAAACTTCCCCGACCCGGCGCTGTGCGCAAGCACTGTCCCCCGGGTAAAGAACTTATCGCCATTTTCAAGGACGTACACACCGTAGGTGGTGGCGGTCCCATTGTTGTCGACGTAATCGGAAACGCCACGGGTCCATTGTTCCTTCATCTTCATTCCGTTGAGGACGGGTGGATTGGTCGGAAAGCTGCGATAAATTTCAAAGGACCGCACCTGATGGCCAACACTGTCTCCGACATCGAGAAACTGCTGCTGCGTGTATTTGGAATTTTCCGCGGTGACCTTGTAGGAAACGTGCTGTTTCTGTTGGGCGAGTGCGTTGCCGGTCGGCAGGGCAACCGCCAATGACAGCAGCGCTAGGGTCGTCAGAGTGAGCGTGGTACGTCAATTCACGATGTGCCTCCTTTTTGGAACTACGCGCGGAAGGCGCGTGGCAAAAGCAATGCGGGAGCGGATAGCCCCACAAACGACGTGCTGCAATTTTCGAATTCGCCCGCCGAGGACAAAAACGCAGCCTTTAAAATTACGGGACTTCGGCACGTCCCGCTGGCAGCTCTGCAAGCAGATTACACTACCTACCCAAGCGTATGGAAGAGGGCGCTACGGACAAGTCGTCCGGGGGCCAAGGTCTGGCGAACTTTCTTTGCAGCGCGAGATGCGGGTCCTGGCCCATCACGTCGGTTTCTCAATTCGGCCCACGTCCGCTGCTGGTCGAACCGGACATGACCGCCGGGACTGGATAGCATCAGCGCTCGCTATCGGCGACGTGCTGGACGTGCTTGAAGCATGAGAGGCCGCCAATTGAGACGGCCTCTCAATTTTCTCGCAATGATGTGTGCGTTATTGCGGGACGCCCTCGACGGCGAAGGTATGGAATTTCGCATACTTTACGCCGATCTGCCTGGCTTCCTTGAACGCTGGTAGATTGCGATAAGCTTGATATTGCTCCATGCTGTCCCAGACCTGAACGGTAGCGCGCTTTGGGGCCTCTCCATCAAACGCAGTCACCTTTCCTGCACCAGCGCCTGCTGTTCCTCCTATTGCCAGGAAGCGACCACCGGACGCCTTGATGAGGGCCTGAGCCTTCGGGGCGTACTCCTTTCCGTAAGCCTCCGGATTCGTCACATCGATTTCGCTCACCAGATAAACAGGCGCTTTGGCCTGGGCATGAAGTCCCTGGACTGCTGCGGCACCAAGCCCGGCGCCCGCGAGCATAGCCAATGTCACCGTGAAATATGTTTTCATGATTTTTCTCCCTGATGTTTGCAAGATACGCCAACGCGCGCCAATAGCGCGCCGACATGCGAATGCGGTGCTGGCGGCAACCGCGATACGACGCAAAATCGATTTCAAATTGAAATCGTGCCTGCCGATGGCACCAGCGCTACCAATTGAAGAAGCGGCGATTTCGGTACGTCGCCGTTTTTGGGCAGCACCTAGTCAAGCTAATCAACTCGACCGTGCGTCAGCGTACCATTCTGGTTGCACAACGCCCAGCGAATTCCCGTCCCCAGCCCGGGGGTCCCAGATCTCCTTTCGCAGCGCGGGAGGCGGTTCCTGGCCCATCACGTCGGTTTCGCAATTCGGCCCACGTCTGCTGCTGGTCGAAGCGGAAATAACCGCCATACTGGACAGGCGGAGATCGACCCAAACTGGCCTTGCGGGCGTCGGGACACGCCCGGCGATGACGGCGTTGGGTGGACGTCAGGCCGGTGCTCCGAGATCGATCACGCCCGCATCACCCGCCTCGGTGGCAAACGCCAGCGTGGTGCCGGCAGCGTCCCAGGCTAGCGCGGAGATCGGCTCGCCGTCCGGACGGCGCGCCAGGATTTCGGCGCCGTCCGCGGTGCGCACCAGCAGGACCAGGCCGTCCTCGTAGCCGACCGCGGCGACGTCGCTGCGGGGATGGCAGGCCACCGCGCAGACGAGATGCGCCATGGGCGCGAGCATTTGCGGCTGCGCGCCCATCGGTCCATCCTTGCTCTGGAACGGCCACACGATGAGCTCCCTCGATCCGGACGTCGCCAGCGCCTTGCCGTTGGCGCTCCACGACATCGAGCGTACCTTGGCGCCGTAGCCGGACATCCGCATGTGCTTGCCGTCCACCATTCGCCAGCCATGCAGGGTCGGCTCCTGCATCGCCGTCACCAGGAAGCGGCCATCCGGGCTGAACGCGACCGACACGTGGGAGCCCTTCCATTCCAGCCGTTCCGGCGTCGACTGCAGAGCATTGGGAAACCACAGCGTCACGCCGTTGTAATGGGCGACGGCGAGCCGCAGGCCCTTGGGCGCGAAGGCGAGCCCGCCGACGGTGGAGGGGACTTCGAGGCGCCGCGGCTCGCCCTTGCGGGTGTGCACGAAGGCTTCCTTGCCGGCGGACCAGGCGATCGCGCCGTCGGGCCCGAGCGCGACATGATCGATCCAGCGCCGCTTGGCGTCGGCGGCGACGATCTCGTGGCTGCGGTCCCGGCCCGTCGCGACGACGTTGCCGTCGTCGCCGCCGGTGAAGATGCGTTCGCCGTCGCTCGCCGCCGCGAGGATGCCGCCGCCATGCACGGCAATGCGCTCGGGCTCGCCGTCGCGCGGCGCGAACAGCAGCGCTTCATCGCCCAGCACGAACACCGGGATATCGCCGAGGAAATACGCGGCGACGACCGGCGCGCCCGCCGCGATCGGCCGGGCGCGTTCTGCGACGGAGGCGTCGGGTCACCATGGTCTCGAGTCGCCCCGTGCCGCGATCACGCCGCGCATTCCTCGAAGCCCTTGCGGATCATGGTCTCCGGCAGCTCGCGGCCGATGAACACGAGCCGGCTTTCGCGCTTCTCGGCGTCCTTCCATTCGCGCTGGTGGTCGCCGTCGAGCATCATGTGGACGCCCTGGAACACGAAGCGCTGCGGGTCGTCCTTGAAGGCGAGGATGCCCTTCGAGCGCAGGATCTTCGGTCCTTCCTGGGCGACCAGGTTCTGGATCCAGGGAAAGAACTTGTCGGGGTCGATCGCCTTGTCGGTCGAAAGCGCCAGGGATTGCATGTCCTCGTCGTGGTAGTGCGCGAGGCCGCCATGGTCGTGCGCGTGCGCCGTGCTCATGATGGTCATGATCGTGGTCGTCGCCGCGTTCGAGGAATTGCGGCTCGATGTCGAGAATGCGGTCGAGATCGAACGCATTGCGGTTGAGCACCTCGTTTATCGGGATCGAGCAGCGCTCGGTGCGGTGGAGGCGGGCATAGGGATTGATGCCGCGGATGCGGGCTTCGATCTCGCGCAGATCGGCCTCGCTGACGAGATCGGTCTTGTTGAGCAGGATCACGTCGGCGAAGGCGATCTGGTTCTTGGCCTCCGGGCGCGTCGCGCAGCCGGTCCTTGAGCCATCGTGCGTCGGCGACGGTGACGACGGCGTCGAGCTTGGCCTTGCGGCCGACGGCATCGTCGACGAAGAAGGTCTGGGCAACCGGCGCCGGGTCGGCGAGGCCGGTGGTCTCGACGATGATGGCGTCGAACTTGCCCTTGCGCCGCATCAGGCCTTCGATGATCCGGATCAGGTCGCCGCGCACGGTGCAGCACACGCAGCCGTTGTTCATCTCGAAGATTTCCTCGTCGGCGCCGACGATGAGGTCGTTGTCGATGCCGATCTCGCCGAATTCGTTGACGATGACGGCGAACTTCTGCCCATGGGGCTCGGACAGGATGCGGTTGAGCAGCGTGGTCTTGCCGGCGCCGAGATAGCCGGTGAGCACGGTGACGGGAATCTTGTCGTGAGCCTTGTCGTGAGCTCTTGGTCGTTGGGCTTTCATTCATGGGCAAACTCCGGATGTGGCCCTGATATAGGGATTTTTGCCGCCGGTGCAAAATCATCGTGGAGCGGCCTGCGCATGGGCCGGGGCCGCCGAAATACAACGGGTCGTGGCCGGGCTTGTCCCGGCCATCTCGATGCGAAGGCACGGCCGTTCAAAAGCGCGCGTGTGGCGATGTCGTGCCTTGGTTATCGAGATCGCCGGGACAAGACGCTTTGGGAGGGCGCTGGGGTGGCAGGCCCGGGCCTTCTGATGGCGGTCAAACCGAAATCCGGCTAGCTTCACCCCCCGCATTTCCCTGGGGGCGCGCGTGAAGGCATCGGAATTGTTCGATCTCAGCGGCCGGGTCGGCCTCGTCACCGGGGCGTCGAGCGGGCTGGGGCTGCGTTTTGCCGAGGTGCTGGCGGCGAACGGCGCCGCGGTCGCGCTGGTCGCCCGGCGCAAGGAGCGCCTCGCCGCCCTGCAGGCGAAGATCGAGGCGGCCGGCGGCCGCGCCGTGGCGATCGAGGCCGACGTGCTCGACAGCGCCTCGATGCGGCGCGCCTTCGACGCCGCCGAGGCGGCGTTCGGCACCGTGACCATCCTCGTCAACAATGCCGGCGTCGCCCATTCGAGCCGCGCGGTCGACCTGGCCGAGGAGGAGTGGCGGCGCGTGCTCGGCACCAATCTCGATGCGGTGTTCTACTGGTCGCAGGAAGCCGCGCGGCGCATGCTGGCGGCCGGCAAGCCCGGCGCCATCGTCAACATCGCCTCGGTGCTCGGCTTCGGGGTCGGCAAGGGCGTCATCGCCTATGCGACGGCCAAGGCCGGCGTGGTGCAGGTCACCAAGGCGCTCGGCCTCGAACTCGCCTTCAAGGGCATCCGCGTCAACGCCATCGCGCCCGGCTGGTTCGTCACCGAGATCAACCGCGACTATCTCGCCAGCGAAGAGGGCAAGAAGCTCACCCGCGACATTCCGGTCGGCCGCTTCGGACGCGACGGCGACCTCGACGGCGCGCTGTTGCTGCTCGCTTCCGACGCCGGACGTTTCATTGCCGGCGCAACAATAGTGGTCGACGGCGGCCAGATGGTCGCGCTCAAAGGATAAGTCATCATGGACTTCACGCTGTCGCCCGAAATCGAAGACCTCCGGCTGCGCACCCGCGCCTTCGTCGAGCAACACGTGCTGCCGCTCGAACGCGATCCCGAAAACTTCTCCGAGCACGAGAACATTCCGAGCGAACGGCTCGAACCGGTGCGGAAGAAGGCGAAGGCCGCGGGGCTGTGGGCGCCGCAGTCGCCCAAGGAGTTCGGCGGCATGGCGCTGCCCATCGTCGCCTGGGCGGCGATGTACGAGGAAGCGGCACGTTCCCTGTTCGGGCCGCTCGCGTTCAACTGCATGGCGCCCGACGACGGCAACATGAACCTGCTCGCCCGCGCCGGCACGCCGGCCCAGAAGGAGCGCTGGCTGCGCCCGATCGTCGAGGGCAAGGTGCGCTCGTCCTTCGCCATGACCGAGCCCGCGCCCGGCGGCGGCTCCGATCCCGGCATGATCCGCACCCGCGCCGAACGCAGAGGACGGCAAATGGGTCATCCATGGCCGCAAATGGTTCATCACCGGCGCCGACGGCGCAGCGCATTACATCCTGGTGGCGCGCACCTCCGACGATGCGCGCCACGGCCTCACCGCGTTCCTCTATCACCGCGACCAGCCGGGCTGGCGGATCGTGCGCCGCATCGGCATCCTCGGCCCCGAGGAGCATGGCGGCCATTGCGAGCTCGAATTCGACGGCCTCGAGGTCGCCGACGAAAACGTGCTGCTCAACGTGGGCGACGGACTGCGCGTCACCCAGATCCGGCTCGGTCCGGCGAGGCTCACCCATTGCATGCGCTGGCTCGGCCAGGCCAAGCGCTGCATGGAGATCGCCCAGGACTACGTGGAAAACCGCGAGGGCTTCGGCATCAAGCTCGCCGACCGCGAGAGCGTGCAGATCAAGCTCGGCCACATCGCCCACCAGATCCAGATCGGCCGCCTGCTCACCATGCATGCGGCCTGGAAGCTCGACCAGGGCGACCGCGCCCGCAAGGAGGTGTCCATGGCCAAGGTCCATGTCGCCGACACCCTGCACAACGCGGCCGACGTCGCGATCCAGCTCAACGGCGCCCGCGGCTTCTCCAAGGACACCATCCTGGAATGGATCTACCGTGCCGCCCGCGCCGCGCGGCTGGTCGACGGCGCCACCGAGGTCCACATGATGGTGCTGGCGCGCTTCATGCGGCAGGAGGGCCGGGATTTCTGGAGCTGGGGCCCAGGTGAGGGCAAGGGTGAGAGCAAAGGCGAGGGCAAGGTCGAGGGCAGCGCCGGGGCCAAGGCGCAGATTAGGTGATTCGGGCTACGACAGGCAGAACAGAAGCAGGCCGAAAAGACGCCTGCCGCGGCTTGCTTCGGTCGACCGGAAATTTCAATATCCTCAGGGCTGCCGCAATTTCATTGTAAGTCGGGCGGCCAGAACGAATTTGACCGCACTGCGTTGAAATGCCAGCCTTCTTCCTGCTTGGGGGACGACTATATCAGGGCTCGCCAATTCCCCGGATGGTCGTGGAGAAAGAGCAATGCCGCTTTTGCCGGTTAGTCTCGACGACAAATACGACCTCGGACAGAGCCGCGTTTTCGTCAGCGGTTTTCAAGCCCTCGTACGCCTCTGCCTGATGCAGAAGGAGCGCGACCGTCGCGCCGGTCTCAACACCGCCGGCTATGTGACTGGCTACCGCGGCTCGCCGCTTGGGAGCCTCGATCTGCAGTTCATGCGTGCCGGGGCGCGCCTCGCCGCCAACGACATCCTTTTTCATGCCGGGACCAATGAGGATCTCGCCGCCACCGCGCTCGCGGGATCGCAGACCGCCGAATTGCGCGGCGAAGGCAAGTTCGATGGCGTGTTCGGCATGTGGTACGGCAAAGGCCCGGGCGTGGACCGCTCCGGCGACGCCTTCCGGCATGCGAACTTCGCCGGCACGTCCAAGCATGGCGGCGTGCTCGCCCTGATGGGCGACGACCACACCGCGGAATCCTCGACGACCGCCCACCAGTCCGAATATCACTTCATCGACGTCATGATTCCGATCCTGAACCCGGCAGGCGTGCAGGAGATCGTGGACTACGGGCTTTACGGCTGGGCCATGTCGCGCTTCACCGGCGCCTGGACCGCGCTCAAATGCATGCACGAGACGGTGGAGTCGACAGCCGTGATCGACGGCAGTCTCGACCGGGTGAAGATCATCATCCCGGACGACTTCGCCATGCCGCCGGGCGGCCTCAACATCAGGCTCGGCGATACCATTCTCGGCCAGGAAGCGCGCCTGCACGATTTCAAGCGCGATGCGATGCTGGCCTTCGTGCGGGCGAACAAGCTCAATCGCATGGTCTGCTCGGGCGGGCGCAATCCCAAGATCGGCGTCATCACGGTCGGAAAGAGCTATCTCGACGTCCGCCAGGCCCTCGATGAGCTCGGCCTCGACGAGGTCAAATGCAACGATCTCGGCATGCGTCTTTACAAGGTCGGCTGCCCGTGGCCGATCAGCCGCCTCGACCTGATGGAGTTCGCGCAAGGCCTCGAACTCATCATCGTGGTCGAGGAGAAGCGCTCGCTGATCGAGGTCCAGGTCCGCGAAGAACTCTACGGCACCGCCAACCAGCCGGTCTGCATCGGCAAGAAGGACGAGCGCGGCAACTGGCTGTTCCCCGTCAAGGGCGCGCTCGATCCCAACGACGTCGCCATCTGCATCGGCGAACGCCTGCTCAACTACGTCCGCAACGACGAGATCGCGTCGCGGGTGGCGCGGCTCAAGGAGGCCCAGCGCGTCCTCGCCGAGACCGAGGACATCGCGGTGCGGATTCCTTATTTCTGTTCGGGCTGCCCGCACAATTCATCGACGGTGGTGCCCGAGGGAAGCCGCGCCTATGCCGGCATCGGCTGCCACTACATGGCCCAGTGGATGGACCGCTCGACGAGCGGCTACACCCAGATGGGCGCCGAGGGCACCAACTGGATCGGCGAGGCGCCGTTCTCCAAGCGCGCCCACGTGTTCCAGAACCTCGGCGACGGCACCTACAATCATTCGGGCTCGCTGGCGATCCGCGCCGCCATCCAGGCGAACGTCAACATCACCTACAAGATCCTGTTCAACGACGCCGTCGCCATGACCGGCGGTCAGCGCAATGACGGCAACATCACGGTGCCGCAGATCGCCAATGAGATGGCCGCCGAGGGCGCCAAGCGCGTCGTCATCGTCACCGACGAGCCGTGGAAATATCCCTCCGGGACCAAATGGCCGGCCGGGGTCACGATCCATCATCGCGACGAGCTCCAGGAGGTGCAGAAGGAGCTCGTGCAGGTGCCGGGCTGCACCGTACTGATCTACGACCAGACCTGCGCCGCCGAGAAGCGTCGCCGCCGCAAGCGCGGCAAGTATCCCGATCCGGACAAGCGCGTCGTCATCAACGAGCTGGTCTGCGAGGGCTGCGGCGACTGCGGCCTGAAATCGAACTGCGTCTCGGTGCAGCCGCTGGAAACCGAATTCGGCCGCAAGCGCACCATCGACCAGTCGAGTTGCAACAAGGATTACTCCTGCGTGAAGGGCTTCTGCCCGTCCTTCGTCACCGTGGAGGGCGCCAAGCTCAAGCGCGGCCGGGGCGTCGACCTTCCGGCGGACACGGCGGCGCTGCCGCCGCCGGTGCTTCCCGCCATCGACAAGACCTTCGGGGTGATCGTCACCGGCATCGGCGGCACCGGCATCGTCACCATCGGCGGCATCCTCGGCATGGCGGCCCATCTGGAGGGCAAGGGCGTCGGCATCATCGACATGGCGGGGCTGGCGCAGAAGGGTGGGGCGGTGGCGAGCCACATCCGCTTCTCCAACCGGCCCGAGGACATCCACGCCATCCGCGTCGCCGCGCGCTCCGCCGACCTCGTGCTCGGCGGCGACATCGTCGTCGCCGGCAGCAAGAAGGTGCTCGCCGCGGTGAAGCCGGGAACCACCGCGATGATCATCAACCTCGCGGAGATGCTGCCCGGCGAGTTCACGCGCAATCCCGAATTCTCGTTGCCGTCGGAGCGGCTCAAGCGCACGATCTCCTCGCTCGCCGGTCCCGCGAACACGCATTTCGTCAATGCGTCGGCGCTGTCGACGGCGCTGCTCGGCCAGTCACTGGGCGCCAACATGTTCATGCTCGGCTATGCCTATCAGCTCGGGGCGCTGCCGATCTCCGCGGAGGCGATCGAGAAGGCGATCGAGATGAACGGCGAGGCCGTCGTCATGAATCACGCGGCGTTCCGCTGGGGCCGCCGCGCCGCCGTCGACCTCGCTGATGTCGAGGCGCTGGCGCGGCCGGCCGCCGATGCGGTCGACCCGATACGCCGGATATCGCGATCTTTCGACGAGATGGTTTCACGTCGCGTCGAATTCCTCACCGCCTATCAGAACGCCGCCTATGCCGAGCGCTATCGCCGGGGGGTCGCGGCGGCAAAATCCGCCGAGGCCGCGCAGGCGCCGGGCAAGTCCGGCTTTGCCGAAGCGGTCGCGCGCTATCTCTTCAAGCTGATGGCCTACAAGGACGAATACGAGGTGGCGCGGCTCTATTCCGATCCGGCGTTCCTGCGCCAGGTCAGGAACGAGGTCGACGGCGACAATCTCCGCCTGACCTTCCATCTCGCGCCGCCTCTGTTGGCCCGCCGCGACAAGACCACCGGCGAGCCGCGCAAGATCGCCTTCGGTCCTTGGATGATGAAAGTGTTCGGGCCGCTGGCGAAGCTCAAATTCCTGCGCGGCACCGCGCTAGACCCGTTCGGCTACACCGCCGAGCGCCGCACCGAGCGCCAGCTCATCCGCGACTACGAGGGCCTGCTCGACGAACTGATCGCGCGGCTTTCGCCCGACAACCATCATCTCGCCGTCGGCCTCGCGGCGATCCCCGAGAAGATCCGCGGCTTCGGTCCGGTCAAGATGCGCCACCTCGCCGTCGCCAAGGCCGACGAGGCGGCGCTGCTGGAGCAGTTCCGTGCCGGCACCGTGGCATTGCTCAAGGCGGCGGAGTAAGGTCCTCCCAGGTAAACCAGCCGGACGCGGCACGAACCGCGCCGGAAAACAGGGAGGACCGATGCGCGCGACGCACATCGTGGTGAGGCTTGCGCTCCTGGCACTGCTCGGCGTTGCAGCGGCCCCGGCGCGGGCCGAGGACAGCATCTACGTGCCGCTGTTCACCTACCGCACCGGACCGTTCGCCATGTCCGGGATCGCTATCGCGAACGGGATGCACGACTACCTGACCCTCCTCAATGAGCGCGACGGTGGCATCGGGGGCGTGAAGCTCGAAATCGAGGAGTGCGAGACCGGCTACGACACCAAGAGGGGCGTCGAATGCTATGAAGCGGTGAAGGGCAGGAAGCCCGCGGTCGTCGTTCCGTCCTCGACCGGCATCACCCTGCAGCTCATGCCCAAGGCCTCGGTCGACAGGATTCCGATCCTTACGATCGGCTACGGCCCTACGGCCGCGGCGGCGGGCGGCGATTTCCCGTGGATATTCAATCCGCCGGCCACTCATTTCGACGCGCTGTCGATGATCTTCCAATACATCGGCGGCAGGGAAGGCGGCCTGGAACGCCTCAAGGGCAAGACCATCGGATTCATCTTCCTCGACGGCAATTACGGCCGCGAGCCGATCCCGCTGCTCCAGCAGTTCGCCAAGGATTACGGCTTCGAGATCAAGATGTATCCCGTCGCCGCGCCGCAGGCGCAGAACCAGTCGGAGCAATGGCTCGATGTCAGCCGCGTCCGGCCGGACTGGATGATCATGTGGGGCTTCGGCGCGATGAACGCGGCCGCCATCAAGGAAGCCGCCGCAACCCATTTCCCGATGGATCGCTTCATCGGCTCATGGCACGCGGGCGGCGAGGACGACGTGCAGCCGGCCGGCGCGGGCGCCAAGGGCTATCTCGCCCTCAACTTCAACAGCATCGGCGCGGACTATCCGGCGATCCAGGACATCGTCACCCACGTTATCGATACCGGCAACAGCCAGGCTGCCCGGGAGAAAGCTGGAGAAAATCTGTACAACCGCGGCGTCTACAACGCCGTTCTGATCGCCCAGGCGATCCGCAACGCCCAGCAGCTCTCCGGCCGCAAGGTCGTCACCGGCAAAGAGGTGCGTCGCGGGCTCGAATCCCTCGCCATCTCGCAGGAAGGGTGGCGGCAGCTCGGCCTGCCGGACTTCGCCAGCCCCATCACCGGCATCTCCTGCACCGACCACAACGGCCACCAGGCGGCGTATGTCCAGCAATGGGACGGCACCCGGTGGTCGCGGGTGTCGAATTGGATCGCGCCGATGACGGAGCGGCTGCGCCCGCTGCATCAGGCCGCCGTCAGGGATTACCTGTCCCGGGATCCGGCATGGCCGAAGCGCACCGAGCCTTGCGACAAGTCGTCGTGACGCAGGGCATCGGCTGTCAGCCCGGATCCAGTCCCTTGGCCTTGAGCACCGCGACTGCCGCGGGCGATGTGAGGAACTTGACCAGGGCCTTGGCGGCGTCGGGCTGCTTGGTGTCGGCAGCGATGACGGCGGCGGAGACGGAGTAGAATTGTATTTCGGCCGGCAGCGGGCCCACCACCTGTGCACCCGCATAGGGAAGGATTTCGCTGATCGCCGTAATGCCGATCTCCGCCTCGCCGTTGGCGACGGCCTTGGCCGTCGGATTGCTGGTCGGCTGCGGCCGGAGCTTGGGCTTGACCTCTCCGGCAATCCCCAGCCGCTCGAGCAGGCTCTTGAAGTAGGGTGAGCCCGCGCCGGCCTCCACATAGGCGATCGATTTGGCTTCCAGCAGCGCGTGCTTGAACCCCTCGACGGTGCTGATGTCGGGCTTGGGCGCGCCCTTGCGTGCCGCGATGCCGAAGCCGGCGCGCGCGATGTCGGCACGACCGGCTGCGCTGGCCTTGCCTTCCTTGATGAGAGCGTCGATCGCCGCGGGGGTGAGGATGGCGACGTCGAAGGCCGCGCCCTTGTCGATCGAAGTCTTGAGTTCCGAGGCGGCACCGAAGGTTATGGCCAGCTTGTGCTCGGTCGCCTTCTCGAATTGAGGAGTGAGTTCCTCCAACGACGTTTTCACAGCGTTGGATACCAACATCTTGATCTCGCCGGCAGTTGCTGCACCGGCACCGAACAACGCGAGAACCGAGAGCACCGCCGCGGTGCCGATCGCTGCGACCATTGTCATCGCTTCCTCCCACACACTGCTGTCATGAGCGTCGTCGTGAAAATTTCGACCGACTCTATCGGCAAACCGTCGCGGTGGCGAGGTACCCTCGGCTCTGAGGCCGGGCCGCGGTTGCCCATCGCGGTTCGATTCGCGCTAGAATACCGTGATGAACGAGATAACCGTCCCGAGCCCCGCGCTCATGCACCGGCCTGCCGATCATCCGCAAGTGTCCAGCGGCGCGGTCGGCGTGCTCATCGTCAATCTCGGCACGCCGGACGCCACCGACGCCAAGTCGGTGCGGCGTTATCTGCGCGAATTTCTCCACGACAAACGGGTGATCGAGGAAGACACCATCACGTGGAAGTTCGTCCTCAACGCCATCATCCTGCCGCTGCGGCCGGGGCGCAAAGGTCTCGATTACCAGAAGATCTGGAACAACGAGAAAAACGAATCCCCGCTCAAGACGATCACGCGGTCGCAGGCGAACAAGCTCGCCGCCGCGCTCGCACCATACGGCGATCGGGTCGTGGTCGACTGGGCGATGCGTTACGGCAATCCCTCGATGCGCTCGCGCCTGGCCGCACTCATGTCGCAGGGATGCGACCGGATCCTGTTGGTGCCGCTCTATCCGCAATACGCCGCAGCCACCAGCGCGACCGTGTGCGATGAGGCCTTTCGCGCCCTGATGAAGATGCGCTGGCAGCCGGCGCTGCGCGTCGCGCCGCCGTATTTCGACGATCCCGTCTACATCGATGCGCTGGCGGCCTCGCTCGATGCGCATTTGAAGGCGCTGCCGTTCAAGCCCGACGTGATCGTTGCCTCGTTCCACGGCATTCCGCAGGATTATTTCGACAAGGGCGATCCCTATTATTGCCATTGCGCGAAGACGACGAGATTGCTGCGCGAACGGTTGCGGCTCGACGACAGCAAGCTGATCATGACGTTCCAGTCGCGGTTCGGGCGCGCCGAGTGGCTCAAGCCCTATACCGACGCGACCATCAAGGCGCTGGCGGCGCGCGGGGTGAAGAACCTCGCCGTCATCACCCCCGGATTTTCCGCCGACTGCCTGGAAACCCTGGAAGAGATCGCCGGCGAGAACGCAGAATATTTCCGCCACGCCGGCGGCGAAAATTTCGCCGCGATCCCGTGCCTCAATGACAGCGAACCGGGAATGCGGGTGATCGAAACCGTGGTGCGCCGGGAACTGCAGGGCTGGGTGTAAGCCCGGCAGAGCGGACCGTCGCCTTGGGACAATCTACCGGGAATCAGCAGATTGGCCGTCAACCCGATTGCAATCTATCTGGTCTATGATGGTTCCAGCGTCGTCGTGATTGCGACGGTTCAGAAGGAGAACAGCCCATGAGTCTCGGCGGCGGCGACTTGGTTGTCATGCTCATCGTCTTTCTGGCGATCCTGACGGTCTTCCTCGGGGTCAAGACGGTGCCGCAGGGGTATAATTGGACCGTCGAGCGGTTTGGCCGCTACACCAGGACGCTCGAGTCCGGCCTCAACCTGATCGTTCCCTTCGTCGACCGCATCGGCCGCAAGATGAACGTGATGGAGCAGGTGATCGACGTCCCCGAGCAGGAGGTCATCACCAAGGACAACGCCACCGTCACGGTGGACGGCCTCGCGTTCTTCCAGGTGTTCGACGCCGCCAAGGCGAGCTACGAGATCTCCTCGCTTGAGCAGGCCATCATCAAGCTGACCATGACAAATATCCGCTCGGTGATGGGCGCGATGGACCTCGACCAGATGCTGTCGCACCGCGACGAGATCAACGAGCGCCTGCTGCGGGTGGTGGACGCGGCGGTGTCGCCGTGGGGGATCAAGGTCAACCGCATCGAGATCAAGGACATCGTGCCGCCGGCCGACCTGATCCAGTCGATGGGCCGGCAGATGAAGGCCGAGCGCGACAAGCGCGCCGAGATCCTGACCGCGGAAGGCCAGCGGCAGTCGGCGATCCTCAAGGCGGAGGGCGCCAAGCAGGCTCAGATTCTCGAGGCCGAAGGCCGCCGCGAAGCCGCCTTCCGCGACGCCGAGGCGCGCGAGCGCTCCGCCGCGGCCGAGGCCAAGGCGACCGAGGTGGTGAGCATCGCCATCAGTCACGGCGACGTCGCCGCGCTCAACTACTTCATCGCCGATAAATACGTCCGCGCCTTCAGCGAACTGGCCCGTTCGCCGAACCAGAAGGTGCTGCTGATGCCTTATGAGGCCACCGCCGTGCTGGGCTCGCTCGCAGGGATAGCCGAGATCGCCAGGGGCGCCTTCGAAACCGGGAGCGGCCGCCCGCCCGCGCCGCCATCGCCGCCGCGGCCCACCGGTCCCAGCGCCGGACCGCGGCCGGTCACCTGAGGACGGATGTCATGTTGAGCTTCCTGATTTCGCTCGGCGTCTGGGACTGGTTCATCGCCGGCGGCGTGCTGCTGGTCCTCGAAATCCTGGCGCCCGGCGTGTTCATGCTGTGGCTCGGGCTCGCGGCATTGCTGGTCGGCACCATCTCGCTGGTCGTGGACTGGCCATGGCAGGCGCAATTCGTCGCCTTCGCGGTGTTCGCCATCGCCGCCATTCCGATCTGGCGGCGGCTGGCGAGGCAAGTCGGGGCACCCAGCGATCAGCCCTTCCTCAACCGCCGCGCCGACTCCTACGTCGGACGCGTGTTCACCCTGGAAAAGCCCATCGTCGACGGCTCCGGCACCATCGGCATCGACGACACGGTGTGGCGGGTCACCGGCCCCGATACGCCCGCCGGCAGCCGGGTCAAGGTCACCCGCGTCGACGGCGCCGCGCTCTACGTCGAGCCCGCCGGGGCGTAAGCGGCGCGGCATGATCTGGAAGGCATAGCGGCGGCGCCAGATCATTCGGACCAGTGAGGCGCACGGCGGAAAAAATCCGCCTTGCCGAGCTTTCGCACATTCCCGCCGGCTGATAGCGTTGATGTCGCATCACCAGTCAGCAAGAGAAACTGGCTCAACAGGGAGGCATCCATGAAGACAACTGTGTTCGCAGCTTTATTGCTTGCGTCGACGCTGACCGCAGGCACCGCGGTCGCGCAACCGGCTCCGTTCAACGAGGCCGGCGTGACCATGGGGCACTGGCACCTCATCTCGAAGGATGTGGAAGCCAACAAGAAGCTCTTCCTCGGCATGGGCGGCAAGTTGTTCATGCCCGGCGGAAACCCGCTGATGATGTTCCCCGGCGCTCTATATCAATTTGAATCTCGGGACCGAGAAAGGAGAGGGCGGCACGCCGGGTTCGGTGGTGAACCACGTCGGCTTCATCGTCAACAACGTCCAGGAGCAGGTGGCCAAGTGGAAGGCCGCGGGCGTGCCGGTGCTGCCGGGCACCAACAACCGGCCGGACCAGGCCTTCGTCGTGACGCCGGACGGCGTGCGCATCGAAATCCTGGAAGACAAGACGCAGTCGGTGCCGATCCGGAATGAGCATGTTCACTTCTTCGTGCCGGAAGCCGAGATTCCCAAGGCTCAGGCTTGGTATGCGAAGACCTTCGGCGGCAAGGCCGGCACCCGCAACAACGCGGCGATCGTGGACCTCCCGGGGGTCCAGCTCCGGTTCGCCAAGGCCGACACGGCACAAACTGCCGACCCGGGGGCGCGTGCTCGACCACATCGGCTTCGACGTGAAGGACCATGCAGCCTTCGTGAAGAAGATCGAGGCGGAAGGCATCAAGCTCGACGAGCCGGCTCGCAAGGGTGCCACCGGCAACACCATCACGTACATCACCGATCCCTGGGGCACCCGCATCGAAATCATCGAACGGGCGCCGTTGGGGCCGGCGGTGAACTAGCCGTAACCCCGGCCGACGGGGACGTGCGCAGTTGCGCGCGCCCCGCCAGGGGTCGTACTCATCTCAATCGGGGCTGGGTTCTGCTCTGCGCCGTACTCAGCCCTCCCCGCCCGGGGTGGCCGGCGGGGCTCCGTGCGGATACCATCAGGGCAACGCGGCAGGGATCGGATACGGCCAGGGAAGCTTTCTGTTGGGGCAATTCTGATTCTGCAACCACGCGATAAGACCGCCTTCACCCCCATGCGCGACGACGGCGAGTTGCACGTACTCGCCGCATGCGGACAGCTGAAGGCTCGAACTCGAGCCAGCTCACTGCCTGCGTGGAATGGACTTGGCGCGACTTTGCGCGACCGAATTCATAGGGAATCCATTTCGAAGTCGAGCTGTTGGAGGTATGAACGGCGGCGACATGGCTCGAGTTGAGCAGCCCGATTTCGATGATGGCGGCGATCAGGATCGGAAGCCTTGGGTCGCTTGGTTGCAGGGTCTGCTGGACCAAGACAAGATTGGGATCGTGGACATCCAGCCAGTAGTCGAGGCCGTTCTGCGTCGCCTGATAGGCGATCCGCTCAGCATAGGCGACGTCCTGCTGTTTGTGGGATACGAAAACGCAACAGCTCGGGCGTCGCTTCTGTTCGGCGTCCAGCGTTGCGCTCCCGATGAATTGATCGATCAGATCGAGCCAATCGAACGATGTGTCGGCGCGCATCGCCGTCGGGTCCAGCGATGCCAATTCACCGACGAGAACGCCCCATGCGTCGAGGCCGATGGTTCCGGCCGGATAGCGTTCGAGCAAATTTTCCCGATATGGCCTGTTCCAATGGAAAGGCATCGATCAACTCCGTCAACGGAAGTACACGGCATGGGTTTGCCCGAATCGAGGTCCAACTCTCGACTGTTGACGCTGACGGCCGCGAAATTCCGGCAGCATCGCGATCGAGGATCGACACGGGCAGTGACGATGCGAAGGTCAAGACCCCTTTTGCCCCTCCGCGAAGCTGTGGAGAAGGTCCAGCAATTCATCGGCTGCTCGTGGTTCGGCACCAGAAGCCTTCGCCTTGTATTTGGGCAACACGAAGCGCATCTGGTCGTAAACCGATGCCCACAACCACGCCGACCCCACGCGAGTATGCAAATTCTCATAGTCGGCCTTGATTGCCTGCATCTTGCCGGCGAGATTTTTGTCGGCGAGCGCCTCGTATATCGTCAACTCGGTGTCTCCGGCGACACTCCAGAAGTCCGGATCATCGCGACACTTGGCGGCAAGGCTTTGCCGGGCGGCCGCGACCGCGCCGGCGTCGAGAACGACCAAACCGGGTTGGCCGGAATTCAAGACCAGGTCGGCGGCGACATAGTTGAGGACGGGGTAGAATATGTCGGCAAGCTGTCCGGCTCGACCCAACTCCTCCGCTTTCTTGTAGTGCATCCTCATCTGCTCGATCGCGCGCTTCTCGACCTGGGGCTTTCCGCTGGCCGCCGCTATCATCGCCTGGCGCTTGCAGGCTGAGCCGCAAAGGCTGTGCCGCTCCATCGTGGGCTGCAGCGCGACGAGCCTTTCGAGCAAAACGATCGCCTCGGCAATCGCTTTGCGCGCTTCTGTCGCCGCATTCGGCACCGCGGCCTCGGCTTCGGCGATCCGGGCCGCAATGTCCGGCGGCGCAGTACCCGCTGCACGCTGCTTCTTGAGGTCTTCAAAGTTCCTGATGGCTCGATCGACGCTCTCCCAGGCAACCCGCGCCTTGTGGTTGCCGAGCTGCTCGCTGGCCTTGATTGAAGCGCTTCCGTCGTTTGCCGCCAGCGCCTTCTCGTACCATTTGATCGCGTTGGCGGGATCGCGTGCGGCGGCCCACGCCGTACCGAACGCTTCCGCGACCGCTCCTTGTCCACCCCATTGCGTCGCGAAGCGCGCTTCAAGGTGCCGGATCTTCTCGCGTTGACTTTCGATCGGGGCGTCCGCGGACTTGCTCTTCGTCGCCAGGGTCTCCAACGCCAGTATCAGGGACTGGGGCGCGGCTATGCCGGAGAATTCTTTGCCGGGCCGAGCGCTCGGCCGCTGCGGGTCGGCCACTTTGGTTTTGAAGGTCCAATTGGGATCACCGTAGCATTGATAAGCACCCCAGGTATTACCATCATGCGAAAATGCCGCCTTGCGTGCTTCCGCGACCGCGTCAATGAAGCGGTGCCTGTTCAGAATCGCGTCGTAGAAGGCCATCGCGAATGATTTGGCGGCTTCGTCATTCACCGCCCAGCCGGCGGCGACGACGCAGCGTACACCGATCTTGATCAGCTCCGCGGCCACGCCGGACGCGAAGCGCGCGCGGTCGTAGGGACGGTAGAACGGCGAGGTGTCATCGCGAAGGAATTGGGTGGGATCGCGCGCGGCCAGGTGGCAGCAATTCACGAATACGAGCTCCGGAACAACACGCATGTTCCTGATCTCGCGAGGGCCCAGGAATGTTCTGTCCGAGAGCACGACGCCACGCGGATCGCCGTATTTTTGCTCCTCAGGGTCGGGGGTGACCGGCCCTTTAAGCTCGGGCGGCTCGCCATGCCCGGCAATATGCACAATGCGCCATTCGCGTTCGAGAAGCGCATTCATGACGGTGAGTGCGTCGGGTCCGGGCTTGGCCGGATCGTCTGAGAAGATCGCCTTGAGCTTGTCCGGCTTGATTCCGTCCGGGGCGCCGAGCCGCGCGGCAACAGCCATGGCTTCGGCGCGTGCGCCCGGGAGGCGCGGATAGATCGCATCGCACTTCGGTTCGCCGATCACGAGAGCGCTTCCATCGGCATCTGCGTCCACGACCCGCTCGCGAAAGTCGACCGTGCGCAGCTTGCGCACCAGCTTCGCGCGCACCGCCCACGGCTGCGTTTCGCCACTGCCGCCGACCCTGGTATCGATCAACTCCCAGGGAATACCGGCGGTGCCGTTGTCCAGTTCGATGAGCATTTCCGTCGTGCCGCCGAAGAATGGCTCCATTTCGATAGGCACCAGCAATTGGAACAGCGTACGGCCAGTCTGCTTGTCTTGGCTCTGGTCGTTGAAGGCGCTTGCCACCAATGCCCGTATAAGCGGACCTTGCAGAGCCTGCGCCCTCACCTCCGATCGTGCACGCTTGGTGTCCAGCGTGTAGGCGATCACCGGATCGCCGCTGCTGTCCCGCTGCGTCGTCACCGAGATCAGATCGTAGTCCGTGCCGCGATATCCCGAATCGGGAAGGCGGGGAAGCGCACCCATGCCCGCCTTCACCGTGTCGGTTATGACGTAACGCGCCGGCGCGGCGGTGGCCTGCACTTGGAGTGCACGCCAAGCGTCGACCGCGCGGTCGAGATATAATTCCACCAGGTAGAGATGCCCGACGCGCGGCCAACCGCAATCCTCGAGGCGGTCGTTGGCCAGCCGCACGCCTTCAGCGACGAGTCGCGCGGCCTGGCCTGCGGCGATGCCGGTGCCACCGCTGCCGATAAGGGTGGCGGCGAGCTCGAAGTCAGCCGGTGGTCCTGGAGGTCTCTCGGCGACCCGCTGTGCCCACGCGATTACTCCCTGAGTGACCGTATGCATCAAGTCGCTGGCGGTCAGCTTCCCTTCCGCACCGAGCCCGACAATGATGGCCGCCCTCGGCCGTGGCGGTTGCAATGGATTGTCGCGATTGACGGTATTGACGAAGATTTGGTGAACCCCCGGTGAACCCGGATAAAGTCCCGCCTCAAGAGAGGTTTTCATCGCGCCCCCGACGAGCTTGTCGACGAGGAATTCGGTGCCGGTGAGCGCCAGGGATTGATAGTGGCCGATCAGGATCGGCTGTTCGACGAATTTTAGGTCGCTATTTACGACGGTTACGTGCAGGGCGGTGGTGGATGAAGTGCGGCCGTCATCCGTCTGCCCGCTGCCGAGCGCAAAGACGTCGTCGATGCTTCCGGGCGGCCGTGCCGTGGGCGGCAATCGTGATGGACGACTGGGCACATGCACCACCGTGGAGGGCGCGGCCGCCCCGCGCGCGGTCGATGCCTCGGCGAGGGACGTGAGGACGCCGTCACTGGTCGTCCCCTTGTCCAACAATTCGAAATAAGCCTGGAAGGCTTCCTTCTTCTCCGGCAGCTTGCCGTGTTCGCAATCGACACGCCAAGTAGGCACGCCGGGCAGCCGGGCGCTCATCCAGGTGACGCGACCGTCGCCGGCGTCCGGAATATCGAGGTACGCCAGGCCATCGTTATCGACCTTGTACCCGTCGGGCGTAAACTTGGATTCGCCCACCACGAGCACCAGCTTGTCCTTGAATTTGTCCAGATCCTGCTGAACCTGCGCATCGAGGCGCCTTCGCAGCGCCACCGCACGCTTAAGCACGTCCTGACTGGGAACGCCCCAGGCATTGGCACCGAGCTGGATCGGGCTGCTGTGCCACCAGCTGTGTTCGCGTATGCGCGTGAGATCGTCATCGGCCAACTTCTGCCAGGTGCTGGACTGGTCGAGAGCAAGCGTTGGGTCCAGCAGCCCGGCCTGAAGTTGCATGAAGCCGGGCAGGTCCGCCATCAATTGGCGGGCCTGGTGGTCCTGGAAAGGTGCGCCCAGGACCGTGAGCAAATTGCCGAAGCTGTCGTCGCCGGAGAGCACCTGCATCGGCGCCCATGACCCGGCATTCGGCGTGCCGAGCATCAGCATGCGAGCACCGGTGCGCGACATCATGCGCTGCCATACTTCGGGGGACTCCAACTGCATCGCGCGCGCGACCAGGCCGCCCATCGAGTGGGCGAGCAGGCGCACCGGCTGGCCGCTCTTGTTGCGCGCCGCCAGCGCAGCGTCCACCATCGTCGCCAGGCGCCGCGCCTCCTCTTCCATGGGGCGCCGCCAGTCGAAGGCGTACTCGATGACCTCGTGGGTCGCTGCGAGGAATTGAACGAGATCGTCATAGACCATGCCGATCGGGCCATCGGGCTCCACGCCGTCTGGTGCGCCGGATTTGTATTCGAGGCGGCTCAACCCGTTGACGAGCCGCCAGCTGAGCCAGATGCGGTCACCGTTGACCTTGAGGTTGCTGCCGAGGATTCCGGGCAGCATGAAAACGGCCGGCCTCTCGCTGGCCGCTTTTGCCTCGGCCGCGGGTGGCGCGGCGCGGACGCCGGTGGAAGACTGGCCGGCCCACGACAGGGGCCCGATGACACGAAAGGATTGCGGCGGCTTGTCCTGCACGAGCGCATTGACGATCGCCTCGGCAGTGATGTCGTTGGCGAAGTAATTGAAGTGAGAGACCTTGCCGCCTTGGTCGAGCACGAAGCTCGCACCTTCGGCGCGCGGCGCGCCGCCGTACATGGACGAGGTCTGCACGACGAGATCGTTGTCGGTCCAAAAGAACGAATCCGCCAGCAGCGTCTTGAGCCACGACGTGACCGAATCGCCTTCGATGTCGCCGGCGATGACCCGCAGATCGCCGCGGATCGGCGCGCCCGCCGCATGCAGCCACTTGATCAACGGACTATTCGGAATTTGTGCGGCGAGACCGGGAACTTCTGCCGGATTCGCGCGGCGCCGCGCCACCTCGTTCAGGAAGTCCAGCAAGGCCGGCACCACCGGGATTCCCGCCAGTTCCAGCGTCCATTTGAATACGGAGAGATATGCGTCAAGCCGCTCGGACGCGAGCAACGTCCCCCGCGCCGGGCACGCCACGCGCACGACACGCTCGACGCGGATCGCTTTGTCCTTCGCCGCCGCGGCAAGCGCCGAGAGGTTCTCGCGCTCGTGTCGATAGTCGTCGCCGGGGAAGAAACTCAAGTCCGCCGCGGTGATGTCCGGATTTGCGCAAACGCGGGCCATGACCTCCGCGACCAGCCCACCGCGCGAATGGGTCACCAGGTGCAGTCGTGCGTTGTTCGGCAAGGCTCGGGCAAGCGTCAATGCGTTGGCGATGGGACTTGCGCCGAGGGTGGGATGATCGAGGCCGTAGACACGACCATTGTAACGCTCGAACAACGTGCCGACGTACTGCGGATGCTCGGTCCACAGCTTGCTGAAAGTGCCTGCGGTGGTGGAAAATGTGCCGTGAATGAGCACCAGCAGCGGCGCGCCCGCGGTCCCATCCGGCACCTCGGTGAGTGCAGTGCCGTTTTCCTTCAGGTTTGGCAGCGTGTCACGCTGAAGCGCGTACACGCCGGGATTGACCTGCGCGTCGACGCCGGCCACGACCTTTGACGCAACGAAGTCGACGGCGGGATCCTTGAAGAGGCCCGTGATGACGTCCAATCCGGACAGAAGCACGTCGCCGAGCCCGCGCGTTGCACCGCGCGTGGCAAAGGGTTGCTCCAACCCGCGCCATTGCAGTTGCGCAGAGACCTCCACCTCGTTGGGACCGACCGGTGCCGATCCACCGGCCCCACGGCTACTCGGGAGATCGCTTTGGGCCAGTATCAGATCGCGCGCGTTTTCCGGATGCAACACCAGCGACGGGCCGCCGGCGATGCGAAGTACGACGACGTCTTCTCCAGGGATGGCCTCGACACGAACCTTGTCGCCACCGCCACGCCGCGCACCGACGCGCACCGATTGCTTCAGCCGGCCCTGTGCCAAACCCGCTGGAAGCGAGGGCGGAGCGGCGCCGCGCGCTGCGGCGACGGTGGCACCCGCCTGCTCCTGTCCCCAGACGATGAAGGTGATAGGTTGAGCGGTCGAAGGAGCCATTGAGAGATCTCCTATCTACAAGAGCCCGCAAACCTTTGCGCGACCTGCAGGCCGGTTTCGACCGGCCTTTTGCATCCGCTTTGCAGTTGCTTCGAGCGGCGCGCTATTTCTTGACGTTCGTGCTCGGTTGAACGGCTCCCGGCGCCGCGGCTTGTGTCCATTTCTCGAACTTGCCGAGAACGCCCCAGGCCGCAATCGCCAGGAAAATCGGCGTTGCGTATGGCGCAACGGCGGTGCCGAGGAATGGGATCAACGACCCTCCCAGGCTGCCGGTGGCCGGAACCTGCAATATTTGGGACGCGAGAGCGCCGATGATTCCGATCGCGCTCTTGCTGCCGTTCAGCAGGTTCCCGATCGTCTGGCCGAGGGCTCCGTTCACCGGACCCAATGGCGGGTTGGCCGCGCCTGTCTGCGCGCCTGCGGCGCCCGCAGTACCCGCAGTACCCGCCGCGCTACCAGCGCCGCCGGCGTTCATCACCGCAACCAGAATCGAGATGATTTTCTGGAGCTGATCCTGAGAATTGGCCGTCGGCGGCGTCGCGACCGGGCTTTGGGGTTGCGACGGTTGCTTGTTGAGCGTAGCCAAGATTGCCTGAATTTGTTGGATCAGAGTGACCAGTTCGTTCGTCGGCGAAGGTGTGGGCATGTCTGGACCTCCAGGAGTTTTCGGTTTGGGAATCGGCACGTCGTCGGCTTGAGCGAATTCCCAATCCACAAGTCCCTTGCCGTCGATGCCGATGGCGGCCGCGGCGGCGGGCGTGAGATCGATGCCGGCGTGATTGGTAATCCGCCCACGGCTGTCGACGCCGGATTCCGCCTCGGGACGGGTGCCGGTCTGCCAATAGGGGTCATCGGTATTCCACGGGCCTATGTCCCTGACCTTGCAAACAACCGATTTACTGTTGGCTATATTTATGACCCGCACCAGCGGCAGGGTTCCCGGAAAGCGATACGGCAACGCAACCCCGAGCTCCTCGTCGGTAATGGGTTTGTTGTCGTAGAAACTATTGTTCGGATCGGCGCGGCCGCCGAAGACGGTTGCAGTGATTCTGGTGTTACGTCCTGGTGCCGCTTCCCGCGGCACTTCACTCGGTTTCATCAGACCGTCGACGGCCCAAGGCCGGGTATCATCATAGAGCGACCTGTCCGCATCGACGGAAATATGAACATGCTCCGTATGGGGACTTACGCCGGTATAAGGGCGCCACTGCCAGGGCGAGACCTTGCTGCTGAAGATTCTCCGCTGAGAGATCACATATTTTATTCGCTGGTCTCTCGACACCCGAAGCATCTCAGCCAGCTTGCCCGCGTCCACCCCATGGGATGGATCATGGGTAATGTCCATGGCCGTGACCACGCCATCCGCATTCGGGTTGTGGTCGGAGTTCGTGGCCTGGTGAGCGGCGTCGCCGATGGTGCCGTCGCTCGAGGTGCTGCGCCCCGGCGCCATGGCGTTGATCTGATCCCGAAGAGTCAGCAGACTCTTTGCTACTCGCCACGCCATCGGTCGCCTCCCTAGCGGTTTCCCGTGGTCGCCAAGAGATTTCTTTCTTGTTCCCGCCGTCGACTACGGGCGGTAGAGGTCTACATCCGGGTAATCCACCGGCTTGGTCATCTGTATTGAGCGATCAGCCCCGCCCAATACCCTGATTGTACCGGCCATGCGGGCCCGCCGAGGATCGGAGTCCCCGGCGCCGACGTCGTCGTGTTTGACAAGGGATAACCGATATCACAATGGCGCCATCGGACGTACAGATATCTTGCGAGATGTCGTTGGTCGCGCATCGGCGGCCGTTACATCTATAAGATTGCGCCAAGTTGAAACAATTGCCCGAGACATAACTGCTCCTTCGGCGTCCGCTGAGCTCAACGCTGGTGGCTTATGTAATGAGGCTTCCCGATAAACATAAATACCTCTGAGATGCCGAAGTATGAAGTAGTTCACACTCGGCAGGGGAAACCATAGAAAAGGTTTTACAAAACGTATGGCCTGCGGCGTGTGTCCAGATCAGACAAGCGCGACGCAACGGTCGCCGAAAGCCCCGGGCTTTATGGAGAGGGACGGCGACCTGAAGCGATAGCGCGCTATTTGGCGGGCGGAGGCGGCTGCGCGTCTCCTTGTGTCCACTTCTCGAATTTTCCCAGCACTCCCCATGCGGTCATGGCCAAGAAGACGGGTAGCGTGTAGCCGCTGAGTCCGGACTCCGGCGTGACGTGCGCAAGTATCTCTCCGAGTCCGCTGCCTGCCGGCACATTGTGGAGGATAGCCGTGGCGAGCGAGCCCAGAATTCCGATGGCTGTCTTTTTCCCATCGAGCAGATTACCCAGGGTGTCGCCAAGGGCTCCGTTCACCTGACCCAACTGGGTTGCCCCGGCATTCGCCGCAGGTTGCGGCTGAGGCTGGACGATGGACTTTATGGTCTGCAGCAGTTTCGCTATTTGATCGGCTTCCTGCGGCGCCGGCTGAGTGCCAGTCTGAGGCTGCGGGTTGATCATCTTGAACAGCTCGAGGAGCTGCCGTAGCGAGGCCGAGAGGTCGCCTGTGGGTGATGGTATCGTCTTCCCGGGATCAGGCGCAGGTGACATGTGGTCCACCGTGGACTTCAACGCGGTCACCGTGCTCTCGAGCTGTCCAATTCGCTTCAGAAGGTCCGATAGGACCGGGTCTGTTGGGGTTGGTCCGCCCGGGCCCAGGCCCAGGCCCAGGCCCCGGCCCCCCCGGCCCCGGGGTTGTCACTTCAGCGAACGCCCAATCGACAATTCCCTTCCCATCCAAGCCGATCGCCCGTGCGGCGGCAGGAGTGAGATCGATACCGGCTCTGTTGGTGCGGTCGTCCGACTCCGCGCGTGGACGTGCTCCTGTTTCCCAATATCTGTCCTCCGGGCCACGGGGGCTCGGAAACCAGGGCCCGACATCGACGATGTCGCAGAGAATCGACTTACCGCCCTTGTAGACGCGGACCTTTGGACGCGGCCCGGAAAAGCGGGAAGGCAAGGCAATGCCGGGACGGTTCGGCCAACCTGCTTGGACGTCTCTGTAAGCAGCCGGTTGCTCGTCGCCTTCGCCGCCAAATTCGGTCGCTGTAATATTGAGGAAGCGCTTCGGCAGCGCAGCGCCAGCACCTGCATCCGCCTGCGGCACGATGATGGACACGCCGGCGGCCGATTTGAGTGCGGTCATCATCTCGCGCACCCTTGCAATGACTTCGGACTTAACCACCTTGTGGCCGGGACAATCGTGATTGTCACGCGCGCACTCAACATGGAAAGTCAGGTCTGCCGGATCGAAATTGAATTTGAGATTGAGGGCAGCGATGAGAAAGACCGCGTTGTCGCGAACGAGAGCGCCATCACCGGAGTTGAATTCCTCGGCATTGTAGTCGCCGACCATCTCGATCCCGAAGCGAGTCGCATTGTAGCAGCGCGAATGAACTCCGGGCAGGAGGGGATTGGAAAACCAATTGATCCAGTTGCGCGACACGAACCAGTGCGGGCCCGCGTGCCAGCCCAGTTCACCCTCATAATATGTTTGCAGGTTGCGGATGCGGGCGTCATGGGCGGGGCCGCTTTCCGCCCATTGCGCCAAAGTGGGAGCAGCCGTGTTGTGCAAAGTAATTCCCTGCGGTTGCCAATCGGTCCACCTGAGCGCATTGATGCGCTCGAGCGTTTGATCCCGCGAACGTGCAACACCATCGAAATTGTTCCACATCTTGGCGGCCCTCCTGAAACACTCGACGAAACTGCATTGCGAAAGTGCGCTTGGCAGAAAGGCGATTGACGGGCTCCATATCGGTATCACCGATGCCGACGGGCAACTGCCTCCCTCATACCCTCTGCATGGCCCATCGTGGCGTCCTCACACATCACGAATTGAGCTTGGTAATTCGGCTCTCCAACGCTGCAGCGCAGGAGATTCCATCTTCGAGAAAGGGCGTCGGCGGCCGCGACATAGGGCGCGCTCCACTTGGAGCGAGGCCCGATCGGCAATCTACGAAGCCCGCGCTTGGTGCGAAGTTGCCGCGTGGGGCGTATCCGTGTCGCAGCTCTCGCTACCCGGCGCGATCGCGCTGTGCCGATCGAGTGCCTGAGCGCAACGGAAGTTAGCGCGTTTTCTTGCGAGGACATGTTAAAACCATCCCCGATGTCCGCGACTGACGTATTTAACCGTGTTTAGCCCGCCCGTTCCGGCGAAACCTTTTCTAAAATATGAAAATATTTCGCTGTCCTGGATGCCTGCGCTCCCAACGGAGTCTGAGGCTGATAGCAAAGCGGCTTTGATCGCGTAGCATGCAGCCCGGCCGATACCTGTGTCAACAAAAAAGTGGCGCGCGTCGAGCGCGCAACCGTCCGCGTACCGGTGGCCACTTGACGGGGAATAGTCGAACATTTCGACAGCTCCGAGAATGTCTCCGGACCAGGTGCAGTTTACGAACTTTGTTTTCCAATCGGTATCTTCGCTGGCAAAGCTGGGAAATACGAGTGGCGCGGCCATCGTGCTGCTCGCTGTATGGCCTGCCATCAAATTTGATGGGTCGGTTTCATCCATCCGGGATCAACAGCCTATATTTTATCCTTTATCGCGGTGTCGTTTGTGAATTGCATCACATAGGCACTACGATTTTAGCGTCTGGTATATAAAAATTATCAAACTATCGACGATAACCACAAATTCCATTGTTGTTCGCGTGAGCCGCGGCCGGAAGGGCCCCCCTTCGGAAGCGTCCACTGATCGAATTCGGGTCACCGATGTCGTTCGGCACATCGAGCCATGGCGCTATCCATGCGCCAGGTTCCGTACGTGATGTTGCAGTTGTCTGCTGGCGGCTTCCCCAGTCGTACCTGCCCGGCTTCCCGTCGGCCAGGAAGCAGAGTCGGCAAATGCGCGATCGCCCTGCGTCGGATCGGAGCGGCTCGAAGCGGGCTTCCTCGGAGCCGCGGGCTTGGATCATCATCGCAGCGTGGCATCAATGGATTTGTCACGTCGCTCGATCGCGAGTGTGAACCAGTTCACACAGCCCTCAGCGCGGTCCAGGGTACGTTACCGCTAAGCAATCGCTATCGAAATACCAAGATGACACCGCGGCGCCCGCGCCGGCGGGACGACGATCCTCACGAGATTTCGTTCCTCCTCGCGCGTCTTCCAACGAAAGGTGAAACATGGGCAGGAACAGTATCGACGCCGTCCGGTATTCGGCCGTGGCGCTCGCGGTGTTTTTCTATGCGTTGGCGATTGGAGAAGGGCGTGGACAACAGGCGGCGGCCGACAATCCCGTAGCCGATGTCACCTATTCGGCACAGGGCTGGTCGGCGGCCGACCGCGAGACGTTCTATACCACCAGCCAGGGCTCTCACATGATGCCCTACGCTTGGTTCAAGGCGCTCCGGCGGCTGGACGTGGACGAGGCGTTCGCCGCCGACAAGCTGCAGCGGTACGGCTATTTGCCGAACGCTACCTCTGCCGCCAATCCGGAAGGCCTGCCGATCGGGTTTGTAATCGACGGCGCCGCGAGTTCCGGACAAATCGGCATGACCTGTGCGGCATGTCACACCGCGCAGCTCGAATACAAAGCCGGGGATGCAACTCGCGTTCTGCGTCTCGACGGCGCACCCGCAAATGCGGATTTCCAGCAATTTCTTACCGATCTTCTGGCCGCTGCGCAGGCGACGTTCATGCAGCCGGACCGGTTCGACGCATTTGCCCGGGCGGTGCTCGGTGCCGGCTACACGGTCGGGAATGCCGCCCAGGTCAAGGCTGACTTCGGGAAATGGGTCGCGCAGTTCGGCGAATTCATGGACAAGAGCCTGCCTGTGGCATCGCCCTGGGGGCCGGGTCGGCTCGACGCGTTCGGGATGATCTTCAACCGGGTTGCCGGGCGCGACTTGGAGGTCCCCGACAATTTCAAGATCGCCGACGCTCCTGTGAGCTATCCCTTTCTGTGGAATGCTTCGCGGCAGGATCGCACGCAATGGAACGGTGGGGTGCCGAACGGGCTTTACATACAGGCGCTCGGACGCAACACCGGCGAGGTGTTTGGCGTTTTCGCCGATTTTGAACCTCGTGGATTTCTTCCGCCTTCGCCGATAACTCCCGCATTGATCGATTACACCAGCAATTCCGCCAAGTTTGCCGGGTTACAGACACTGGAAGAGAAGATTGCCACGCTCCGTCCGCCACCGTGGCCGCGGGAATTATTTGGACTTGACGAATCCCTGGCCGCGCTCGGAAAGCCGTTGTTCGACGCCAATTGCAGCAGCTGCCACGGGGTGCAGGCGTCGCCCGACTTGCCCGGCCGGTGGCGCACGCCAATCCTCCCAGCCGGTACCGACCCCAGGATGGTAGACAATTCGAAGCGTATGTCCGCACCCGGGCTGCTGGCCGGCGCGCCAATGCCACCGCCTGAGATCGGCGCCAGGATCGGCAATCCGGTGAAGACCGCCGACATCCTCGCCGTTGCAGTGGTGGGCAGCCTGGTGACGGAAGCTGTGATTCCACTGTTTCCGACGCCGCAAAAGTTGGCCCAGAGCGGCGTCTTTCGCGCGCTCCGTAAGGACTTTGCGGAACAACTTCCCGGCGAAAATCTCGACGTACTGGCGGACCCGAAACTCGCCGCGGTCGATGCGATGGTCAAAATCCAGGCCTTCATCGAGGCTCGGCTGAGCAACATGTTCAGGCCGCCGGCGGCTGCCGGGCCCGCCTACGAGTCACGGGTGCTCAACGGCATCTGGGCCACGGCGCCCTACCTCCACAACGGTTCGGTGCCGAATCTGTGGGAATTGCTGAAGCCGGCAAAGGATCGCAAACCGAGCTTCATGGTGGGCAGCCGCGTGTTCGATCCCAAGAATGTCGGCTATGACGTCGACCAGTCGCCGTTCAAGAACGGCAAATTCGTCGCCGATCCCGCGAACTCCAACGGCAACGGCAATGGCGGGCACGAATACGGCGTCACGCTCACGGAAGAGCAGCGCTGGGCAATCATCGAATATTTGAAGACTCTTTAGGCGCTGCAACACGTCTGCGCGGCGGGTGAATGGGCAATTGCGCTCCCGGCACTGGAAGGTGATTTCATGACGAGCTATTTGCAGCGCTTTGACGAGGGACGTGTTGCGCCGGGACAGGCCAATCCTGCGGACTCGTGAGCCCGCGACTTTCCCAGGGGCTTCTTGAAGCCCCTCGGTCGAAGGCGTATCGTTGCTGCCCTGACCGGCAGTAATCGCAACCTCGGCCCGCGTCCCACCACATCGGAGAAAGGTCACCACGATGAAAGCCAATCTCTACGTCGGAACGGCATTCACGGCTCTCGCCATGGCCGCCGCCTGCGCCTTCGTGTCGCCCAGCGCAACGCTCGCCGCGGACGGCGCGTCGCTGCTCACCGGCAAGGTCGTCTCGTCCACCGGCGAGGCATTGGCCGGGATTCCGATCAAGGCGCATCGCGACAACAGCGCCGTCACGGTCGCGGTCTACACCGACGCCAAGGGCGAATACTCGTTCCCGGCCTGGTCGGACCTCACGCCCGGCTCCTATTCGGTCGCGGTCGAGCTGCCGGATTTCGAGCACACCGCCCAGCCGGTCGCGGTTGCGGAAGGCAAGGCCGCGAAGATCGACTTCACGCTGAAATCGAAGCCGCTCGCCTATGAGGACGCGACCGCCTCCGAGATCATCGCCGGCCTTCCCGGCACCGACCAGCAGAAGGTGCTGTTCTCCCAGTGCAGCAATTGTCACACGCTGCAATGGGCGCTGCAGGCCGGGCGTACGAAGGAAGACTGGGTCAGGGTCATCAAGAAGATGGCGGGCCGCGCCGCCGAGCAACGAGACGCCGGGCACCTATGCGTTCAGCCAGAAGCAGTTCATCGAGCCGCTGGCCGACTATCTGGTCTCGATCCGCGGACCCGACTCCTCCGACAAGATCCCGTTCAAGCAACGCCCGCGGCCGACCGATGCGGCCTCCACCAATCTCGTCGTGACCGAGTACGCGCTGCCGCGCGGCGGCGAGCGCGAGCTCTACATGCTGCGCGGCGATCGGCGGTTCGTGTGGCCGCACGACGTCATCATGAACGACAAATACGCCTACTACACCGATCACTTCTCCTACGTTCTCGGCCGCATCGACATGAAGACCGGCGAAGCGACGGAAATGCCCTTCCCGGTGCCGAAAGGAGCGGGACGCGAAGGACGCGACATGACGGGCGGCGGCGACGGGCGCCCGGGCGATCCCGGCGGCGGCGCGCACGAGCTGCAATTCGATCGCCAGGGCAATGTCATCGTCGGCATGGACAACGGGACCGTCAAATACGATCCGAAGACCGGCCAGTTCACGAGCTGGTCGGCCGGCCGTGCCATGTTCGGCCTGGATCCGGACGGCAATGTCTGGAATTCTGCAGAGGAACGGCGAGCTGGCCAAGATCGACACCAACAGCGAAGAGCTGAAGCCGACGATCTTCCTGATTCCGAAGAACAGGGGAATCTACGACACCGACACCGATTCCAAGGGCCGGACCGATCTCTATATCTGGCGCGAAGGCAAGATCGGCATCTTCGATCCCAAGACGGTCGAATACGCCGAGTACAAGACGCCGACGCCCATGTCCGGTCCGCGGCGCGGGCAGATCGACGGTCAGGATCGCCTCTGGGCCGCCGAATTCTACGCCGGCCAGCTCCTGATGTTCGATCCGGACAAGAAGGTCCTCAAGGAATACCCGCTGGTCAACGGGACCAAGCCCTACACGGCGCCCTACGCGGAGCCCTACTCGGCGAGCGCCGACGACAAGAACCAGATCGTCTGGACGCACGACTTCAGCAGCAGCCGTCTCTATCGCATCGACATGAACACCGGGCATTCGACGGAATATCATGACGCCGTCGAACTACGAGGTGCGCGATCTGAAGGTCGACACCGCGGCCGCGCGCCCGACCGTGTGGGTTCCGGCCTATCGTCCGCCATCCAAGCTGGTGAAGATGCAGGTTCGGTAATCGGTCGCGTCGGCCGGCGGGACCCGCAGGCCGACACTTTGCCTCGCCAGAACAATGGCCACGGGTCGCACTCCAGATGAGCGCGACCCGTTTGCTTTCGGCCACAATGCCGGCCTGACCCGGATTCCGCGGCCCTCAATCTGGGCTGGGCCGCGCCGTCTCCTATCGGCAGCCACTCCTTGAGGACCGGTATCCGGCTCCGATCATTTCGGCGGGATGTGGCGCGGTTGCAACAGACTCTGCGCATCGGATTTCATAAGTTCGCCGTGGAAGATTGCGCGGGGAATTCATGAGAAGATTCCTTCTTGCGGGCGCGGCGTTCGGAGCGCTTGTCGGCCCCGCCGTGGGAGCTGATGTACTGGAGCCGGTTTACCGGGCGCCGGCTTTTGCCTGGACGGGCTTTTATGCCGGCGTGAACGCGGGCTACACCTTCAACTCGCTCAATTCCGACACGGCGTCGATCAACACATTCACGTTTCCCGATCCCGGTAGGCTCCTCGGCGCCGGGCCGCTGGCTACGGCGGTCACGACCTTGGCGAATTCCACCGTGCCGATCACCAACGACGGCTTCATCGGCGGCGCTCAGGTCGGCTATGACTGGCAGTTCGCCTGGTTCGCGACCTCCCTGGTGGCCGGCATCGAGGCAGACATCCAGGGCGTTTCGGGCAAGGGCTCCTCGAGTTTCGCCAGCAGTGTACCCCTGTCCCCGTTTGCCGCCGGGGCCGGGGCCGCGGCCGCCGCCGCCGAGTACGTTGAACCAGACCGCTGCCGCTTCCAGCAGCCTCGATTACCTCGGCACCTTGCGCGGTCGCCTCGGCATGCTCGTCGGGTTCCTCGGGACCACCGTGCTCTATTACGCGACAGGCGGCGTCGCTTATGGCGGCGTTAGCGCGAACACCGCCGTAACGCAGAACACTCACGCTGGGACCCGAGCGGCCGCTTACGCCTCCGACATGGACTGGTTCCGGCGCCTATTCGGGCACGCGCCTCGGCTGGGCCGCCGGCTTCGGCGCCGAGTGGTTGTTCTTCTCGAACTGGAGCACCAGCTTTCGAATATCTCCATTACGATCTCGGCTCTCCGACCTATGGCATGAGCCCGCTGGTGAGCAATACCGCCTTCGCCAAGCCCTTCACCGTCAACTCCTTGACGGCCACGACCCCCTTCAACGGCGAGATCCTGCGCGCGGCTGTGAACTATCACTTCTGATCTGCGCATTCCGCGCGGGGACGCGGACCTGCAGCGGTGGCACTTTTCCGACAAGATCATGCCGAGAGCCTCGGGATGAGCGACCTCGTCCGCCTGCCGCAAGGGGAGGGGGACGAGGCGTCCTTGCGAGCCCGTAGCTCAGGCCGGAGCCATGGCTGACGCCAGGCCATAGGACTCCAGTAGGCGAAGGCTGAGCCGTATCACCTCCGGCGGCGCCTCGCAGCGTTCGATCACGTCCTTCGCATAGGCCTTGAAGCTCGGCAGCTCCGTTAAGGCGCTGGAATCGTCCCCCTGAAGGTTGATGAACACGTGGACGAAGTCCATTCCGTCCCTGAACAGGGCGTAAGCCACATGGTCGGGTGCCACCGCCTTGAGCTCGGCGAACACCGCCCGGGCCAGGGTCTCGTTTTCCGCGGCGCGGTCCGGCTTGGCCGCGTAGCGCACGAATGTCACTCTCTGCATCGTCTTGATCCTTTCGTCAGGCGGCACGCAAGACGCGCACCGATGTGATCAAGGACGCCGGGGCGGGTCGGGAGGATTCGCGGGGGAGAAAAATTTTGCGGCCCCGAATCCTTTGCCCGGTCTCGGGCGTCTTGGCGTCCGGGGCTCGGCCATCCGGCGGCGGGGCGGAAAGGAACACGCATGACGGACATGAGCTTGGAGCCCGAGGGGTTAGGGCGGCTGATGGCGGAGCTACGCCCGCGCCTGCACCGCTACTGCGCGCGCATGGTCGGTTCGGCGGTCGACGGTGAAGACGTGGTCCAGGAGGCCCTCGCCAAGGCCGCGGAGGCGTTCCCAGCGGCGGGTGGGATCGAACGGCCGGAGAGCTGGCTGTTCCGCATCGCCCACAATGCGGCCCTGGACGCACTACGCCGCCGCAAGCGGCAGGCGGCGGTCCGGTCCGACATCGGCGTGGCCGCCGTGGCGGACCCCAGTTCCGCCGCCGATGCGCGGGTGGCCGCGGCCGCGAGCCTGACTACTCTTCTGCGCCTGCCCGCCACCCAGCGCTCTTGCGTGATCTTGATGGACGTTCTCGGCTATTCCCTGACCGAAACCGCCGAGATACTCGGCGTGAGCCTTCCCGCGGTGAAGGCTGCCCTCCATCGGGGGCGCGCCCGACTGAGGACGCTTGTCGACGTCCCCGAAGGCCCGGTGCCCAGCCTGGCGGCGGCGGAGCGGGACCGGCTGCGCGCCTATGCCGATCGATTCAACGCGCGCGATTTCGACGCCTTGCGCGATCTCCTCGCCGAGGACGTCCGGCTCGACCTCGTGAACCGCACGCGCCTGGCCGGCCGCAAGGACGTTTCAGTCTATTTCAGCCGTTACGACGAGGGCTCCGACTGGTGGCTCTCGCCCGGCCTGGCGGAAGGCCGCCCCGCACTTCTGGTGAGCGATCCTTCCGACGCGCAGGCGCCATCGGTTATGTGGTGGTGCTCGACTGGGCGGACGGACGGATCGTGACGATCCGCGACTTCCGGTATGCGACGTACGTGATGGAGAGCCTCGCCGTCTCGCGACTCTAGAGCATGACGGCAGCGCGCTACGCCACGCCGGCGCGCAGCAGGTCGTGCATGTGGACGACGCCGACAGCGCGGCGGCCCTCGACCACGAACAGCACGGTGCGCTTGAGCGAGTTGAGGATCTCCAGCGTCTCGCTGGCGAGCTGGTCGGGACGCACGGTGTTGGGCCCCTTTGTCATCACGTCTTCGACGCGGGCCTCGAGCAGGTCGTGGCGCATGTGGCGGCGCAGGTCGCCGTCGGTGATGATGCCGATCAGATAGCCTGAAGCATCGATGATGCCGACGCAGCCGAATCCCTTCGCCGACATTTCCACCAGCGCGTCGGACATCCGCGTTCCCACCGGCTTGAGCGGCATCTCGGCTCCGCCATGCATGAGGTCGCGCACGAATGTCAGCGCCGCGCCGAGCCGCCCGCCCGGATGCAGGTTGCGGAAATCGATGGCGGTGAAGCCGCGGCTCTCCAGCAGCGCGATGGCCAGCGCATCGCCGAGCGCGAGCTGCATCAGCGAAGAGGTGGTCGGCGCGAGATTGTGCGGACAGGCCTCGCGCGCCTGCGGCAGCACCAGTGTCACGTCGGCCGCCTGCCCGAGCGTGCTCGCGGCATCCGCGGTGACGGCGATCAGGCCGATGCGGAAGCGGCGCGAATAGTCGATCAGGTTCTTCAGCTCCGCGGTCTCGCCGGACCACGACAACGCGAAGACGATGTCGTCGCCCGCGATCATGCCGAGGTCGCCGTGGCTTGCCTCGGCGGGGTGCACGAAGAAGGCCGGCGTTCCGGTGGAGGACAGCGTCGCCGCGATCTTGTGGCCGATATGGCCGGACTTGCCCATGCCGCTGACGATGACGCGGCCGCGCGCGGCCCGGATCAAGGCCACGGCGGCGACGAAGCTGCGGCCGAGCCCGTCCTGCATCGCCGCGCCGAGCGCGGTGAGGCCGCCCGCCTCCGCGTCGAGCGTGCGCAACCCGCAGGCGATCAGCGTCCGGTCTTCCGCACTCATCGGCTGGTCCTGGCTGCGCAGCTCGGGGTTCGGCATGCGGTCGCACCTGTCCTTCGGCTGAGGGTCTAGCGTCGTGTGTCACCTGGCGACCCGCTACATACGTCTCGCCACGCCGGTGCCGCGGCACCATCGATCGATCGCCGCCGCCCCCCTGGGTCGACCACGCTAGCACGGATGATTTCGCGCCGCGACCGAAGCCCCGCGGGCATGAACGGCCTGTTAACCATAATCATTTTAATTCCCTTAACCAAGCCGCCGCGCGGCCGGCGTTAAGGATTCACCGGTGCAGCGTCCTCGCGTCATTTGCCTAGCTGCGACGCTGGTGGCCGGCGCCTCGATGCTCGCGCCGGCGCCGGCCGCGGCGCAGTCTGCGCTCTATCCCGGGGAACTGCGTCCCTCGGTGCCGGGGCAGTCGGACGTCGCCGCGATCGACCAGGGCGGCGGCCAGACCAGCGGCCAGAGCGGCAACAGCACCCTGTTCGGGCCGTCGCTCTATGGCGTTCCGCCGCCGGAGCCCGGCGCCGGTCAATTCGGATTCGTGTCCGTCGGCAACCGCAAGGTGAAGGTGAAAGTGAGGCCCGGGGGCCAGCCGACTGCCCCGGTTGCCGACCGGGCGACACTGCGGGTGGCCCCGGCTCTGCTAGGCACTGCGGCCGTGCGCCCGCCGAGCCGCCTCAAGCGCCGGGGGTTCCTCGTCGACCTGCCGCGGGCGATCGAGTTGCAGCGGCCGCTCGCCGTGCCGCCCAACTTCGTCATCGAGCCGCCGATCGTCCCCCTGCGCCAGTCGGTGATCGATCTCAACCCGTTCGGACCGACCGGCGTTCATACCGGCTCGTTCTATCTGCAGCCGGCGATCGAACTCACCGGGGGCTGGGATTCGAACCCCCAGCACGCGACCCAGGCCAAGAGTGCTCCGGAATATCTGTTCTCGCCCGAGTTGACGGTGCGCTCCGATTGGGAGCGCCATGCCCTCAACTTCGACATCCATGGCGCCTATCTCGGCTACGGCTCGACCTTCTTCCCGAACTCGCCGGTCTGGCTCAACCGGCCCGGCCTCGATTCCCGGGTCAATGCCCGGATCGATGTCGATACCCACGATCACTTCGATATCGAAGGCCGGCTGCTGCTTGCGACCGACAATCCCGGCAGCCCCAACATCCAGGCCGGGCTGGAAGACTTGCCCGTCGTCACCACCGGCGGCGCGACGCTCGGCTATACGCACGTGTTCAACCGGTTCGAGGTCACCGCGAAAGGAACCATCGACCGCAGCATCTGGCAGCGATCGTTCCTGACCGACGGCACCTATTCGAGCAATGACGACCGCAATTTCGACCAGTATGGCGGATCGCTGCGCGGCAGCTACGAACTCATTCCCGGCGTCAAGCCGTTCTTCCAGGTCGACGCCGACACCCGCGTCCACGACGTCCTCATCGACGACACCGGCGCCATGCGCGATTCGGACGGCCAGATCTACAAGGTCGGCACCAGCTTCCTGTTTTCCGGCAAGCTCACCGGCGAACTCTCGGTCGGGCGTACGCAGCGCGAATACCGTGACCCGACGCTGCCGGAGGTCGCGGGCCCGATGGTGGACGGCGCCCTGCTTTTCATCCCGACTCCCCTGACCGCCGTGAAGTTCACCGCCGTCACCACCACCGGCGAACTCATCGTGACCGGGGCCTCGGGCGTACTGCGCCGCGACTACACCCTCGAGGTCGACCACGATTTCCGCCGCTGGCTCGCCGGCGCGGTCAAGTTCAACTATGGCGTCGACAACTATTTCGGCATGGACCGGCTGGACCACCGCTATTCCATCGCCTCGTCGCTCACCTACAAGTTCACCCGCGAGCTGTGGCTCCGCGGCGAGTTCCGCCACGATTGGCTGTCATCGAACGTCTACGCCGTCGACTACCAGGCCAACCTGTTCCTGCTGACGCTGCGCCTGCAGCGCTGACTAATCGCGTCATTCCCCCAGCAGCGCCTTGAGCTCGGCGCGAAATGCCGGCGCGATGTCCTCACGCGCAAGCGCGTAGGCGACGTTGGCGGCGAGGAAGCCGACCTTGCTGCCGCAATCGAAGCTGCGACCCTGGAATTTGAGTCCGTAGAAGGGCTGCTGCGTTGCGAGGCGGATCATCGCGTCAGTGAGCTGGATTTCGCCGCCGGTGCCGCGGGTCTGGTCGGCGAGAATGCCGAAGATCTCCGGCTGCAGGATGTAGCGGCCGGTGATGATGAGGTTCGACGGCGCGTCGCTGCGCGCGGGCTTCTCCACCATCCCGGTGATCTCGAAGGCGTCTCCCTTCGCCTTGCCGACGCCGACGACGCCGTAATTGTGCACGCGCTCCATCGGCACTTCCTCGACGGCGATGACGTTGGACTTGGCCGGCAGGTGCGCGCAGGCGTCGATCATCTGCGCGAGGCAGCCGCGTTCGGCCTGCACCAGCACGTCCGGCAGCAGCAGCGCGAACGGCTCGTGCCCGACCAATTCGCGCGCGCACCACACCGCGTGACCGAGACCGAGCGGCAATTGCTGGCGGGTGAAGCTCGTCTGCCCGGCGCCGGGCAGGTCGCGCGACAACAGCTCGAGATCGGCCTTGCGCTTGCGCTCCGTCAGGGTCAGCTCGAGCTCGAACTGGCGATCGAAATGATCCTCGATGACGGACTTGTTGCGGCCGGTCACGAAGATGAAGTGCTCGATGCCGGCCTGGCGCGCCTCGTCCACCACGTGCTGGATCAGGGGACGATCAACCACAGGCAGCATCTCCTTGGGCATTGCTTTGGTAGCTGGAAGGAACCGCGTACCGAGGCCGGCAACCGGCAGGATCGCTTTGCGAATGGGGTTCATGTTGTGGGGCGGCTTCCGAGGGCAGGAGGAGAGGGCGGCAGCTAAGGAATAGGCCGGGAATAATCATGGCGATACAGGGTAGTCCACGGCGAAATGCCGCAATTCCGCCGGTTCGCAAACCCAATGTTAAGGCCCCATAAATCAAGATTGGGTGCCAACAAAGGCAACGGGGCCACTGGGCCACGCCCGGCCGGAGAATTCGGATGATTCGCTCGAAACTGCTGTTCGGGATTTGCGCGGCGGGCGCGCTGCTCGGCACGCTGGAAAGCGCCGGGGCGCAGCTTCAGCTTCCCTTTGCCCTGCCGTGGTCGACCGGTTCGGTCCCGGCGCCGGCGCAGGCCCCGAAGCCTGCGGGCCCGAACGACTGGAGCGGCCAGCCCGGCAGCTCCGGCCATCCGCTCATGACCACCGAGGCCATCCTGACCGCGGCGGCAAATTTCAACAGCTGCCTGGAAGGGCTGTGGTCCGACGCCGCAAAGCGCGGCGTCACCCGTGCGACCTTCGACACCTACACCAACGGCCTGACGCCCGATCTGCGAATCATGGACCTGATGGACACCCAGCCCGAGTTCACCAAGGCGTTCTGGGACTATCTCGACCTTCTCGTCAGCGAAAACCGCATCAAGCGCGGCCGGGAAATCCTGGCCCAGTACAAGACCGTGTTCGACGCGGTGGAGAAGGCCTATGGCGTCGACCGCCATGCCGTCACGGCGATCTGGGGGATCGAGTCGAATTTCGGCACCTCGGGCGGCGACCGCCCGGTGGTCCGCTCGACCGCGACGCTTGCCTGCGTCGGCCGCCGCCAGGCCTATTTCCGCGACGAATTCCTCGCCGCACTGGAGATTCTCAACCGGGGCGACATCAATCCGGACCGTCTCAAGGGCTCGTGGGCCGGCGCGTTCGGTCCGACCCAGTTCATGCCGACCTCGTTCAAGCGCTTCGCGGTGGACTTCGACGGCGACGGCCGCCGCGACGTGGTCGATTCGATTCCCGACCTCATCGCCTCCACCGCCAACAACCTCAAGCTCGATGGCTGGATCCCCGGCCAGACCTGGGGCTACGAGGTGACGCTGCCGGAAAGCTTCAATTACCTCACGGCGGACGGCGCCAAGGCGATGCCGGTCAAGGACTGGGAAAAGCTCGGCGTCGCCCGGGTCAACGGCAAGGCCTTTCCCCGCCCGGCCGACCGCGCCACGCTTTTTCTCCCCGCCGGCGCCAACGGCCCTGCCTTCCTGATGCTCAACAACTTCCGGGTCCTGATGAAATACAACCCGGCGGAGGCCTATGCACTGGCGATCGGCCACCTCGGCGACCGCCTCCGGGGCGATCCGCCCCTGGTCACCGCCTGGCCGCGCCAGGAGCGGGTTCTCACCAGCGCCGAGCGCTATGAAATGCAGCAGCACCTGGTGCGTCTCGGCTTTGACATAGGCGGCGAGCCCAACGGCCGGCTGAACGCCAAATCTCGTAGCGCGATCAGGAGCTTCCAGGTGTCCCAGGGGCTCGTCCCGGATGGCTTCGCCACCGCCGGCATGCTGGACCGGCTGCGTGCGCATTGATCCGCCTCGATCTTTCCGCATGGACTGCCTGGAAGCCTGCAACTTTACGGGGGGATCATGCGCCGATGCATGGTCGGGATCGTCGGGCGCAGTCCTTCAAACCGACACCTTTCGTGTTAAGTTATGCGCGCGGTTTCGGTTGCATCGGGCAGCAGGTCGGCCCATGCATTTTTGATTGATCGCCGGACGGGTGCCATGGCTCGAGTCACAATCATGCGGCTGCTCGCAGCCGCGGTCCTGATCGCCGCCGAGATCGCGGCGGTAGCGCCGTTGCTGGTGGTCGCGCCGACGCCGGCCAGTGCACAGCGGTTCGAGGACTTCTTTCCGTTCCTCGGAAGAAATACCAATCGCCGCGGCTGGTTCGCGCCCCCCGAGCGCGAGGAACGCCCGGTCGACTATTCCAAGGCGCCTACGCCCAAGAAGTCCGATGCCGTCCCACAGACGCCGATCATGGTGTTCGGCGATTCGATGGCGGATTGGCTCGCCTACGGCCTCGAGCAGGCCTACACCGACACCCCGGAAATCGGCATCCTGCGGCGGCATCGCACCTCGTCGGGCCTGATCCGCACCGACGTGAAGAACGACCCGCGCGGCGAATACCCCGACTGGCCCCTGGCGGCCAAGGAAATGATCGCGGCCCAGAAGCCGAAATTCGTGGTGATGATGATCGGTCTCAACGACCGCAGGCAGATCAAGGAAGCGGCCCAGCCAGTGCGCGCGAAGCCGCCGGCCCCGGCCAATCCGGAAGCCAACGATCCCGCTGCGCGCGAACTCGACGGCGCGCCCACGCCCCGCCCGGCTCCGGAAGCCGCGGCTGCCGCTCCAGAGCCGGCGAGTCCGGGCGGCTCCAAGACCTATGAATTCCGTACCGATGCCTGGAGCGAGGCCTACATCCGGCGGATCGACGACACCATCGCGGCGCTCAAGACAGCGGGGGTGCCGATCTTCTGGGTCGGCCTGCCGCCATTGCGGGGCGGGCGCGCAGCGGCCGACATTCCGTTCCTGAATGACTTGTACCGCAGCCGCGCCGACAAGGCCGGAATCGTCTATGTCGACATCTGGGACGGCTTCGTCGACGAGGACGGCCGCTTCGCCCAGTCGGGCCCCGACTTCGAAGGCCAGACGCGACGCCTGCGCGCCGGCGACGGCGTGCATTTCACCCAGTCCGGCGCGCGCAAGCTCGCGCATTTCGTCGAGAAGGAAATCGATCGCTGGCTGGATGCGCGCGCCGTCGCAGTGGCGGTGCCGGTCGAAGAGCCGAAGGCCGCGGCTCCCGCGGTTCCCGCAGCGCTCGAAATCGGTGCCGCCGCCGCTCCTGGCAAGGCGGGCCCGTCCAAGGCGAGGCCGCTCTCCGGCCCGGCCCTGCCGTTGCTCTCCGCGGGTTCCGGCGACACGGACGAGCTGCTCGGTGGCAAGCCGCGTCCCGCGGTGACCGATGCGGCCGCGACCAAGGTCCTGGTGAAGGGTGAGGCGCTGCCGGTGCCCGCGGGCCGCGCCGATGACTTCGCGTGGCCGCGGCGTACCGTAGCGCCGGTCGGCAGCGATCCGGCCGTCGCCACCACCGATCTGCCGCAGACTCCCATGGTCGCCGAGCGGGGTTCGACGCCCGCGGGAGCCGCCGCTCCGGAGGCCGCCACCGCCGTCGCCGCTGCCGCCCCGGCAGCAGCGAAGCCGCCGCCCCGCCGCGTTCGCTCTGCCGACTACCAGCCGCAATACCGGCCGGATTACCGCCGCCAGCAGTTCAATTTCTTCCCGTTCCTGTTCGGCGGCGGGCGATAGCGGCGTTCATAGGTTTCACCGCGGCAGGTCGGTCGAACCCATCAGGAACTTGTCGACGGCGTGAGCGGTCTGTCGGCCCTCGCGGATCGCCCACACCACCAGCGACTGGCCGCGGCGCATGTCGCCGGCGGCGAACACCTTGTCGATCGAGCTGCGATAGTCGTTGGTATCGGCCTTGACGTTGCCGCGCGGGTCGAGGGCGACGCCGAGCGACTTGATCATGCCCTCGTGCACGGGATGCACGAAGCCCATTGCCAGCAGGACGAGGTCGGCCGGAAGCTCGAATTCGGTACCGGGAATGGGCTGGAACTTGCTGTCGCAGCGCACGCAGTGCAGCCGCTTCACGGCGCCGTTTTCGCCGGTGAATTTCTGGGACAGCACCGCGAAATCCCGCGCGACGCCTTCCTCGTGGCTCGACGAGGTCCGCAGCTTGAGCGGCCAGTCCGGCCATGTCAGCGGCTTGTTTTCCTTGTCCGGCGGCTTCTGCATGATTTCGAAATTGGTGACCGAAAGCGCGCCCTGGCGGATCGAGGTGCCGATGCAGTCGGAGCCGGTGTCGCCGCCGCCGATCACCACCACGTGCTTGCCGGCGGCGAGGATCGGCTCGGCACCGTCCTGCGGCTCGCCGGAGACGCGCCGGTTCTGCTGCGGGAGGAACTCCATCGCGAAGTGGATGCCGTTGAGGTCGCGGCCCGGGATAGGCAGGTCGCGCGCCTTTTCCGCGCCGCCCGACAGCACGACGGCGTCGTGGCGCGCGATCAGCTCGCTGGCGGAGAGGTCGACGCCGACATGGACGCCGCAATGGAAGCTCACGCCTTCCGCTTCCATCTGCGCGACGCGGCGGGCGACGAGGTGCTTCTCCATCTTGAAATCGGGAATGCCGTAGCGCAGGAGTCCGCCGGGCGTGGCGAGCTTCTCGTACACATGCACGTGGTGTCCGGCGCGCGCGAGCTGCTGGGCGCAGGCAAGCCCGGCCGGCCCCGAGCCCACGATCGCGACGGATTTTCCGGTCTTCACGGCGGGCGGCTCAGGCTTCACCCAGCCTTCCGCGAACGCGCGATCGATGATGGCGCATTCGATCGTCTTGATGGTGACGGGGTTGTCGTCGATGTTGAGCGTGCACGAGGCTTCGCACGGCGCCGGACACACCCGCCCGGTGAATTCGGGGAAGTTATTGGTGGAGTGCAGGTTGCGCGCCGCTTCCTGCCACGCGCCGGTATAGACGAGGTCGTTCCAGTCCGGGATCTGGTTGTTGACCGGGCATCCGGTGTGACAATAGGGGATGCCGCAATTCATGCAGCGCGCCGCCTGCTGGCGGGTTTCCGCCTCCGGCAGCGGCAGCACGAATTCGCGCCAATGACGGATGCGCTCCTCGACCGGTGCATAGTGACGGTCGTTACGCTCGAACTCGAGAAAACCGGTGATCTTGCCCATGGCGTTCCGCGTTCAGCCGCCGGCGACCGCGCGAAGCGGCTCAGCGGCTTGAAGAGCTTTCATCTCGCGCAACGCGCGGCGGTATTCCAGCGGCATCACCTTGCGGAACTTGGGAAGATAGGTGTCCCAGTTGGCGAGGATGTGCGCGGCGCGGCGCGAACCGGCATAGCGCGCATGGCGCGAGATCAGGTGATGCAGGCGCGCGGCGTCGTAGCGGGTCATGTCTGACATCACTTCGACGAGGCCATGGCCGTCGAGGTCGCCGGCGTGGTGATAGTAGTTGGCATTGATGTCTTCTTCCTCGATCACCGCCTCGAGTTCCACCATCGACATGTTGCACAGCGTCGGGAAAGTCCCGTCCTCGTCGAGCACATAGGCAATGCCGCCCGACATGCCGGCGGCAAAGTTGCGGCCGGTCTTGCCGAGCACGACCACGAGGCCGCCGGTCATGTATTCGCAGCAGTGATCGCCGGCCCCCTCGACCACCGCGATGGCGCCGGAGTTGCGCACCGCGAAGCGCTCGCCGGCGATGCCGCGGATGAAGCACTCGCCGGTGATGGCGCCGTAGAGCACGGTGTTGCCGACGATGATGGATTCCTCTGGGACGATGCCGGCGTCGACCGGAGGCCGCACGATGATGCGGCCGCCCGACAGCCCCTTGCCGACGTAGTCGTTGCCCTCGCCTTCGAGCTCGAGGGTGACCCCGCGCGCCAGCCAGGCGCCGAAACTCTGCCCGGCGGTGCCGGTCAGCTTGACGTGGATGGTGTCGTCCGGCAGGCCGGCATGGCCGTAGCGCTTGGCGATCTCGCCGGACAGCATCGCGCCGGCGGCGCGATCGGTGTTCGTGATGGTGGTCACGATGCGCGCGTGTGCGCCGCGATCGAGCGCCGCCTGGGCTTCCGAGATCAGCCTGCGGTCGAGGATTTCGTAGATCTTGTGATCCTGCTTCTCGCAATGGAAGATCTTCACGCCGGCCGGCGCCTGCGGCTTGTAGAACAGCTTGGAGAAGTCGAGCCCCTTCGCCTTCCAATGGGCGATGACGCGGCTCTGGTCGAGCATCTGCATCTGCCCGATCATCTCGTCGAAGCGGCGGTAGCCCATGCCCGCCATCAGTTCGCGCACTTCCTCGGCGACGAAGAAGAAGAAATTAATGACGTGTTCGGGCTGGCCGGTGAAGCGCTTGCGCAGCACCGGGTCCTGGGTGGCGACGCCGACCGGGCAGGTGTTGAGATGGCACTTGCGCATCATGATGCAGCCGGCCGCGATCAGCGGCGCGGTGGCGAAGCCGAATTCGTCGGCGCCGAGCATCGCGCCGACCACGACGTCGCGCCCGGTGCGGATTCCGCCGTCGACCTGGACCGCGATGCGGCTGCGCAGCCGGTTGGCGACCAGCGTCTGGTGGGTCTCGGCGAGGCCGATTTCCCACGGCGATCCCGCATGCTTGATCGAGGTCAGCGGCGACGCCCCGGTGCCGCCCTCGAAGCCGGCGATGGTGACATGGTCGGCGCGCGCCTTGGAGACGCCGGCGGCGACGGTGCCGACGCCGACCTCGGACACGAGCTTCACCGATACGTCGCCGGTGGGATTGACGTTCTTGAGGTCGTAGATGAGCTGCGCCAGATCCTCGATCGAATAGATGTCGTGGTGCGGCGGCGGCGAGATCAGGCCGACCCCCGGCATCGAGTGGCGCACCTTGGCGATGATCTTGTCGACCTTGTGCCCGGGCAGCTGCCCGCCTTCGCCGGGCTTCGCCCCCTGCGCCATCTTGATCTGCATCACGTCGGAATTGACGAGATACTCCGCCGTCACGCCGAACCGGCCCGAGGCGACCTGCTTGATCGCGGAGCGCATGGAATCGCCGTTGGGCAGCGGCTTATAGCGATCCAATTCCTCGCCGCCCTCGCCGGTGTTCGACTTGCCGCCGATGCGGTTCATGGCGATCGCGAGCGTGGTGTGCGCCTCGCGCGAGATCGAACCGAACGACATCGCGCCGGTGGCGAAGCGGCGCACGATGCTCGCCGCCGGCTCGACCTCCTCGATGGGAACCGGCTTGCGGCCGTCCTGCTCCGCCGTCTTGAGCGTGAACATGCCGCGGATCGTGAGCAGCCGCTCCGACTGCTCGTTGCTGACCTTGGCATAGGCGCGATACTGGTCGAGCGAATTGCCGCGCACCGCGTGCTGCAGGGCGGCGACCGTCGTCGCGGTCCAGACATGGTCCTCGCCGCGGACGCGGTAGGCATATTCGCCGCCGACGTCGAGCGCGTTGCGATAGACGGGCGAGTCGCTGAAGGCGTCGCGGTGGCGGCGCACGGTCTCCTGGGCGATCTCGTCGAGGCCGACCCCTTCGATGCGCGTCGCGGTGCCGGTGAAGAAGGTCTCGGTGAAGTCGGACCGCAGCCCGACCGCGTCGAAAATCTGCGCGCCGCAATAGGACTGGTAGGTCGAGATGCCCATCTTGGACATCACCTTGAGCAGTCCCTTGTCGATCGACTTGATGTAGCGCTTGATGATTTCCTTGTCGTCGAGCTTCTGCGGCAGCTCGTCCTTCATCTCAATGAGCGTCTCGAAGGCGAGATAGGGATTGATCGCCTCGGCGCCGTAACCGGCGAGACAGGCGAAGTGATGGATCTCGCGAGGCTCGCCGGACTCCACCACCAGGCCCACCGAGGTACGCAAGCCCTCGCGGATCAGGTGGTGATGGACGGCGGCGCAGGCGAGCAGCGACGGGATCGGGATGCGGTCGGAGCCGGCATGGCGGTCCGACAGGATGATGATGTTGATGCCGTCGCGGACCGCCCGTTCGGCCTGATTGCACAGGTCGTCGATGGCAGGTTGCAGCCCTTTGGCGCCGACGTCGGCGGCCCAGGTGGCATCGAGCATCAGCGATTTGAAATGGGAATCGCTGATCTCGGAGATCGAGCGAATCTTCTCCAGGTCCTCATTGGTAAGGATCGGCTGGCGCGCCTCCAGGCGCTTGACCGTCGACATGCCCTCGAGGTCGAACAGGTTCGGCCGCGGGCCGATGATCGAAACGAGGCTCATGACGAGCTCTTCGCGGATCGGATCGATCGGCGGGTTCGTCACCTGGGCGAAGTTCTGCTTGAAATAGGTGAACAGCAGCTTCGGCTTGTCGGACAGGGCCGAGATCGGCGTGTCGTTGCCCATCGAGCCGACCGCCTCTTCGCCGGTGGTCCCCATCGGCGACATCAGGATCTTCAGGTCTTCCTGGGTGTAGCCGAAGGTCTGCTGGCGATCGAGCAGGGTCAGGTTGGAGAGCGCCGGGCGCGTCTGCGCCGGCGGCAGCTCTTCAAGCACGATCAGGGTGTTCTGCAGCCACTCCTTGTACGGATGGCTGCGCGCGAGGTTCGCCTTGATCTCCTCGTCGGGAATGAGGCGGCCTTCGACAAGATCGACCAGCAGCATCTTGCCGGGCTGCAGGCGCCACTTGGTGACGATGTCCTTCTCCGGGATCGGCAGCACGCCCATCTCGGAGGCCATCACGATGCGATCGTCGCGGGTGACGAGGTAGCGCGCCGGGCGCAGCCCGTTGCGGTCGAGCGTCGCGCCGATCTGGCGTCCGTCGGTGAAGGCGATCGCCGCCGGGCCGTCCCACGGCTCCATCAGTCCGGCATTGTATTCGTAGAAGGCGCGGCGTTCCTCGTCCATCAGCGGATTGCCGGCCCACGCCTCCGGGATCATCATCATGACGGCATGGGCGAGCGGATAGCCGCCTTGCACCAGGAACTCCAGGGCGTTGTCGAAGCAGGCGGTGTCAGACTGCCCCTCGTAGGAAATCGGCCACAGCTTGCTGATGTCCTCGCCGTAGAACGGCGAGTGGGCGGTGGCCTGGCGCGCCGCCATCCAGTTGCGGTTGCCGCGCAGCGTGTTGATCTCGCCGTTGTGCGCAATCATCCGGTAGGGATGCGACAGCGACCAGGTCGGGAAGGTGTTGGTGGAAAAGCGCTGATGCACCAGGGCGAGCGCGCTCGCGAACTCCGGATCGTGCAGGTCGGGATAGTAGGTGCCGAGCTGGTCGGCGAGGAACATGCCCTTGTAGATCACAGTGCGGCACGAGATCGAAACCGGGTAATAGCCGGAGTTGCGCCGCTCGCGCATCGTATAGAGGCGCCCCGAGATGGTCTTGCGCAGGAGGTAGAGGCGGCGCTCGAACTCGTCCTCGGAGATCTTGCGGCTGCCCTTGCCGATGAAGACCTGCCGATGCACCGGCTCGGTAGGCTTTACCGTTTCTCCGAGCGTCGAATTGTCGGTCGGTACGTCGCGCCAGCCGAGCAACACCATTCGCTCATTGGCGATCTCTTCGGCGAAGACGTTTTGAATCTCGTGCCGCCAGCCCTCCTCGTGGGGCAGGAACAGCGCGCCGATCGCGTACTCGCCCGGCGCCGGCAGGGCGAAGCCGAGCTCCGCCACCTTCTTCGCGAAGAATTGATGCGGGATCTGCACCAGGATGCCGGCGCCGTCGCCGGCGCGCGGATCGGCGCCGACCGCGCCGCGGTGCTCGAGGTTCACGAGAATGGTGAGGGCGTCTTCGACGATCTGGTGGGACTTTCGTCCCTTGATGTCGGCGATGAAGCCGACGCCGCAGGAATCCTTGTCGAGCGCCGGGTCGTACAGGCCGCGCGCGGCGGGAACGCCGGGATCGGCGGTATCGCCGAGAGGCGCAAAGGCAGGTCGTCCGGCGCCGCCGTCGCGAACGGAAACGCTGCGTTCGCCCTCGCCGAGATCGCGGTGCTCCTGGTCAGATCCTGTCGCGCCCATCCGTTGCCGCCTCACTCTTCCGGCGGGCATCGCCCGCCGGCACACTACGCCTCCGACCTCCGCGCCGATCGGCGCTGCGGCCCAAACGCGTACCATGTCAAGCTGACAGCCTCGTCGCCAGCTGTAATTCTGCGCAGGGCTGCTCGTCTTGGCCGCCGCGATGCGCCCCATCGCCGGCCGCCGTTCCGATGGCAGACGCATCCTGATTGGGGATGTTGCCCGCCAAACTGGGACAGCATTGCTGTCCTAACACTTATGACAAAATCCTGCCACGGATTCAAGGCGGCATCACAGCAAAATCGGCTCCACGCGCGATTTTTTCTGTGCTGGCGCGGCGGCGCCGCCGATTCCGCGGCGATTCGTGGATATTCGGGCCGCGGGCTTGCGTGCACCTTCTCCCTCCGTCTCGCTTGCATCTCGCTCGCCGGTGACGAGATCGACCGGCTATCGCGCGAAACCGTGGCGCCGCTATTATTCTATTTCGCCGACCTCGAAGCGCCGCAGGCGAGAGGACATGCATGAACTTTGCCAGCGACAACGCCGCCGGCGTCGCACCCGCCATTCTCGAAGCCGTCGTCGCGGCCAACGAGGGTTTCGCACTTGCTTACGGCGATGACGACGCGACGCAGCGGGTCGAGCGGCGGTTCTGCGAGGTTTTCGAGCGCGAGGTCGCGGTCTTTCTGGTGCCGACCGGCACCGCAGCCAATGCTCTCGCCCTCGCTCATCTCACACCGGTCTGGGGCGCGGTGATGTGCCACTGCGAGGCGCACATCATTGCCAATGAATGCGGCGCGCCGGAATTCTTCGGCGGTGGGCTGCGGCTGGTCGGACTTCCCGGCGAAGGCGGCAAGCTCGCTCCGGCGACGCTCGCGGTCGCCCTCGACCGCCACGGAGGCCACAGCCCTCACCAGGTCGTGCCCGCCATGGTTTCGCTCACCCAGGCGACCGAAGCCGGCACGATCTACCAGTCTCAAGAGGTGGCGGCGCTCTGTGCGCTCGCCCATGAGCGCGGCCTCACCGTGCACATGGACGGCGCGCGCTTCGGCAATGCGATCGCGCGGCTCGGCGTGACGCCGGCGCAGGCGACCTGGCAGGCGGGGATCGACGTGCTCGCGTTCGGCGCCACCAAGGGCGGGGCGTTGGCGGCCGAGGCGGTGGTGTTCTTCGATCCGGCGTTGGCGGCGGGGATGGCAGAGCGGCGCAAGCGCGGCGCCCATCTCGTTTCCAAGCACCGCTTCATCGCAGCGCAGTTCGAGGCGTTTTTTGCGGCAGATCTCTGGCTCAGGCTGGCGCGCCACGCCAACCGCATGGCCGATCGGCTGGCGGCGGAACTTTCAGCGCTCGGCCTCGCGCCGGTATGGCCGGTCGAGGCCAATCTCGTCTTCGTGCTGCTGCCGCAAGCGCTGCACCGGCGTTTGCAGGCGGCGGGCGCCCAGTACTATGCCTTCCACTCCGACAGCCTGCCGGCACGGGCGGAAATTCCCGGGAACCACGTCCTTGCCCGTCTGGTTACGTCGTTTGCCACCACCGAAAGCCACATCGAGGCGTTCGTGGCCCACGCAAAACAAACGCTATCGCGCCCAAGCTTCGCCTGAATCAAACGTTGGGATGGGGCTCCTCCGAGGGTGGAGGGCGTGGCCGAATCGCTTCGGCTTGTGCAAAATCTGGATATGACACGGAGGTGAACATGAAAGCGCGGCTTCTCGCCTTTGCTGCGGCCGGTCTTGCATGTGCGTTTCCGGTTGCCGCCGGCGCACAGGTTTCCGGTGGGGATGCAGCGCGGCCCTACGGGGCCGGACCGCCGCCGCCGGCCTATGCGGCTGGCCCTTATGCCAACGGCTTCGCGGGCGCGATGCCGCCCGAACAGGTCGCCGCCAATGTGCGCGCGCTGGGCTGGCAGCCGCTGACCCGGCCGGTCCTGCGCGGCCCGGTCTATATCATGCGCGCCCTCAATCGACGGAACTTCGAGCTGCGGGTCGCCATCGACGCGCGCAGCGGTCGCATCATTTCGGCGACGCGGCTTGCCTTCGATCAACCTCGCGCGCCCGGAGCCTACGCAACCGGTCCGGCGCCGGCGCCGCGGTATGAACCCTATCTGAGCGGGCCCGGCTATTCCGAAACGGCGCCCTTGCCGCCCGGCGACGTGCCGATCGACAGCCGGCCGCTGCCGCCGGACAGCCGGCCGATGCCGCCGATGGGACGCGCACCAGGCTACGCATCACCGCCGCCTCAAAGGAAAGTAGCGGCGCAGCCGCCGCTGCCGCGAGCCCGCCCCGGCGATTCCGCCGAGGTGACGGGATCGGTGCCGGAGGCGCCCGCCGCGAAGCCTGCGGAGAATGCGCCGAGTGCGCCCAACCCGGTGGCCGAGAAGCCCACCATGGTTCCGATCGCGCCGCTGGAATAGCGACGGAAAAATTCCAGCAACGAAAAGCGCCCCGGAATCCCCGGGGCGCTTCCAAACGCTCGCGATCTAGGGGTGGCTTACGCGGCCGCCTTGGTCTCGATGACCTTGTTGTTCTGACCGCCATTGATGCGGATGGTCCGCGGCTTCATCGCCTCGGGAATCTCGCGCACGAGGTCGATGTGCAGCAAGCCGTTCTCGAGCGCCGCGGATTTCACCTCGACGAAATCGGCGAGCCGGAATACCCGCTCGAAAGCCCGCGCGGCGATGCCCTGGTAGAGCACTTCCGTCTTGGGCTGCTCGGTCTTGGCGACCTTCTCGCCTTTCACCGTCAGGGTGTTTTCCTTCGCCTCGATGGAAAGCTCGGCATCGGAGAAGCCGGCCACCGCAACGGTTACGCGGTAGGCATTCTCGCCGGTCCGCTCGATGTTATAGGGCGGATAGGGCGAGCCGCCGCCTTCGAAGCCCGACGCCTGGTCGAGCATGGAGAAAAACCGGTCGAAGCCGACGGTGGAGCGATAGAGGGGGGAAAGATCGAATGGACGCATGGCATAGTCCTCCTTGAAGCGACATGCAGGATAAGTCCGCCCCGCGGGGCCGGACCGCTATGTGCAGCCGAATGGCCTGCACGTCCAAAGATGTAGGGAGCCCGCGGCGGGCTTCAAGGCCCCATGCAGGGCATGCGGGGCTCTGCATTGCCCAAGGCATGGTCGCTTGACCGGTGATGTGGCCCAAACAATTTGGAGGCCACTTGCGGATTTCGACGAAAACCTTCCTATGCTCCGTTGAGCGCTGCGGACGACTCCTATAAGCGAAAAGCGTTCCTGCGAGGCGTCACAGAATCCTCAATGAAGCTGATCTCCATACCCGAGAACCCGGCGCCCGACGGCGTGCGCATCGGCGTGCTGAAGACGCCTGACGGGGTATCGATCCGGTATGCGCGCTGGGAGCCGCCGTCCGGACGCCGGGGCACCGTCTGCATTTTTCAGGGCCGCACCGAGTTCATCGAGAAATATTTCGAGGTGGTCCGCGATCTGCGCGCGCGCGGATTCGCCGTGGCGACGCTCGATTGGCGCGGGCAGGGCCTGTCGGAGCGCCGGCTGCGCGACAGCCGCAAGGGTCATGTGCGCAGCTTTGCCGAATACGACATCGATCTCGAGACCTTCGTGCAGGAAATCGTGCTGCCCGACTGTCCGCCGCCGTTTTTCGCGCTCGGGCATTCGATGGGCGCCGCGGTGCTGATGCGGGCGGCGGCGCATGGCCACCGCTGGTTCGACCGCATGGTGCTGTGCGCGCCGCTGATCAGGCTCATCAACATCCCGATGATGTCGATCGCGCCGACGCTGGTGCGGACGCTGCGGCTCACCGGATTCGGGGGGCGTTACGTGCCCGGCGGCGGCCCGATGAGCCCCTCGACCATGCCCTTCGGCAACAATCCCGTCACCTCCGATCCGGTCCGCCATGCCCGCACCGCCGCGGTGCTCGAAGCCGAACCGGCGCTGGCGATCGGCGCTCCCACCAATGCCTGGATGGACTCGGCTTTCCGCGCCATGGAGGAATTCGCCCATCCGGGCTTTGCGGCCTTGCTGCGCCAGCCCATGTTGATGGTGGCCTGCGGCCACGACCAACTGGTGTCGACGCCGGCGATCGAGGATTTCGCCAGCCGGCTTCGGGTCGGCTCCCAGGTCATCGTGCCGGGGGCGCGGCACGAAGTCCTGATGGAGCAGGACTACTTCCGCTCCCAGTTCTGGGCCGCTTTCGACGCCTTCGTGCCGGGAACGCCGCTGTTCTGAGGGTCAGCCCTTGAGCATCGCAAGCGCTGCCTCGTGGACGCCGCGGTCGCCGGCGGCGACGATGCGGCCGCCGTGCTCTGCCGGCTCGCCCGCCCAGGTGGTGATGATGCCGCCGGCCCCGGAGATGATCGGAATCAGCGCGGCGACGTCATGGGGCTTGAGCTCGGTCTCGATGACGAGATCGACGTGGCCGGCGGCGAGCATGCAATAGGCGTAGCAGTCGCCGCCATAGCGCGACAGCTGCACCTTGTCCTCGACCGCGGCAAAAGCCGCGCGGTCCTCGGCGTTCATCAGGCGCGGGCTCGTGGTGTAGAGCACGGCGTCGGCGAGCGCGGCGCATGGCCGCGCCAGCAGGGCGCGGTCGCCCGCCGGCCCGCGATAGTTCGAAGCCGCGCCGTCGCCGGTGAAGCGCTCGGCGATGAAGGGCTGGTGCACCATCCCGTAGACCGGCCGCCCGGCCCGCGTCAGCGCGATCAGCGTGCCCCAGGCCGGCATGCCCGATATGAAGGACTTGGTGCCGTCGATCGGATCGAGCACCCAGACGAATTCGGCATCGGGCCGTTCGGCGCCGAACTCCTCGCCGATGATGCCGTGGGCCGGGAACTGGTCGCGGATCATGGACCGCATGGCGAATTCGGCGGCGCGGTCGGCGGCCGTCACCGGATCGAAGGCGCCGCCCCGGCTCTTGTCCTCGACCCCGAGCGAGGTGCGGAAGAACGGCCGGATCGCATCCCCCGACACGGTCGCCAGCTCGTCGATGAAAGCCCCGAAATCGACCGCGCCCATCCCATGCCCCTCCCTGGAGCCCGACCTGGTGGTCCGATCTGGTTGCCAAATGTGGAGACAGATCGGCCCACCAACATATTGAAGTAGTGGAGCGAATTATCCAAACCGATGGGAACCGACCGTTCGGGCCGCCCTCCGGGGCCGTGTGCCTGAATCGCTACACAGCGTGCTGAAATTATGGGGTTTTTAACATATGAAAAGAACCCCCTTGTTTTTTGTGCAGCGCGGTGGCATATTCCCGCAGTGCGGTAGCGCGATCAGTCGCGTTACCGCCGCCCTCCTTGGGCGTTTCCTCCCTAGACTTGGGCCGCTAGCACGCTAGCGGCCCTTTTTTATGCCAGCGGCCTGACCCTTCCCGAATGCTGGGCAAGCCAGCGCCTGACTTGGTTGAAGGAAGCTTACTCGGCGGCGGCGCGGTACGGCCCAAGCTCCTGGCGGGCGATGTCGTTGACGCCATCGGCCATCGCCTCGAGATCGTGCGCGACCGTTGCAAACGCCTTGGCGCGCTCGAACCGGCGCTCGTCCATGTAGAGCGCCCGGTTGACCTCGAGCTGGACCGAGTGCAGCCCGGCGGCGGGGTTGCCGTAGTGCTCGGTGATGAAGCCGCCGGCATAGGGCTTGTTGCGGCTCACCACATAGCCGCGCTCCCGCAGGATCGCCTCGATCGCGTCCGCGACGAGGCCGACGCAGCTCGTGCCGTAGCGGTCGCCGATCACGATGTCGGCGCGGGGCCGCTCGTCCTTGGGGCCCGCGGTCGAGGGCATCGAGTGGCAATCGACCAGCACGGCAGTGCCGAAATCGCGGTGGATTCGGGTCATCAGCTTGCGCAGCGCCCGGTGGTAGGGCTTGTAGAGCCCCTCGATCCGCCGCAGCGCGTCGTCGACCGGGATGCGCTGGTCGTAGATTTCCTGGGCATCGCCGACCACCCGGGCGACGGTGCCGAGGCCGCCCGCCACCCGCATCGAGCGGGTGTTGGCGAACGACGGCAGCCGGCCGTCGAACATGCGCGGGTCGAGCTCGTAGGGTTCCCGGTTGACGTCGACGAAGCAGCGCGGGAAATGCGCCCGCATCAGCGGATGGCCGCGCGGCACCACGCCGAGCAGCAGCTCGTCGACGAAGCAGTCCTCCGACCGCCGCAGGGTCGCGAGGTCGAGCCGCGCCGCCGCCAGGAAGGCGCGCGGATAGACGCAGCCGCTGTGGGGCGAGTTGAACGCCACCGGCCCGCGCAGTTCGGCCGGCTCCAGGATTTCGAACGGCGGATCGAGTTCGTCGGGATGAACGTTCATGGCCTCAATCGGGGGCTGCACCAGGCCACATTCCTGTGCCACGTGATCGGTAGTCTTGTGTAGACGCGAAACCCATGGCGGGTAAAGGTCGAAGCGAATGTTACGCAGCTTCACGCCATATTTACCAAGATTGCGGCTTATGGGAATCTAGCAATTCGGATCAGGGTCGGGCACGGCGCCGGTTCCTTGCCGAGACATCGGACGTTGTCGTCGCATGACCACAAAGATCCTTCTGGCAGAAGATGATACCGACATGCGGCGCTTCCTCGTCAAGGCGCTGCAGACCGCCGGCTACGACGTCATTTCCTACGACAACGGGCTGTCGGCCTATCAGCGGCTGCGCGAGGAGCCGTTCGAGCTCCTGCTCACCGACATCGTGATGCCGGAGATGGACGGCATCGAGCTGGCCCGCCGGGCGGCCGAGCTCGACCCCGACATCAAGATCATGTTCATCACCGGCTTCGCCGCGGTGGCGCTCAACCCGGACTCCTCCGCCCCCAAGCACGCCAAGGTGCTGTCCAAGCCGTTCCACCTGCGCGACCTCGTCAACGAGGTCGGCAAGATGCTGGCGGCGTGAGGCGCCGGCGGCGCGAGCGGGCGGCCTCCTGAGATGCCGGCGGTGGCCCGAGCGCACCGCTTTCTCTCCCGCTTGCCGCCGCCCGAATGAGCCGATATAGCATCGGCCGATCCCATCCGGGCGCGTAGCTCAGCGGAAGAGCACTACCTTGACATGGTAGGGGTCACAGGTTCGATCCCTGTCGCGCCCACCATTGGTTACTCAGGCTAGATTTCCCAAGGCGCCCGCGCGCTACCCCTTCTCCGTCGTCGGCACTGCCGGCATGCGAAGGTCGCGCTGCCAAAGCGCTCGACCAAAGGCAAATACGATGACGACGCGGCACTGAAGGGTCGTAATTTCGTGCCGCAGCCATACTGACTCTCGCGCTGTCGCTATCATATGTTCGTTCAAATGTGGCAAGGGATCCCGCTAAGGAATGTTCCGCGACGCTTCGATCGTTTGTCGGCATGCGCACGAGAGCGTGGTGTGAAACAGGATTTCGTCGAGCGGAGGCCTTTGAAGTCATTAGGACGGATCGGCGCGTTTTGCCGGGAAAGGTAGCAAGTGATGAAGAACGCGAACCACATGCTGTTTGGACTGCTGCTCGCGTCGGTTCCATCTGCGCCGGGTCTGGCGCAAACCACGATCGACGTTGCGAAGATCACCTGCGAGCAGTTGGTCCTCATGAAGGTCGCCGATCCCGACCACATCGCGATCTGGCTGAGCGGCTACTACCACGGCAAGCGCAATACAACGACGGTCGACGTCGAGCAATTGAAGGACACTGCGAGAAAAGTGAGAAGCTACTGCCTCTATAACAAGGGGACCGTGATGGAGGCGGTCGAAGGTCTGACGGCGACAACAAAATAGGGGGGCCTCATCACCGATCGCGCAATTCCTCGCTCGTTCGCAAACGTCGAAGGCGCTCCCGAATGCACTTCAACAGTTCGTTGGCGCATTTCAGCTAAGCGTTCTATCTGGCATCGTGGCTCTCCGCCACGATAGCCGACCCTATCGTCCTGCGGTTGGCTTCCACGCACGCGCCAGCTTCTGCGCCTCGGCGATCTGCGCGGGGGTCATGCTTTGTGCAAGCTTGTCTCGTTCTTCTGCCGCACGTTTGATGCCCTGCGCGGCCGATAAATTGAGCCACATGTAAGCCTGAACATGGTTCTGTGGAACGCCGACACCGGCGAGGTACATGACCCCGAGGCGGCCCTGCGCCGTTGCGTCTCCCTGATCAGCCGCCTTGCGGAACCAGCGAGCGGCTTGCGCTTGGTCACGAGGAACACCCTCACCGGTCGCGTAGGCTTTCCCGAGCTCGCCCTGCGCCGTTGCGTCTCCCTGATCAGCCGCCTTGCGGAACCAGCGCGCGGCTTGCGCTTGGTCACGAGGAACACCTTCACCCGTCGCGTAGGCTTTCCCGAGCTCGCCCTGCGCCGTAGCATCTCCTTGATCAGCCGCCTTGCGGAACCAGCGAACGGCTTCCGCGTCGTCACGAGGAACACCCTCACCCACCTCGTAGGCTCTGCCGAGTGAGCGTTGCCCGATGGCGTTTCCCTGCTCGGCTGCTTTGCGGAACCACCTGGCTGCTTCCGCATAATCCTTGGCAACGCCGAGGCCCTGTTGGTGCCTGACCCCCAGGAAAAGCTGCGCGGTCTCGGTCTCCCTGCTCAGCCGCCTTTCGGAACCATCGGATGGCTTCTGCGTCATCGCGAGCAACACCCTGGCCGGAACTGTACATTGCCCCGAGGCCGCTCTGCGCCGTGGCGTCTCCCTGCTCGGCCGCCTTGCGGTACCAGTACAAGGCCCACGCGTAATCCTGAACAACGCCCGCTACCTGACTGGTACATGCGCCCGATGCTCGATTGGGCTTTTGCATTGCCCAGATCGGCCGCCCGGCGGAACCAACGGAGCGCCTCTGCAAAGTCCTGGGGAACGCCCACTCCATCATGAAGCATGGTTCCGAGCATAAGCTGCGCCCCCGGATCACCCCGCTCGGCCAGCGGTCGCCACAGGCGCACCGCAGTCGCGTAGTCGCCTTTCCCATATGCAGCGACAGCGTCCTCGTACGGCCCGGCGCTCGACGCGCCTGCCACTGCAAGCGCGAGGAACACGCCGAGAAGCAGTCTTGATGCTTTGCCCATGCGCAGAACTCTTGGACCTTCGCGGCTGCGCGTCATTCGATGCCAAAGGGCAGGGTAAACCCCAAGTTGACTACAGGGTAGCTTTGAATGGGACCCACATAGGCGGTGGCGTTGGGGGCGCCCAGGCAGTCGCCAGTCCCACTGTAGAGGGAAGATCGGGGGGTAATTATGCTCGCAGGCGTGCTGGATCTTCTCGGGCTCGGCCGAACTGGAAGGAAGTCGGCCAGAAGGGGCTTCACGACGCTTACGTTGATCTTAAATACGATGCGGAACACCGGCCCCCTGCGAACGCAATGCCGGGTCGGTCCTGCTACAATGCCGCCCGCCGATTAAGGAATAAGACGCCATGGACATGATGCAGCCCGAGGGCGCCGCAGACGCAGCGCCCAAGTCTTCGAGCGCCTTGCCCGGCCAGATCGTTCTCGCCTTCCAGGGCGGCGGCGCGCTCAACGCCTATCAGGGCGGCGTCTACCAGGCGTTCCACGAAGCCGGCATCGAGCCGGACTGGGTCATCGGCACCTCGAGCGGCGCCATCAATGCCAGCATCATCGCCGGCAACCCGCCGGAGAAGCGCGTCGAGCGCCTGCGCGAATTCTGGACGACGATGGAATACAAGCCGTGGTGGGAGGACTCGCCGCTTTCGCACCGTGGTTCGGCACATCGCGCCTCGTCACCGAAATGACCAACAGCGCCGCCCATGTGGCCGCCTTTTTCGGCGGCGTTCCCGGCTACTACGCGCCCAATCACGCCCTTACCATGGGCGGGGTGAATGCCCCGCTCGGCGTCGAGCGGGCGTCGCTGTACACCACCGAAGCCCTGAAGAAGACGATGACGCGCGCTGACCGATCCCGCCTGGTTCAATTCCGGGCGGCCCCGCCTCACCGTCAGCACGGTCAATGTGAAGACCGGGCGCATGCAATACTGGGACAGTGCGCCGCATGCCGCTCGACCTCAGCCACGTGCTCGCCTCCGCCGCGCTGCCGATCTCGTTTCCGGCGGTCCGCATCGACGGCGATCCCTATTGGGACGGCGGCATCTATTCCAACACGCCCATCGAAGCGGTGTTCGACGACAATCCCCGGCGCGATTCCATCGTGTTCGCCGATCAGATGTGGCACTCTCCGGGACCCGAGCCGCAGACGCTTCCTCGACGTGCTCAGCCGCGAAAAGGACATCCAGTTCGCGAGCCGCGACGCCACCTACATCGCCCGCCAGCAGGACCTGCACCGGCTCCGCCACGTCGTGCGCCAACTGGTTCGTTTGATGCCGGAGGACCAGCGCGAGACGCAGGAGGTGAAGGAGCTCGCCGAATACGGCTGCAAGACCTTCATGCACATCGTGCGGCTCAACGCCCCCTATATCGAAGGCGAAGGCAATTCGCGCGATTTCGATTTCACCCGCGAGGGCATCCGCCTGCGCTGGAGGGCCGGCCACGACGACACCGCCCGCGTCCTGGCGCAGCGGCCGTGGGAGACCGAGGTCGACCCGATGGTCGGCGTCGCGGTGCACGACTGCAAGCCGGAGGTGCTGGCGTTCAGCGTGCCGAAGACGGCGACGTAGGGGGGCGTTCGGGCAAATTGATTGGCCCGGCGCAGGCGCAAACGCCATCAATGCGGCGGGAGCCGGGCGAACCGGATTCAAAACAAGTCTTTGCCGCGGCGAGGAATTGCTTATGCTCCGGTGAGGACTTGAGGCCAGCCCGCGAATCGATTTGGGCAGGCCGACAGGTGTTTTCCAGGGTCTGCGAGCCGGAGGACGAAGCGGCATGTTGAGATTCCCCAGGATCGTCATCGGAGCGGCGGCAGGCGCCGCTCTTTTCATGTGCGGCACCTTGTCGGGGCATACGCAGGCTGCGCCGCACGGCGATACCGCGCCCAGCGCCGAAACCTCCCGGCAGCTCGAAGTGCTGGGCAAGGTGCTCGACATGGTGCGGTCCAACTATGTCGACAAGCCCGACGATGGAAAGCTCCTCTCCTCGGCGATCAACGGCGTTCTCGGCAGTCTCGATCCGCATTCGAGCTATATGGATGCGAAGAGCTACCAGCGCGATGCAGGTGGCGACGAGCGGCCAGTTCGGCGGCCTCGGCATGCAGGTCAATATGGAGGACGGCCTGCTGACGGTGATGTCGCCGATCGACGACACGCCGGCGGCCAAGGCCGGAATCCGGGCGGGCGACGTCATCACTCAGGTCGACGGCGCCCCGATCAAAGGCCTTACCCTGAACGAGGCGGTGGAAAAGATGCGCGGCGCGCCCGGCACCGAGGTTCGGCTGGAGATCGCGCGCAAGGACCAGGCGGCTCCGCTCAACCTCACGCTGACCCGTGAAGTCATCAAGGTCGCCACGGTGCGCGAGCGCGATGAAGGGGGCGACGTCGGATACATTCGGATCACCCAGTTCACCCGCCAGGTGTCGGACGAGCTCAAGCAGGCGGTCGCCGCCCTCTCGGCGAAAATTCCGCCGGACCAGCTCAAGGGCTACATCATCGACCTGCGCAACAATCCGGGCGGCCTGCTGGATCAGGCGGTTCGGGTGGCCGGCGCGTTTCTCACCAGCGGCGAGATCGTCTCGGTCCGGGGTCGCGATCCCGAACAGATCCAGCGCTTCAGCGCCGTGCCCGGCGATCTCATCGACGGCAAGCCGCTGATCGTCCTCATCAATGGCGGCTCGGCGTCGGCCTCGGAAATCGTCGCCGGCGCCCTGCAGGACAACAAGCGCGCGACCATCATCGGCTCGCGGACATTCGGCAAGGCATCGGTGCAGACCATCATCCCGCTCGGCCAGGGCAACGGCGCGCTGCGCCTGACCACGGCGCGCTACTACACCCCGTCGGGACGCTCGATCCAGGCGCACGGTATCGCACCTGACATCGAGGTGCTCCAGGACGTGCCCAAGGAGATCGCGCCAGGTCCAGACGCGGAGCGAATCGAAGCTGCCCGGGCATCTCAAGGCGGAAGGCGAGGAGCAGAGCGGCTCGCAGTCTTACGTTCCCAGGGATGCGAAAGACGACAAGGCGCTGCAGACCGCGCTCGCGCTGATCCGCGGCACCGCAGACCAATCCGGCCTTCCCGCCCACCTCCGAAGCAGGCCGCCGCGGGGCAATGATGGATTTCGCCGCGGGCTATCTCTTCGCCACGAAGGGCGGATCGGGATAGGCCGACTGGATGACGAGGGTGCCGGCAGTGAGCGTGCGTATCACGGCTCCTACTTCCCGGCCTCCGCGCCGCGCTGGCCTGCCGCGCTCACCTGGTCGATGGAAAAATTGATCGGCACGCCCTGGGCGTTGCGGCAGCTCAGCAGCCCGGAATAGGACGGCGATGCGGATGCGACGATCCGGCAGCTGTCGTCGTCCATGGCCAGCGTTCCCTCGACGCCCGAGGTCGAGCGCGAAACCGTGAGCCGCATTTCGCCGGACTTTTCCTCGACGCCGTTGACGCTGCACAGCCCGACATGCCGCAGCGTCAACGGGCCGCGAATACTCCACTTTGCCGCCCGACACCGATTTCGGCGAGGCTCGCCTTGAGCTCCCATTCCTGGAGGTAGCCGACCTGGCCGCTGGCCGAATAGGACTGCGCCGACGCCGCCGCCGCGCTCACGCAAATCGAGATTGCCGCCAGCAGCGCTTTCATCACCACCTCAATGTCAGTGTCAAAGCGCGAGATCGCGCTCGGTCGATTGCGCATCATCTGCCGAGCTGCAACTTCGGGATCATGCGCGCCGGGATCACTGCAATTCCCGAAGCACCCGGAAACCGTTGGCGTAATAGCGCACGTCGAAGTCGTAGCGGAACCGCGCCGCGGAGCGGACGTCGGTCGGCTTGCTGGTGAAGTTGCCGCCGCGCAGCACGCGCAGGTGACAATCGCCGCGCGGTCCAGGGCGGCCGCGTCCTTCGGGGCGTTGCGATAATTGTCGTTCCAGCAGTCCTCGACCCATTCGGCGGCGTTCCCGACGTGTCGTAAAGCCCGAAGCCGTTCGGCCGGAACGATGCCGCGGGAGAGGTCTGCCTGTTGGCCGGGCTGCCGCAGCCGTCGCATTGCGCCCGGCCGGCGCCGACATCGCGGCCCCACCAGAACGGCGACTTGGTTCCCGCCCGCGCCGCATATTCCCACTCGGCTTCGCTGGGCAGCCGGTATCTCTGTCCGGTCCTCTGCGACAGCCAGGCGAGATAGAGCTTGGCGTCGTCCCAGCTGACATTGATCACCGGCCGGTCGCCGCGTCCCCAGCCGTGATCGTCCGGCCGGTACTTGCAGGCGCCGGCATCGGCGCACCGATCCCATTCCGCGAAGGTGACTTCGCGGCGGCCGATCGCGAACGGACGTCGGATCGCGATCGGTGCGCTCCGGCTTTTCGTACGGCGTGTCGTTGGCGCCCATGACGAAATCGCCGGTCGGGACGACGACGAGCTCGGGGCAGTCGTGGCAATCCTTGAAGATCTCGCCCGGATCGGGGGTGTTTCCCAGGGCAACGGCGGTATCCGGTGCCGGTGCTGGTCGTTCGATCGGGGCGGCAGCGGGTGGCGAGCCGGGCGTCGGCTTGATGGTCAGTCCGCGCTGCGCCTGTGCCGGCGGACTTGCCACCGCGGCAGCCACAGCGAGAAAGATCAGAAACAACAGACGCGAATTCATGATGTCGTTTCCGCGCAACCGGCAACCGAACGAACTGTCCTCAGACGCCCAATACGCGCACCATGCGTCATTTCACCGAGGTCGGCAAGGCGACGCGTCGGCGCGGTCGCGCCACTACTTCAACAGGCGCGTGGGTTCAATAGGTGAGCGGGCCGACTTGTCTGACATTCATGTCAGATCACTGGCCGCTGGTCGGGGTTTACATCGCAGCGCAAAGGAATATTCTTGCTTGGAAGTCGAGGCCGAACGGATGGTTCCCATCTGCTTGGAAAAGTCGTTCCACTGACTTCGATAAGTCGTGCGCTCCAACCGCTGGGGACAGTGCCATGATGTCGTAGAATCCTGGCTTCGATCCTGGTGCCGGCCTTCGGCTGCCTGATCCTTGCCGGCGCGGCTCACAGCCAGGCCGGCGGCCCGACGCCGTCGCCTCCGGGGGCGGCCGTGTACTTCATCGGACTCAACGACGGCGACACGTTGCCCACGAAGTCGACCATTCATTTCGGCCTGCGCGGCATGGGCGTCGCGCCGGCGGGCTCGGATCGCGCCAATTCCGGTCATCATCATCTGATCATCGACGCGCCGACGCCGCCGCTCAACGCCGAAATCCCGAACGACTTCCAGCATCTGCATTTCGGCGCCGGCCAGACCGAAGCCGAGGTGACGCTGACCCCCGGCGAGCACACCTTGCAGCTCGTGTTCGGCGACAAGAACCACGTTCCGCATTCGCCGCCGGTGGTATCGGCGCGCATCAAGGTGAAGGTCGTCGAGCAGGCCGCCCGCAGGCGCAGCACGCCGACCCCAGCCGGCGGCGCCGCCAAGCGGCATCCCTCGCCCAAGGATGCCAAGGTCTACTTCATCCAGCCGACCGACGGCGCGCTATGTCACCGCCCAACCCGGTGATCCGCTTCGGTCTTCTCGGCATGGGCGTCGCGCCGGCCGGCTTCGAGAAGGCGAACACCGGGCATCACCACCTGCTCGTCGACGCGGAACTGCCGCCGCTCGACCAGCCGATCCCCAACGATTTCAACCACCTGCATTTCGGCGCCGGCCAGACCGAGGCGAAGATCACGCTGCCGCTCGGCCAGCACAAGCTGCGGCTGCTGTTTGCGGACGAGGCCCATGTGCCGCACGATCCGCCGGTTTATTCCAACGAGATAACGGTGACGGTGACGCCGAGTGGCCGCCGGCCGATACCGCGGCCGCACCGGCCGCCGCACCGCCGATATTTCTAGCACTTGGTGGTAAGATCAGGCGCAAATGAACCCGATTAGGCCGCGAGCCAACTAACGTTTGAAATGGTCGCGCGCTGGCCGCGGTTCTGGCGGCGGAACTCGGCGAGCGATTGACGCAGAATTGATGCACACATGAAACGGAAGGGGTTTCTAGTTTTCGCGTGATCGTCACGGCGGCGGTTCTGTTCGCCACCGCGGCGCAGGCCGATCGACGCGTCGCGTTGGTGATCGGGAACTCCTCCTATCGGAACGCCTCGCCGCTGCCCAATACGATCAACGATGCCAACGCCATCGCGGCGCTGTTCCGATCGGTCGGGTTCGAGGTCGTCAATTCGCGCACCGATCTCGGCGTCCTCGATTTCAAGCGCGCCGTCCGCGACTTCCTGATCACGGCGGAGAGCGCCGACATCGCGGTGGTCTACTATGCCGGCCACGGCATCGAGGTGAACGGCACCAACTATCTGATCCCGGTCGATGCCAAGCTCGCCCGCGACTACGACGTGGAAGACGAGGCGGTGGCGCTCGACCGCATCATCTGGGCGCTGCAGTCGGTCAAGCCGCCTGCGGCTGATCCTGCTCGACGCCTGCCGCGACAATCCCTTCGTCGCGCAGGTTGCAGCGCTCGGTCGGCGATTCGCGCCGCGGCCGAAGGGCGGGCTCGCCAAGATCGACGACGTCAGCGCCGACACCCTGGTCGCCTATGCCGCCAAGGCAGGCTCGGTCTCCTACGACGGCGACGGCGCGAACAGCCCGTTCGCCTCCGCGCTCCTCAAGCACCTCGCCGGAGCCCGGCCTCGACATCCGGATCGCGCTCGGCCGGGTGCGCGACGAGGTGCTCAAGCGACCGCGGGCAGGCAGGAGCCGTTCATCTACGGCTCGCTCGGCGGCGCGATCATTCCGCTGGTGCCGCGCTGGCCCCGAAGAAGATCGAACCCATCCCCGTTCCGCCGGCGGTGGCCGCGCGGGAGCCTCCGAGCCGGCCGGACGCTGCAATTCCTCCGGCGCAACCGAATCGGGTCGAAAAACCCGCGCCGACCATCGGCAATGCGGTACCGGCGAAACCCGAGCCGGCAAAACCCGAGCCTCCAAGGCGCCGCAACCGAGCACGCAGGCCGCACTCGAGAGGGACGATCCGGCGCTCGCCTGCGGCCGCGACGAACAGCGGCTGGCGCGGCTGCGCTCCAACCCGGTGCCGGACGAGATCGCTCGCTTCCAGCGGGAGCTCTCCTGCAATCGGCTGCATCTGCAGGTCCAGCGCCTGTTCGAAAGTGTCGCGACCGCGCCGCCGGCGGCTGCGCCTGTCGACCGCGCAGCCCCTGCCGAACCGGTCCGCAAGCCGCCGGAGCCCGGTCCGGAGGCAAGGCCGCAGGCCCAGGCCCCACCGACCCCGCCGGTCCAGCCGGAGGGCGCATGCGCGCGCGACGCAGACCGCCTGGCGCGTTTGCGTGCCGACCCGACGGTCGAGGCGATTGCCCGGTTCGAGCGGGAACTCGGCTGCGAGCATATCCGGCCTCAGCTCCGGCGGCTGCGGGAGAGCCTGGGCCAATAGCACCGCGAACGGCGGCGCATTGCGTCACGCCCGGAAATGATACTCGAACAGGTCGATGTCCTTGGAGCGCTATCGTTTCAGGTTGAATCGGACAGCCTCCTAAAGCCATTGATTTTGAGCATGACCTTGTCCGAAAAGTCTGCAACTTTTCGGGATCATGCTCTGGGACCGACACCCCGGCCCGTCACGGCAACCGGCGCATCCGAAATGTCCGCTCTCCTGCTGCGCGTTCGTGACGGCCTGACCATCGCGGTCCCGCCGGTATTGTCCGCCATCACGACGTATGTCCTGCTGGAACAGGAGGACTGGTTCGAAAAGGAAATCCATTTTCTGCGCCGCTTTCTCAAGCCGGGGATGACAGTGATCGACGTCGGCGCGAACCTGGGCGTGTACAGCCTGCCCATGGCGCGCCAGGTCGGGCCAGGGGGGCGCGTCTTTTCCTACGAGCCTGGAGGTGAAGCCCGGGCACTTCTTGAACGCAGCCGCGCGCTCAATGGTCTCGAGAATCTCGAAATCAGCGCCGCGGCGCTTTCGGACAGCGACAGGGAGGGACATCTTGCGTTCGCCGCGACGAGCGAAATGCGCGCGCTCGGCGCGGAGGGATCCGGCGAGCCGGTCCATATCACCAGCCTCGACGCAGAGGGTGCCGCGAGAGGTTGGCGCGCGCCCGACTTCATCAAGATCGATGCCGAGGGCGAAGAGGAACGGATCATCGCGGGCGGGCGCGACTTTTTTTCGAACCATTCGCCTCTGGTGATGTTCGAGGTCCAGACGGACAAGGCGAACGATCGGTTGCTTCCGCTGTTTCCCGCGCTCGGATATCGCGTGTTCCGATTGCTTGCGGGCGCACCCATTCTGGTGCCCCAGGACGTGACGCAGCCGCTTCTTCCCTACGAGCTCAATCTGTTCGCCGCCAAACCCGATCGGATGAGCGCACTGTCGCAACAGGGGCTCTTGGTCGATGCAATTCCTGCCTGGGTTCCCGGTGAGGAAGACAGGAAAAATGCGGTTTCGTTCTGGCATCGTCAGAAATTTGCATCGTCATTGGAGATTCTCGGTGCGAACCGCATGTCCGCGGAACTCGACTACCAAAACAGTCTCGCGGCGTATGCGGCATGGCGCGCCGTGGATCAGCCGACGAAAACACGATGTGCCGCGCTCGCCTTCGCGTTCAAGAGCCTTCCCGCTTTGTGCGCGGCCGAATGCACGGCCGAGCGCGCGTCGACATTGGCCCGCGTCGCGTGGGAATGGGGCGCGCGCGATGAAAGCGTCAAGGCATTGGTGCGTCTGCTCGAAATCCTGAAGACCGCTGGCATTCATTTCCGGGAGCCGTTTTGGCCGGCAAATCCGCGGTTCGATGACATTTCACCGGGCACTCGGCCGGTGGAATGGTTCGCCGCGGCGGCAGCCGAGCAGTTGGAGCGAACCGGCAGTTTCTCGTCCTGGTTCAGCGGCGGCACTCCAGCCCTTCCGTGGCTGTGCGGGCAACCGTTCGCGAGCGTGGAAATGGAACGCCGGCTTACCCTTCTCGCCGCGGGTGCAGGCCAGCGACCAAGAGTGCCGGGACGTCTTTGCACTGCCGCGCAAGATCATCTGAATGCGGATGTCTGGCGCGGCGGCCTGGTTCCGGGAACGGTGGTCGGGGCGTGAGCGCGCCGGATACGTCGGATCAAATCGCTTGAACGCAAGCCGCTGCGGTGGAACGTAACGCATGCGCATCGTGGATATTCGCGAAGTGACGGCGCCGATCGCCTCGTCGATCGCCAACGCCTATATCGACTTTTCCAGGATGACGTTATCCCTCGTCGCCATCGTCACCGATGTGGTGCGAGACGGCCGCACGGTGGTGGGTTACGGCTTCAACTCCAACGGCCGCTACGGCCAGGGCGGCCTCATCCGCGAGCGGTTCGCGCCGCGTCTGCGCGAGGCCGACCCGAAAGCCCTGGTGAACGATGCCGGCGACAATCTCGACCCGGACCGCATCTGGGCCACGCTGATGAAGAACGAAAAGCCGGGCGGCCACGGGGAGCGCTCGGTCGCGGTCGGCACCATCGACATGGCGGTGTGGGACGCGATGGGCAAGATCGCCGGCCGGCCGCTGTTCCGCCTGCTGGCCGAACGCCACCGGCTCATTGCCGCTTGATCCGGCGATCTCGACCAGGAGGCTGCGACTTCGCATCCGGCGTCCGGAAAAATCTTGGGCGCGCCGACCCGGCGTGGTAGGGGTCTCGGCGTCGCGCCCCATTCCCCGAACTCTCTTCAGCCTCCGCCGGCGGTTGAGCATGCCTCGCATTGTGATCGAACAAGACCATTTCCTGAAGATCGTTCCCGTCGTGCTCGATCCCGCGACCCCGGCGGCGCATCAGCGCGCGGTGGCCGAGTTCTTCGCCCATGACGAGCCGGATTTCCTGGGCTGGTGCGCCCGCCTGCAGGAGCGCCTGCCGGGGCTCTATCCGGCGCAAGTCGTGTTCGCGGAAGATCAGGCCGATCTCAAGGCGAAGATCACCGACGCCGACGGCGTGGTCGTCGAGGGTCTGCGCATCGACGACGCACTGCTCGCGGGTGCGCCGCGCCTCGCAGTGGTGCAGAAGTTCGGCACCATCACCACCAATATCGATCTTGCCGCCTGCGCCGCCCGAGGTGTCGCGGTCGAGACTCTGCACCGCATGGTCAATGTGGCGGTGGCCGAACAGGCCTTCGCGCTGCTGCTGGCACTCGCCAAGCGGATCGGCGAATTCAACGGCGTGGTCGAGGAGGCGGCGCTGCGGGCCGCCGGCTTCAAGGTGCGGCCGCGGCAGCCCCGCTACATCGGCTATTCGAACTTCGCCGGCATCACCGGGCTCAAGACCGTGCATGGCGCGACGCTCGGCATCGTCGGCTTCGGCGAGGTCGGGCGCGAGGTCGCCCACCGCGCCCGCGCCTTCGCCATGAAGGTCGTGTATTTCCAGCGCACGCCGCTGTCCGCCGCGGCCGAGCACGCGCTCGGCGCACACTATCTGCCGCTCGCCGACCTGATGGCGCAGTCGGACTACATCCTGGTGCAACTGCCGCTCAATATCGCGACGCGCGGCCTGATCGGCCGCGACGCGCTCGCTCGCATCAAGCCCGGCGCCGTCCTGGTCGACGTTGCCCGCGCCGAGCTGATCGACCATGCCGCCCTCGTCGAGGCGCTCGACGCCGGCCGCCTCGGCGGCCTCGGGCTCGATGTCGGCTACACCGAGCCGGCCGATCCGGCCGATCCGCTGCTGCGCCACCGCGACGGCAATGTCATCCTGATGCCCCACACCGCGATCGGGGCGCGCGCCAATGCGCTCCATGACGTCGAGACGCTGTGTCTCAATTTGTGGCGCGGCGTTACCCGCACGCTGAGCGCATGATCCCCCGAAAAGTTGCGGACTTTTCGGACGAGATCATGCGCAAAATGAGAGATCGCGCTGGGCGCCGGCCCGTTACGGCTCGACGTGAATGCCGGCGACCTTGACGAGGTTGCGCCACTTATCGATCTCGCTGGCGATGCGCGCCCTCAATTGATCCGGCGTCATCGGGTCCATCTCCATGCCCTGCGCCTGCAGCGCCTCGACCAATTCGGGCGTCGCGAGGATCGCCGCCATGTCGCGGTAGAGCCGCGCGATGATGGCGGGCGGCGTCGCGGCCGGTGCCACCAGGGCCATCCACAGCGATGCCTCGTAGCCGGCAAGGCCGGTCTCAGCGAGCGTCGGCAGGTCGGGCAGCGAGGTCACCCGCCGCGCCCCGGTGACGGCGAGGGCTCGGACCTGTCCGGAGCGGATATAGGGCATCGTCGGCGCCAGCGTGCCGAACTGCATCTCGATGCGGCCTTCGATGACGTCGAGCACGGCCTGGCCGGAGCTGCGATAGGGGACATGGGTCAGCTGGACGCCGCTCATGTAGGCGAACAGCGCGCCGGCGAAATGGGCGAGGCTCGCCGGTCCGGCCGAAGCGTAATTGAGCGCGCCGGGTTTCGCCTTGGCGAGCGCGATCAGCTCGGGGACGCTCTTTGCCTTGAGCCCGGGATAGACCGTGAGCGCATAGGGCGACGTCCCGATCATCGTCACCGGGGCGAAGTCGGTGACGGGATTGTAGGACAGGTTGGGGTTGAGGCTCGAAGCGAGCGCATGGGTGCTCAGCGTGGCGATGCCGATGGTGTAGCCGTCGGGCGCCGCATGGGCGAGCGCCTCCGCGCCGATCGCCCCGCTCGCTCCGGAGCGGTTGTCGATGACGAGCTGCTGGCCCAGCCGCTGGCCGAGCTTCTGCGCGACGATGCGGGCGACGATGTCGGTCGAGCTGCCGGCCGGGAACGGTACGATCAGCCGCACCGGCTTGTCGGGATAGGTGGCCTGGGCGAACGCGGCGGCGTTGACGATGATTGCGACCACGGCGCCGGCAACGAGACGGACCATCAGCCATATTCCCTGGGGTTTGCGGGCCAAAGTCATGCAGCACCGTGGTTCTAAGCTTCTTTCCCACAAAAGGGGAGGGCATCTCGCGGCGACGCGAGGGGCTCAATCCGCGCGAGACAGGAAATCGAGCCACGACGCTATTGAACGACTCCGACGGTACGGTCCGAATGTGGTGCCATGCCCGGCGAACACGAAAGCGGAGCATCGGGCAACCCCTGCGCCGCCGCCGGTATCGTCGGTACCGCGAAGCACGATGGTTAATGAGTCGCGCGCCTCCGGCGTGGTGAAATCATTAGGAATCGAGTGTCAGGGTGCTGCCGTCAGGGCTAAGCCGCGGCGATGTGGACGCTGCTCGCCTCCGGCGTCCCCGTCTTGTGAATGGACCGGGAAGAACGTTCACGTCGGTTCGAGGGGCAACACATGAACACGATACAGCGACTTCTCCTTGCCGCCGCTTTGGTGACGGCGCCGACCTTGGCAGTTGCCCATGACGAACTTGCACGCGAACCGCGCGGCATCGACACGCTCGTTCCCGAGAGCCCTCCGGCACCGCCGGATTCGTCTGCGCGCAAGATTACCATCTACACGGCCAAGACGATTGTGACGCTCGATCCGGGAACGCCATCCGCAAAGGCCGTGGCGGTGATGGACGGCAAGATCCTCGGCGTGGGTACGCTCAACGAAGTCCGCGGTTGGATCACCAACGAGGAATTCGAGATCGACCAGCGTTTCAAGGATGCGGTGATCGTTCCGGGCTTCATAGAAGCGCACATGCATCCGCAATTTACCGGCGTGCTTTGGCAAGGCGTGTATGTGGGCCGGTTCGACCGGACCTCGCCCGACGGCACGCCGATCAAGGGATTGGAGACCAAGCAGGCCGTGATCGAGCGGCTCCGAAACGCCGCCGCCAAAATGCCGGCCGATGGAAGGTGGCTGGTCGCCTGGGGCTATCAGCCGGAATTCTACGGCAACTCGCCGCTCACCCGCGCCGATCTCGATCCGATTTCAAACGGGCATCCGTTCTTCATCGAAAACCTTTCGATGCATATCTACTACGTGAACAGCAAGGCATTCGAGTTGGCCGGAATGACCGACCAAACCGCCATTGCGGGCATCGTCAAGAAGGACGGCAAGGCGACCGGCGAGGTTCAGGAGATCGAGGCGGCTCTTGCGTTCGTGGCGAAGCTGCCGCCGCTCGATTCCGAAACATTGGTGAAAGCCACGTGGGATGCCGCCAAGCTCGCGCATCGCACGGGGGTGACGACGTTCGCCGATCTGAACTTCGGCGCTCTCCCGGGAGGTTACAAAGCCTATCAGACCGTTGCGGCCGATCCCAACTTTCCGCTGCGGATCGTCATGAACCCATTGATCGACGTCTTTCAAAAGGGAGAAATAGCGCAAAAGGGCGGGCTCGATTATCTCACCGAAATGCACAAACACGATACCGACCGTCTCAGCTTCGGTGGCGTCAAGTTTGTCGTCGATGGTTCGATCCAGGGTTACACCGGGCTGTTCCAGTGGCCCAATTACTACAAGACGTTTGCAAACGGGGTCGCGAACATTTCGCAGGAAGACTTGAGCAAATGGGTCCTCGAAGTGCACAAGCGCGGCTTCCAGGCCGTGATCCACGCCAACGCCGACCAGGCGACTGAAATGGCGCTGGTGGCTCTGGCTGCGGCGCAGCGCCAGTATCCGCAGCTCGCGACCCGGCACCGGATCGAGCACAATCAGTACGTGACGCAAAGTCAGCTTGTCGAAATGAAGCAACTCGGCGTCGCGACAAACCTGTTCACGAACCACATCTACTTCTGGGGCGACCTGCACTACTCCACATTTACCGGGCCGGATCGGGCGAGGCGCATGAACCCTGCCGGAAGCGCGCAGCGCATGGGAATTCCCTTCAGCCTGCATTCGGACGCGTCGGTCACGCCGGTAGACCCGCTGTTTTCGATGTGGACCGCGACGACGCGCAAGACCATGTCGGGGCGGGTTCTCGGCGAGGGCGAACGCATTTCTGTTCCGCAGGCATTGCACGCGGTGACGCTGGGAGCGGCCTACCTGCTCGGGCAGGATGACAAGAAAGGCTCGATCACGGCCGGCAAGCTCGCCGATTTCACCGTTCTCGACCGCAATCCGCTCGAAGTCGCCTCGCCCGACGCGTTGAAAGACATCAAGGTGCTCGGCACCGTCATGGGCGGCAAAGCGTTCCCGGCGCGTGCCGGCCGATGAAGACGAGCTAAGCGCATTCTCCGATTACGCTGACCAATTTGTGTCATCGCCCGGCTTGACCGGGCGATCCAGTAAACTCCGACCGTGAGTACTGGATTGCCCGGTCAGGCCGGGCAATGACAGCGAAGTATGTGTGTCACCCTAAACGAAAAACGCTCTATCGGCCGCGATTGGCCTCGGGCTCCAGATCGATCGCGAGCGCCTTCATGACGCGGTTGTGCATGATGTAGGTGCCGACCAGCACAGAAAGCTCGACGATCTCGCGATCGCTGAAATGCCGCCGCACCTCGGCGAACACCGCGTCGGGCACCGAGGTCCCCATCGTCATGGCTTCGGCATAGGCGAGCGCGGCGCGCTCGCGGGCGTCGAACAGGGCGGTGGCGCGCCAGTCCGCCAGCGCGTCGCATTCGGCGAGAGTGAGGCCCTCCGCGACGGCGAGGCCTGGCACGTGCTGGGCGAGCACGTAGTCGACCCCGTTGAGGTGGGCGATGCGGATGATGACGATTTCGCGCAACCGCCCGGAGAGTTCGGTCTTCCACCGCACCGCGCCGTTGTGGTCGAACCAGGTCTGCGCCAGCGCCGGGCTGTGCAGCAGGAGCTTGTAGACGTTGAGCAGCCCGCCGCGGCGCCCGGCCTTGATGCGGCCGATCACCTCCGCGAGCTCGGGATGCTCGGCCTCTTCGATCAGTGGAATGCGCGCCATGGGTTCACCGCGGCGGATGGGGACCGCGGATGTCTATCATTCCGGCGCGGCGGGGCAAGGTGCGCTCGGCGCGTATCGTCGTGCTGTCCGCCGAAAGGCTCACTTTCCGGAGCCCGGGTGCGTGCGCGAGGTCCCTGTCGTCACCGAAACGCGATGTTCGGACGGCACCGAGGAGAGATCGCTGCGCTAGGGCGTCGGCAAAACGGTAATTCCGCCACGCAATGGCATCGACCAGGGCACAACATAACCCGGCGCAACATCCGGAAGGCTGGACAGCCCGGCATCGGCGCGCGTGGGACTTTGCTGGCGCGCAACCGGTTTGGCTTGGGTCGGGAACCTCATCGTTTTCTCCTGTTGGTCGATTGACTGAGAAAGTGGCGTTGGCCGGACGTACCCATTCCGGCCAACGCGGCTGATCGCTTCAATCAGCAGACTGTGGGCCGCAGGCCAACTGACAAGCCGTCTTTCCGAGCCGCTTAGGCCGTCGCATGCGGCCATGCAAAGATCGCATGCGGCGCGACGGTGCGACCGCGTCCTTCATGGCTGCCGTGCTCACACCGCGATTGACCGGTCTGGATTGGATCGGCATTCTCATGTTTCGCTCCTTGATACGCCGACGCGGGATGATCGGCTTTAAGTCCGAGTACTCCCACGGGGTACTGTTGCCTCCCGCTCGCAACATATTCGGGTCTCCAGGTAACGCGCCCTTGATGGGTGCTCAGCAGCGGCTCCGACCAAATTGGTGCGCCGTCTCGGCCGCCGCGAGACAAGCTGCAAGACCGACACCAGCGGTCGCGGCGGTGCATGCCGCGGCGGCCAATGTGGCGGCTGCATCACACCCCAATTCGCAAAGGAAATTTTGCGGGCGGACCTTCCCTCGGGATACAGTCACGGTTGCTGGCGCATGATGGCGGCAGCTTGATTTGGTAATCTCATTGTGAGTTCTCCTTGGTTTGGCGCGATTGGTGCGCGACGTTTCACGCGTTGCAGACGGACGCGCACAGTCCTTCGCAAATGGACTGCAACGGACCGCCATGGGCGCGGCACGCGGCGAGGCATTGCACGCAATCCATCGCCGACGCGCCGATCGCGACATTGATCGGATCGCGCATGACACCGCGAATCACCGGCCGCGCCTGGATAGGAAGCTTCATCGCCAACGCGTGCGGTGGCGCGGGGTGCGCCGTCGGCCCTCTGGGCGCGCCGGATGCCGCGTTTGCGAGGGGACTTCATGGCGACTACGGCCTCTGTGTCCAAGTGCGCACGGTTCCGATGGTTACCGGGATGATGTCGCTGACGTCGACCGTGAATTGGTAGATCCGGTTTGCCTTGTTGGTATTGTCGGGATCGAAGAATGGGAGCTCGACGTCGTAGCAATCCGAGTCCGGGCGACAGACCGGACTTTTCTTGACGGTGGGGATACCAAAGTCGAGCTGGTGCTGGGTCGCGCTGCGAATGACAGCCGTGACCTGCATGGCGTTGGTGGCGGAATAGTTGAGCGCGCGCTCCTCCGCGGTGAGGCCGAGGTTGCGCATGCCGTAGTAGATCTGATTCAGGAAATCAGTGAGGCCCGAAGCCAGGCTGTCGTAGGAGGTCTGTGCGGCCGCCGCGGCAGGGCGCTCCCCGAGGGCGTGCTCGACCAGCGGTTTGGTTGCCCAACTGTACATGCCGCGGACGGCGGGAATGACGACGGGTACGGCCATTCCGGACTGCAAGCGCACACTGCCGGCGATCACGCCGGGAATCGAAACAAGTTCCACGCCTTCGTTCAGCTGCGCGCTCAGGAATTCACGCAGGCGATCGTAGGCGTTTGCGGCGAAAGGCCCCGCCGGCTGGATTGCATATATTGGCGTGGCGTCGAGATTGAGCGTCCAGATCAGGGAAGACGCTTCATACGGATGTTGTTCGAGATAGCCGAGCATTTGATCGGGAATGAGTGGGTTGGCACTCTGCATCGCCTGCGCGAACGAGTTGCGCCGTGCCTCGGAGCCGAAGTCGTAGCCGAGCTTGCCCAGTGCGTAGACGAGGGCCGGCTTCTGGGTTCCTCCGCCGCAGGTGCAATTGGCGCCGCCGCCGCACCCGCAGTCCGACAAGGTGACTTGGCCGGGCGCTCGCATCGCAGGCGCCGGCGGCGGCTGAAGCGTGGACCGGGCTTCCGGCACGAAGTTGGAGGCGGAAATCACATTCGTCGGCTTTTCTTCCGACATTTGGACCGCGCGATTTTCGGCCGCGGCGCCGCCTGCGATGGCAGGTGCCATCTCGCTGGGAGTCTGACGCAACGCGTCGTCAGCTACCGGGACGGAATTCTCCGATGGCAAAACCGCTTCCAAGCTGGTCATGTGATGTTCTCCCCGTGCTAGTTGCTCAATGGCGCCTTGAATATTCAGGCGTCCGACCAGGAATTTCCGGCAGTCGGCGGCCGGTCCGGGCGGGCATGGCGTCGCGCTTTTCAGCAGCGCCGCTCGAACGGCGTGTGGATTGGGTGCCTCACCGCGCTTGATCTGCTGGCTCAGCAGGAGGCCGGCCAGCGCGGACACCAATGGCGCCGCGAAACTGGTGCCGGTATTGCGCGCCGTTCCGCCGGGGATCGCGCCGAGCACGTCCTTGCCCGGCGCCAGAATGCCTTGGTTGCGATACGCTTCGCCCCAATTGCTCGACGCCAGCGGATTGCCGTCCCGGTCCATCGCACCGACGACGAGAACGGACGGAGCGGCCGCGGGAACATGCAGGCACTCGCATCCATCATTGCCGGCCGCCGCCACGATCAGGATGTTGCACCGGTGGCAGCTCCCAATCGCCTGCGCGAGCATCGGCTCGGGCTCGCCGGAAGGCGTCAATTGTCCGCCACTGATGTTGATGACGTGCGCGCCGTTCTCGGCGGCAAGCAGGATGGCGCGCGCCAAGTCGAGCTGCGAGCACGCCAAACCTCCGCCGGGCGTTTCGTCCGAAAAAATTGGAACGATCAAGCCGCTGCAATCGGGGGCGATCCCCGGGATCGCGCTTGCGGGCTGCCCAAAGATGATGCTCGCGACGTGCGTCCCGTGTGCGGCAGCTCGGCCTTCGAGCAGTGTCGACTCTACCAACGTCTGCAACTGGGTGAGCTTGGCGCCCCGGAAGCAGGGGTGCGAAACATCGACCGGGCCGTCGAGGACTGCGATGCAGACCCGACTGTCACCTCGGCCTAACTCCTGCGGCAAGCAGATGGTTGGGTCTTCACGCAAAACGTGCTGTCTCTTTTTAAGACACGCAATAGTTGCACAAAAAGCCTCAGCATGCAACCGCGTCGGTCAACCGATCGAAGCGAGCGGTTATTGTGCGTTTGGAAGCGGCGGCATGGTCGAGAGGCTCAAGCCTTCGTGCACAGCCGCTACGGCTGCGAGCCTGGTCCGCCGAAGCCCGACGAAAAATTTGCTAGTGGATTGCCGGCCGCACATGCGGAATCAGCGGACCCTCACCGACCTTGCTCCGAAAAAGGACGGTCCGAAGGACGGGAGTGCGCTCAGCGCAGTCCGGCCATTGGGTCCAACGCCATCTGGGTCGCCGACGGCGCGCGCATCGATGGGCGCATGCTCAGCGGCGTCTTCGATGCGGTGCTGGAATCGCCGCTCTTTCCGGACACCGGGAACGCATAGCTCAGGATGCTCTTCACCATCCATTGATCGGAGCCCGTGGTGAGGCCGTAGCCGAGGCCGATATTGACGTCGATCTCGCCGACCTTGAAGTCGGTCACCGCGAACAATTGGTGCGCCTGGTTCTGGAAGGAGAGGAGGCCGCCCGGGGGTCCGAGGTCGGTGTAATATTCGACCCCGATGAAGAAATCCTCGCCGAGCTTGCGCGCGAGCCGAGCGTTCGGCGCGAAGTCGGCGGTGCCGCTGTTGCCGAATCCGAAATCGAGGATCGGATTGATGATGAACTCCCACTGCGGATTGCGCCAGCCGATGATCGGCCGCACTTCCACGGCGAAGCGTGTCGGCGAAAACGGCGGAGTCGTATAGTCGTACTCGAAATTGAGGCCGTAGAAGAAGTCCTTCTTGGAAGCATCGGGCGTCACGAACAGGGTTCGCAGCTTGAACGCGTTCGACAGGAACTGCCGCTGGTCGTTGACCGCCCACGGAACATAGAGACCGACCTCGAACCAGTCGGTCACGCCATAGGCGAATTCGGGCGTTGCGTTGAGTGCATGATTGGGAACCAATCCGCCGGGAAAATCCGGCTGTGTGCGGCCGGTGATGGCGTAGTTGAAGTGCTGCTGGATGCTGAACTGCCCGACTTCGTTGATGTCGGCATTGTAGACCTGGATCTCGTCGACGGCGCGGGCGAACCGCGGACCGATCAGGCACAGCAAAGAAGCAGCAAGCAATAATACCGCCGAGCGGCGAAGCCCCGTCCCCAAACGCATCACGTCCCCCCGGACCCGACGTCCTTCACGGCATGCGGCCATCTATGCCCGGCATGCCGAATTAAGGAATTCTAAACACAAATTAGAACCATTCCAATCAAATTTACCATCCCGCCTCTCCGGCAGGCCGCGCGAGCAGAGAACCGTCTGCACGCTACCGGCGAAACGCCTCGGAAAGCGCTGGTGCGGGCGCCGTGAATCGCTTTCCAATCCCGCGGGCGTAATCGATCAGCGCCGCGCTGATGAATTCGGGCTGTTCGGCAATCGCGGCGTGGCTCGCCTGCGGGACGACGACGATGGTGACCCGCCCGCCCAGCCGCTGCTGGTATTCCCGCGCGTGATCGCCATGCGCCAGCGGGTCATACGCCGGCTGGAGATAGAGGATCGGCGCGGTGCCGCCGGCATAGTCCTCCTCCCGCGAAGTCTTGTCGCCGGCGATGCGCTCGGCCGCCAGCACCTCCGGATGCCAGCCGCCGAGCCAGACGCTCGCGTCGTTGCCGGGGGCGAAGAAGGCAAAGCGGAGCGCTTCGAGCCTGACGTGATCGGGCAGCGACGGATCGGCGCTCGCCCGGATGGCGGCGCGGACATCGGGCGGGCTCGGGTCGCGGCCCACATTGGCGGCGACCAGCGAGATCGCGCAGACGAGGTCCGGACGGTCGGTCGCCAGCATGCGCGCTACCCGATTGCCGAAGGCGTGCCCGACCACGAAGGCGGGCTCGCGGCCGGCCGCTTCGATCACCGCCGCCACGTCGGCCGCATAGTCGTGGAGATCGATCCCGGTCAGCGGGCCGCGGCTCGCGCCGATGCCGCGCGGCTGCGGCCGCAGCACCAGGAAACGCGCCTCCGTGAGCTTCGCCGCGATCGCATCGAAATCCTCCGCGCCGCGCCCGAGCGAGGGCAGCAGCACCACCGGCGGTCCGTCGCCGTCGACCAGCACCTCGATGGAAACGTCGCCGCGGGCGACGCCAATTCGCCCCGTCATTTGGCGCCGGGCAGCGTGTGATCGAGCCAGTCGACCATCACCTTGGCGATGGCATCGCTGTTCTTCTCCAGCATCATCATGTGGCCGTTGCCGTGGATGCCGACCTCGGGGAGGCGGATGAAGGTGCTCTTGACGCCGGCCTGGGCGAGGTAGCGCACGGTGCAATGGTCATAAGATGCGTGGTAGGACGCCTCCGACGTCACGATCAGGATCGGCGTGTTCTGCAGATTGACGAGCTTGCGGGGCGGCTCCTGCTGCGCCCAGCAGCGCACCAGATCGGGCTTTTCCGGCTTGTCTTCCCGCACGAACCGCAGCGGCGAGGCCTCAGTCACCGGTGGATCATAGGTGAGGGGAACGTCGGCCAGGCCGCCCGCCTTGGTGCGGGCGGCGTCGTTGAACCAGTCGGGCGCACCCTTGAATTCGATGTCGTGGGCCGGTGGGCCATTGGGCTCGACCGCGACGATCGCCTTGACGAGGCTGGGGCGCTTGTCGGCGATCGGCCAGACGAACGCGCCGGATTGGGAATGGATCAGCAGCACGGCCGGCCCGATGCGGTCGAGCAGCGCCACGGTGGCATCCCGGTTGAGCGCCTGCTGCAGGGGGAAGTCGACCAGCGAGGGGAACTGGCTCGCATAGAACTGGTCGAATGCCGCATCGCCCGGCTTGCCGCCGCCCGGCCACTGGGTGTGCAGATGCGCCTGCGGCCACTGATTGAAACGCTCCGGCGCGACGAAGCGCTGCTCGAGTCGTTTCAGATTGGAGGCGGAGACCGGGCCGTTCGCCTGCGACCACTGGGCGGCGCGGCCGCGCGCCACTTGGTCGACCACATAGACCGCATAGCCACGGCGCAGGAAATACTGCGCCCAGCCCTCGCGCCCGTCCGGCGTGCCGGTGAAATTGGTGCCGGTCTGGCTGCCGCCATGGATCATCACCACGGGGAAGGGGTGCGTCAGCCGCTCCGGCACCTGGTATTCCACATACATGTGGCCCACCGTCGGCGAGCCCTCACGGGTCGGATCGATGGTGCCGCCGACGAAGAAATAGCCCTGCTTGGCGATGACCAGCGGCCCGGTCTGGGCGCGCACGCCAGCGAGCGACAGGAGCGAAGCACCGGCGCCGATGAGGGCGGTCGCCGCCGCGCGCAGGATCGTGTCCAAGAGCCTCTCGGCGTGCTGACCCATCTGCTTTTCTCCCCAGTGTGGCGCGTTGAATTTTGGCAAGGCGCACTTATGTGTTGGCGCTACGCTATTCGGCGGCGGGCCGGCCGGCAATATGGCAGGTCCCGCGGGTCGCAGGCGTTCCGATTGTCTATTTTTTGATCTCGGTTGCACCATTGACGCCTTTGCTTGGCGTCCCTATGGTCCGCGCCGAAAAGCGCCCGTGGCCGTTCTGCATGGGATATCGAGGTTGGTCCGATGAAAGTCCGTAACTCACTGAAATCCCTGCGTAGTCGTCACCGCGATAATCGCATCGTGCGGCGCAAGGGGCGGGTCTATGTGATCAATAAGACACAGCGCCGGTTCAAAGCGCGCCAAGGCTAATCCTTGGGCATTTTTTTCATCGCACTGTGACCAAATCGATCTTGCAGGCGGGCAATGGCCGGCTAAGCTGGGTGGCATGAATCGCTGCCTTGCAGGCCTTATGCTTGCCGCCTGGGCCACGGCCGTTCTCATCCAACCCTCCTTTGCTCAGCATGAGGGGTTGGTTACGCCGCCTGACAAGCTGCCCGCATTCCACAGCAGCGACCCCACCCATAACATCGATTTTCTGTTCGGGGCCCTCAAGGCGGCGCCGGACGATGTCAGCGCCAAGGCCGTGGAAGACCGCATCTGGGCGATGTGGACCTCGGCCGGCAACGACACCACCGGCCTGTTGATGAGCCGGGCCAAGAAGGCGATCGACGACAACAATTACGAGCTGGCCCTGAGGCTTCTCGATGCCGTCATCGAGATCAAGCCGGAATACACCGAGGCCTGGAATCGGCGCGCCACCGTCTATTTCCTGAAAAAGGACTACGCCAATTCGCTGGCCGATCTCGGCAAGGTGCTGACCAGAGAGCCCCGCCATTTCGGAGCGTTGTCCGGGCTCGGCCTCATCATGCAGGACATCGGCGACGACAAGCGCGCGCTCGACGCCTATCGCAAGGCCCTCGACGTCTATCCGCGGCTCAAGGGCGTCTCTGACAAGGTCAAATCCCTTCGCGAAAAGGTCGAGGGACGCGACATCTGAGGTCGCACGGTCCCGCTGCTTGATGCCCGGCCAGGTGCCGGGCATCGGCGTTTTTGATGGGCGGATGTGCCCAGGACTGCCGTCCCTTGCGCCGACGAAATGCGCAACCATCTGAAACCTGATCGGATAGCGCTCAAATCTCTGTGCTTGCGCGCATGATTTCGGTCGAATGATCTGCAGCGTGTTCGGAATCATGCGCGCGTTGTGCCCCGTCGGTTTCTCATGATCGGTCTCGCGCTCCTCGCCGTCGTCGCCGTCATCTGTGCGGGGGTTGTCGTCACCGCGCTCACGATCGGGCGCATCGAGGCGGCCCATCCTCCCGCCGGCCGTTTCGTCGAAGTCGATGGCGGCCGGCTTCATGTCCTCGAACTCGACCAAGCGGACGCTGACGTGGACGCTGCCGCGGACACCGCCGATCCCCGCTGGCCGGTCGTGCTGGTGCACGGTGCCAGCGGCAATCTCGGCGACCTGCGGCTCGCGCTCGGCGACCGGCTGGCGCAGACGCGCCGGGTCATCCTGGTCGATCGTCCCGGTCACGGCTGGAGCGACCGGCCGGGCGGGGCCGAAGACGCTTCGCCGGCGCGGCAGGCGGCGCTGATCGCGCAGGCGCTCGAGCGCATGGGCATCGAACGGTTCGTGCTGCTCGGACATTCCCTCGGCGGCGCGGTCGCGACCGCCTTCGCGCTCGCCTATCCCGACCGCCTCGCCGGCCTCGTGCTGCTCGCCCCCGTGACTCACCCCTGGCGGGGCGGCCTCGCCTGGTACAATGCGCTTCTCACGACGCCGCTCGCCGGCCGCGTGTTCGCCCACGCCCTGGCGCTGCCGGCGGGCGAACTTCTGCTCGAAGGCGGCGCGCAGGAGGTGTTCGCGCCCCAGCCGATGCCGCCGGACTATCTGCGCCGGGCCGGAATCCGGCTGCTGCTGCGGCCGGCCGAATTCATCGCCAATGCCCAGGACGTCGCCGTGCTGAAGCGCTTCGTCACCGCGCAGGTGCCGCGCTATCGCGACATCGCCGTGCCGACCGTGGTGCTCACCGGCGACGCCGACGTGACGGTGTCGCCGCATCTCCATGCCCGCGCCATCGCGGCCGCGCTCCCCGACGCGCGGCTCGTCATCCTGCCGGGCATCGGCCACATGCCCCAGCACGTCGCGACCAACGAGGTGATTGCGGCGATCGACCTGGTTTCGGCAGCGGCGACCCTTCCAAGGGCACCCGAAAAAGGTGTAGCATTCAATTATTGCAGCCTAATCGATGCGAGTGCCTTGGTGATCTCACGAAAACCATGAAAGGCAGGTTGGCATGAACAGGCACCTGAATTTCCTTGTATTCGTCACATTGGCGACGGCGGCTGCGATGCCCGCCCTGGCGCAAACGGCGACGCCGCTGGTCGCGACCGTGGGCAGCGCAACGAACGGCGCCGCATCGATCCCGGACTTTTCCCGCATATGGAATCATCCGTCCTTTCCCTGGTTCGAGCCGCCGGCATCGGGTCCCGGCCCGGTGACGAACCGGTCGCGTGGACCTCAGCGGCCCGGCGGCGCCAGCGGCTCACCGGCATCGCTTCCGACCAAGGACGGCGTGAGCAACTACGACCAGCTGGTCGGTGACTACACCAATCCGATCTTGCAGCCCTGGGCGGCGGAGGTGGTGAAGAAGTTCGGCGCAATCTCGCTCGCCGGCGTCACCTATGAAAACCCATCGAACCAGTGTTGGCCCGAACCAATGCCGTTCATCTACAAGCAATTCCTGGTGGAGATTATTCAGCAGCCGGACAAGATCACGTTCTTATACAGTGGAAACATGGACGTGCGCCGTGTGCGCCTGAACCAGCCTCACCAAGATCCGCTGACGCCGTCCCTGTATGGAGATTCGGTCGGCCACTACGAGGGTGACACGCTGGTGATCGACACGGTCGGTCAAAGGACCGATCGGCCGTATGCGATGATCGATCTTTTCGGCACGCCTTATACAAAGGCGCTGCATATAGTCGAACGCTATCGGCTGCGCGATTACGATGACGTGAAGGACGCAATCGAAAGGGGCAAAAAAGAGAATTGGCTGCCCGCCGGCGACGTCTTCAGCGGGCACCGAGGCAAGTTCCTGCAACTGCACCTGACGATCGAAGATGACGGCGTCTTCACGACGCCCTGGACCTCGACCCTGACTTATGTCCCGGGGCCTCCCGTATGGGCGGAAGTTGTCTGTGCTGAAAACACCCATCAATACTATTACAAGAACGAGGCCGACGTTCCGCGCGCTGACAAGCCGGACTTCTGATGCTGAGGAACTGGTGAGGGCGAGAAGTGGTCGCCGCATCGGCTCCGGGTCTAAACCCGCGGCCTCTTTCGCGCTCGTACGTCCGAGTCTGCCAAGTGCAGACATCGGTCAGAGGAGCGATCGGTTAGACAACCTCGCGCCTGTTGCTCAACTTCGCGCGGCCTCCGGTCCGACCAGGGCGATGCGCACCATGTTGGTCGCGCCCGGGGTGCCGAACGGCACGCCGGCGACGACGATGATGCGCTGGCCGGGCGCGGCGAAGCCGTCCTTGACGGCGATGCGGCAGGCGCGGTCGACCATGTCGTCCTGGTCGTGGGCATCTTCGGCCAGCACGCTGTGGACGCCCCACACCACCGCGAGCTTGCGGCCGGTGGCGACGTTCGGCGAGATCGACACGATCGGCGCCTTCGGGCGCTCGCGGGCCACCCGCAGCGCGGTCGCGCCGGATGAGGTCCAGCACACGAGTGCGTTGAGATCGAGCGTCTCGGCGATCTCGCGCGCCGCCGCGGCGATGGCATCGGCGCCGGTCGCTTCCGGCGGGGCGCGCGAGGCATCGATGATGGTGCGGTAGGTCGGATCGCCTTCGACCTCCACGGCGATGCGATCCATGGTCGCCACCGCTTCGACCGGGTACTGTCCGGCGGCGGATTCGGCCGACAGCATCACCGCATCCGCTCCTTCGAAAATGGCAGTCGCGACGTCGGAGACTTCGGCCCTTGTGGGCACCGGGCTGGTGATCATCGATTCCAGCATCTGGGTCGCGACCACCACCGGCTTGCCGGCGCGCCGCGCGCCGCGGGTCATCTGCTTCTGCAGGCCGGGCACCTTTTCCACCGGCAGCTCGACGCCGAGATCGCCGCGCGCGACCATCAGGGCATCGGAGATGTCGAGAATGTCGGTGAGGTGCTCGATCGCCTGGGGCTTTTCCATCTTCGCCATCACCGCGGCGCGCCCGCGGGCGATCTTCTTGGCCTCGGCGATGTCGTCGGGGCGCTGGATGAACGACAGTGCGATCCAGTCGGCGCCGGCATCGAGCGCGGCTTCGAGATCGGAATGGTCCTTGCCGGTCAGCGCGGAAAATCCGAGCACGGTGTCGGGCAGGCTGACGCCCTTGCGCGCGGACAGCTTGCCGCCGACCTCGACCCGGGTGAGCGCGCGCTGCGGGGTCACCTCGAGTGCGACCAGCCTGATCTTGCCGTCGTCGAGCAGCAAGGTATGGCCGGGCTTGAGCGCGGACAGGATTTCCGGATGCGGCAGGTGCACCCGCGTCGCGTCGCCCGGACTGGGATCGGCATCGAGGACGAAATCCGCGCCCTTGACCAGGAGAACCGCGTCCTCCTTGAAGGCGCCGACGCGCAGCTTCGGTCCCTGCAGGTCCACCAGCACGCCGATCGGCCTGGCATTCGCCGTCTCGATATCCCGGATCAGGCGCATGAGCTCGCGCATGCGCTCGTGGGTGGTGTGGCTCATATTGATGCGGAACACGTCGGCGCCGGCTGCAAACAGGGCCGCGATCATCTCCCGGGTCGACGAGGCCGGACCGAGGGTTGCGACGATCTTGGTGCGGCGCTTGCGTCTCATTTGGGAGCCGGCGGCGACGGGCCCGACCGGGAGCCGGCAGGTGGCGCGGTCAGGGGAGGCTGGCCGGCGGGGCCGGGGCGCTGGCCTTCGCCGGCCTCGGTCAGCTGCACCGTCCAGGTCTGCTGCTCGCCGGTGTCGACCTCGAAGAAGCCGGTGCGGTCGAAGCCGCGGGCGAGGCAATCCCCAGTGCCGCGGATGGTGAACTCCTTTTCGCGGGTGCACATGAAGGCCTGGCCCGACCATTCGCCGCCGCGGTCGTAATCCACCGCGTAGATGTAATAGAACCGCGCCGCCAGCGAACCGCGCAGCAGCGTATCGCAATTCTTCGCCGGCAGGTTCCACCAGCCTTCGGTCGCCCAGCCGTCATTGTCCTTGTAGCCGAGCGCGACACCGATGCGGCTGCTGGTGTTGTTGCACAGCCGGAAATCGGCCGCTGCCGGCGACGCCGCGAAGCCCGACGTCATGGCAGTGACAGTGACGAGCAGCATGGCGCTCGCCCACCGCCGCAGCGCGACGGCAAGCCAGCTTGCGAGTTGGGGAGGGTGCCGCATGGAGGATTTCGGGGGAGCGCTCAAGGTCATGGCCGGTCAACAAGTATGGCACGGAAATCATTGACATTGGTGTATGTCGGACCGGGCTCCAGAAGGTCGCCCAGCCGTTCGAAGAACCCCGTCGAATCGTTGTCGGCAAGAAAGGCGGCGGGATCGAGGCCGAGCTTGCGGGCCCGGGTGAGCGTGGTTTCGTCGATAAAGGCCCCGGCGGGATCGTCGGGGCTGCCGGCGCCGCCGTCGGTTCCGTCGGTATCCCCGGCGACCGCGGCAATGCCGGAGGCGCCGTCGAGCGCCAGGGCCAGCGCCAGGGCGTATTCCTGGTTGGGGCCCCCGCGACCGGCGCCCGCTATGGTCACCGTCAGCTCTCCCCCCGACAGCACGACGGCCCTGCGGCCCTGCGCCTGCAGGCCGCGGGCAAGCTTCGCGTGGGCGGCGGCGACCTCGCGGGCCTCGCCTTCGACCCGGTCGCCCAGGAAGATGCAGTCATAGCCGGCGGCCCGCACGGCGGCCTCGGCGGCGCGAAACGCATCGGCCGGGCGGGCGATGAGAGCGAACGAGGTGCGCGCGAACACGGGGTCGCCGGGCTTGGGTGATTCGTTCACGGGATCGGCCAGCGCCCGGGTGACCGGTTCGGCCAAAGCCAGCCGAAATCGCGCGGCGACGGCCCTTGCGTCGGCCAGCGTGGTCGGATCGGGCACGGTCGGGCCGGATCCGATGACGGCGGGATCGTCGCCGGGAACGTCGGAGATGCCGAGCGTCACAACCGGGGCGGGGTGGGCGCAGCGTGCCAGCCGCCCGCCCTTGATGCGGGACAGGTGCTTGCGCACGGTGTTGATGTCGCCGATCCCGGCGCCGGATTTGAGCAGGGCGCGGTTCACGGCCTGCTTTTCGACGAGCGTCAGCCCGGCCGCCGGCGCGATCCAGTTGGCGGACGCCCCGCCCGACATCAGCACCAGCACGAGATCGTCGGCGGTCGCGTCCGCGGCAAGGGCGAGCGCGCGTTCCGCCCCGGCCAGGCTCGCCGCATCGGGGACGGGATGGCCGGCTTCTACGACCTCGACGATCCGGGTCGGACGGCCATAGCCGCGCCGCGTCACCGCCACGCCCGCAAGACGGGCCGCAGGGATGCGGTCGAGGTAATGGGCTTCCGCGACCTCGGCCATGGCACCCGCGGCCTTCCCTGCGGCCAGGATGATGAGCCGGCCGGTCGGCGGCGGGTCCGGCAGATGGGGCACGAGACAGCTTGCCGGATGGGCCGCCGCGACTGCGATTCCATAGAGTTCCGCCAGGAAGGCGCGCGATTGGCTCATGAATTCCCGCACGTGGTGGCTCGGCCGGCACTATCCGAACCGGCCGAGGATTGTGGCAAGGGGGTTCTATCAGGCTTATGTAGGCAATGATCCCCGGAGGACCGCCATGACCATCGACGACAAGACCCGCACCGAGTTGGAAGCCGCCGTGTTCCGCCGCCTGGTCGAGCATCTGCGCCAGCGCACCGACGTGCAGAACATCGACATGATGAATCTGGCGGGGTTCTGCCGCAACTGCCTCTCCAATTGGATGAAGGACGCCGCCGATGCCAAGGGCCTCGCCATGACCAAGGATGCGAGCCGCGAGGCCGTCTACGGCATGCCCTATGAGGAGTGGAAGGCGAAATTCCAAAGCGAAGCCAGCGGTGAGCAGAAGGCCGCCTTCGAAAAGGCCGCGCACAAGCACTGAGCCCGCCGCCGTTCTCGCGACAAGCTTTGCCGCCCCAAGCTGATTGCGCTTCGAATTCTTTCGTCTGCGCACGATTTCCCCCGAAAAATCTGCAATTTCTCGGGATCATGCTTTGACTGTGGATGGACGTGCTGCGCGACTTGCGAAACGGCCGGGGCTTGCGCAACGTGACCGCCCGTTGCGTCATGCCAGGAGCGCTTCATGTCCGTCACCACCGACTCAGCCGTCAAGGAAGCGCCCGCGACGCGATTCGCGAAGGATCAGCTCAAGGCGATCGTCGAGCGCGTCGAACGCCTCGAGGAAGAGAAGAAAGCGATCGCCGACGACATCCGCGACGTCTTCGCCGAGGCCAAGGGCAATGGTTACGACGTCAAGGCGCTGCGCACCGTGATTCGGCTGCGCAAGCAGGACAAGCAGGAGCGCGAGGAGCAGGAAGCGATCCTCGACACCTACCTGCAGGCGCTGGGGATGATCTGAGCCTGTTGCACAAGGCCTGAAATAGTCATGCGCGGGCTGGTCCCGCGCAATTCGCCTGCCCAACGCGACCCGCCCAAATGAAATCGCCGGGACCAAGCCCGGCGACGACGCAGTGGATGGATGTATCTCGCGGCTCTATCGCAGCGATGCCGTGCGCTGCGTGAAGGCGTGGGTGGTCAGGAAAACCACCGCGTCGCCGCGGAAGTGGTCGGGAACCACATAGGGATCGTCGTTGAACGACAGCATCAGCGAGGAACTGGGCTTGCGCATCAGGTTGCGCAATTCGGTGAGGTCGGGCGTGCCGTACAGCGTCGCGGTCATCGAGTCGAGGATGCTGGGGGTCATGATCATCGCCCGCAGCCACGGGTCGTCGTAGCGCATGCCGGCATTCGCGACGACGGTCTTGGTAGTCACGGTGGTGCCGCCGAGTGCCGCGGCCGGAACGCTGACCGGCTGGACTGCGCGGGCAGCCGGCTCGGCGCGAGGAGCGACCGGGTCGAGCGACGCGGTGCGAATGACGGTCTTCTTCGCAACGGTGGTCACGTTGTCATGGGGCGCGGCCGGCTTGGCTGCCGCAGTGGGGACGAGGCGGGTCGCCGTATCCGCCATCGGCTCGGGACGCATCGCCGAACCGCCGCTGAGCGGCGTCGCATAGGCGAGCGCCAGGTCGGCCGGCACCCGGTCATTGTCCGCTCCACGCACCGGCCACGTCACGGTGCTGGCAGTCGTTTCCTGCTCGACGGCCTTGGCGGCCGGGCGTGCGTGCGGAAGCGGCGCGGCAGGCACTGCTGCGACGGTCACCGGCGCGACGTTCACCGGCGCGACGTTCACGGTGCGGCCGAGATCGGCGGGCTTGCTGTCGAGGGAGGCGAGCGAGAACGTGTTGGTGCGGGCAGGGGCTGCCGCCGTGCGGGCCGGGCCGGCCGGGGTCGGCTTCGCTGCGACCACCTCGTCCTCGTCATCCCCGGACGAAACCGCCGGCACGCTCTTTTTCTGCGCAGTCAGCGAGGGCTTGGGCGGGCTGTTGCCGCGTTTTGCGCTGTCATTGAGCGCCGCCACACGAACCGTGTGCCCGCTCATGATCCGCGCCATCTCGGCCTCGCCGATGGCGGGCCCCCAATGACGCACGTTGCCGACGTCGAGGTGAACGAAAGGCGATCCGGAGGTCGGATAATAGCCGACGCCGCCGCGCTGCAACCGCAGTCCGACGTTGCGCAGCTCCTCGAGCGATGCGCCCGGGATGAAGAAATCCATCGCCTTGCCGAGCGGGTGCTGGCTGAACTTGGCGACGCCGCTGCTGCGGGCGCGCAGCATTGCATTGGTGGCGGGCGAACGATAGCCGCACACCACATGAATCACCTTGTCACCGCCGACCTCCCGGGAAGCCTCCCAGACGAGGTCGAACAGGCGCGGATCCATCTTGGTCTCTTCTTCCTTGCGCCAATCCCGCACGAACCAGTTGAGCTTTTTCAGCGCTTCCTCGTCGTAGCGACCGTCGCGCTTGAAGGTGATGGTGATGTCTTCGTTGGTGTGGATGTGATGGAGCGAAATCGTCCTGGTGTCGCCGTTGGCAACGGCTGTCTCCAGCCCCTGGCTGCCCATCATCAAGACGATGCCCGCCAGCGCGGAACAGCCGCCGGCATACATCTTCCACGAAGAGTTCAAACGCTTGCGCGCGCGAATGTCTGTCACTGGCGATCTCGCATTCAAAAACGATCCCATCTAGGCCGCGTCACGCGTCGACGCGGCATTCCGCTGCGTGGATCGCAACGGAACAGACTAGCTTCAATTTTACTGGGATCGGTTAAGGCGAGATTACCGCCACCCCGTTCCCCCCACCTGCAAACACCCCTAAAGATTGAGTATGGCAAAAAAATGCCGCGAAGAAAACTCCCCGCCGGCAAAAATTGTCGTGGTGTGGGAAACCCTTACGGCCGCGCTGCGGAAAATTCCCAAAGCGGCTTAGCCGGTGGGGGCGCGGACGGATAAACGAAAAATATACAAAAAGATCGAATTTACGGGGGTTTTCGATTCAAGTTTGAATGGATCGGGCTCGCCGCGTGATCACAGGAGCCGCAGGCTCGTCGCTCAGGAGCGCGCGAAAAACGAAAGAAAAGAGCGCCGCCCCCGTCGGGACGGCGCTCGATATTTTGACGCGACGCGGCCGCCGGCTCAGCGGAACAGGCCGAAGAACGAAAATCCGGTGGTCGGACGCTGCATCTGCACCGCCTGCCGGCGCCCCCCACCGTTGCCCATGCTGGCTTCGCGGCGCTCGACCGGCATGTCGGCAATCCGGCGGTCCTCGCCCTTCAGGGCCGCCAGCAGCCGGGCGTCGCGGCCATAAATGTCCTCGCGAATGACGAGGCGGCCGGAGTCGTCCACAGAGGCGGTCTGATAGGTCAGATGCACCGGGATCTGGTATTGCAGCTGGATGTCGCGCTCGCCGGTGCCATACATGTTGCGGATGCGGTCCGCCGTGTAGCCGTCCCTCGGATTGGCGATATGGAGCAGCACTGCGGCATACTGGTCCGGGTTCTGCACCCGCATGCAGCCGTGGCTGTAAGCGCGCTTGTCGTGGGCGAACATGTACTTGTCCGGCGTGTCGTGCTGATACACCAGGAATTTGTTGGGGAAATTGAAGCGGATGCGGCCGAGCGCATTGCCGGCGCCCGGCGGCTGATAGATGTGGATCGAGCCGTCGCGGTTGCGTTCCATCTTGAGGCCCATGCGGTCGAGGACCGTGGGGTCCTGGGCATAGGCCGGCAGGTATTCGTTGTTGATGATGGAAGGTGGCACGTTCCAGGTCGGATTGACGGTGATGTATTTCATCGTCTCGGTGAGCAGCGGCGTCGCCTTCTCGCCGGGCTGGCCGACCACGACCCGCGTCGACCAGGCCAGCGACCCCTGATCGTAGACCCTGAGCATGTATTCGGGGATGTTGACGATCACATGGGCCTTGCCGAGGTCGCGCGGCAGCCACCGCCAGCGCTCCATGTTGGCGATGATGATATCGGCGTCGTGATCGCGGCGGGGGCCATTGAGCGCATCCACCAGGGCGTTGGTCAGCGCCCCGGTCGGCTGCAGGCCGCGCTGCTGCTGGACCTTCTTCACCGCGTCGGAAAGCGGCTTGTCGAACACGTTGTTGTCCGCCTCGGCGACGCCGAGACGTTCGCGCAGCATGGGAACGCGCGGGTCATTCATCCCGATCTTGAGGCTGGGGCCGTTGCCGATCCGGCTCGGACCGCCGCCGGTGCGGCCGCGTGCTTCGGCGAGCTTGGCCTTGAGCGCCTTGTAGGGCGCGTGGGGCGGATTGAAGCTGTCGAGAGCCTCGCGGATGCTCTTGGCATCAGCCATCTTGCCGAGAACCTCGGGCGGCTCCGGATAGACCAGATTGTAGACGATGTCGGCGCTGACGCGGGAATAGTGAACGCGGCCGGTCTGGGCATGGCGCGCATAGGTCAGGACCGAAGCGGTGAGCTTGACCTCGGCCTCGGCCAGCGCCGCCGGATCGTCGTTGGCGAACGACGGCACCGGATAGTCCGTGGGATCGAGGCCGTCGGCGTCGACCCCGGCGAGGAAGGACGCGGCGGATTTGGCGCGCTTGCTTTCGGCGCCGTCCTGGACCCACAGCGGCGCGTAGGCGCGGGCGGAATAGAAGGCTTCCACCGCCGCCTTGTTCTTGCGATCGAGAATGTGATCGGCCTTGGTGCCGAACAGCTCGTGAATTTTCTCCGCGACCTTCTGGTCGGGGGTCAGGGGCACTGCTTCCGCGGCGGGAGCCGGCGCTTCCACCGGGGTCACCGCAGGCGCGGCAACGACCGGCGCGGCCGTTTCCCCCTTAACAGGCGAAGTGACCGATTCCTCGGACAAGGACCTGGCCGGCAAGGACGGGGTAGTCGTCATCGAGCCGGTCGGCGGCTCGGTGGTGACGGTTGAGATATCGTTGACCGAGGGCGGCGGCAGATTGGCCGAACTCGGGCATCGGCACGGAGGCGGAAATATCGACGTCGGTGGTGGGGCCCGCAAACGCCTGATGGCCCGGGCCGGCCAGAACGAGCACGATCGCAGTGGTGGCGAGCCAGAGGTCGAATCGAGATCCGCTCATGTTCAAAATGTCCCCCATCCACGCAAGGCCACAGCAAGGGTCAGTCGCCGCAGCGCCCGCGGAAGTTCGTTGCCGACGCAAATTTTACGGAATGTATCCCACGCAAGAACGGCCGAGCACCGACATAAACACCCCAATCATGTTATTTTATCGGACTGTCACCACAAAGCAACTCAGGCGCTCGCGTCGTCGGCTACCGCAAGGCCGAGCAGGTCGAGTTTGCGATAGAGAGTCGAGCGGCCGATGTGCAGCCGGCGGGCTACCTCCGACATCTGATTGCGATAGTGCGACAGGGCGAATTTGATCACCTCCGCCTCGATCTCTTCGAGGGGGCGGGACTGACCGAAATCATCGATCAAATTCAACAGGTTTGGTGCCATCTCGGGATCCGCTCCCGAGGCGGCCGGCGCGGCCGTGGCGGCGTCGCCATCGAGGTGTATTGTGGGGCCGAGCACCGGGGCCAGATCGGTAAAATTTGCCGGCTGCGGACGCAGGCGCGAAGGCTCGCCCGGCCTCTCTCGCTCGCATGCCTGGGCTGCGATCTGAGGGAACTCGTTGAGACCAATTTCCTCGCCTTCGGCCAGCACCACGGCACGAAATATGGCATTTTCTAGCTGTCGGACATTCCCTGGCCACTGATAGGACGTGAGCAGCCGCAGCGCCTCGGCGGGCATCGAACGGACCCGCTTGCCCTCTTCGGCGGCGAAGCGGACCATGAAATGGCGGACGAGTTCGGGGATGTCCTCGGCGCGGTCGCGCAGCGGCGGAACCATAATCGGAAACACGTGGAGACGGTAGAACAGGTCTTCGCGGAAGCGGCCGGATTTCACGTCGGTGATGAGGTTGCGGTTGGTCGCGGAAATCAGCCGGACATTGACCCGGACCGGGCGCTTGCCACCGACCGGCTCCACCTCGCCCTCCTGGATCGCCCGCAACAGCTTGACCTGGACCGCCGGCGGCAGTTCGCCGACCTCGTCGAGGAACAGGGTGCCCCCGGACGCCTCCTGGAACTTGCCGTCATGGCGCTCGGTGGCGCCGGTGAAGGCGCCCTTCTCATGGCCGAACAGGATCGATTCCACCAGGTTTTCCGGCAGCGCGCCGCAGTTCACGGCAACGAAGGGCTTGGCCTTGCGGTCGCCCGATCCATGGATCGCCCGCGCGATCAACTCCTTGCCGACGCCGGATTCGCCCTCGATCAGCACCGGGATCGCCGAATTCACGGTCTTTTGCGCCGCCCGCAGCACCGCCTGCATCCTGGCGCTGCGGGTGATGATGTCCTTGAAGGTCAGGGTGCCGCCGCGGCTGCGCTTGAGGCGGGCGATTTCCCCCTCCAGCGCCCGCGCGGCGATGGCGTTGCGCAGCGACACCAGCATGCGCTCGGCGCCCGCGGGCTTGACGACGAAATCGACGGCGCCCGCCCGCATCGCGGAAACCACGGTATCGATGCCGCCATGGGCGGTCTGGACGATGACCGGGATGGTGAGCCCGGCCTCGCGCATCCTGCCAAGCACGCCGAGCCCGTCGAGATCGGGCATCACGAGATCGAGCACGACGCATTCGAAGGGCGGCGCCTCGGGCGCCGTCATCAAGGCGATTGCGGCCTCGCCGCTATCGGCGGTGACCACGGCATAGCCGGCCTTTTCCACCATGTTCTGCAGCAGGCGGCGCTGTACGGGGTCGTCGTCGACGATGAGCACGCACTCGGCCATCACGCATTCCCGGTGGAACAAACGGTTCGGATTTCGCTCACTGTCTTCGATTGGGCTTAACGGGGCATTAAGCGCGTGGCGCCTGCCGCCGGTTCGCGTGCATGAGCGCCAGGGTGCGGCAAGGCCATGGCTTTGCCGCAACCGCGATCTTAGCTATGGATCACCAGCCCGGTGACCGACCCATGAGCCTGTCCCCTCCATGCTGACCAAAACCGCTGCCCGAAGGCCTAAGATCTCCGCCAGAACGCCCTCCAAAAAGACCCCCACCAAGGCCCCCGCCAGAAAGTCCGCAGCGAAATCCGGCAAGCCCGCTGCGCTCGGGGCCTTGCCGGAATGGGACCTCTCCGCGCTCTACGCGGGGATCGGCGCGCCGGAAATCAAGCGCGACCTTGCCCGCGCCGATGCGGACTGCAACGCCTTCGAGGAGCGCTTCAAGGGCAAACTGGCGGCGCTGGCGGGCGGGCCGGACGGCGGGCGGGCGCTCGCCGCCGCCGTCAAGGAGTTGGAAGCGATCGACGACCTCATGGGCCGCATCGCCTCCTTCGCGCAGCTCGTCTACACCGGCAACACCGCGGACCCCGCCCGCGCCAAGTTCTTCGGCGACGTGCAGGAGCAAATCACGACCTCGTCGTCGCATCTGCTGTTCTTTTCGCTCGAGCTCAACAAGATAGACAACGCCGTGCTGGACCGGGCGATGTCGGATCCCGCGCTCGGCTACTACCGACCCTGGATCGAGGATGTCCGCAAGGAGAAGCCCTATCAGCTCGAGGACCGCATCGAGCAGCTGTTCCACGAGAAGTCGGTGACCGGGCAGGCCGCCTGGAACCGGCTGTTCGACGACACCATCGCGAGCCTGCGGTTCAAGGTCGGGCCTAAGATGCTGGCGATCGAGCCGACGCTCAATCTGCTCCAGGACCGCAACGAGAAGACCCGCAGGACCGCTGCCGAGGCGCTGGCCAAGACCTTCGGCGAAAACCTGCGCACCTTCACGCTGATCACCAATACGCTCGCCAAGGACAAGGAGATTTCCGACCGCTGGCGCGGCTTTGCCGACATTGCCGACGCGCGGCATCTCGCCAACCGGGTCGAGCGCGAGGTGGTGGAGGCGCTGGTGTCCGCCGTGCGCGGCGCCTATCCGCGGCTGTCGCACCGCTATTACGCGCTCAAGGCGCGCTGGTTCGGCCGCAAGCGCCTCGCCCATTGGGACCGCAATGCGCCGCTGCCCGATGTTCCCATGCGGACCATTCCCTGGGTCGAGGCGAAGGACACCGTGCTGTCGGCCTATGGGGCGTTCTCGCCGCGGATGGCGAAAATCGCCGAACGGTTCTTCACCGATCGCTGGATCGACGCGCCGGTGCGGCCCGGCAAGGCGCCGGGCGCCTTCTCGCACCCGACCGTGCCCTCGGCGCATCCCTACATTCTCCTGAACTATCAGGGAAAGACCCGGGACGTCATGACGCTCGCCCATGAACTGGGCCACGGCGTCCATCAGGTGCTGGCCGCGCCCAACGGGGCGCTGATGGCGCCGACTCCGCTCACTCTCGCCGAGACCGCCAGCGTGTTCGGGGAGATGCTGACGTTCCGCCGCCTGCTCGACGCGACCACCGATCCCAAGCAGCGCAAGGCGATGCTGGCCAGCAAGGTCGAGGATATGATCAACACGGTGGTCCGTCAGATCGCATTCTATACGTTCGAGCGGGAGGTCCATGGTGAGCGCAAGAACGGCGAACTGACCGCCGGGCGGCTGTGCGAGATCTGGCTGTCGGTGCAGCGCGAGAGCCTCGGCCCGGCGATCGACATCAAGCCGGGCTATGAGACCTTCTGGACCTATATCGGCCACTTCGTCCACGCCCCGTTCTATGTCTACGCCTATGCCTTCGGCGATTGCCTCGTGAACTCGCTCTATGCGGTCTACGAAAAGTCGCACCAGGGATTTGCCGAGCGCTACCTCGCCATGCTCGCGGCCGGGGGCACCAAGCATCATTCGGAGCTTCTCAAGCCGTTCGGGCTCGACGCCCGCGATCCCGCCTTCTGGCAGGGCGGCCTCGGCATGATCGAACGGATGATCGCGGAGTTGGAGGGGTTGGAGTAGCTGAACGGTAATTATACATTTGTTGAACGCGGGGGCGATCGGTGTTATACGTTATGTATAACCACGGGAGCCTCGCTGATGACCGCACATAAAAAGATCGAGCCCGATTCCAAATCGGTCAGCACGGTCCAGTTGAAAAAGATCGGAAATTCTACCGGTTTGATTCTGTCCAAGGAGATCATGGCACGGCTCAACCTGAGCACCGGCGATCAGTTCTGCGTCACCTATACGGCGGAGGGTGGTCTCCAGTTCACCCCCTATGATCCTAAATTCGAGAAAGCGATGGAGGTCGCGCGGCGCGGGATGAAGATTTACCGCAACGCGCTTGCTGAACTTGCCAAATGACCGAGCCGTTCTGGCTGACGGCCGCGATGGTTGTCGCCATTCACGACGAGCAGCTGGCCGTCCATGGCGGTTCGGCGGGGCTTCGCGACCAATCCTTGCTCGAATCGGCGCTCGATCGTCCGCGCAACAAATGGGCTTACGACCAGGCAGCGCTCCCTGAGCTGGCGGCCGCTTACGGGTATGGCATAGCCCGCAACCATCCGTTCATCGATGGCAATAAGCGCACCGCGTTGTTGGCGATCTACACCTTTCTCGGCGTCAATGATGTTGACTTCATCGTGCCGGAGGCGGAAGCCGCGGCGATGATCCTCTCCCTCGCCGCCGGCGAGGTGAGCGAAGAGAGCCTGGCGCGCTGGATTCGGGACAATTGGCCCAAGGCGTGACGCTACCCTTCCTTTGGCCCTTCAATTCACGCGATTTGCCTATAGATCGCTTATGATATCGGGCAGTGTCCCGATGCTGAGCCCACCGCCCCGGCGAAGGCGCGGAGACGCCACTAAATCAATTGGGCCGGTGTCCCGGTTTCGAGGTTGCCCCATGGCGCGCTTCGGAATCGGCGGTCTCGTCCGCGGAGGTTGTCGTTGTCCGATCGCGAAAGGAACCGCTTCTCGGCCCGTGCCGCCCGCTATGCGCGGGTCGGCGCCAATGTGGGCGGGGTCGCCGCGCGGATTGCCGCGGCTCGGCTGATGGGTGGCGAACCCGATCGCGCCAGCCGCGCGATGGAACTCGCCGCCGCCCTCGGCGGCCTGAAGGGTCCGATCATGAAGGTCGCCCAGCTGATGGCGACCATTCCCGACGCATTGCCGCCGGAATACGCCGAGGAACTCACCAAGCTGCAGAACGACGCGCCGCCGATGGGCTGGGCCTTCGTCAAGCGACGCATGATGGCCGAGCTCGGGCCGGACTGGCAGTCGCGGTTTGCGAGCTTCGAGCACCATCCGGCCGCGGCCGCCTCGCTCGGCCAGGTGCATCGGGCGACCTCCCACGACGGCGCGCCGCTGGCCTGCAAGCTGCAATATCCGGACATGCAGTCCGCCGTGGAGGCCGACCTCAAGCAGCTCGAATGGCTGTTCGCCATCCATCGCCGCATGGACCCGGCCATCGACACCACCGAGATGGCCGGCGAGATCGGCGCGCGCATCCGCGAAGAGCTCGACTATGAACGCGAAGCCAAGCACGTCGCGCTGTACCGGACGATCCTCGCCGATACGCCGGAGGTGCGGGTGCCGCGCGCCTGGCCGGAGCTCTCGACCCGCCGCCTGCTCACCCTCGACTGGCTCACGGGCGACAAGCTGCTCGTCCACAAGGGCGACGAGCTTGCCGCCCGCAACCGGCTGGCGGTCGCCATGTTCAAGGCATGGTGGCAGCCGTTCAGCCGCTACGGTGTAATCCATGGCGACCCGCATCTCGGCAATTACACCGCCTTTCTGGAAGACGGCAGCCCGCAGGGCATCAACCTGCTCGACTACGGCTGCATCCGCATCTTCCCGCCGAAATTCGTCGGCGGCGTCGTCGACCTTTACAACGGCCTGCTTGAGCGGCAACCGCGATCTCGTCGTCCACGCCTACGAGACCTGGGGGTTCAAGCGCCTGTCGCGGGAAATGGTGGACATCCTCAACATCTGGGCGCGGTTCATCTACGGGCCGCTGCTCGACGATCGCGAGCGCACCATCGCCGACGGGGTGAAGCCCTCGCAATACGGCCGTCGCGAGGCCTTCACCGTGCACCGCGCGTTGAAGGAAAAGGGGCCGGTGCGGGTGCCGCGCGAATTCGTCTTCATGGACCGGGCGGCGATCGGCCTCGGCGGCGTGTTCCTGCATCTCGCGGCGAAGCTCAACTACCACCGGCTGTTCAACGAGGCGATCGAGCGCTTCTCGATCGATCGCGTGACGGCGCGGCAGCGGGCCGCCCTCGATGCGGCGGGACTGCCCGGCGAGCCCGGCTGAGCGGGCCGGTGCCGCGCACGGCCGCCGCGACGGGCCGCTGGCACGAAATGTGCGTTCCAGATTGCCCTTGTCGCGCAATTGCGCTAAGCCCCCACCCATTCCGGGCCCCGGCATGTTGGAGGAATTGATGGCCGATCACGGCGAAGTCGAATACGCAACGGCTGAAGGCAACGACCTTCCCGCTCACGAAGCCAATTACGTGGCTTTCACCCATTTCGCCGTCATCGGAACGGTGTACGTCATCAACATCCTGGTCGGGCTGGCGATCGGCGGAGTGCTGGGCCACTGGCTGCTCTTGGCTGCCGTGATCATCGCCGGCGACCATCGCGGCCGGCGTGTCCGCGTGGACGGGATCGCGCATTCCCGGTGTCGTCGTGCTCGGCCTTTCGCTTCTCACGCTGCTGTTCTCCTCCTACAGCTGACGCCGGGACCGGCTACCCAGTCGCCAGTCAGGGAGACGGCGTGAATGCGCATCTTTGTAGCGCGTGAGAGCGATGCGGCCGAGCCGCGCGTTGCCGCCACGCCGGAAACCGTCAAGAAAATGATGGCGCTGGGCGCCGAGGTCGCGGTCGAGCCGGGCGCCGGCGTGAAATCCGGCATCCTCGATCCCGACTACGCCGCCGCCGGCGCCACCGTCGTTGCCGACGGCGGAAAGGACGCCGACGTCGTGCTGCGAGGTGCGCCGTCCGAATGATGCGGAAATGGCGGGCTACAAGTCCGGCGCGCTGGTGATCGCCATCATGGATCCGTTCGGCAATGATGCCGCGCTCGCCGCCATGGCGAAGGCCGGCCTCACCACCTTCGCCATGGAATTGCTGCCGCGCATCACCCGGGCGCAGGGCATGGACGTGCTGTCCTCCCAGGCCAATCTCGCGGGCTACCGCGCCATCATCGACGGCTCGGCCGAATATGGCCGCGCCCTGCCGATGATGATGACGGCGGCCGGCACCGTGCCCGCCGCCAAGGTCTTCGTCATGGGCGCCGGCGTCGCCGGGCTGCAGGCGATCGCGACCGCGCGCCGGCTCGGCGCCGTCGTGACCGCCACCGATGTGCGCCCGGCGGCCAAGGAGCAGGTCCAAAGCCTCGGCGCGAAATTCGTCGCGGTCGAGGACGAGGAATTCAAGCAGGCCGAAACCGCCGCCGGTTACGCCAAGGAAATGTCGAAGGACTACCAGGCCAAGCAGGCCGCCCTCGTCGCCGACCACATCAAGAAGCAGGACATCGTCGTCACCACGGCGCTGATCCCCGGCCGCCCGGCGCCGCGTCTGATCTCCGCCGAGATGGTGGCCTCGATGCGGCCCGGCTCGGTAATCGTCGATCTTGCGGTCGAGCGCGGCGGCAATGTCGAGGGCGCCAAGCCCGGTGAACTGGCCGAGGTCAACGGCGTCAAGATCGTCGGCTACAGCAATCCGGGCCGGATCGCCGCCTCCGCGTCGGGTCTCTATGCCAGGAACCTCTATGCGTTCCTCGAGATCCTCGTCGACAAGAAGACCAAGGCGCTGGCGGTGAATTTCGACGACGACATCGTCAGGGCGACCGTCCTCACCCGCGATGGCGCCGTGGTCCATCCGAATTTCCAGCCGAAATCCGCCGTCTGAGGGAGGCGCCCATGGCCACAGTCAGTCCCCAGGAAGCCGCCAACCTCGCCCAGGCCGCCGCCGAAGTCGCGCGACAGGCCGCCGAGGCGGCGCAGGGCTATGCCGACATGGCGGCCGCCGGCGCCCATGCCGTCACCGGCGGCGCGATCGATCCGTTCGTGTTCCGCCTTTCGATCTTCGTGCTCGCGGTATTCGTCGGCTATTACGTCGTGTGGTCGGTGACGCCGGCGCTGCACACGCCGCTGATGTCGGTCACCAACGCCATCTCGTCGGTGATCGTGGTCGGCGCGCTGCTGGCGGTCGGGGTGTCGCTGGTGGGAAATGACGGCGGCCCGATCGTGGCGCGCGCGCTCGGCTTCGTGGCGCTGGTCTTCGCGTCCATCAACATCTTCGGCGGCTTCCTGGTCACGCAGCGCATGCTGGCGATGTATCAGAAGAAAAAGAAGTGAATGCCGGGCGTTTTCGGTGGCGCTGACGCAGGGAAAAAGACGGCGCTCGTGATGAAGGTTACATCCGCATGAACGCCAATCTGGCCGCATTGCTCTACCTCGTCGCCGGCGTGCTCTTCATCCTGGCGCTGCGCGGCCTGTCGAGCCCGGAATCGAGCCGGCGCGGCAACATGTTCGGCATGATCGGCATGGCGCATCGCGGTGGTGACGACGCTCGCCGCCCATCCCCCGGCCGGCTTCGGCGCCTGGACGCTGGTGGTGTTCGGCCTTGCCATCGGCGGCGGCGCCGGTGCGGTGATCGCGCGCCGGGTACCGATGACCTCGATGCCGGAACTGGTCGCCGCGTTCCATTCGCTGGTCGGCATGGCCGCGGTGCTGGTCGCCGCCGGGGCGTTCTACGCGCCCGCCGCCTTCGACATCGGCACGCCCGGCGCCATCCACTCCGCGAGCCTCGTGGAAATGTCGCTCGGCGTCGCCATCGGCGCCATCACCTTCACCGGCTCGGTGATCGCGTTCCTCAAGCTGTCCGGCCGCATGAGCGGCAAGCCGATCCTGCTGCCGATGCGCCACTACATCAACGGCGCGGTCGCGGGCCTCTTGATCTTTTTCATCTACGGCTTCGTGGTGTCGCAGAGCCCGATCGACTTCTGGATGATCGCCGCGCTGTCGTTCGCGCTGGGCGCGCTCATCATCGTGCCGATCGGCGGCGCCGACATGCCGGTGGTGATCTCGATGCTCAATTCCTATTCGGGATGGGCCGCCGCCGGCATCGGCTTCACGCTCGGCAATTCGGCGCTGATCATCACCGGGGCGCTGGTCGGCTCGTCCGGCGCGATCCTCTCCTACATCATGTGCAAGGGCATGAACCGCAACTTCTTCGCGGTGATCCTCGGCGGCTTCGGCGGCGAGGTCGCGGGGCCGGCATCGGGCGGCGAGGTCAGGCCGGTCAAGCTCGGCTCGGCGGAAGACGCCGCCTTCATCATGAAGAATTCCAGCAAGGTCATCATCGTGCCGGGCTACGGCATGGCGGTGGCGCAGGCCCAGCACGCGCTGCGCGACATGGCCGACAAGCTCAAGGCGGAGGGCGTCGAGGTCAAATACGCGATCCATCCGGTGGCGGGACGCATGCCCGGCCACATGAACGTGCTGCTCGCCGAAGCCAACGTGCCCTATGACGAGGTGTTCGAGCTCGAGGACATCAATTCGGAATTCGCCCAGGCGGACGTCGCTTACGTCATCGGCGCCAACGACGTCACCAATCCGGCCGCGGAGGACGATCCGAAATCGCCGATCTACGGCATGCCGGTGCTCCAGGTGTGGAAGGCAGGCACGGTGATGTTCAACAAGCGCTCGCTCGCTTCCGGTTATGCCGGCATCGACAATCCGCTGTTCTACCGCGACAACACCATGATGCTGCTCGGCGACGCCAAGAAGATGACCGAAGAGATCGCCAAGGCGCTGGGCTGAGCCGGCGTCCCGAAAAAGCCGCGGCCTTTTCGGATCAGATCATGCACAAGCTCACAGAAACGCCGGGCATGATTTCGCGAGGTCGCGGGCTTCTCGGACGCGGACATGCGCGATGCCGTCACGTCGCCTGCGTGCTGACCGCATCCGTCGCATTCGCATCGGCTTCCGTCCGGGCCGGGGAATCCTGCCGCGCGCCGGCGCAAGCGATGCTTTCGATCGAACTCATATTCGGGCGCAGTGTCGAGGGCAGGCTGGTGGTCGCCGATCGCGACTGGGGGCGCTTCCTCGCCCGCGAGGTGACGCCGCGCTTTTCCGACGGCCTCAGCGTCGTCGATGCGGCCGGCCAGTACAAGACGCAGCACGGCCGTGTTGCGCACGAGCCGAGCAAGCTCGTCGTCGTCATTGCTCCCGACAAACCGGAGACGCACGAGCACATTGCGGCCATCCAGGCGGCCTACAAGAAGGAGTTCCGCCAGCAAACGGTGGTCGCGGTGACGCGTTCGGTCTGCGCGTCGTTCTGAACCCGTCGGGCCGTCATGGATATCTTGAAATGGATCGTGTTGCTCGGTCTGGGCGGCTACGTCGCCCTTGTCGCCGCGCTCTATTTCGGCCAGCGCTCGCTGCTTTATCACCCCCGGTCGACGCACGTCTCGCCCGCCGAGGCGGGGCTGCCGGAGGCCGAAGAGGTCGTGCTCGATACGAGTGACGGCGAGCGCGTGATCGCGTGGCACGTCCCGCCGCGCCCCGGAGCGCCGGTGGTGATCTATTTCCACGGCAATGCCGAGGTCGTGGCGACGCAAGTCGCGCGCCATCGCGAACTGATCGCCGGCGGCGTCGGTCTCGTCGCGCTGTCCTATCGCGGCTACATGGGCTCGACCGGGAGCCCGACCGAGGAGGGGCTGCTGCGCGACGCCGAGGCGGCATACCAGTTCGCCGTGTCGCGCTATGCGTCGGACCGCATCGTGTTGTGGGGGCATTCGCTCGGGTCCGGCGTCGCGATTGCGCTCGCCGCCACGCGGCCGGTCGCCAAGCTGGTCCTGGAGGCGCCGTTTTCATCGACAGTGGACGTCGCCGCATCGATGTTTCCCATCGTGCCGGTGCGGTGGCTCATGCTCGATCAGTTTCGCTCGGACCAGCGCATCGGCGCCGTGAAGGCCTCGATCCTGGTCCTGCATGGCGATCGGGATTTCGTGGTCCCGGTCGGGTTGGGAGAGCGCCTGTTCGCCCTCGCCCCCGGGCCGAAGCGCTTCGTGCGCTATCCGGCGGGCGGCCACGATGATCTCGATGCCTACGGGGCGGGTGCGGAGGCCCGCCGCTTCATTGCGGAGGCAGTGCGGTAGATCGCGCGGGGGGCGCCAGCGGTCGAGCCATTGCAATGGGCTGGAATCTTCGAGAGGACCGCGTAAATATTGTTAATATGGGTCTGTGCAACCGGAAGCGCGCGATGAAGACCACCGTCGAAATATCAGATGATCTTTACCGTCAGGCAAAAGCGGAGGCGGCGTTGCGCGGCCGCAAGCTCAAGGATTTGATCGAGGAGGGCTACGGCTGGTGCTCGAAGCTCCGCGCGAGACACGTCGTCGCCCGAGTCTGAGCGAGTTGACGAAGCGCGCACGCGGGTCGATCGATTCTGGAGTTCCCGACCTCGCTTCGAATCCCGAGCATCTCAAGGGCTTCGGCCGCGATCCCCGCCATCGTTGATACGGGGCCCGCTCGTCGCCTCTTTGGATCAAGCGGAACGCTGAACTCTTATTGCTCGGACACGACGGCCAGTGTCTGGCTCGGGCCGGTGCCGCCTTTGCAGGAATTCGGCGTATAAACCGGCACGTCGCACTTGCTGCAGGCGCTCAAGCCTATTCCCAGCGAAACGGCGACCAATACCGCCCAGATCTTGCGCATACCTGTCTCCCCACCCCGACGGCAATCATACAGGAAATCGGCGTCGACCGCGAGGGCGGTCGTTCTCAAGGCGATTTTCGCGTCAATCTTGCCTTGCCGGCAGGGGTGAGCACGACGCGGGACGATTTCATGGTGCCGCCATTCTCGAGTCGTACCAGGCCATCGCGGACCGCGTCCTCCCAGATCGACAAATGAGGGCAGGTGCTTCTCCAGGCGTCCATGGCCTCGCCATAGGTGCGGGAACCATCGGCGATCCAGGCGAGGAACTGCTCGGTGAGGGCGATCGAAGCGGTCGTCGAATATTCCATGATGGCCATCCTATGAGGCGGGGCGGGTCATGAAATCAAGCTGCGCGAGCCAACCGGCGGGCGAGCTAAATCTTTGAACATACGGTATATTCCGCCGTTATGCATAACAACAGGCCGCGCAGGTTGCCCCGCACGGCCGCAGCAAAAAAGCAGTCGGCGGGCAGTTCAGCGCGGCGCGCGGGCCGCCCCGTTGCCGGCACCGGCGCCAGGGCCGCGGCCGGGCGCACCGGTCCGCAGCAGCGGCTTCGGCTTGCCGGGGAGCAGGCCTTCGCGCTGGGCGCGCTTGCGGGCGAGCTTACGGGCGCGGCGGATCGCTTCCGCCTTCTCCCGCGCCTTCTTTTCGGAGGGCTTTTCGTAGTGTCCGCGGAGCTTCATCTCGCGGAAAATGCCCTCGCGCTGCATCTTTTTCTTCAGCGCCTTGAGGGCCTGGTCGACATTGTTGTCACGGACGAGAACCTGCACGCGTCATCCTCTCAGAATGGCTTGGAGCCGTGGCTAAAGGGTACATGGAGGGGCTGGCATTGCTGGCCGCATCCTGCCGGCGCCCGCTCCCGATTTGCGCGCGCTGTAGCAGAAACGGCGTCCGCTGTCCAATCAATGTGGGCGACGTTTTGATCGACGGCTGGATTTCGCGTCAGGCCGGCGGCCGGCCCTTGATCGCGGCGAGATACCGCGCCACGGAGGCCGCGAGCACCGCTTTGCCGCCGGTCGGGATCACCCGGTCGAAATAATGGCCGTAGATGGTGTCGAACGCGAATGGGGCGAGCGCCGCTGCGATGCCTTCCACCTCGCCGGCGGACAGCGGGATGAAGTTCGGATAGCTCTTCATGAAGCTCAGCGCCTTGCGATCGGTGGCGACCGCGGTGATGTCGCCCGGGCAAAGCACGCCGCGGCCTCCCGCGCCCTGCGCCCAATGCAGCACGGTGCCGCCGGGAAAATGCCCGCCGCAGCGAATGAGGGTCACGCCGGGCATTAGCGCCAGGGTCTCGCCTTCCCACAGCCGGATGGCGGGATCGGGCCGCATGATCCAGGCGCGGTCCGCGGCATTAAGATGGATCGGCACGCCGCCGAACGCCCGGCTCCACTCCACCATCGAAGAATAGAAATGCGGGTGGGAGATCGCGATCGCCTTGATGCCGCCGAGCGCGCCGATGAGCGTCACCGTCGCAGCGTCGACAAGGGAAATGCAGTCCCACAGCACATTGCCGCCGGCGGTGCGCAGCAGAAGCGCGCGCTGGCCGATGGCGAAGGCGGGCTGGGTGCCGATGCCGATCACGCCGGGCTCATGCTCGCGATAGCTGTTGAAGTGCGACGCCGCCAGCGCGGGCAGTGTCGTCCAGGTCTGCCCGCGCGGCGGGACGTATTGGCGCTCGTCCTCGCAGATCGGGCAGTGCGCCGGCGGTGCCTCGCTCGGCGCAAATTGTGCGCCACAGGCGGTGCAGATGAAGGCGGGCATTCGGATGCTCTCCTGGTGAAGGCCCCGCAATCGTAAACCAGGAGGAAGAACTTTGCGTGGGTTGCGATGCGCCAGCTAGGCCTTTGGCCAAGCTACGGGTCGCGAGCATTGGCGTGACAACTTTTTCGCCGTCACTGGACCGTTCGCATCGACCCAACGGAGCGGCCGGGTGCGTTGGCGGCGCACTCCGCTTGCCATGCGGTTCGATCAGCCGAACCGCTGCGACATGCTGTGGCGGCCGACGATCCGGGCCGCCCCGATAGCGGGAACGCCATGGCACGACGTGCAGGGTTACTTGCTCGTTAAAGATGGACAATTCGTCGAAATATCAACGCACTTTATTCAATCAAATTAACATGGCGGCAATAGCCGCTTCCTAGGCTCACATCCAGGTCCCAGTGACCAGGGCGACGAACAGCGATGGCTGGACCAAGCAGGAACAACGATAGATACAGGAGCCTACGATGACAAATCCCCTCGGGCGCTTCGCCGACGACGAGTCCGGCGCGACCGCGATCGAATACGGTCTGATCGCAGCCGGAATTTCGGTCGCCATTATCACGGTCGTCAACACGCTGGGGTCGCAGCTGCAAACGACCTTCAGTTTCGTTTCGTCACAGCTGGCTACCGCCGGCAGGTAACCGATCTGAATAGAGGATCGTAGAGCCCTGGGCGAAAGGCCAAGGCGTTCATTTTGCGACACCGCTTCAAGAGGAGAGCCTGATGTCCTCGATTGATGGGCGAAAACTGAAACCACTCGCGTCGATGCATTGCACCCATTACGGAACACGAGCGAATTTTTTTGTCGTGATGACAGACGCCAGTGCGGATAAGCGCAATCTCATTGTCAGATATGAGAGCCGTGCCGGATTCAGTGTTGGAGTTCCAGCGGATTGGTCGGAGGAGAAACTCCTGCTTCTCATTCGAACGCCGTGGGGCGGCGAATACCCGATTTGGGAAATATCGTCTCGGGTATTCGGCAGCCCCTTGCTGGCCGGCGAGCCGAGCTTCGTCGAGGGGCACCCTTCGTGGCATTTTCCTCGAAAGGGCACTGAGCCGTGAATTTGCGGTGCGTGAGGCCCCGATCCAGCGAGGGAGAGTCACGGTGGGATGACGACAGCACCTGCCCGCACTCGGCGTGAACGATGACGGAGCTTCGGAGAACCGAAATATGATACCGATGCCATCACAGCAGCCCATCCGACCTTCCCGCTTGTTGATTTGGCAGCGAGAGATCGCGGACGGATTGGTACTCTACTCGATTTCCATCCTTGCCTGCGCTGCAACCTTCCAATCGAGCCTGTTCGACAATTTTGTTAAGTTGTCACGTGCCCAGGAGGAACTGGGCGCTGAAAAGATAGCAATTATTTCCATTTTTTTTGGTATCGCATCGGCGGTCTTTGGTGTGCGCCGGCTGGCCGATCAGTACACCGAGCGAAAGCACCGCCTCGCGGCGGAGCAGAATGCCAACTCATTGTCGCTTCGTGATCCGCTTACATCGTTGCCAAACCGTCGCCGCCTCGAGCATGAACTTGGTCACTTGCCTGAAGCCGCTGACGCTAAACCTACCATTCTGCTGATCGGACTCAAGCGGCTTGGGGCTATCAACAATGTGCACGGCCATGCCGGCGTGGACGCAGTGTTGTCTCAAGTCGCTGCAAGGCTGCGCCGAGCCGTGGAAGGAATTGGGTTCCTGGCACGCATTGGCGATGACGTATTTGCGGTGCTGATTTCAGGACAGGATGCGGACCGAGCCACCCGTGTCGCGACTGCCCTGGTGGATTGTATCAATCAGCCGGTCCAGATCGGCACGCGCCAATACATGGTCGGAGCCCATGTCGGCATCGCACAAGACAATGCCGAAAACCGGATCGTCAGGGATCTGCTCCGGCGCGCTCGCATTGCACTCGACCGCGCCATGGCCCGCGACATCGATTGCTGCTTTTTCGATCCCGAAATGGATGCGTACATTCGCTCCCGCTCGCTTCTTGAACAGGAGTTCCGATCGGCGCTTAGAGCTGATGCGATCCGCCTCTACTATCAGCCGATCATTGACCTGCGATCCGGCAAGATCGTGAGCTTCGAGGCTTTGGCGCGATGGAATCATCCCGATCGAGGGTTCATTTCGCCGGAAAGCTTTATTCCGTTGACGGAGCATATGGGTTTGATGGATTCCCTATCCGGGCAACTGTTTGGCGATGCTTGTCGGGAGGCATTGACCTGGCCGGAGCACATATCGCTTTCTTTCAATTTTTCTCCAAGCCAACTTAGCGATCCATTTTTTGGTGAGGCAATCTTACAAGTCCTGGAGGAGACCGGGTTCCCTCCGTATCGGCTGGAGGCCGAGGTCACCGAAAGCGCACTCATTACCGATTTTGCAATCGTCCGCCAGATCATGAAGACGCTCGTAAGTGCCGGCGTCTCCATAGTCATGGATGGTTTCGGCACTGGGTGCTCAAGCTTGCGGCACGTGCGCGAATTGAGGTTTGACAAGATAAAGATCGACCGCTCATTCGTGACCGAAATATCGGGTAACGCCGATTGCGGGGCCATCGTGTCCGCAGTCGCGAGTTTGGGGAGGAGCCTCAGCATCCACACGGTCGCGGTGGGGATCGAGACCGAAGACCAGCTTGCGCTCGTGCGCGCCGCAGGCTGCACCCATGGGCAGGGCTATCTGTTCGCGCGACCGCGGCCGATATCTGAGATTGACTTTTCACCGTTCGTCGGGCTTACGCAAAAGTGCCTAGCCGCTTAGCCCGGGCAACTTCGGCGTGGAGCCTGGAGCCGCGGAATTTGGCGAGCTTTCATCAAGAAGTGATTGGGGCGGCTTTTTTCACCCAAAGTAACCTGCGCTTAACTGCCGAACATTTGTCGAAATATCGTCCGACTTTCTTCAATTACATTAACCCGACGGCAATCGCCGCTGCCTAGTATCTCCCCAGGTTCAGTTGACCGGGCGACGAACAAGCAACGGCAGGAACCGAGCGCAAACAGCGAATGGAACAGGAGCCCAGAATGACCGATCTCGTGAACCGTTTTGCCAATGACGAGTCCGGCGCGACCGCGATCGAATATGGCCTGATCGCCGCCGGGATTTCAGTCGCGATCATTACCGTCGTGAATACGCTCGGCTCGCAGTTGAAGAGCACCTTCACCAACATTTCCTCGCAGCTCGCCACCGCCGGCAAGTAAATTGCGGAAATACGCGCTGAGGTGCAGAAGAAAGGCCCCAAACCATGAGCGACATCATCGCATGGCTGGTTGACCCCGCCGAGCGCTTTATTGGTTTGCTGGATCGTCAAATAAGACAATGGGCGGAATGCCGATAGTCGTGGCGCGTGCAGACAACGGGCGCCGGCTGATGCAGGCTTCTGCGGCGTGCTGATCGGCGTGGCGGCGCTGCCGCCGCGCCGCCAGGACCGTACGCCAACGCAGTCGCGGAGAAAACAATTGTCGCGGGAACTAGCCGTCCTCATGACCGCCTATAATGCGGAAAGGACGATCCGCCGGGCTCTCGACAGCCTTGGGCGCAACAGCGAGCCGTTCGACCTGCTCATCGTCGACGATTGCAGCCGCAGGCCGCTGGCGGAATTCCTCGGCCCGCTGGGCGACGGCGTTGAAATCGTGCGGCCAAACAGGAATCTCGGCGTCGCCGGGGCAAAGAACTTCGGGCTGAAGCGCCTGCTCGCCCAGCCCTACGAATTCGTGGCGATGATGGATGCGGACGACATCAGCCATCCCGAGCGGCTCGCCAAGCAGATGGCCTTTCTCAAGGCCCATCCCGACATTGCTTTGGTCGGTGCCTGGGCGCGCTTTTTCGATGAAAATACGCATGAGGAGGTGTACCAATTCCGGCCGCCTTGCAACTCCCGAGACATTCGCAATGCGCTGTTCCTCAACAGCTACATCATGCATCCGACCTGGATGGTGAGATCCCAGGCGCTGCGCGACGCCGGGCCCTACTCGAATGCCTATCCGGCGGCGGAAGACTATGAGTTGCTGCGCAGGATGTCAAAAACGTCGGAGTTTGCGAACCTTCCCGAATTCCTGCTCGAATACAGCGTTTCTATGTCCGGCATATCGATGAAAAACCGGCGGCGCCAGCTGTTCGACCGGCTGCGCATCCAGGGGAAATATTTCGAACCCTGGCAGGCCAGGGCTTGGCTTGGGGTGGCGCGAACGCTGGCAATGTTCGCGGTGCCCCGCACCGTGCTGTCCGCGTATCGCCGGAGCAGAACACGCGTCCAGCAGTTGCTACAGCTGAACGCCGACCTCGCCGAGGCCGATAGTTCGGCCAAGCAGCGGCACGGCAAGCTCGAGGCCGCACGCAGGCGGCTCACTTTGCTCCGCGGTGCAGCACGGCCCATGCAGCCAGGGTAATGCGGACAATGAGTGTTGATGGTTTACGTGCCCTGTAAACCCTGCCTGTTCATATGCAGCGAATGAGTCACATCGTTTCCTTCGGTCGTTCTGCACAGGCACCGACAGGGTCGTAAAACAGGATTGTCTTGCGCCGACCGTCTAAAACTCCCGGGGTGGGCACGAATCGCTTCAATCAGCATGCCTGAACGGTGCGCTCCCCACTTTTCAGGCGCGTCCCTTTGCTTTGCTGGGAATTAATGGCGCTGGTACGCCGCGGCCACACCGGAGATCGTTCCCGACTGGTGGTTGAGAGTTTTGCCCCCCGCCCTCCCCGGAGTTGGAAGGGGAGAAGATCTAACCCCCAGCCCTTCCGTCTTCAGCGCGCCCGAGGCTTCTTTGTCTCGCTGCTCGCCGGCCTGTCGCCATAACCGCGATAAAGGTCGCCGAAATCGGCGGCCAGTTCGTAGCACAGTGAAACCTTGTGGGCCTTGGGGAGCCACTGGGCGTTCGGGTAGCCGCAGCTTTGCATTTCGATCGCAAAGGGAGCCGGCCATGCGTACGTGTCGGCCATGCGCTCCGCTACCGTCTCCAGCAACATGATCGAGCGAAGCGCCTGCGCGACGGCCTCAAGCTTGCCGCCCTTGGCATCGCCATAGACCACGTCGATCTTTGTCTTCGGCTGGTCAGGGCGCCGCAGATGCGGCTTCAGCGCCGAATCCCAGGAGTTCGACGCGGCGCTGAATTCTCCTGCGCAGCTTTCCTGGCGCTCCTTCGGCAGCCTCGTCTGCGCGGCAAGACGCTTGTACCTGTCCTCGCCGGTGCCGACCATCAGGCACGCGATTTGAGAGGCGCGCTCCTGGTCGAAGCCGTGTTCGCCGTAGTACTCAATGGGATCTCCGTTTTCCTGGCCGCGCTGATCGGACAGGAACCAGCCCTTCGCCGACTCCTGAAGCACGCGATCCGACAATCCGGAGCTCAATTTGATCAGTTGTGTGACGGCGAACGAATCGGCGGCGTCTTCCTTTCCGGCGAGGGCCGGTATCTGCATTTGAGACGTGGCTGCATGGGCCAATTCGTGGAGCAGCACGAACAGCGTGTTTCCGGCCATGAACTCCGCGATCACCTGGCGATATTGCGGAGAAAGGCTTTTGAACCGCGGATTTTTTTCGAGCGCGGCCGCAGCAGCGTCGATCCTGGCCTGAAGAGTCCCCGGTTGCGCGGGAGCCGGCTGTGCGAAAACAGGCCCGGTGATGAACATGGCGGCAAAGAGCAGAGGGTGCCGCCGCAGCAAGCGCGATCTCATGGATTTACCTCATGGTCGGAACGACCGCCGGCGAATCGCACGCTACCCAGCCGTGAAGAAAACTTTGCCACTCCGCGCGACGTGCGGCAATCGCCAAGGCTCGGAGAACTCCGTAAGGGAAGCTGTCGCATTTCGGGGGTGCCCGCCCGTGGCAACGAATTCCCCGGCGCCGTGGGTTCGGTCGTCGCGAACTTCAGCCGCGCCGCGCGAGCAATGCCATCGTATGGCGCGCGATCATCAACTCCTCGTCGGTCGGCACGATATGGATCGCAAGGCGACCGTCGCGCATCGATATCAGGGGGGCCCCTGCGGCATTCGCGGCCGGATCGAGCGTGCCGCCCAGCCAAGCCAGCCTTTCTGCGATCCGCGCGCGCAAGCCGGGAGAGTTTTCGCCGATTCCGGCCGTGAACACGAAGCCATCGACACCTCCGAGCGCCGCCGCCAGCAGGCCGGCCTGCAGCCCGACCCGATAAGCGAAGTAATCGAGGGCGAAGCGAGCCCTCGGATCGGTGCTCGCTTCGAGCTCGCGCACGTCATTGCTGATGCCGGACAGGCCCTTCAACCCGCATTCCTGATACAGAAAGTGCTGGACTTCCGCAGCGCTCATTCGCTTTTCCTGGATGAGGTAGAGCACCACGCCGGGATCGATCTGACCGGGCCGTGTGCCCATCGGCAGCCCGTCCAGTGCCGTGAAGCCCATCGTGCTTTCGATGCTGCGCCCGCCCGAGAGCGCGCACATCGAAGCACCGCTCCCGAGATGAGCGACGATAACGCGTCCGGCGGCGATCTCCGGCGCCACCTGCGGTAGACGGCTTGCTACATATTCATAGGAGAGGCCGTGGAATCCGTAGCGGCGTACCCCCTCCGCATAAAGCTGCTCCGGAATGGCGTAATGCTCGACCACCGCGCTGTGGCCGCGGTGGAACGAGGTGTCGAAGCAGGCGACCTGAGGGAGACCGGGCATACGGGCGCGAATTGAACGCACCGGCGCGAGATTGTTCGGCTGATGGAGCGGCGCCAGCGAAACATAGCGTTCGAGCCGCCTCAGCACTTCGTCATCGATGAGGACCGGGCGGTCGTATTCCGGGCCGCCATGCGCGATGCGATGTCCCACTGCGACCGGCTCGAGTTTCTGGGAATCGCTCAGCCACGCGCCCGCGGTCTCGAGCGCGGCCCTGACGTCGCGCACCTGTTCCGGAGCATAGGATTGGTCGATCAGCGGTGCCTTGTCGGCTGCTTGGGCGCGCAGCCGTGGCCGCGTGCCGATGCCGTCCATCTGTCCCTTGATGAGCCGGTCGGCGGCGCCTTCGCGATCTGTCCCGAACACCTGGAATTTGACGCTGGACGAGCCGGCATTGACGATGAGTATCGTGTCCATCGAAGGCTAGGCCGCCGGCAGCGCGGCCACCTCGCGGCGCGCATTCGCATAAAGGACGGCGGCGGCGCAGGAGGCCATCCGTGAACGCACGGAGTCCGCGCGCGAGGTCAAGATGATCGGAACCCGCGCGCCGAGGACAATCCCCGCCGCGTCGGCCTTGGTGAGATAGACGAGGTTCTTGGCGAGCATGTTGCCCGGCTTCGAGATCGGGCACGACGAGGATCTGCGCGCGGCCCGCGACCTCGGATTTGATGCCCTTGATCTTCGCGGCCTGGGGATCGATGGCGTTGTCGAAGGCGAGCGGCCCATCGAGGATGCCGCCGGTGATTTGCCCGCGCTCGGCCATTTTGCATAGCGCCGCAGCGTCGATGGTCGACGGAATCTTCGAGGTCACCGTCTCGACGGCCGAGAGAATGGCGACGCGCGGCGTGCCGAGGCCGACCTGCGTGAACAGGTCGATGACGTTCTGGACGATGTCGCGCTTGGTATCGAGATCGGGAAAGATGTTGATGGCCGCATCGGTGACGAAGAGCGTTTCGGCATAAGTCGGCACATCCATGATGAAGACATGGCTGATCCGCCGTGCGGTGCGCAGCCCGGTCTTGCCCGAGGTCACCTCGCGCATCAGTTCGTCGGTGTGCAGGCTGCCCTTCATCAGAAGCTCGCCCTTGGATTCGCGGATGAGTTCGACCCCCTTTATCGCGGCCGCTTCGCTGTGGGGCACGTCGACGATCTCGAAAGCGTCGATCCGAAGGCCGTGTTCGCGCGCAACCGCGGAAATCTTCGCGGCCGGCCCGACCAGGATCGGAACGATGATGCCGGCTTGCGCCGCTTCAATCGGGCCGCGCAGCGAAGTCTCGTCGCAGGGGTGCACGACGATCGTCCTCGCCGCGGGGACCTCTTTCGCCCTGGCCACGAGCCGTTCATACTTGGAGGGTGGCGGCGCGGCGAACGGCCCGATCGCCGCGATGGCCCCGATCTCGCTGTCCTTGTCGGCGGGCATGATCAGTTCTCCCGTGCAGCGGCGTTCCAGGTGTACCGAAGCCGTTTCAGGACGCTTTTGCCTCACGTTCCTTTCGAACCTGGCGAAAGGGGGTGGCACCCGTAACGCCCCCTTCATCGATGCCGAACAGGCGGGCGACCTCGCTCAACCTCGCGCTCTCCTCGGCGGAAAATGCACCGCGCGCAGCCAGCACCTGCCTGATCAGATCGAACGCCTTCAGCCGCGTGTCGGTATCGGGCGGAAGCATCGACGGAATGGCGGCGAGCGCCGCCTCCTGATCGATCAGGAGCATGTTGTATTGCTCGCGCACGAGCGTCTTGAAGGCCGGCAGGGTCAGGTCGGTATAAGCTTCGCGAATGCGGCGGAGTGCTTCGGCGCCCCGCTCGTCGATCGCGGCTCGCGGCATGCCCGCATAGAGGATGCCGCGAATGACGGCCGCGCGCAGTCCGCCAGCCGGTATGGCGGCCTTGAGTTCGGCGATCCGCTTTTGCAGGAGTTCGCGGTGCAGCGGACTCTTGGCAGCCTTCCGCAGAGGGCGCGTCGCGGCGGGGTCGATGCCGACCGCAGCCTGGAGCGTCGGCGACCCGTAAACCGCCAGGAATGTCCGTTCGGCCGCGGCCTCGCTCATGTCCCGCCACGCATCGAGCGCGGCGACGATCTGGCGCGATGCATTCTCCTGCATGGCGACGAACGGATTGTCGCCGCGCACGGGCCTTCGATCGCTGCGAACCTTGTCGGCGAGGGCGGCGACGGGAGCCATCATCGGATTCGCGTCGGAGAAGAACTCGTACTGCAGCCGCAACGGGTGCATCTGCTGCATCCATTCCGCCAGCGGAGAGCCGACCATGGCGCGGACCATCGGCTGCGCGAACGTCCGGTAGAGCGCGAGATTCATCTCGGAAACCCGGGCCGCAGTCGCGAACCGGCGCTCATCCGCCGCATCGTTGCCGCCGAGGGCACGAATGTCGTCCAATGTCCTTGCTTCGCAGCGCATCACCCAGTTGCCGGTCACCAGATCGGGATTGGCTGTGTCTTCGGTCTTGGCCTCGAACACGGCCTCATAGAGGCCGGACGGCAGCGCGTCGATCAGGTCGATATTGCTCGAGAACTCGCCGTGCTGCTTTTTCGCGACGCCTCCGGAAACGAAGATGCCCAGATGACCAACGGTTTCATGAATGGTGTAGACGATGGTCTGTCCGTAGGACCGGATCTCGTCGACGTTCTCGTACAGGTCGAGAATCCATCCGAGCGCCTGCTGGGGCGGCGTGATGTTGTCGCCCTTGGAGCAGAACACCACGATGGGCGAGCGGATATTGCGCAGGTCGATCGCGGTGCCGTCCGATGTCGTGATCGCGCCTGCGGCGAGCTTGTTGCCGACAAACAGCTCGTCGACGATGAACTGGATCTCTTCGGCATTGAGATTGACGTGGCCGCCCCACCAGCGTTCGAAGCCCAGGTAGCGCGGCGCTTCCGTATCGATCTTGGAATAGAGGTTGTACTGCTTGCTCCACAACGTGTTCGCCGGATTCTGGCTCTCGAAATTCTGCACCAGCCAGGCGCCGTCGAACTTGCCGTGGCCGAGATCGCCGGTGAGCGCGGTCAGCCAGCTGCCGCCGAGCAGACCGCCGCTGTAACGCATCGGATTCTTGCCGTGCACGCCTGCCCAGTACGACAGCGGCGACCCCGCCACGATGATGGGACCGAACAATTCGGGGCGGATCGCCGCCAGCATCATCACGGCCCAGCCGGCCTGGCAGTTTCCGATCACGCAGGGCTTGCCGTCGGCGTCGGGATGCAAGGCGATGACTTTTTCGAGGAACACCGCTTCGGCGCGGGCGATGTCTTCGATGGTCTGGCCCGGCATCGGGTCGGGTAGGAAGCCGACGAAATAGCAGGGATGCCCGGCCTTGAAGGCGACGCCGATCTCGCTGTCCGCCTTGAACCCGCCGATGCCCGGGCCGTGCCCGGCGCGGGGGTCGACGATGACGAAGGGGCGCCGCGTCGGATCGATCTCGATGCCCGCCGGCGGTTTCACCCGCGCCAGCACATAGTTGACCGGACGTTCCAGCGTTCGGCCGTCCATGACGAGCTCGACCTCGTAGTCGAGCACGTGCGGCGCTGTCTCGGCCTGATGCTCGCGATACTGGTCGCCGCGCTGACGCATCACGTCCCAAAACAGGACGCTCCGCTGCGCGGTATCGATCATGAATTCCATGGCCGGGGCGAACATTCCGAACGGCGATGCAAACGAGGCGCCGATCGAAGACGGATGCGTTTCTCTGGACGGCATTGTCTTGCTCCTTCGGTTCGCTCGATTTTCGATGTAATGCTAGAAATTGAGTAAGCGCCCTCCGTTGACCCGGATGAATAGCAAATAACAATGACAGGCACGTTTTAAAAGGCAGCTGGTCATCAGAATAGGGCTTCAGGATTATGGCAGACAATGGTGGAATCGGCGAGGGCGGATAGCGGTCGACCGCTCTCTCGGCTGGGCCAGGCGCGAAGCAGCGACTACCTTGCAAAAGGCAATTTTTCGAAGCATACCAAGAACGAAGCTCCGCCTCGCCTGCGCGCAACCTGAAGTAGATCAAATTGCGGCGCCGAATCTGGTCTGGTCGCGGAGATTGCCGGCGACCATCGAGCGCGGGCGGCACGCCAACCTTCGAGCCGGTCAGCGGTGACCCCGCGGCCCTGTGGCTCGCGGCGCCTAGAATGCTTGTGGCAGAGAGCGGCTATGGATCGGCCTTTAGACGCTGATTGAGCGATAAGGACGACGGGTTAGAAAGTCGAAGCATGCGAACGATCTCGGCGGAACAGTCCGTTGCCATGATCCCCGATGGCGCGAGCCTGATGATCGGCGGGTTCATGGGCGTGGGCACGCCGGAGCGTCTGATCGACGAGATTTTGCGGCAGAAGACGCACGATCTGATCGTGATCGCCAACGATACTGCGGTACCGGGCCGCGGAATCGGCAAGCTCGTCGAGGCGAAACGGCTGCGCAAGGCGATAGTGAGTCATATCGGCCTGAACCCGGAAACCCAGCGGCAGATGATGGCAGGGGAGCTCGAGGTGGAGCTCATCCCGCAAGGCACGCTCATCGAACGCATCCGCGCCGGCGGGCATGGGCTGGGCGGCATCCTGACGCAGACCGGCATCGGCACGCCGGTCGAGACCGGCAAGCAGCGGATCGAGGTCAATGGCAAGAGCTATCTGCTCGAGACCGCGTTGCGTGCCGACTTTGCGTTGGTGCAGGCATTCCTGGCCGATTACCTGGGCAACCTGAGTTACGCGCTGACGGCCCGCAATTTCAATCCGGTGATCGCGATGGCGGCCGACACCGTCATTGTCAGTGCGGACAATATCGTCCCGGTCGGTGTGCTGTCGCCCGATCACGTCGTGACGCCGGCGCCGCTCGTCGACTACCTCATTGCAAATTGACGAGGGATCGAATGGAGCCGCAGACCATCATCGCGCGTCGGATCGCACGGGAGCTTTCTCCGGGCATGCTGGTGAATCTCGGCATCGGGATTCCGACGCTGGTCGCAAACTTCGTGCCGGAGGGCATGCATGTGTTCTTCCAGTCCGAGAACGGGCTGATCGGCACCGGTTCGCCGCCCGAGGAGGGCATGGCGCATCCCATGCTGACGGACGCGGGCGGCCGCCCGGTCACCGCGCTTCCCGGTGCCAGCACATTCGACAGCGCAATGTCGTTCGGTCTCATTCGCGGCGGTCATCTCGACCTCACGGTCCTCGGAGGCCTGCAGGTGGATGAGGCGGGGCATCTCGCCAATTGGATGATCCCGAACAAGATGGTGCCGGGCATGGGCGGGGCCATGGACCTGGTGACGGGCGCCAGGCGCGTGATCGTGGCCATGCAGCACACCGCAAAGGGCGCCCCGAAGATCGTCAAGAAATGCACATTGCCCATCACGTCGTTGCGTCCGGTGGATCTGGTCGTCACCGAGCTGGCGGTGATCGCATTTCGCGATGGTCGCGCGTCCCTGCTCGAGACAGGTCCTGGAGTATCCATCGCCCAGGTCGTTGCTGCGACCGCGGCGGAGCTCGCGATCCCCGATCGGGTTCCGGAAATGGCTTTATCGGGCAAAGCGTCCTGAAGATCGAGAGATGATAAGATGGCCTCAAGCAAGCCGGACTGGAAAACGAACGAAGGCTTGGCGGCGGGAAAAGGCGCCACTGTTCAGGAGTTCCTTGCAACGGTGGGAGACGACAAGCTTGAAATCGATGTCGCTCCCTGGGGCGAAGGCCATTTGAGGGTCAACGGTCGGGAAATCGCACACATCAGCGATGCAAAAGACAGACGCCAAGCCTTTCGCAGCCTCAAAAAGATTGCCGATCGCTACCTGGAGGAGCATCCACCCAAGAGCAAGAGGAAACCTTCCATGATTCCTGTCGTGAAGGCCAAGCTCCTCGAAGGCAAGAGGGGTCTCATCGTCGGCATTGCCAACGAAAATTCCATCGCCTGGGGCTGCGCCAAGGCTTTCCGCGCGTTCGGAGCCGAGCTGGCGGTGACCTATCTCAACGAAAAGGCGAAGAAATACGTCGAGCCGCTGGCCCGCGAGCTGGAAGCTCCGATCGTGATGCCGCTCGACGTGCGCACGCCGGGACAGATGGAAGCGGTGTTCGAACGGATCACCAAGGAGTGGGGCAAGCTCGATTTCGTCGTCCACTCCATCGCCTTTTCCCCGAAGGAGGCGCTGCAGGGACGCGTCGTCGACGTGTCGCAGGAAGGTTTTCTTACCACCATGGACGTGTCGTGCTGGACTTTCATTCGCATGGCGCATCTGGCGGAGCCGCTGATGCGAAAGGGCGGAACTCTTTTCACGATGACCTATTACGGCAGCCAGATGGTGGTCAAAAACTACAACATCATGGGCGTCGCCAAGGCGGCTCTGGAGTGCGCGGTGCGCTATATCGCAGCCGAGCTCGGTCCGAAGGGCATTCGTGTCCATGCCATTTCCCCCGGACCGCTCGCGACACGGGCCGCATCCGGGATTCCGGAATTCGACGCATTGCTCGACAAGGCGAAAGCGAAGGCTCCCGCCCGCAGCCTCGTCAGCATCGACGACGTGGGCGTGGCCACCGCCTTCCTCGCGCACGACGCCGCGCGCCTCATCACGGGCGAAACGCTATACGTCGACGGCGGCTACCACATCATCGACTAGGCTCATGCGGAGTCATGGCCGCCTGTGATGGGCGGCGAAGATTGTCCACCAGAATGAAAACGCTGAGCAGAAACACCCATAGCGGGAAGACGATGAAGCTCCAGCGAAAGTAGTAGCTGCCGAACAGGAGAAGCAGCGACAGCACGTAGCCGAGGATCGCGAGCCAGCGCGGCGCAAGCCCGGTGTAGATCGCGACCGTCGATGTGGAGATCATGAAAACGCAGGCCATCTTGATCATGTATATGTTCACGATGCCGTACACGGCGGCGCGGGCGAAGTTGAACGTGGCGGAATTGATCAGCTCTTCCGGACGAGCGGCGAACGCAATGAGGATCGCGCCGACCATGGCCGCCGCGGTGAAAAGCATGGCGAGGAACAGGAGCCCGCTTCCGAAAAATACGGTCGCAAAAAAGCGGTCCTCGAGCTGGCCGAGACGGTCGCGCAGCACGCCGACGAACCACAGGAAGGCAATCCCGGCAAATGGCACGAGATTCAACCCCAGCGCGACGGTGCTCGAGTTGGCGCCGAGCCACGAGCCCGGCTCCTGAGGATCGGCCGGCACCGAAATCCAGAACAGCCAGAATGCGGCCACGGTCAGCACGGAAAACAGCATGCCGGCGATCGCGGCAGCCTTGGGCGTTTTCAAGTGCGTCCGGCTGAAAGTTTCGTTCTGTGTCACGGCCCGCTCCTCGCGGCAATCTTCGCAAGTAACCGCGAATGGTACTGAATGGTAGGGATTTTCCGGACCGGTTGGAAGCGTGGAAGCCGCCGAGGGAGCGGGCGCGAAAAAACGCGGTGCGACGTGCGAATTTGAATGTCGTGACTTGACCCTGGTAAGGCAGTGTCCGCGAATATGAGGCCGGAGCGCGCCTAGGAGCGTGACCGCAGCGAGAGAAAGTGACAGCCGATGCGCCTTTGGCTCATTCCTATGGTCTACGTGGGGGCAAGCGTCGTGTGCGGACTGGCGCTGCCGCGCATCGAGCAGGTGTACCTGGGGTCCCCCTCGCTGAGCCTGTCGGTCGCCTCCGCGCAGGCATATCTTTCGGCTGCGGCCTCGGGGATGATGGCGCTCACCGGCATCGTCTTCGCCATGGCCTTTGTCATGGTGCAATTCAGCGCGATCGCCTACTCGCCGCGGCTGGTGCTTTGGTTTGCGCGCGATCGCTTACTCTTTCATTCGCTCGGGGCCTTCGTCGCGACATTCATTTATTCACTGTTCACGCTGGCCTGGGTCGATCGGGGCGGATCCGGCACGGTGCCGTTGCTCTCCTCGGTCCTGGTGGCAATGATGCTCGTCGGCAGCATGCTCTTGTTCTCCCGCCTGGTGCAGCGGCTGAGCGACCTGCAGATCACGAACGTGCTTCACCTGACCGGAGACAAGGGCCGCGAGGTCATTCGCGAGATGTTCGAGCGCCCCGATCGCGTGCGCCCGGCTGTGGTCGAACCTGAAAGGCGCGCTGCTGCGGCGGCGCCGCTCGGCCCGGTTACCCAGGCGCTGCGGTATTTCGGAGAGCCGCGCACGATCGCAAGGCTGGAAATTCCGGCGCTCGTTCATCAGGCGCAACGGGCCGGGGGGGTCATCGTCATGAAGTGCGCGGTCGGCGACACGCTGGTCGAAGGCACCCTTCTCCTGCAAATCATCGGCGCCGCAAGTCAGCTTCCCGAACCAGGTCTCATGCGGGCGGTCCACCTCGACAGGGAGCGCAGCTTCGAGCAGGACCCCAAATACCCGATCCGGATCCTGGTGGATATCGCCATCAAGGCGCTCTCCCCCGCCATCAACGATCCGACCACCGCGGTCCAGACGATCGACCAGATCGAGGACCTCCTGCGTCGCCTTGGAGAATGCGATTTGGATGCTGGCTACGCCAGCGACGCGAACGGCATCGTCCGTCTCATCTTCCCCATGCCGACCTGGGAGGACTATCTCGCTCTTGCATTCGACGAGATCCGGCAATACGGCGTCACCTCGGTGCAGGTGATGCGACGCCTGCGCTCGGCCCTGGTGGGTCTCGCGGATTCGCTGTCGAGTGCCGAGCGGGCGGAAGCGGCGCGGCGGTATCTGGAGTACCTCGATCTGGTCATCGAGCACTCGACGCTGGACGCCAGGGATCGGCTGATGGCGCACCAGGAGGATCGGCAAGGGCTCGGCCTCACCCGCAGGCCGGCGGCGACAGGTTGAGCTGCCGCCGATGCAGGGGCCCTGCGGGCGGCAGCGTCCGCAAATCTAAGGTCACCGCCCATCGGGAATCCGGGCAGCGCTCAATCTGCTATAGCTTCAAGGATACGCTTCGGACATGAGGCGCTATGCATGAGCAATTCATCGGAGCGCCCGAGCGGCCTGAGGTGGCTAAGGTATTTTCCGTCGATGCGTTTGCTGGCGGAATACCGTTCGGACTGGTTGCGCGGTGACGTGGTCGCCGGTGTCACCCTGGCGGCTTATGCGATCCCGGTCTCTCTCGCCTATGCCGGACTCGCAGGTCTGCCTCCACAGGTCGGCGTCTATGGCTACCTGCTGGGTGGGCTGGGCTACGCCCTGCTCGGGTCCTCGCGTCAACTGGCGATCGGGCCCACCTCTGCCATCTCGCTCATGATTGCCGGAACGGTGGGGGCGATGGCGGAGGGAGACGCGCAACGCTATGCGCAGATTGCGAGCCTCGCAGGCTTCACTGTGGCCGCGCTTTGTCTGTTCGCTTGGCTGTTGCGACTGAGCGCACTTGTAAAGCTGATCAGCGACAGCATCCTCGTGGGTTTCAAGGCCGGCGCGGGGTTGACCATCTCCATGACCCAGCTTCCGAGCCTGTTTGGAGTGACCGGCGGCGGGCATAATTTTTTCGAGCGGGTGGTGCTGTTCGCCCAGCAGCTCGGCCAGATGCACTATCTCGTGCTCGCCGTCGGCGTGGTCGCGATCGTGCTGCTCGTGCTCGGCGAGCGCCTGATGCCGGGAAAGCCGGTCGCGCTCGCAGTCGTCGCGCTCGCGATCATCGCCGCATCCGTGCTCGGCCTTCCCGCTCTCGGGGTCCCCACGACGGGGAAAATTCCGCCTGGCCTGCCTACCCTGGCGGGCCCGGCGCTGCGGCTGAGTGACGTCGAGGGGATTTTCCCCCTGGCCGCCGGATGCCTGCTGCTCGCCTACATCGAAGGCGTCTCCGCCGCCCGCACATTCGCAGCAAAACACGGATACGCACTGGACCCGCGGCAGGAGTTTCTCGGCGTCGGGGCGGCAAATCTCGCGGCGGCGCTGGGGCACGGCTATCCCGTGGCGGGCGGGCTTTCGCAATCGGCAGTGAACGACAAGGCGGGCGCACGGACCCCGCTCGCTCTGGTCTTCGCTTCAATCACTCTCGCGCTGTGCCTGCTCTTCCTCACGGGGCTCTTGGAAAACCTCCCGAAGGCGGTGCTGGCCGCGGTGGTGCTGACCGCGGTATACGGACTGTTGGATTTCCCGGCGCTGTTTCACATGTGGCGAGTGAGCCGCCTCGACTTCTACGCCGCGACTGTCGCTCTCGGCGGCGTGCTGCTTCTGGGAATATTGGAGGGCATCCTTCTCGCCGCGCTGGCTTCCATATTGTTGCTGCTGGCGCGGGCATCACGCCCGCACGTGGCGTTCCTCGGCCGCATCCCCGGCACGAGCGCCTACTCCGACCTCGCCCGCCACCCCGAAAACGAGCCGCTTTCCGGCGTGATCGCATTCCGCCCGGAAGCGTCGCTCATCTACATCAATGCCGACGCCGTTCTGGAATCGGTCTTGAACCGCCTTGGAACAGCTTCGCCGGACATCCGTCTGGTCGTTTGCGATCTCTCGGCATCGCCCTATGTGGACCTCGCGGGGTCGCGCATGCTGCATGAATTGCATGGCAAGCTCGCCGCCCGTGGCATCGCATTGCGTATCGTCGGGGCCCATGGTTCGGCGCGAGAACTGCTGCGAGCCGACGGGGTAGACGAAAAGGTCGGCGGCCTCGACAGGGGCAGGAGTCTCGATGATCTGCTCGGCGGCGGCTAGGCGTCCCTAACTTCCCACCCCATGCCCCTTCAGCGCGCCTTCGATCTCGCCCAGGATCGCGGGGTCGTCGATGGTGGCCGGCATGGTCCAGGGGTCGCCGTCGGCGATCTTCTTGATGGTGCCGCGCAGGATCTTGCCCGATCGGGTCTTGGGCAGCCGCGCAACCGTGATCGCGATCTTGAACGCCGCCACCGGGCCGATCTTCTGGCGCACCAGGGCGATGATCTCCTTCTCGATCTCGGTGGGCGGGCGGTCGACGCCGGCCTTGAGGACGATGAAGCCACAGGGCACCTCGCCCTTGAGCTCGTCCTTGATGCCGAGCACCGCGCATTCCGCGACGGCGGGGTGCGACGCCAGCACCTCCTCGATGCCGCCGGTGGAGAGCCGGTGGCCGGCGACGTTGATGATGTCGTCGGTGCGCCCCATGATGTAGAGGTAGCCGTCGTCGTCGGTGAAGCCCGCATCGGCGGTCTTGTAGTAGCCTGGGAACTCCGCGAGATAGCTTTCGCGCATGCGCTCGTCCTGCTGCCACAGGCTCGGCAGGCAGCCCGGCGGCAGCGGCAGCTTCACCACGATGGAGCCCATCTTGTTGCGCGCCACCTCGTGGGCGGCTTCGTCGACGATGTGGACGTCGTAGCCCGGCATCGCGACCGTCGGCGAGCCGTGCTTGACCGGCAGCTTCCCGAGCCCGATCGGATTGCCCGCGATCGCCCAGCCGGTCTCGGTCTGCCACCAGTGGTCGATCACCGGCACCTTCAGGATGTCCTCGGCCCACTTCACCGTATCGGGGTCGGCGCGCTCGCCGGCGAGGAACAGGGTGCGGAACTTCGGCATGGGATGGCGCGCCAGCAATTTGGCCTGGGGGTCTTCCTTCTTGATGGCACGCAGCGCCGTGGGCGCGGTGAACATGGCGACCGCGCCGTGCTCGGCGATCACCCGCCAGAACGCGGCGGCATCGGGCGTGCCCACCGGCTTGCCCTCGTAGAGGATCGTGGTGCAGCCGTGGAGCAGCGGCGCGTAGACGATGTAGCTGTGGCCGACCACCCAGCCGACGTCGGAGGCCGACCACCAGACCTCACCGGGGTTCACGCCATAGAGATTCTGCATCGACCATTTGAGCGCGACCATGTGGCCGCCATTGTCGCGCACCACGCCCTTGGGCTTTCCGGTCGTGCCCGACGTGTAGAGGATGTAGAGCGGATCGGTGGCGGCGACCGCAACGCATTCGGCGGTCCGTCCGGCCCTGATCGCGGCCTCGCGCAGGCTCGCCCAGTCGTGGTCGCGACCGGCGACGAGGCTCGCTTCGGCCTGCGGGCGCTGCAGGATCAGGCAGGCCTGCGGTTTCGCGGACGCGAGCGCGATCGCCTCGTCGAGCAGAGGCTTGTATGCGACGATGCGGCCGGGCTCGATGCCGCAGCTCGCCGACAGGATGACTTTGGGCTTGGCATCGTCGAGGCGCGTTGCCAACTCCTTCGATGCAAAGCCGCCGAACACAACGGAATGGATCGCCCCGATGCGGGCGCAGGCGAGCATGGCGATCACCGCCTCCGGCACCATCGGCATGTAGAGGACGACGCGGTCGCCGCGGCCGACGCCGAGGTCGGCGAGAACGCCGGCCAGCGTCTTCACCTCGGCCAGCAGCTCGTCATAGCTGAACGCGCGCTTCACCCCAGTGACCGGCGAATCGTAGATGATGGCGCTTTGGGCGCCGCGGCCGCGCAATACGTGGCGATCGACGGCATTGTAGCAGGTGTTGCAGGTGGCGCCCACATACCAGCGGCCATAGACGCCGGCGGAGGGGTCGAAAACCTTGGTCGCCTTCTCGTACCAGTCGATGCCCTCGGCCGCCTCGCCCCAGAATCCGGCGGGGTCGCGCAGCGCATGCTGGTAGACCTCGTGGTAACGGCTCGTGGCGGGGCGCGGCGCGCTTGCCGAAGCTGTGCTCAATCGAACCTCCCTCGGTTTCTCCCGCTGCGCCGACTAGACGGCGTTGGCGTGGGCGCGAATTATGGCGCGGTTTCACCACGATAGGCCATTGACGACATCCCGGCCATGCGCAGCCATCACTGGCGCGGGCGGCCGGGATCGGCTTTGATCTCGATCACATCCCCACCATCCCTTCGTATCATGCCGACGTGATCACCGATCCGCTGTTCTATTTCGTCGCCATTCCCGCGGTGACCTTTCTCGGCCTCGGCAAGGGGGGCTTCGCCGGCATCGGAATGGTGTCGACGCCGCTGCTCGCGCTCTATCTGCCGCCGCTGCAGGCTGCCGCGATCCTGCTGCCGATCCTGATGATCCAGGACGTCATCTCGGTATGGACGTATCGGCACCACTGGGACCGCTGGAACGTCAAGGTCCTGCTGGTCGGCGGCGCCATCGGGGTGGCGATCGGCTGGGCGCTGGCCGCCTATGTGGCGGATGCCGCGGTGCGCCTCACCGTAGGCGCCATCGGCGTGAGCTTCGTGCTCTATGCCTGGTTCGGCGGCCTCCCCATCGTTGCCACGCGGCCCCATGCGCTCGCCGGGGTGTTCTGGGGCGCGGCCACCGGCTTCACGTCCACGATGGCCCAGGCGGGCGCCCCGCCGTTCCAGGTGTTCGTGCTGCCCCAGCGCCTGCCTAAGCTCACTTTGGTCGGCACCAACGTGGTCCTGTTCGCGGCCATCAACGTGCTCAAGGTCGGGCCCTACTTCGCGCTGGGGCAGTTCTCGACCCAGGGCCTCGGCACGTCGGCGGTGCTGGTGCCGCTCGCGGTGGTCACCAACCTGCTCGGCATCTGGCTGGTGCGGGTGACGCCGACCAAAATGTTCTACCAGATCGCCTACGTGCTGGTGTTTTTGATCTCAGCGGCGTTGATTTGGCTGGGCGCGGCGGCCTATTGGCCGGCCTGACGAACGCCGATTGCGGCGGGCAAAACATGACGGCATGGCGTGAGCGTGCACGCAAGCTCAAGCAGGACGTGGTCGCGGTCGCCTTGGCGATGCGGGATCCGCGGGTGCCCTGGTATGCCAAGGCGCTCGGGGCCTTCATCGTCGCCTATGCGCTGTCGCCCATCGACCTGATCCCGGATTTCATCCCGGTGATCGGCTATCTCGACGACCTCGTGCTGGTGCCCCTGGGCCTGCTGTTGATGCTGCGGCTCATCCCGGCGGAGGTTCTCGCCGAGCACCGCGAGGCCGCGGCCGACGTCGTGGAACGCCCCGTGAGCTATGCCGGGGCGGCGGCGGTGATCCTGGTGTGGCTGCTGTCGCTCGCGCTGGCGGTCTATTGGGCGCACCGCATGTTTGTCGATTAATTCCGCCGGCACACTTTTCGGATAAGATCATCGGCAAATCGAGTGCGCCATTCGTCTTCGGGATCGCGCTCAATCACGCCGGGATTCGCCATGACCAAGATCTATGAAGTCGACCTCGACCGCAATGCCGCGAACTTCCAGCCGCTGACGCCGCTGAGTTTCCTCGAGCGCGCAGCGGCGGTGTTTCCCGACAAGACCGCGATCGTGCACGGCAAGCTGCGCTGGAACTATGCTGCGCTTTACGCCCGCACCCGGCGCCTCGCCGCGGCGCTCGCCAAGCGCGGGATCGGACGCGGCGACACCGTCTCGGTCATGCTGGCGAACACCCCCGCGATGATCGAGGCCCATTACGGGGTCCCCATGACGGGCGCCGTGCTCAACACGCTCAACACCAGGCTCGACGCGGCGGTCCTCGCCTTCACCCTCGACCATGCCGAGACCAAGGTGCTGATCACCGACCGCGAATATTCCAAGGTGATCAAGGAGGCGTTGGCGCTCGCGAAGGCGAAGCCGCTCGTGATCGACTACGACGATCCCGAATATTCCGGTCCCGGCGAGCGCCTGGGAACCGCCGCATACGAGGAGTTTCTCAGCGAGGGCGATCCGGATTTCGCCTGGAAGATGCCGGCCGACGAGTGGGACGCGATCTGCCTCAACTACACCTCCGGCACCACGGGCGACCCCAAGGGCGTCGTCTACCACCACCGCGGCGCCTATCTGCTCGCGGTCGGCAACGTGCTCACCTGCGGCATGGGCCGGCATCCCGTCTATCTCTGGACGCTGCCGATGTTCCACTGCAACGGCTGGTGCTTTCCCTGGACCATCTCGGTGGTCGCCGGCACCCATGTCTGCCTGCGCCAGGTGCGGGCGGCGCCGATCTATGATGCGATCGAGCGCTACAAGGTGACCCATCTCTGCGGCGCGCCCATCGTGATGTCGACGCTGCTCAACGCGCTCGACACCGAGAAGAAGCCGTTGTCCCACATGGTCGAGTTCGTTACCGCCGCGGCGCCGCCGCCGGAAGCGGTGCTGGAGGCGATGCGGACGGCGGGCTTCAACGTCACCCACGTCTATGGCCTCACCGAAACCTATGGGCCGGCGTCGATCAACGAGTGGAATGCCGAATGGAATGCCCTGCCCGCAGCGGAGCAGGCGGCCAAGAAGGCGCGCCAGGGCGTGCGCTACCCGGTGCTCCAGGGTCTCGACGTCATCGACCCCGAAACGATGCAGTCGGTGCCGGCCGACGGCCACACGCTGGGCGAGGTGATGTTCCGCGGCAACGTTGTGATGCGCGGCTATCTCAAGAACAAGGCCGCGACCGAAACGGCGTTCGCCGGCGGCTGGTTCCATTCCGGCGATATCGGCGTCAAATATCCCGACGGCTACATCCAGCTCAAGGACCGCTCCAAGGACATCATCATCTCCGGCGGCGAGAACATTTCCTCCATCGAGGTGGAGGACGCGCTCTACAAGCATCCCGCCGTGCAGGCCGCCGCCGTCGTCGCCAAGCCCGACGAGAAATGGGGCGAGACGCCCTGCGCCTTCGTCGAATTGAAGCCGGGCGCGACCGCGAGCGCCGCCGAGCTCCTCGCCTGGTGCCGCGAGCACCTCGCCGCCTACAAATGCCCGCGCTACCTGGTTTTCAGCGAGCTGCCGAAGACCTCGACGGGCAAGATCCAGAAATTCAAGCTGCGGGAGATGGCGAAAGAGGCGTGAGGCTGGTTTACGGCCCCGGCCTCGCGCCGCGTCACACATGATGATATCTTGGTGAAATGAACGCCCCCGCTGTCAAGCGTATGACCGTGCCGGAATTTCTCGCCTGGGCGAAAGTCCAGGACAGCGGACGCTTTGAACTTGTTTGTGGCCAGATCGTCGCCATGGCCCCGGAACGATGGGAACATGTCCAGGCGAAGCAAAGGGCCTTCCGCGCGCTAGAGGCTGCTGTCGAGCGTGCTGGTGTCGCTTGTCAGGCGTTAATTGACGGGCTCGCTGTGGCGGTCGATGACGAAACCAGCTACATACCCGACGCTCTCGTCAATTGCGGTGAACCGGGCGCGCCCGACTCCCTGGTCGCGCCTGATCCGGTCGTCGTGGTCGAGGTGCTGTCGCCATCGGCACATTACATCGACACCGCGGTCAAGCTCGCCGACTTTTTTCGCGTGCCGTCCCTGAAACACCGTCTCATTGTCGATCTCGGACGACAGCACGTCGTGCATTACCGCAAGCAGCTGGACGGGACAGCAACTGTCGTCGTGATGAGCGAAGGTGAGATCGCGTTCGATCCGCCGGGGATATCTGTCGCTGTGGCGAGCTTTCTCGGGTGACTGAGACGCAGGCCGGCCATCCGCGAGCAGGGAGGGCAATCATGTCGAACCGAAGCCTGACCGCTGCGTTTGCAGTCGCGCTGGTCGCCGCACTGATGACGACGATCGCGGGCGCGCGGGCCGCCGACGAAGCGAAGTATCCCGACTGGAAGGGCAAATGGGAGCGGTTCGTCGTTCGCGGGCTTCCCGGCCAGCCGTCTCACGACCAGACCAAACCATGGGGATTTGGACAGCAGGCGCCGCTGACGCCCGAGTACAAGGCCGTTTTGGAGGCGAGCATCGCGGACCAGGCCAATGGCGGACTGGGCAATTTCCCCACCACCTTGGGCCGCGCAGCCGGGATGCCGAACATGATGATGGCATTCGGACCGCTGGAATTGGTCGTCACGCCGCACACCACCTACATCCTGATCGGCTGGCATGACCACTACCGTCGCATCTTCACCGACGGACGCGACTGGCCCGGCGGAGATCGAGCCGACCTTTTCGGGCTACTCGATCGGCAAATGGATCGACGAGGACGGCGACGGCCGCTACGACGTGCTCGAAGTCGAGACGCGCGGCTTCAAGGGGCCACGCGCTTACGACGAAACCGGCCTGCCGCTGCACGTCGACAATCAGTCCATCTTCAAGGAGCGCATCTACCGCGACAAGGCCGATCCGAAAATCCTTCACGACGAAATCACCACGATCGACCACGCGCTGACGCGTCCGTGGACCGTCGACAAGCGATACGTGCACAACCCCAATCCGCGTCCGGACTGGGAAGAGTTCTATACGACCGAGAACAACGCGCAGATCGCCATCGGCAAGGAAAACTATTTCCTGAGCGCGGAAGGGCTCCTGATGCCTGCCAAGAAGAATCAGGCGCCGCCCGATTTGAGATATTTCAAGCCGACACAGAGGTGACGAGCGCGCCGGGCAGAACGGCAATCGGCGTGGACCGGAGGCAAAAATGCCCGGATCGGCCCTCGAATTGCCGCTGCCTTGGGTCCACCCATCCAAAATAAGCCCGCAATCACAATCTGGTACCACCGCCGAATCCGCCTGATGATCGATTTTGCCATGATTCAGCCAAAGCTTTTTGCTTGGTTTCGGTCAGCGGAAGTGCTCCGGGGGGCTCAATTGTTTCCAGCACGCCAACCTGTTGCGCCTGTGACAGCATTGTTGCTGATCGCAGGTGCATGTTTCGCGCTCCTTTTCTCAGTCGTGGACTCACGGGCCGAAGGTCCATTCGGCACCTGCGAAGACGCGAGCCGAGCTCGCGGTCCTGCCCTCGCCGGTCGCGCCGTGGAAGGGCGCGCCTTTGCGCGTCATTTTCGCCGCGGAGAAGCCGCTCGAGGGCGAGCTTTCGCTGATCGCGCCCAATGGAACCGTCGCGGCCAAATCGCGTGACCGGCACGGCGGCCCGCCGTATTTCTGGGTCGCCGAGGTCGCGTCGCCGGCCGCGGGGACGTGGCACGCGACGCTCGCGCGCGACCACGCGCCCGCCGAATGCAGCACGATCACGCGGGACATTGCCGTGCGCAAGGACGAACCGCCGCGGCCGGGCACGACGTCGGGGAGTATCTGGCCCCTGCGCAATTCATGGAATCGCGGCGACAGAAAACCTGTATTCGGCCTGGATCGAGACGCTGTTCGACGCGCCGCTCGACGCGACGCTGTCGTGGAAGGCGCTGCACGAGGTGCTGCGCGATCGATCGCGCAATTTCCTGTATAACCATTTGGGTCTCCGCGAAGACCAGATGGGGCTCATCATTCGCCCCGACTGCGCCGACCTTCCGTACTTCTTGCGCGCGTATTTCGCGTTCAAGATGGGGCTGCCGTTCGGGTACTCGAAGTGCTCGCGCGGCGACGGCGGCGAGGCGCCGAGGTGCCCCGAGTGGTGGAACATCCAGAATCCCGAGCCGCCTCGTCCCTCTCCGGCCGAACAGCAAAAAATAGCGTCCGCAGTCCCAGGGCCTATTTGGCATGCTTGGCCAGCCGGTCGCCGCTTCCCGTGAGCCCACCGAACCGCCGCCGCCGCCGGGGCTTGCGCCGGCATTCAGCCGTTACTTGCCGATCCTCGCCGACGGCGTCCACTCTGGATCCGGGCGAACGGCGCTGCGCGACGAGCACACCGATTACTATCCCGTGCCGCTTACGCAGGAGGACGCTGCGCCCGGGGACCGTGTACGCCGATCCCTATGGGCATATTTTGATGATCGCGCGCAGCGTGCCGCAAACGGCCGACGCGGCAGGTGTCTTCCTCGCCGTCGATGCGCAGCCCGACGGTACGGTCGCGCGAAAGCGCTTCTGGCGCGGCAATTTCCTGTTCGCTCAGGATCCGGCGCTCGGGGGCCCTGGGTTCAAGCGCTTCCGGCCGATCGTGCGCGACAAGAGCGGCACCTTGCGGCGGCTGACCAACGACGAAATCGCGAGAAATCCGGACTACGGCGATTTCTCGCTCGATCAGGCGAAGCTCGGAATCGAAGACTTCTACGATCGCATGGATGAGGTGATGTCGCCGGCCCCGCTCGATCCTGCGCGGGCGATGAAGGAGGCGATCACGTCGCTCGAAGAGCAAGTGAAGGCGCGCGTCACCTCGGTCGAGAACGGACGAAAGTTCCAGGGCAGCGGGCGCGGCGACGCGGAAATGCCGGACGGCGCGACGATCTTCGAGACGACCGGCGCGTGGGAAGATTTCGCAACGCCGGCACGCGATTTGCGCCTGCTGATCGCTATCGATGTGGTGCGCACGTTCCCGGATCGTGTCGCGCGGCGGCCCGAGCGCTACGCGATGCCCGGCGGCAAGAGCGTCGCAGACGTGAAGGCCGAATTGGAGAGCGTGCTCGCGACGGAGCTTGCGGCGCGCAAGTTTTCGTACCCGCGCACCGACGGCTCCGCGTGGACGCTCACGCTCAAGGACGTGGGTGACCGCGTGGCAAGCCTCGAGATGGCCTACAACGTCAACGACTGCGTCGAGCTGCGGTGGGGCGCGCCGGAGGGGAGCGCCGAGGCATCGACGTGCAAGCGGCATGCGCCTCAGATGCAGCGCGCGAAGATGACGGAGTACCGCGCCTGGTTCCACGAGCGGCGCCGGCCGCCGCGCGCTTAGAGCGCTATCGTTTTGGGTTGAATCGGATAGCGCTCTAAAGCCACCGGGAAAACGCTTACAATCCGAATACCCATACGACGGTCGCATTGCCCTGCATCCGCAGTTCCGGCGTCCGGGCAACGCGGCCGCGGCTGTTTCGAGGCAGTGGGCCGCCCCGGCCGTCGCAGCACAGGCCCGACGCGATGGCGATGTACTGCTTGCCGTTCACCGCATAGGTGATGGGCGGCGCGTTGAAGCCGGAGCCGACATTGATGCGCCACAGCTCGTCGAAGGTCTGGTCGTCATAGGCGAGGATGGTGCCGTCGATCATTGCCGTGACCACGATGCCGCCCGCGGTCGAAAGCACGCCGGCCGAATCCGGATAAGGCATGTCGACCCGTTTCCTGACAGCGCCGGAACCGGGGTCGATGGCGAGCAAGGCGCCGGTGATGCGGCCGCCGTCGCCGATGGCGCCGCCGGTGATCCGGCCCCTTACATGCGCGCTGGTGTCGATCGTCACCCGGCCGCAACCCTCGTGGGTCGGCACGTAGAGCAGGCCGGTCTTGCCGCTGTAGGATGACGGCCAGAAATTGGTGCCGCCCGCGATATACGGGCAGACTTGGCGTGCCGCCTTGTCCTCAATCGCGTTGGCGGGCGCGGCATAGAGCTGGATATCCCTGGTCGGATCATAGTCCAGCGGCTTGCCGGTCTTGGGGTCGATGCCCTTGGTCCAGTTCACCTCCCGCACGGTCTGCACCGCCTTGAGGAACTGACCGCTGATGCGGTCGAATGCGTATTCGAATCCGTTGCGGGCCGGATGTACGAGAATCTTGCGGCTCTCGCCGTCGACCTTGGTGTCGATGATGATGTGGCTGCCGGTCTCGTCGTAGTCGCGGTTATCATTGGGCGTGTATTGGTGAAACCACTTGATCTTGCCGCTCGCGGCATCGAGGGCGAGTGCGCTGTTGGTGTAGAGGTTATCGCCCGGGCGATAGCCCGCGTCGTAGGCCGGGACCGGATTGCCCGATCCCCAATAGGTCAGGTTGGTGGCGGGGTCGTAGGTGCCGGTGCCGTAGAAGGCGCCGCCGCCGGTCTGCCAGGCGTTGTTCTTGTCCTTCCAGGTCTCGCTGCCGGGCTCGCCCGGTGCCGGGACCGAATAGGTCTTCCACGACACGGCGCCGGTCTTCGGGTCGAGGGAGGCCAGCCAGTTGCGCACGCCGTGGTCGCCGCCCGAACTCGCGACCAGGATCGTGTCCTTGAGGGCGAGCGGCGCCGCGGTCAGCTCGGTGAGCCCCACTTCACCCGCATCGAGCAGGTTCTTTTCCCATACGACCTTGCCGGTTTCCTTGTCGGTGGCCACCACGCGGCCGTCGTATCCGGTGACCGAAATGACGAGATTGTTCCACAGCGCGACGCCGCGGTTGCGGTCCGGCCTTTCCTGCTTCGGGTTCATCTGCCACATGATCGGGCCCGACGTTCCGGACCGCACGTCGATCTTCGAGACGATGCCCGAACTGTCGACCACGTACATGAAGCCGTCCTCGACCAGGGGCGTGGCTTCGAGGCTGTCGTCCTTGGAGGTGCCGCCAAGCGCCACGGCGAACAGCAGCTTCATGCTTCTGATGTTGGACTTGTTGATGGTATCGAGCGCAGAGAATCGCTGCCCGCTGAAGTCATGATGGTTCATGAGCCAGTTCTGCGGCTCGGGATTGGCGAGGCGTTCATAGGTGACGTCGGCCGCACGCGTAGCGGACGTGCCTGCCAGCAGCCCGCAGGCGAAGGCCGCAATCACACTCGCGCGACGGATCGACAATCCATTCGCAGTCCCGCCCGCCGGCAGCGCGCTCGCCATGGTTTCCTCCCCGATTTGTTCGTTGGAAATCCAATTAGCATGGTCCAGGTGCGTGCGAAACCGCTCGGCTCATTCCACCTTCAGTCCGAGCTTGCGCACCAGCGCGCCCCATTTGCGTTCTTCGCGGTCGATGTCGGCGGCGTATTCCTCCGGCGTCGAGGTGAGGCGATCGCCGCCGTCGGCCGCGATGCGCTTCTTCACCTCGTCGAGGGCGACCGGGTCCGCAGCTCGCGATTGAGCCGCGCGACGATCTCCTTTGGCGTTCCGGCCGGCGCCAGCAGGCCGTAGCGCAGCACGGCCTCGAAGCCGGGCAGGCCGGATTCCGCGATGGTGGGAACCTGCGGCAGCAGCGCCGAGCGGGTCAGGCTCGCGACCCCGAGCGGGCGCAGATTGCCGGCGAAGATGTTGGTGAGGATCGGCGCCAGCGTATTGAAGGAAACCGGGACGTGGCCGCCCAGCGCGTCGTTGGCGAGCGGCCCGGTGCCCTTGTAGGGCACAATGATCATGTCGACGCCGGCGGCGTCCTTGAACAGCTCTGCCGACATGTAGCCGCCGGAGCCGACGACCGAGGTGCCGATGGCGAGATGGCCCGGCTGCCTTCGCGCCAATGCGATGAGCCCGGCGACCGTCGTCACCGGCACGGAGGGATGCACGACGAGCGCGACCGGAATACGCGCGATCAGGCCGATCGGCGCGAAGTCGGTGCGCGGATCATAGCCGACATTGGCGTAGATGCTGGGATTGATCGATATCGTGCCGGTGTGGCCGAGCAGCAGGGTGTAGCCATCGGGCGCGGCCTTCGCCACCGCGCGGGTGCCGAGGATGGCGCCGCCGCTGGCGCGGTTGTCGACGGTGACCTGCTGCTTGAGCGCCTGGGATAGCCGCTCGGCCACGATCCGCGCGATAGAATCGACGCCGCCGCCGGCCGGAAACGGCACGATGAGCGTGATCGTCCTGGTCGGATAGTCCTGCGCCGCGGCCGGCTGCAGGTCGGAGACGACGGAGAGCAACGCTGCCGCGAGGATAGCGAACGCGCAGATTCTTCATGGCGCGCACCTGGTCGTAGGATGGTAGAGCGTAGCGAAACCCATCACCGGCCCACCGACCCCCGTCTCATGGTGGGTTTCGCGAGGCTCTGCGGGCTGCGCGCGTCGCCTCAATCCACCTTGAGCCCGAGCTTCCTGATCAGAGCCGACCATTTCGGCTCCTCCTTGGCAATGTCGGCGGCGTATTCTTCCGGTGTCGACGGCAGCGGGTCGCCGCCGTCGGCGAGGATGCGCGCCTTCACTCCGGGCTGCTCACCGTCGCGCGCAACTCCTTGTTGAGGCGGGCGACGACGTCCGCCGGCGTGCCGGCCGGCGCCATCAGGCCGTAGTGCAGCACGGCCTCGAAGCCGGGCAGCCCGGATTCTGCGATGGTCGGGACGTCCGGCAGCAGGCCGAGGCGCGTCGGGCCGGCGGTTGCGATCGCCCGCAGTGTTCCCGCCTGGAGATTGCCCATGGCGGGCGCCAGCACGTTGAAGGCGATGGGGACGTGGCCACCCAGGAGATCGTTGGTGAGCGGGACCGGTGCCCTTGTAGGTCACGATGGTGAAATCGATCCCGGCGGCCGCCTTGAACAGCTCGGCGGAGAGGTAGGACCCCGTGCCGGGCGGCGGGGTGCCGACATTGAGCTTGCCGGGCTCGCGCTTGGCCATCGCTATGAGGTCCGCGACCGTGCGCACCGGAAAGGTCTGGTTCGTCATCAGCACGATCGGCGTGGTGGCGATCAGCCCGATCGGCGTGAATTCCTTTTTCGCGTCATAGCCGGGATTGGCATAGAGCGTCGGATTGATGGAGGTGATGCCGGTATGCGACATCACGATGGTGTAGCCGTCGGGCGCGGCCTTGGCGGCGACGCGCATGCCGATCACGCCGGCAACGCCGCCGCGGTTGTCGATGATCACCTGCTGGCCGAGGCCGGTCGCCATTTTCTCGGCGACGATGCGCGCCACCGCATCGACCCCACCGCCGGCCGGGAACGGCACGATCAGGGTCACCGCGCGGGACGGATAGGGGGACTGGGCAGCCGCGCCGCCCGCCCAGCACGCCGCCGCCAACGCCGCGGCGGCAAGGGGAAGCAATTTCGATGCGCTCATCATGTCCGCCGCTTTCCCGGTACGCGCCGCACTCTCCAGATACAAAACCGCCGGCCTCGATGGCGAGAGCCGGCGGCTTTCAGGCAATTTGAACGAGCCGGGGGTCAGTGGACGCTTTCGCATTCCCTGATCGTCAACCGCGCCATCTCGTCCTTCAACTGCAACTTGCGACGCTTGAGTTCCGCCAAAGTGAAATCGTCCGTGGAGGGATGCTGGAGGGCTTCGGCGAGTTCGTCTTCGAGCATCCGATGCCGCTGTTCGAGTTCTGCAAGAGCAGGTGTAGCCATATTTCCTCCTGGTCAGATTTCGAGCCTGACCTTGTAAGTTTGACACGAGGTAAAAAAGGAGTCGATATTCGATCGATTGTGCAACGCAGCAATTCGGTGGATTCTAGGCCAGCAAGCTCTTCCCGATCAAGCGCAATCGGCCGAACATCGCTAAATGTCGCAGGCGTCCGCGTCGGCCATTCGAGTGCGCGGCAAGCGCCGCGCCGGCAATCGTGGTATTTTGGTCCTACGAGCCTGCGGTAGCGCGGTAATGAGCGGTGCGGGCCAAGGTGGATTCGGCACAGCGGCGATGACCGAGCAAGAGGAAACCGAACTGCGGGCGCAACTCGCGCGGCTGCGGCAGGAGCACCGCGATCTCGATGCGGCCATCGAGGCGCTACAGATCGCGCCGGGCGCGGACATCCTGCAGATCCAGCGCCTGAAGAAGCGCAAGCTGGTGCTGCGCGACCGCATCAGGGCCGTCGAGGACCAGCTCACCCCGGATATCATCGCCTGACTGCGGGCGCAGGGCGGCTTGCGCCGGGATTCTTAACGGCCCTGGCAGATATTCCACCTGCCTCGGCTTGCGACTGCGGGGCTGCTACCTATAATCCGCGCCTTCATTTTCCGGCCGCACATCGGCCCATTCCCGGGAGCATTTCGTGGCCGCCAAGCCCGTCGCCATCATCATGGGCAGTCAGTCCGATTGGGCGACGATGAAACACGGCGCCGAGGTGCTCGATGCGCTCGGCGTCGGCTACGAGGCGCGCATCGTGTCGGCCCATCGCACGCCGGACCGGCTTTATGCCTTCGCCAAGGGCGCCAAGGCGGCCGGATTCCGGGTGATCATCGCCGGCGCCGGCGGCGCGGCGCATCTGCCCGGCATGACCGCATCCATGACGACGCTGCCGGTGTTCGGCGTTCCCGTCGAATCGAAGGCGCTGTCCGGGCTCGATTCGCTCTATTCGATCGTCCAGATGCCGCCGGGCATTCCGGTCGGCACCCTGGCGATCGGCCGCCCCGGCGCCGTCAACGCCGCGCTCATTGCGGCGAGCGTGCTCGCGCTCTCCGATCCCGCGCTCGCCGACCGGCTCGAAGCCTGGCGCAAGCGCCAGACCGAAGCCGTGGCCGAGGTGCCGTCCAACGAGGGCGGCGCGTGAGCGCTCCTTTGTTCCGCTCGGAGCCGGACGCGACCATCGGCATTCTCGGGGGCGGCCAGCTCGGCCGCATGCTGGCGCTGGCGGCCGCGCGCCTCGGCTTCAAATGCCATGTCCTGTGTCCCGAGCGCGGCTCGCCCGCCTTCGACGTGGTTCGCCGGGTTACCGAGGCCGATTACGCCGACAAGGCGGCGCTCGACCGCTTCGCCGACGATGTCGACGTCATCACCTATGAGTTCGAGAACGTGCCCGCGGAGACCGCGACCTTCCTCGCGGCGCGCAAGCCGGTGCTGCCCGATCCAAAAGTCCTCGCCATCACCCAGGACCGGCTGGTGGAGAAGGATTTCATCGTCTCCCTCGGCATCGCCACCGCGCCCTATGCGGGCGTCGCCGCCGAGGGCGAGCTCGCCAAGGCGCTCGGCGTAGTCGGGCGCCCGGCGGTGCTCAAGACCCGGCGGTTCGGCTATGACGGCAAGGGCCAGGCGACGCTGCGCAAGGGCGACGATCCCGCCGCGGCCTGGCGCGCCGTCGGCGGCCAGCCCTCGATCGTCGAGGCTTTTGTTCCCTTCGAGCGCGAGGTCTCGGTGGTGGCCGCGCGCGGCCATGACGGCCGCATCGAGTGTTTCGACGTGACCGAGAACGAGCACCGCGACCATATCCTGAAGATCTCGCGGGTCCCGGCGGAGGTGCCGCCGTCCGTCGCAGCGGAGGCGCGGCGGATCGCCGAGCGCATCGCCGAAGCGTTCGGCTATGTCGGCGTGCTCGCGGTGGAGATGTTCGTGGTGCGCGACGGCGCCGGCCACGCGGTGCTGGTGAACGAGGTCGCGCCGCGGGTCCACAATTCCGGGCACTGGACCATCGACGGATGCTCGGTGTCGCAATTCGAGCAGCACATCCGTGCGGTGGTGGGCTGGCCGCTGGCGGTGCCGCAGCGCCATGGCCGCGCGGAAATGATCAACCTCATCGGGGATGAGATCGCCGAGTATCGTCAATGGCTGGAGACGCCCGGCGCCTGCGTGCACCTCTACGGCAAGCAGGCGGTCCGCCCGGGGCGCAAGATGGGCCATGTCACGCGGGTGTTTCCGAAATCGTGACGTTGCGCGCAGGGTGCGCAAAGGCGGCCGAGGCCTCGCCGAGTTGGTTCCACCTGCGTTCCGCCGTGCCCACGCGGTGAGGCTGGCCGCGTGGGCACGGCGGACCATACGCGGTGGATCAATAGAAGATTTGGGGGCCGCCTTTGCCCACCCCACGTGTGATTGCCTAAGATAACGGCCCCATCACCTGAGTCGCATCATGCCGGTCCGCCAGCTCGATACCGCCGTCATCAACCGCATCGCCGCCGGCGAGGTGGTGGAGCGGCCGGCGAGCGTGGTCAAGGAACTGGTCGAGAACGCCCTCGACGCCGGGGCCCGGCGCATCGATGTCCTCACCGACGGCGGCGGGCGGCGGTTGATCCGGGTGGCCGACGACGGCGCCGGCATGACCCGCGAGGACCTCGTGCTCGCGGTCGAGCGCCATGCGACGTCGAAGCTCGACGGCGACGACCTCCTCGCCATCAGCACGCTCGGCTTCCGCGGCGAGGCGCTGCCCTCGATCGGCGCGGTGGCGCGGCTCACCATCACCACCCGGCATGCCGGCGAGCCCCATGCCTGGACGATCTCCGTCGACGGTGGCGCGAAATCGCAGCCGCGGCCGGCGGCGCTCGGCGAGGGCACCTGCGTCGAGGTGCGCGACCTCTTCTACGCGACGCCGGCGCGGCTCAAATTTCTCAAGACCGACCGCACCGAGGCGGAGGCGATCCGCGACGTGGTGCGCCGCCTCGCCATGAGCCGGTCCGACGTGGCCTTCACGGTGGCGGGCGAGGAGCGCGCGCCGGTGACCTGGGAGGCGGCGCTGCCCGATGCGCCGGGACGCCTGAAGCGGCTCGGCGACGTGCTGGGCGCGGATTTCCGCGCCAATGCCATCGAGGTGCGCGGCGGCCGCGACGGGCTCTGGCTCGAAGGCTTTGCCGGCCTGCCGACCTACAGCAAGGCCAACGCGCTCGGCCTCTACCTCTTCGTCAACGGCCGCCCGGTGCGCGACAGGCTCATGCTCGGCGCGGTGCGCGGCGCCTATGCCGATTATCTCCCGCGCGACCGCCATCCGGTGGTGGCGCTGTTCGTCACCGTCGATCCCCACGAGGTCGACGTGAACGTCCACCCCGCCAAGACCGAGGTGCGGTTCCGCGACGCCGGGCTGATGCGCGCGCTGATCGTGCGCGCGCTGCAGGAGGCGCTCATGCGCGACAGCGCCCGGGCCGCTTCGACCGGCGGCGTCGCCACCATCGCAGCGTTCCGCCCCAATTCGCCGCGGCCCGGTGCGTGGGACTGGCGGACTTCGCCGGCACGGCCGTTCCCCGCGACCCAAGGCTCCGTCGCGTTCGCCGCCGCGCTCGCCGGCGCGCCCGCGGGTTTTGCCGAGGCGGCGCAGGCGGCGTTCGAGGTCGGCGGCCCCTCGGCGGATGCCCGCATGCACGAGGTCGAAGCCGAGCCCGACGCCATCGACCGGCCGCTCGGCGCCGCGCGCGCCCAGATCCACGAGACCTACATCGTGGCACAGACCCGCGACGGCATGGTCATCGTCGACCAGCACGCCGCCCATGAACGCCTCGTCTATGAGCGGATGAAGGCGGCGCTGGCGGTGAGCGGCGTGGCGCGGCAGATCCTGCTCATTCCCGACATTGTCGAGCTCGACGAGGTCGATGTCGAACGGCTCATCGCGCGGGCCGACGACTTGCTGCGGTTCGGCCTCGCGGTCGAGAGCTTCGGCCCCGGCGCGGTCGCGGTGCGCGAGACGCCGGGCCTGTTGGGCGAGATCGACAGCGCAGCCCTGGTGCGCGACCTCGCCGAGCACATGGCGGAATGGGACACATCGCTGCCGCTGGAGCGGCGGCTGATGCACGTCGCGGCGACCATGGCCTGCCACGGCTCGGTGCGGGCCGGGCGCCGGCTCAAGCCCGAGGAGATGAATGCGCTGCTGCGCGAAATGGAGGCGACGCCCAATTCCGGCCAGTGCAACCACGGCCGCCCCACCTATGTGGAGCTGAAGCTCGCCGACATCGAGCGATTGTTCGGGCGGCGCTGACCGGCGCGGCGATGTGTCAGGGGGAGGCCGGGCCCTCAGGGGCCTGTCGAGGATGGGAACCGGCAGCCGGAGTCGGTACACTCCGTGTGCTGTAAAACAGCAAAGGGAGAGTTCGATGCTGCGGTCCACAACGGGTTTGATCCTCGCCGTCCTGGCTCTTTCGCCATGCGCGGCGCAGGAATGGCCGACCCGCACCATCACCCTGGTGGTGCCGTTCACGCCGGGAGGCGGCGTCGACATTTCGGCGCGGCTGCAGGCCCAGGCGATCGGCGAAATTCTCGGCCAGAACGTCATCGTCGAGAACATCGGCGGCGGCGCCGGCATGACCGCGGGCGTCCGCGTCGCTCATGCCGCGCCCGACGGCTACACCTTCATGATCGGCAATACCGGCACCCATGCCTACAACCAGTCGCTCTACAAGAAGCCGCTGTACAATTCGGTGACCGACTTCACGCCGGTGGGCCTGGTGTCGGAATCCCCGCGCATCCTCAACGCCCGCAAGGACCTGCCGGTGAACGGCCTGCAGGAGTTCATCGCCTGGCTGAAGGCGAACGAAAGCAAGGCGCAGTTCGGCTCAGCCGGCGTCGGCACCGGGACGCACGTGCCTTGCGTGATGTTCAACCTCGCGGTCGGGGTCAACATCACCCACGTCCCCTATCGCGGCGCCGGGGCGGTAATCCAGGACCTGCTCGGCGGGCGGATCGATTACATGTGCGACACCATCCAGACCGGCGCGCAGCTTGCCAAGCAGGGCACGCTCAAGCCGATCGCCGTGCTTTCCGAGAATCGCGTCGCCATCGTTCCGGAGGTGCCGACCGCCGTCGAGCAGGGACTCCCCGGCGTCGAGTCCTCGGTGTGGAACGCGTTCTTCCTGCCCAAGGGCACGCCCGACGCGATCGTCCGGAAGCTCAATGCGGCGATCAACCAATCTCTGGAAAACCCGGCGCTGCGCAAGCGCCTGGAAGAGCTCGGGCTCGATATCGTGCCGCCGGAGCGGCGCACGCCGGAATATCTCGCCAAGTTCCTGCCCGAAGACATCGCGCGCTGGGCCAAGCCCATCCACGCCGCCGGCATCAGCGCGGATTGAATTACTCCGCCGAAATGTTCGCGGCGCGGGCGGCATCCTTCCAGCGCCGCAGCTCGCGCGAGATGAAGGTGCCGAACTCGGCCGGGGTGCCGCCGGCGGGCGTGAGGCCCTGCTCGTCGAACTTCGACGCGATCGCGGGTTCGCGGATGATGCGGTTCACCTCGGCGTTGAGGCGGTCGATGATCTCCTTCGGCGTGCCGGCGGTGGTGAACAGGCCGACCCACGCGACTGCCTCGAAGCCGGGGAAGCCGCTTTCGGCGACCGTCGGCAGGTTCGGGAAATGCGGGTCGCGCTCTAGGCTGCCGGACGCGATCGCCCGCAGCGCGCCGGCATTGATCTGGGCGAGCGACGCCAACGGCGACATCACCGTGAACTCGACTTCGCCGGCGACCGTGCCCAGCACCGCGGGTGCGCCGCCGCGATAGGGGATGTGCTGCATCTGGATGCCCGCAAGTCCGCTCCACAACGCCACCAGCAGGTGGGCCTGGCTCGCTGCCCCCGGGGTGCCGTAATTGAACTTGCCGGGGTTCGCCCTGGCGAGCGCGACGAATTCGGCAATGGTCTTCGCCGGAACCTTCGGATTGACGATGAACAGCAGCGGGCTCTTGCCGATCAGGATGACGGGCGCGAGGTCGCGCTCGGCGTCATAGGGCAGCTTGGCGTTGACCGCAGGGTTGACCGTGTGGGTGGTGAACGCCATCAGCAGCGAATAGCCGTCGGGCGCCGCCTTGGCGACCAGGTCGGTGCCGACGATGCCGGTCGCAGCCGGCTTGTTCTCGATGATGATCGGCTGCCCCAGCGCCTTTTCGAGGTCGGGCTGGATCAGCCGCGCCACGATGTCGTTGGCACCGCCCGCCGCGAACGGCACGATCAGGCGGATGGGACGGGTCGGATAGGGCTGCGCGCAGGCGCAGGCGCAAAGGCCCGCGAGGATCGCGAGCGCTCCGAGATGCGCACACATTATTCTCCGCCCAGCCTCAGCGAAGGTCATTGCCATCTGCGGTCCGATCATCCGGGTCGGGCGATGACATCACACGGCGCCCGCCGGCGCAATCACCGCGCGGCATTCGCCGAAGCCGAGGCGGGCGAAGCCCGCCTTGGCGCAGTGGCCGCGGAAGATGATCTCGTCGCCATCCTCGATATAGCCACGGCTCTCGCCGTTGGGTAGCGCGATCGGCTCCTTGCCGCGCTGGGTGAGTTCCAGGAGGCTCGCCCAGCTCTCACGTTCCGGCCCGGACACCGTGCCCGATCCCATGAGGTCGCCGGTTTCGAGGTTGCAGCCATTGCTCGCGTGATGCGCCACCATCTGCGCCACGGTCCAGTAGACGTTGGCGAAGGTGCCGCGGCTGAGCCGGAACGGCGCCGCGTGCGCGTCACGCATTTTCGCAGTGAGCAGGAAGGCCTCCATGATGATGTCGAGGCCGCCGGACTCCTGGTCCGCGGCCGCGGTGAGATGGGGCAGCGGCGCGGGGTCGCCTTGCGGCCTTGCGTAGGCGCGGGTGCGGTAGGGCGCGAGCGCCGCCATGGTGACGACGAAGGGCGAGACCGTGGTGGCGAAATTCTTGGCAAGGAACGGGCCGAGCGGCTGGGATTCCCAGGCCTGGATGTCGCGCGCCGACCAGTCGTTGAGGAGGCAGAACCCGAACACGTGATCGCCGGCGTCAGCGATCGGCACGGGATGACCCAGCGTCGAGGACGTGCCGATGTAAAAGCCGAGCTCGAGTTCGTAATCGAGATTGTGGGACGCGCGATAGACCGGCGCTGCCTCATCCGGCCGCTTGGTCTGGCCGAACGGCCGGCGCACCGGCGTGCCCGAGACCCGCACCGAGGACGCGCGGCTGTGGTACGCCACCGGCACGTACTTGTAGTTCGGCATCAGCGGATTGTCGGGCCGGAACAGCCGGCCGGCATTTGTGGCGTGAAAGATCGAGGCGAAGAAATCGGTGAAATTGCCGATCCGCACCGGGAGCAAAAGTTCCGCCGCATCCATCGGCGTCAGGTGTGTCTCGACCGCCGCGCTGCGCTCCGTCGATCCCGTGCGCAGCAGCCGCGACAGCGCCGTGCGCAAGGCGATCCAGGCCTCGGGACCGCGGTCCATCAGGGTGTTGAGGTGGGGTGATGCGCAGGCGGCTGCGGCGCCCGCGGCGACGCCTTCCATGAGATTGGCAACCGCCGCGATGTCGAGAATCTCCGTGCCGATGGCGACACCGACGCACGGCGGCGAACCGTCGCCGCGCCGCCGGAACACGGCATAGGGCAGGTTCTGGATCGGGAAATCGCCGTCCGGCGCATTGGCGCTCGCCACCCAGCTGCGCAGGGCGGGATCGTGGGTTTCGTCCAATTTCATGGTCACACCAGAACCGTCACGCCAGGAGCGTTACACCAAGAACCTGCCGCCGTCGCAGATGATCTTCGCACCGGTCGAGGTCTTGAGCAATGCGACGGCAGCGAGGATCGCGCGCGCCACGTCCTCCGGCGTTACCACGTGCTTGAGCGGCGTCGAAGCCGCGATCTTTTCGAGCGCGGCGCGGTCGCGCCCGGGGACGAAATCGGTCGCCACCGCGCCCGGCGACACCGCGAGCACGCGAATCTGCGGACCGAGCGCGCGCCCGAGCGACACCGTCATGGTGTCGAGCGCGGCCTTGGCGGCACAATAGGCGACGCTGCTGCCGGAGCCGGTGAAGCCGGAGATTGAGGACATGTTGATGACGACGCCTTCGCCGCTGGCGCGCAGCAGCGGCGCGAAGGCGCGGATCATGGCGAAGGGGCCGCGCACATTCGCCACCATGATGGCGTCGAACACGGCATCGCCGATGGCATCGAGATCGCCATGGGGCGCCGGCTTGGTGAAGCCCGCGGAATTGACGAGGATGTCGCAGCGGCCATGGGCGTCGCGCACGGCGTCGGCGGCGCGGCGCATGGTCGCGGAATCCTCCAGCACGATGCGCATGACGCTGTGGCGCCCGGCTGGCAGCTCCGCGATCACCGCCTTGGCGCGCGCCTCCCCGCTGTTGTAGCCGACCACCACGGTCGCGCCGTGGTCGGCGAGCATGCGCACCGTTGCGGCGCCGATGCCGCTGCTGCCGCCGGTCACCACCGCGACCTTACCGGATAGACTTAAAAGATTTTCAGCCACGGCTCAGTCCCTTTGCGCAGATTCCTCTCACGACCTCATCCTGAGGAGCCGTGCGCAGCACGGCGTCTCGAAGGATGGTCACGAGCACTGCCGTTGAAGGAGTCGCGAAGGGCGTGTGCGCTGCCATCCTTCGAGACGCGCGCAAAAAGCGCGCTCCTCAGGATGAGGTCGTAGAGTGCTTCACATGCCGGCGGATCAAAGTCACGAAATTCATGAAACCGCCGTCACACCCCTAGGTACGCCTGCCGCACGCGGTCGTCGGCCAGCAACTCCGGCGCCGGTGCCGGCGAGTGCGATGCGGCCGTTCTCCAGTACATAGGCGCGGTCGGCGAGGCGCAGCGAGGCGGCGACGTTCTGCTCCACCAGGATGCAGGTGAGGCCGTCGCGGTGGAGCGCCCGGATGGTCGCCAGCACGTCCTGGACGATCGCGGGCGCCAGGCCGAGCGACGGCTCGTCGAACATCACGAGGTCGGGCACGCCCATCAGGCAGCGGCCGATGGCGAGCATCTGCTGCTCGCCGCCGGACAGCGTGCCGGCCGTCTGTCCGGCGCGTTCGGCGAGGCGGGGGAACATGGCATAGACGCGGGCGAGGCTTGCTTCACGCCGCGTCCGTGCGCGCGGCAATTGCGCTGCGACATCGAGATTCTCCCGCACCGTCAGGCTCGGAAACACCTGCCGGCCCTCCGCGACCTGGCCGATGCCGAGGTCGCAGACGCGATGGCTCGGCCAGCCGGTGATGTCGACGCCGCGAAACGCAACGCGGCCGCGCGCCGGCCGCAGCATGCCGGCGATGGCGCGGATCAGCGATGTCTTGCCGGCGCCGTTGGCGCCGATGACGGCGACGATCTCGCCCTCCGGCACCTCGATGGAGACGCCGTCGAGCGCCTGGGCGTCGCCGTAGAACACGTCGAGATCGGTCACGGTGAGCATCAGTCGACCGCCTCCGCGCCGAGATAGGAGGCAATCACCGCGGGGTCGCGCATCACCATTTCCGGCGCGCCCTCGGCGATGGCCGCGCCGTGGTGCAGCACCAGCACCTTGCCAGCCAGCGCGGTCACTGCGCGCATCACGTGCTCGATCAGCAGAATGGTGATGCCGGTGTCGCGGTTGAGCTTGCGCAGGATGGCGACCATGCGGTCGGTCTCGGTGGGCCGCAGGCCGGCCATGACCTCGTCGAGCAACAGCAGCCTGGGATCGGTGGCGAGCGCACGGGCGACCTCGAGGCGCTTGCGGTCGGGCAGGGTGAGCGAGGAGGCCGGCATCCCGCGCTTGTCGTCGAGATCGAGCGCGGCGATGATCGCGCGGGCGTGGGCGCGCGCCGCATCCATGCCGTGGCGGTGCAGCAGCGCGCCGATCACCACATTGTCCTCGACGGTGAGGGCCGGAAACCCCCGCACGATCTGGAAGGTGCGGCCGATGCCGCGGCGACACACCGCGTCGGGCGCAAGACCGTCGATTCGCGTACCGGCGAAGGTCACGCTCCCCTCGTCGGGCGCAAACATGCCGGCGATCACGTTGAACAGCGTGGTCTTGCCGGCGCCGTTGGGGCCGATGACCGCGAAGATGTCGCCCGGCGCGACCGCGAAGCTCACGGCATCGACGGCGGTGAGGCCGCGGAACCGCTTGCTGACCGCTTCGACCGTCAAGCAGCGCGGTCATGGCCGGCGCGCCGTGAAGCCGAGGAGGCGGGCGAGCGGCGGCCACACCCCGCCCGGCACGGCGTAGATGATGGCGATCAGCACGACGCCGTAGAACATCGCCTTGGCGCCGGGCACGTTGACGCCGAAGCGTTCCGTGGCCGCGATCAATCCCTCGCCCACCGGCGTCAGGATGAAAGCGCCGATCACCGGGCCGAACACGGTGCCGAGGCCGCCGACGATGGGCGCCAGGATCAGCTCGATGGAGCGCGCCATGTCGAACACCTGGGACGGGAACAGGTTGTTGTAATAGAACGCGTAGAACACGCCGCCGACCGCGGTCATGGCCGATGAGATCAGCACCGCCGCCATCTTCACGGCGAACGCATCGATGCCGACCGCGCGGGCCGCAATCTCGTCCTCGCGCACCGCGAGCCATTGATAGCCGAGCCGCGAGCGCGCCAGCCGCGCCACCAGCACGGTCGCACCGGCGGCCAGCGCGAGGGCGAGGTAATAGAAAAGAAGCTGCCCGCCGCGCAGGTTCCACCACTCGCCGATGCGGGATTGCTCGTAGGGGATGAACAGGCCGGCCGCGCCGCCGGTGAAGGAGAGATGGTCGAAGCCGATGCGGGTGAATTCGGCGAAGGCGATGGTGAGCAGGGCGAAATAGACGCCGGCGATGCCGAAGCGGAATCCGAGCCAGCCGATCGCCGCGCCGAAGGCCGCGGCGACGGCGCATGCGGCGAACACGCCGAGCCACGGGCCGATCCCGAAGTCGAGCCACAGCAGCGCCGCCACATAGCCGCCGAGCCCGATATAGAGCGCGTGGCCCAGCGAGAGCTGGCCGGCATAGCCCATCATCAGGTTCCAGGCCTGGCCCACATAGGCGAAATAGAACACGAGGGTGAGCACGGAGAGCACGTAGCGGTCGGCGGCGAGCGGCAGCGCCAGCAGCACTGCGAGCGCGAGCGCGAGAGTGACGCGGCCGCGGGGCGTGACGCTCGCCCACAATTCGCTCATGCGCGTTGCCCCATGAGGCCCTGGGGCCGCACCACCAGCACCAGGATCAGCAGCGCGAACGAGAACATGCTCTTCATGGACGGCTCGAACAGGAAGCCGGCCAGCGCCTCGGACACCCCGATGAGCACGCCGCCGACCAGCGCGCCCGCCATCGAGCCCATGCCGCCGATGATGACGATGACGAAGGCGAGCAGCGTATAGGCCGGGCCGAGCGAAGGGGCGGGATCGGCGATCGTCACCAGCAATGCGCCGGCCGCGCCGACGCAGGCAAGGCCGAGCCCGAAGGTGAGGGCGTAGAGCCGCTTGATGTCGAGCCCGATCACGGCGGCGCCGGTGAGATTGTCGGCGCAGGCGCGGATCGCCGCGCCGGTCCGGGTGCGGCGGAAGAACCAGGAACAGCGCCGCGGCCACCACGACCGCGGCGCCGGCCGCATAGACCCGCGCCTTGTCGAGCAGCAGCGGGCCGATCTCGTAGCTGTCGAATCCATAGGGAAGGTTGACCGGACGGGCATCCGGTCCGAACCCCATAAGCAGAGCGTTGACGATGATGAGGCCGACGCCGACCAGGAGGATGAACTGCTCATGGTCGGGCCTGCCGACGAACGGGTTGATCAGCAGCGGATTGCAGCCCATAGCCGACGAAGAAGAACAGGCCGGCGACCGGCACCAGCGCCAGCAGCGGGTCGAGCCTGAACGCCGTGAACAGAACATAGGTCGCATACATGGCGACCACGGCGAACTCGCCATGGGCGAAATTGACGACCTTCACCACGCCGAAGATTACCGACAGGCCGAGCGCCATCAGGCCATAGACGAGCCCGGTCAGCACGCCCTGGATTACCACGTTGAGATAGATCGACCACATGGGCGGGCTGGGAAACCGTCGGGCTTGCGTGCGGCGCTTCCGCAGGCGCTATTGGTCTTGAATCCCGGCGCGCGGTCAACGGGGGCTCGGCCTGCTTTCCCCCTTGAAAAGGGGCGGGGGGAGGGAATCGCGAACCGCAGGTGCGGCGCTAGAGTGCGTGGACTGCCAGCCCGCGAAGAAGGGGCCGTGCGTCCGCCAAAGAGGATCAATTGGTGGGGTCAAACGCGAGATGTCGGCGCACTACCGCACCGAGAAGCGATGTTCGATCCGGCCGACAGCGGCCTATTTCGACCCTGGCCGCGGCTGGTTTGGTTTGGACGGCTGCGTCGCCGCGCCTCGGACGCTTCCCCAAGGGTCCGTATTGGCTTTTTTATCCGGGATCTTGTTAAGTCCAGCCTTGTAGGCTTCGTCTCGCTGCTTTTCGTACTCCAACTCGTCTTCGGTCTTGGCTTTCTTCTCCCCTCCCAGGGTCAGGCTGGGTCTGCCGCTGCTGGACGCACCACCCCCGGGAGAACCACCCGGAGAAAGTTGAGCGTAGGCCGGGGTTGCCAGCGCCACGATAACCATCATTGTCACCAAGTTCTTCACGGCGCCCTCCGGGTTGGCGATTCGCGTCGATCCTCAGGATGCGTCCTTCGAATACACTAACTGCCCTGCGCCCGGAAGCACGTAAGGCGGAATAGCGAAGCGCATTCCGCAGGGGGGACCGAAACGCCGCAATACGCTGCTCAACTGCCCCTGCACGATGGATCATCCGCGGGCGTCAGCTCCGTCCCTGCCAGGGCGGCATCGGAAACACCGGCGCCATGGTGGCGACGTCGGCCGGCATGACCACGGTCGGGGTGCGGTTGCGGTTCTGGATCATGGCGGACGGGATGGCGTTGTTCTGGCCCTTGTCGTCGAACTTGATGGGAGGGCCGATCATGACGTGCTGGGCGATATCGGTGGCGCGGATCGCCTTCATGTAGTCCGCGCTCGCCGTCGTCCCGGCGCGCTTGAAGCCGTCGGCTGCGATCAGCAGGGCCTCGAAGGTGAAGCCGACATTGAAGCATTCCACCGCGAACCGGTATTTCGGATTGGCCGGCTTGAACGCGGCCTCCAGCGCCTGCGCCATCTGGGATTTCGGATTGGCCCACGGATTGGCATAGGCGTGGTAATCGGCGAGCGGTCCCAGCGCCTCGTAGAATTCCTCGTCGTAGAGGCCCGGCGCGCCCGGCGAGATGATGCCCATGGGCTCGAAGCGCTGGCGCACCATGTCGCGCACCAGCTTGATGGCGTCGGCGGCGCGGGTGACGACCAGCAGGAGGTCGGGCTTGAGCGCGCGGATCTTGGTGACTTCGACCGAGAGATCCTGCGCGCGCGGATCGTAGGCGATCGATTCCAAGAGCTGGAACGGCAGGCCGGAGGTCGGGAACAGGCGGTCCATCGCCTGGCGCTGGGCGGTGCCGAAGGTGTCGTTGGCATGGAGAAACACCGCGGTCTTGGGCGCGGCCTTGGTGGCGGCGAGAAAATCCTTGATGCGCGCCAGCCCGTTGGTCGGCGAGCTGGCCGCCGGTCGGGAAGTTGCGCACCAGGAACTTGTAGCCCTGGTCGGTGAGCGTCGGCACCGCCGCGATGTTGACGACCAGCGGCACCTGGCGCTGCTCGCAGACCTGCGCCATGGCGAGCGTCGAAGCGGAATCGAAGGCGCCGACGATGGCGTTCACGCCGTCATTGATCACCCGCTCGCACTGGTTGCGGGCGACGTCCGGATTGGATTCGACGTCGACGTGGACGAGTTCGACCTGATGACCGTAATCGGCCAGCACCTTGGGCGCGATCAGCGCGCCGCGGTGGCAGCTCTGGCCGGCCGGCGCGAGATAGCCCGAGCGCGGCAGGAGCACCGCGATCTTGAGCGACTTCGGCCTGGGCCCGCACCAGCGCGGGGGCGTGGATTAAGGCTCCGGCCGCGGCGACCCCGCCAGCACGCCGCGCCGCGTCGGCCCGGCGGATCGTTTCTGTGTCATCGGCGAACCTCCATTGACAGAAGGTACGTTGGAGCGTGCTCCACTCAGGAATCGTCATGGCCGGGTTCCGGCCATCTCGATAATGGAGGCACGTCTTCCCGATCGAGCGCCGGTCAAGCCCGGCGATGACGTGGCGTGCATACGACCTCATCGGAACATCGTCACCGTGCGGCGTCTGCACGAACTCGGTGAGCTGCGCGGGGGTCAGCGGCTCGCGCAGGAACTTGAGCTTGACGGCGTCGCGCAGGATGCCCGGCATGTCGGCCATCTTGTCGGTCTGCAGGACTTCCTTCGGGTAGAACTGCGCCACCGTCTGCTTGACGACTTCGAGCGGCTTGTCGATCTTCTTGGCGTAGAGCTCGAGTGCCTTGGGGTCGCTGTACATCCAATCGACCGATTCCCGGTATGCCTTCATGAAGCGCGCCGCCACGTCGGGGTGCTGCTTGAGAAAGTTGGCGTTGATGACGGTGGCCCGCACGGTCTGGCCGCGCAGCGAGGGTGCGTCGCTGCCGCGGGCGATGATGCGGAGCCTGCCGTCCTTGATCTCCTGCATCGCGATCGGCGGCGCGGCCCAGCCGATGTCGATCTGGCCGGACATCACCGCGGTGAGCGTCGCCGGCGGACTTCCGGTCGGCGTCGGCTTCGCCTTGAGGCCGAGTTCATCGACGAAGGCGAGCACGAGATTGTGCGAGCTCGACCCGTTGGTGGAATAGGCGACCGTGTTGGCGGTGGTGGCGTCGGCGAGCGTCTTGATCGGCGAATCCGCGCGTACATACCAGAACAGATCGGACGAGCCGGTGAAGGCCGGCGCGAGGATGCGGACCGGCGCGCCGGTCGAGAACGTGCGCATGGCGCCGGCGACGCCGACCCCGATGCCGATATCGGCGCTGCCGGAGATGATCGGCTGCAGCGTTTCGCCGGCCCCGGCGGTGCCGAAGGTCTCGAGCACCAGGCCGTTCTTCTTGAAGATACCGGCCTCCTGGCCCAGCGTCGGCGCCTGGTTCTCCCAATTGTTGATCTGGCCGATCGCCACCTTGAGGGTGTCGTCGGCGTAGAGCGGTACTGGCGAGAGCGCCGGCGCGGCCAGCGCCAGCGCCAGGCTGATGACGTGAGCTCGGTTCATCTGCGTTTCCTTCCCTTCGGCGGTTGCGGCTTTGCCGCTGCTTTCTTTTTGGCGGACTTCTTGGCGGACGCGACTTTCGGCGCGGGCTTCGGTGCTGCTTTCCTGGCTCGCGGGGCCGGCGGCATCTCGCCCCGCTTTGCCAATCGTGTTGCCCAGTATTCCCATGCCCGCGAGTGGGTGTTCGGGCGTTCATAGAGCGTTTGGGCCATCGAAATCTCGCCCGGCGTCAACGGCCCGAAATTGCCAAGCCGCTTGGCCTCGCTCAAGTAGCGCGCATTGTCGCAGGAATAGATCGAGCGGAAAACCAGTTCGCGCAGGCTGCGCGCGACCACCGTTGCGCCATGTCGACGCATCAGCACCATGGAATGGCTGCCCAGCGCGCGGGCGAGCGAGGCGCCTTCCTCCGGCTTGACCACCAGGAGATTGGTGTCGCCGAAATCGTCGCGGCTGTCCCAGAACGGCGCCACCGGGCCCATGGCGGCGCCGAGGTGGAACACCGGCACCACCGGGTCGCCGCTGATGCAGAATGGCATGATGGCGGCTGCGTGATGGTGGCAGACGGCGATGACATCGGGCCGTGCCTTGTAGATCTCGCCGTGAATGACCCGCTCGGCATAGAGCTGCACGGTGGGCGGCTTCACCGGCTCGGAGTCCAACGTGAATTCGAGGATGTCGTCGGGCTCGACCAGCGCCGGTGCGCGCGAGCGCGACAGCAGATAGCGATTTGAGTCGCCGGGATGACGGATGCTGACATGGCCGAAGGCGTCGATCACGCCTTCGTGGCCGAGGATTCGGTTGGCGACGGCAAGTTCATGGCGCAGTTCGGCGGATGTGTCGGGCACGGGAATTTCCTCTCGGTCGAAGTGGGGGCCGCCCGCAGCAATGCCGAAACGCGCGCCGCAAGGCAAGCGGGACTGTCCCTCCCCGACTTCGGGGAGGGTGGCCGAGCGGAAGCGAGGTCGGGTGGGGCCTTCGGGGCACAGTCGCGCGAAGAAAGAACCCCAACCTGCCCTCCCCGAAGACGGGGAGGGAAAGTGTGCTCAGCTCACCGCTATCTCTTCGTCCCCAGCAGGATGTCGGCCATGTAGCCCGCCTGCACCGCAAACATGTCGGCGCCGGAGACGATGCGGCAGCCGCGGCGGCGTGCGGCTTCGAGCAGCGGCGTCTCAGCCGGCCGGGTGATGAGATCGGCGACGGTGGCGGTGGCGGCGAGCCGCTGCGCCTCGACCGGCAGGGGATCGTCCGGCGCCATCCCGATGGGGGTGGCGTTGACGACGAGGTCGAACCCCTTCGGATCCGCCGATCCCGCCATCGACACCCCCGGCTTGCGCTCCGCAAGGCGCGCGATCAGGCTGTCCCGGCGCTCCGCGTCGACCTCAGCGACCGCGAGTGTCGCGACGCCCGCCTCGATCAGGGCGAGCGCGACCGCCGAGCCGGCCCCGCCGGCGCCGACCAGCAGGGCACGCCTGCCGTCGAACTCGCATCCGGCCTTGCGCAATGCGGCGACCATGGCGACGCCGTCGGTCATGTCGCCGCGCCAGCGGCCATCCGCGATGCGGTGGAGGACATTGACGGCGCCGAGGAAACGGGCGCGGTCGGACATCTCATCGCAGTGCCGCAGCGCGGCGAACTTGTGCGGAATGGTGACGACGATGCCGTCGAGATTGAGGATGCGCTTCGCCGCGGCCATGAAGGCGTCGAAATCCGGGGCGGTAACGTGGATGGGGACGCAGACGGCATTGACCCGGCGCGCCGCAAATTCGGCGGTGAGCCCTGCCGGCGATTTGGTCTGGCCGACGGGATCGCCGACGATGACGTGAAGCCGTGTTTCGCCGTTGAGGAAGGAAAGCATCGCGCGTGACCGGGTTGAGCTTGATCGTCTCGGGAAGAGTCAGGAGAACGGCTGTGTGTCTACAGCGCGATCCCTGATATCGGTAGTCGCACCACGAGAGGAAGCCGCCGATGGCCACATACCCCCTGATCGACATCTATTGCCACATCTATCCCGAGAAATTCTTCCAGGAAATGACCAAGGTGTCGCCGCAGACCGAGAATCTCGGCAAGCGGCTGCGCACCATCACCAAACTGTTCGACCTCGACGAGCGCTTCCGCGAGATGGACACGTTCGGCGACTACCGTCAGATCATCTCGCTCCCGAACCCGCCCATCGAGGACATCGCCGCGGGCGAGACCGGCACGCGGCTCGCACGCATCGGCAATGACGCCATGGCGGAACTGTGCGCCAGGCACCCCGACCGCTTCCCCGGCTTCGTTGCGGCGGTGTCGGCGACCGACGTGGATGGCGCGGTCGCCGAGGCCACGCGCGCCATCACGCAGCTCAACGCCTGCGGCATCCAGATCTACACCCCGCTCGCGGGCCAGCCGCTCGACGGCCCGGCCTTCGCGCCGCTGTTCAAGACGCTGGCCGATTTCGACCTGCCGATCTGGCTGCACCCGGCCCGCACCGCGGCCATGGCCGACTACTCTGCCGAGGCGAAATCGCGTTTCGAGATGTGGTGGTGCTTCGGCTGGCCCTATGACACCTCGGTGGCCATGAGCCGGCTGGTGTTCTCGGGCCTGTTCGATCGCCACCCCGGCATCAAGATCGTGACCCATCACTGCGGCGGCATGATCCCCTATTACGACGGCCGCGTCGGTCCCGGGCTCGACGTGCTCGGCGCCCGCACCACCGGCGAGGACTATTCCAACGTGCTGCCGTCGCTCAAGCGGCCCCATCTCGATTACTTCAGGGAGTTCTACGGCGACACCGCCATGTTCGGCGGCAAATACGGGATTCCCTGCGGGCTCGAATTCTTCGGCGCCGACCACATCGTGTTCGCCACCGACACCCCGCTCGGCCCGATCGCCCCGACCATCGAGGTGATCGACCGGCTCGACATCGACGACGCGGCGCGGCGGAAAATCTACGTCGGCAACGCCGAAAAGCTCATCAAGCGCAAGCTCGGCTGACAGAGCGAAGCATGCTAACGTCCCTGCAATGAAGGGAGAAAATCCGCGATGACAATTCTTGCCCGGAGTGTTTCTATCCTGTCCGGCATTGCAGCCGTCGCCTTCGCGTGCGTCGGGGCGCCGGCGCAGGAGCATGCGATCACGCCAGCGGCGATCCAGAAATCCGTGCAGGCCAATGTCCCGGAATTCTTTGACATGCTGGCGCTCCCCAACGACGCCGTCAACGCCGAGGACATCCGCAAGAATGCCGATTGGCTCGAACTCGCCTTCCGCAAGCGCGGCTTTACGACAAAGCAGCTTGCAAACAACGGCAAGCCGCTGGTGTACGCGGAATTCGGGCGGCATGCGCCCATGGCGCGCACCGTGCTGTTCTACATGCACTTCGACGGCCAGCCCGTGAGCGCGGAACAATGGGCGCAGAAAAGCCCATGGGGCGCGACGCTCAAGGCGCGCAATGCCGCAGGCCAATGGGAGGAGATCGATCGCGGCCGCCTCATGAGCGGTGCGATCGACCCGGAATGGCGTCTGTTCGCGCGCTCGGCCTCCGACGATAAAGGGCCGATCATGATGTTCCTCACCGCCGTCGATGTTCTGGCGGCAGCGGGGCTCGCTCCGGCGATCAACGTCAAGGTGCTGCTCGACAGCGAGGAGGAAAAGGGCTCGATCAATATCGGCAACGTCGCGACCGCGAACAAGGAACTCCTCGGCGCCGACGCAATCGTTATCAATGACGGGCCACAGCACGAGAGCAGGCTGCCGACGATCGTGTTCGGCAACCGCGGCAATACGCTGGTGCGGCTCACCGTCTATGGGCCGAAGATGAACCTGCACAGCGGCCATTACGGTAACTATGCGCCGAACCCGGCGCAGCGGCTCGCCACGCTCCTCGCGACCATGAAGGACGACGCGGGGCGCGTCACCGTGAAGGGCTATTACGACGGCGTGAAGCTCACCGATGCCGAGCGAAAAGTCCTGGCCGAGGTGCCTGACGACGAAACGGCTATCATGAAGCGCATCGGCATCGCCAAGCCCGAGGCGGTGGGCCGCAACTATCAAGAGGCGCTCCAATATCCTTCGCTCAACATCCGCGGCATGGCGGCAGCAGCAATCGGTGACAAGGCGGCGAACATTGTGCCGAGCCGTGCAGTCGCCGAGATCGACCTGCGCACCACGCCGGGTGCCGATCCAGGCTACCTCATCGGCGCGATCGAGACGCACATCCGGGCCCAGGGCTACTACCTCGCCAAGGGCGAGCCCACGGATGAAGAGCGTGCAAAATACGACAAGATCGCCTCGCTGGTTCCTGCGCGCGGCAGCAAGGCGGCCTATACGCCGCTCGACTCCAGTCTCGGCACCTGGGCGCAAGCGGCGTTGGCACAGACCTTCGCGACCAACGGTGCGCCGGCGCGCATCGTGCGCATTCGCATGATGGGCGGCAGCGTCCCGACCGACAAGCTTGTCGGCGCGTTGGAGACGCCGTTCGTGATCATCCCGCTCGTCAACAACGACAACAATCAACACAGCTTCGACGAGAACTTGCGGCTCGGTAATCTTCTCGACGGCACTCGCGCATTTACCGGGCTCCTGCGCACGGCGTTTTGAAAGGGGGGCGGCAGGCGCCCTGACAGTGCGCGCCCATGAGGTGCATCGGATGATGGCAGGAGGCGGATCGCATGCGCTATGAGCTTTACTATTGGCCTACAATTCAGGGCCGCGGCGAATTCGTCCGCCTGGCGCTCGAAGAGATTGGCGCGGACTATGTCGACGTGGCGCGCAAGCCGGGCAAAAGCGGCGGCGTGCCGAAGATGATGACGTTTCTCGACGGCAAGCGCGTCAAGCATCCTCCGTTCGCGCCACCGTTTCTCAAGAGCGGCGCGCTCGTCATCGGACAAACGGCGAACATCCTACTCTACCTCGGCGCCCGTCACGGGCTTGCGCCGCGCGACGAGGCCATGCGGCTGTGGGCGCATCAGTTGCAACTCACGATCACCGACTTTGTGGCCGAGATCCACGACACCCACCACCCGATATCCGGCAGCCTCTATTTCGAGGACCAGCGCCGCGAAGCGAAGCGACGCGCGGCCGATTTCCTGAAATACCGCGCGCCGAAATTCCTGGCCTATTTCGAGCGCGTGCTGGAGCACAGCGGGGGCGCCTGTCTCCTCGGCCGCAGGCTCACCTATCCAGACCTGTCGCTGTTCCAGATCGTGGAGGGCCTCCGCTACGCATTCCCGAAGGCGATGAGGCGCCTGGAAAAGAAGATCCCGCGCGTCGTGGCGCTGCGTGACCGCGTCGCCGCGCGCCCGCGCATCGCCGCCTATCTCGCCTCGGAGCGGCGAATTGCATTCAACGAGCAGGGGATCTTCCGGCACTATAGGGAGTTGGACGCTTAGCTAGGACTCGTCCGCCAACAATCCCTTGAGCTTTTCGTCCCCTCTCCCGCTTGCGGGGGAGGGTCAGGGAGGGGGCAATTCCACGGCACAGACTCGCTGCGAGAGCCCCCTCCCCAACCCTCCCCCGCAAGCGGGAGAGGGAGCAAAAAAGCTGTGCGGTCACGCGAATTGAAGCGATAATTCGCCGACGAGTCCTTAGTCCGTGGCGCAACCGGGCAGTGGCCCCGAGCCCGTGACAGCCCATATGATTGCGGGTACGTTGCGACTGGTTTGCGAAGCCGATTGGCTGTTCGACGGAGCAAGTGACGTGCGGTTGATCTGGCCATGGCAAGACAGGAATCGCAGATTTTCCCGGCTCAAGGCGGGCACGTTCGCGCTCATGCTGTTGCCGGCGATCCGGATCGCCTATCTCGACGGCACCGGAGAATACGGAATCCTTCCAATGTCGCTCGGCGGCTTGACCTTCTGGTCCGGCGTGTGGGCGACCGCGATCCTGCTCATGGCCCTGGCCGTGACGCCGGCGCTGACGATATTGCGCTGGCCGGCCCTCGTCGACGTGAGACGGATGATCGGCGTGACGGCGCTCGTCTATACGTTGGTCCACATCGTCATCTATTTCGCGCTGCGGTCCTGGAACTTCGCGTTCATCGCCAACGAAATGCTGACGAGACTCACGCTGGTCGTCGCGACTCTTTCGACCATCGGACTGATCGCCTTGGGCGCGACCTCGCTCGACGCCGCAATTCGATCCATGGGAGCGAAGAACTGGCAGCGGCTGCACAACACGAACTATGTGATCAGCGGACTTGCGCTCCTCCACGTCGTGCTGGCGCGAGGCACATACGCCGAGCAGTACATGTTGAGCGGAATATTCTTCTGGCTCATGGCGTGGAGGGTGCTGGCCCATTACGGCAAGGGTACCGATGCGAGAGCGCTGGCGATGCTCGCCGTGGCGTCGTGCCTTTTCACGGCGCTCCTCGAAGTCGGCTTTCTTTGGGGCCGGCGCGGCTACGAGCCGTCGTGGACGCTCGGCAACAATTTCTCCCTGACAATGCTGGACGTGGGCATCCCACCGGCGTGGCAGGTGCTTGCGTTCGGACTCCTGTTCGCGCTTGGAGCCGCCGGCCGCCAGGCTCTCGGCGTCAGAAGAGCGAGCGTCGAGGCGCGCCAGATCGGATAGCGGCGTCGAACGTCACGATCCCCGAACCCGCCTGCTCGATCACCGGCCTGCGAGAGCCAGTGGGGTGACGACGAGTTCCATCGTCTTCCACTTCTTGTATTTGTCCGGCGGGAGCTCGGTGAAGGGCTGGCATCTTTGCAGCGCGTTGATGGCGCTCTGCATCAGCGGGAGTGCGTCCGGAGACAAGGTCGAATCGACCAGCTCCGGTTCTGACGCCAGGGTGCCGTCGCGCTTGAAGGAAATCCGCAGCACGATGGCGACCTTTTCGTCGACCATCCCGGCCGGCAGGCGCGAGCACGAGCTGACGCGTGCACGGAAGGCGGCGGTGTCGTCGTGGGGGAGCATGGCGGGCTTGGCCGCGGGGGCGTCGAAGCCGCCGCCGAGCCGCCCGCCCGGGAGTGCGAGGGGCATCGCGAACATTTCGCTGGGCTTCGGCTGATGCGCTGCCTCCTCAGGGTGCGGCTGGGGCTCGACCGTCGGCATGGTCGGACGAAGCAGCGGTTCGGATGCTTGGGGCTGCGTCTCGGGCTGTGGCTCATCGGGCGGCGCCGCCTGCGGCTGGGCGGCCGCCAGGCTGGCGGTGCGCTGCGGATTCGAAAGGGATTTGGCTTGCTCCGGCGAGGGCGGCGCGACCATTTTGGGCCTGGGCCGCTCCGCGGTGGCGCTCCCCTTGTCGGAATTGGATGATACCTCCGAGCCCGACGACGTCGACTCCAACGAGGTGCCTTCTACCTGCTGCGTTTCGGTCTGCGGGGGTTCGAACGGCGGCGCTTCGCTTGGCGGCACGATTTCGACCGTCATGGCTTCGGGCGGCACCGGCCGATCTGCGCCCGCGCCGAAAACGAGCAGGCCCAGCAGCAGGAACCCCACATGGCCGATAACCGAAAAAGCCAAATCGGGGCGGATAAACCGCTTCACTCCGATCATAAAGGCCGTGCCACCCCCCGATGCCGCGCCGCAGCGAACACTATCAGTTCGCCAAATGATTGTCATTTTTGTTGATGGGTCTCCGGGGGCTGCGCCCAAGTATTGGGCATGACCTAGTGGGCATGACCTCTTGGGCATGACCTCGCCGCAGGCTAGCCCCGCGCCATCGTGTCCCGCGTTGACTTCGCCCCCCGATGTCCCGATAAGACCGCAAAAGCCGCATGAGCCTGCATGGGCCGACGGGAGGGAGCATGAGCGTTCCGCATCTTCTGGTGCACGACAAGAAGGACACGGTCGGCGTGGTCGTGGTCGAAGGCCTCACCGCCGGCACCGACATGCTTTGCGTCGTGACCGCGGACGATTCCTCGTTCCATCTCAAGAGCAGGATGGACGTGCCGATCGGCCACAAGATCGCTCTCGTCGACATCAAGCGCGGTGACACCGTCTTGAAATACGGCCAGGACGTCGGCAAGGCCGTCTCCGACATCGCCAAGGGCGATCACGTCCACGTCCACAATCTCAAGACCAAGCGGTGGTGAGCGCCATGGCGACCAACGGCAAATCCGGCTCGAACAAGTCCAACCTGAAATTCTGGGGATACCGCCGCGAGAACGGCCGGGTCGGCGTGCGCAACCACGTCATCATCCTGCCGCTCGACGATCTCTCCAACGCGGCCTGCGAAGCCGTCGCCAACAACATCAAGGGGACGCTGGCGATCCCCCATGCCTATGGCCGGCTGCAGTTCGGCGAGGACCTTGAGCTCTTCTTCCGCACCATCATCGGCACCGGCGCCAATCCCAATGTCGCGGCGGTGGTGGTGATCGGGATCGAGGACGGCTGGACCAGTCGCGTGGTCGAGGGCATCAAGAAGACCGGCAAGCCGGTGACCGGCTTCGGCATCGAATTGAACGGCGACATCATGACCGTCGCCAAGGCCGCGCGCGTCGCCAAGGACTATCTGCAGCAGGCCTCGGAGATCAAGCGCGAGGAGTGCGACTTCTCCGAGCTGTGGATCTCGACCAAATGCGGCGAAAGCGACACCACCACCGGCCTCGCCTCCTGCCCGACCGTCGGCAACATGTACGACAAGCTGATCCCGCAGGGCATCTACGGCATCTTCGGCGAGACCTCGGAGATCATGGGCGGCGAGCACCTCGCCAAGGCGCGGGCGGCGACCCCGGCCATCGGTGAGAAATGGTACAAGGTGTGGAAGGCCTACATGGACGAGGTCATCGAGCCACACAAGAAAGACGACCTGTCGGAGTCCCAGCCCACCAAGGGCAACATCGCCGGCGGCCTCACCACCATCGAGGAAAAGGCGCTCGGCAATCTCGAGAAGATCGGCCGCAAGTGCACCTATATCGACGTGCTCGAGCCGGCGGAGGCCCCGGCCAAGGGCCCCGGCCTCTACTACATGGATACCTCGTCCGCCGCCGCCGAATGCGTGACGCTGATGGCGGCCGCGGGTTATGTCGTGCACACCTTCCCGACCGGGCAGGGCAATGTGATCGGCAATCCGATCCTTCCCGTGATCAAGATCAGCGGCAATCCCCGTACCGTGCGCACCATGTCCGAGCACATCGATCTCGACGTGTCCGGCATCCTGCGCCGCGACCTGACCATTCCGCAGGCGGGCGATGCCTTGATCGAGATGATCCAGCGCACCGCCAATGGCCGGCTCACCGCCGCGGAAGCGCTGGGACACCGCGAATTCGTGCTCACCAAGCTCTACCGCAGCGCCTGAGCGGCGCCGCGCCGTGCCGACGCTGACCATCGCGGAGGCGGAGGACCTCGTCGGGCGCACTCTGGAGCGCTGTCGCACCGGCGCTGACAACGCGCACTGCGTCGCCCGCGCCCTGGTGGCAGCGGAGGCCGATGGACTCAAGGGCCACGGCCTGTCGCGGCTGCCGAGCTATGCCGCCCAGGCCAAGGTCGGCAAGGTCGACGGCTTTGCGGTGCCGCAGGCGACCCGGCCGCGCGCCGGCGCCGCGCTCATCGATGCCGGCCACGGCTTCGCCTATCCCGCCATTGCGCTTGCCGAGACGATCCTGCCGGAGATGGCGCGCACCGGCGGCATCGCCTGCGCGGGGATTACGCGTTCGCATCATTGCGGCGCCGCCGGCCATCCGGTCGAGCGCCTGGCGGCGGAGGGGTTCGTCGCCATGCTGTTTGCCAACACCCCCGGTGCGATCGCGCCGTGGGGCGGCGCCACGGCGGCGTTCGGCACCAATCCGATCGCGTTCGCCTGCCCGCTGCCCGGCGCGGCGCCCATCGTGGTCGACCTGTCGCTCTCCAAGGTCGCGCGCGGCAACATCCTGGCGGCCCGGCAGAAGGGCGAGCGCATCCCCGAAGGTTGGGCGCTCGATGCCAGCGGTGCGCCCACCACCGATCCCGATGCGGCGCTCGCCGGCACCATGCTGCCGCTCGGCGACGCTAAGGGCACGGCGCTGGCGCTGATGGTGGAACTGCTCGCCGCGGGGCTGACCGGCGCGAACTATGCCGCCGAGGCGTCGTCGTTCCTCGATGCGGAGGGGCCGCCGCCGGGAACCGGGCAGTTGATCATCGCTTTCGATCCCGATGCCTTCGCCGGCGGCCTCGCGCATTTCGGTCGCCTCGCCAAGGCGATCGAGGCGCAGCCGGGAGCCCGCCTGCCGGGGTCGCGCCGCCTCGCCGCCCGCGCCAAAGCGCAGCGCGACGGGCTCGCGGTGGGTGACGCGTTGCTGCGCGAGATCGCCGCGCTGTGAAGACAGTGCGATCTCCGTCATTCCGGGGCCGGTCGCAGGCCGGAACCCGAAATCCAGCTTCTGCGGCGAGATGGGTTCCGGGTTCGGTGCGGAGCCTGTCATCGGGCCGGCCGTAGGCCGGACCCGTTGGCACCGCCCCGGAATGACGGGCTTTATCCTCAATCCCCCGTGTAGAAACGCACCGCCGGCGGCACGAATTTCGGCCGGTCGACACCGACCAGCGCCGGGCTCGGCAAGATGTCGGTGTTGGGGAAGTCCTTCATCGATTTCATCATTTCCTGGAACGGCGGCAGCGCCATCATCAGGGCCCAGCCGCTGTCCTGGCCCGACCAGCGGCCCGGCGAGGTCTTCAGCACGCCGGCAGTCGGCGGCGCGGCGCCGTTGAACATCTTGTCGTAGGCTTCGCCCGGGTCCTGCTTGAGGTTGAAGATCGCCGGCACTTCCAGCGTCAACTGCGGGCCGAGCCAGGTGTCCTTGGCGGTCCAGATGAATTTCCAGTCGCCGGTGCGCAGGCCGAGCATGTCGATGCCTTCGATGTAGATCATGGAATTCGCGCGCCAATTCGGCCTTGCCGAGAAAGAAGGCGCTGTTGTCGATGCCGTCGAAATAGATCGGCTTGCCGTCATTGCCGACCCATCCGCCATGAGGCGGCGGCGTCAGGCCGGCGAGTGCCGCGGCGGTCGGCCAGAAATCCATGTGGGAGGTGATCCCCTCGGTCTTGCGGCCGGCCGGGATGTGGCCCGGCCAGGAGATGATGGTCGGCACCCGCCAACCGCCTTCGAAGCCGGTCCCCTTCATGCCGCGGAACGGCTGGTAGCCGGCGTCGGGATAGGCGTCGATCCAGGCGCCGTTGTCGACGGTCCACAACACGATGGTGTTCTTGTCCACTCCGGCGGCGCGCAGCGCCTGCAGCACCGTGCCGGAATTGGCGTCCATCTCCATGAGCGAGTCGAGATACATGCTCGCATGGGACCGGCCCTTGAAGTCCGGCGCCACGTTGGTCGGATTGTGCATCTTGGTGAAGGCGACGTACATGAACATCGGCTTGGCGTCGTTCGCGTGCGCCCGGATATAGGCGGCCGCATCGGCGGCCTGCTTCTGGTCGATGGTCGCGAGGTCGGTATAGGTGAAATGCTCGACGACGCGCCGCGGCGCTTGCCCCGCTTCGCCCTCCCACATGCCGTCGTTCACCTGGCTCCAATAGGCCGCCATGAACTTCGGATTGTCGCGCGGAAAGTCGGGGTGCAGGTTGGTGTCAGTATAAGCGTAAACCCCGGAGTAGTAGGCGAGGAAATTCTTCATGGTGTCGAAACCGTGATTGATCGGCATGGAGTCGATGGTGTCGCCCAGGTGCCATTTTCCCGAGAAATAGGTCTGGTAATTGTTCTTCTTGAAGAATTCCGCGATGGTCGGTGTCTCCGGCCGGATCCTGTTGGGATCGCCGGGCGCGATGACCACCGAGAGGGCGGAGCGCACGGGCAGGCGTCCGGTCATGAACGAGGCGCGGCCGGCGGTGCAGCTTGCCTGCCCATACCATTCCGTGAACGTCGTTCCCTCGGCCGCCAGTTGGTCGAGGTTCGGGGTCGGCGCGTTGCGCGTCTTGCCGCCGCCATAGACGCCGAGGTCCCCCCAGCCGGTATCGTCGGTCATGATCACGACGACGTTGGGCCGTTTCTCCTGCGCCTGGGCGCACACCGGTAGCGACGCCAACATCAGTGCTGCGGCCACTGCGCCGGCATAGCGCTGGAAACCGTTCCTCATGGGCATATGCCTTCTCGTTGATTCGATATCCCGTTCGGTCGACGCCCGCTGCGGGCGGTTGACCGGTGGCCGGCATGCTAGGCCGGGCCGATGAAATCGAAGTGAAGGGGCTGCTGATGCGTGTGGAATTAGATCGGGTTGGTTTCCCGATCGTTTACGCAGCCGCCCGTGGGCCGCGCGTCGTCTGCTGCCGAGACGACCCTCGTGGCGCCGCGCTCGGCAGAGCCACACGCCCGGTGTGGTGTGAACCGGATCGCGAACCGCGCTAAGATGGTCCGATCCGCCGGCTCATCCGAGGAGACGATACATGCCAAAGCCGATCGCGCCAGCCCTGTGTTTTGCCGCCGCCACCCTGTTCTCCACCGCCGCCCTCGCGCAGACCGCGCCGGCGTTCGAGAAGAAGAACTTCAATTATTCCGAATGGGCCAAAGGCCGGTTCTCGGAAGCCGTCACCGTCACCGGGCCTGCCAAGATGATCTTTCTCGCCGGCGTCGGCGCCGAGGACGAGAACGGCAAGGGCGGTGACATCCTCTACAAGGGCGATTTCGCCGCCCAGTGCAAATACGCCTATGACAAGATCAAGCGTGCGCTGGAGAAGAACGGCGCCGGCTTCGGCGACGTGGTCAAGATCGTCTCCTACGTGACCGATATGCGCTACCAGGCCGACTACGGCAAATGCCGCTCCGAAGCGTTCGGCGCGAACCCGCCGCCGGCCCACACGCTGCTCAACATCACCCAGCTCGCATGGCCCGGCATGATGGTGGAGGTCGACGTCACCGCCATGGTGCCGCTGAAGTAGATTCCAATTCTTCTTTGAAGGATCAGTTGGTGGCTGTGACAGACTGGGTTCCGCCGACTGTTCGAGCCGCCGGTGTCGAGCGCGCACTCGAGGCCGGCCAGGTTCTGTTTCGCACCGGCGATCCGACAGCTGGGTTTTACGAGGTGGTGGCCGGCGTCGTGCGGCTGGTGCGCGTGGACCGCGCCGGGCGGGAAGCCGTTCTCCATGTCGCCGCGGCCGGCGAGGCGCTCGCGGAAGCCTCGCTGTTCTCGCCGGCCTATCATTGCGATGCGATCGCAACGACCGATGCGGTCGTGCGGCTTTATCCCAAGGCGGCGGTGCTGGCCGAGTTCGAGCGCAATCCCAAGGCCGCGCAGGCGTTCATGGCGATGCTCGCCCACCGGGTCATGAGTCTGCGCACGCGTCTCGAATTACGAAACATCCACTCGGCGCGCGATCGGGTCCGGCACTATCTCGCGCTCAATGCCGGTGCGGACGGGCGCACGATCGTCGTGCGCGGCACGCTCAAGAACCTCGCCAACGAACTCGGGCTCACCCACGAGGCGCTCTACCGGACGCTGGCGAACATGGTGGCTGACGGCGAGATCCAGCGGCGCAAGGGGAAGATTACGCTGGTGGTCTGACGTCCCGATATGACCTGGATCATATGCGAAGCCGGAATCCGAGCGTACGAAGGGATCAAGGGCACAAGAACAAGAAAGATGAGGTCGATCATGTCGTCATGGTCATGGAAAGTCGGCTTGGCCGGTGCAGCGATTGTCGCCGCGAGCGCCTATGCGCTGGCGCAAATGCCCGGTTCGTCCGAAATGCAGGGGCAGATGCGCGATCGAATGCAGATGCACGAACGAATGATGTCAGGCCAGATGCCGCAAGGCATGCAAGGCATGCAGGGCATGCAGGGCATGCAAGGAATGCACGGCCAGATGGGCTCGCACGGGATGATGGGCGCCGGAATGACCGGTCAGCCCACCATGGCCGGGCAGAACGCGTTCGGCACGATCCAGGAGGTCGTGCGGATCCTGGAGGCCGATCCGGCCACCGACTGGTCGAAGGTGAACATCGCCGCGTTGCGCGAGCATCTCATCGACATGGACGAGGTGACCTTGCGTGCGGTGGCCGCCGAGCGAACGCTCGACAACGGCATCGAGATCGCGGTGACCGGCACTGGCCGGACGCTCGACGCGATCAAGCGCATGGTCCCCGCCCATGTGCAGGAGCTCAATGCGAGCGGCTGGAACGCCAGGACCGAGGACCTGCCGAACGGCGTGAAGCTCACCGTCACCGGCGCCGACGCCAAGCAGGCGACGAAGCTCAAGGCGCTCGGCTTCATGGGCATCATGGTTCAAGGCACCCATCACCAGGCTCACCACCTCATGATGGCGAAGGGCGAATTCGTGCATTGAAACGGTGCAAAGGGGGCGGCCGTAGGCGCCGCCCCGTTCGCAGTGCGCTGCTTCGGCTACTGCTTGGCTCCCGCAAAGCTCCGGACGACCGGCGTCCATTTTTGAACTTCGCTCTGGAGGAACGCGGTGAATTCCGCCGATGTCATCGGCCGGGTCAGCGACGCGTCGCGTTCCATGGCGGCGCGCACCTCGGGCTTGGCCATGGCTTCGTTGACCGCATGGTTGAGGCGCTCGACGATCTCGGGCGGCAGCCGGGGCGGCCCGGAGAGCGAGAACCAGGCGGTCAGGACGAGGTCGCTGTAACCCAGCTCGGCGAAGGTCGGCAGGTCCGGGAATTCGGGCAGCCGCTTCTCCGTGGAGATGGCGATGGGAATGAGCTTTCCGGCACGGATGTGCTCCAGCGTGGTCGACCACGTCATGGCGCCGATCTTCACGTGGCCGGCGACCAGGTCGATGATGGCGGTGCCGCCGCCTTTGTAGGGGACATGGCGGAGATTGATCTTGGCGCGCGACGCCAGATATTCCGCCACCACGTTGCCGACGGTGCCGAACCCCGGCGAGACGTAGTCGAGTTCGGTCTTGCTCTTGGCGGCGAGCGCGGCGAATTCCGCGTAGGTCTTCACGCCGAGGGAGGGATGCACGGCGAGGACGATCGGCGAGCCGCCAAAATACGCGATGTGGGTGAAATCGTGAATGGGATCGAAATTCGCGTTCGCGTTCACCACCGGGCCCAGCACCTGGTAAGGCAGGCCCGACACCACCAGGGTGTACCCGTCAGGCGCGGCCTTCGCCACCGATTCCGTCGCGATCATCCCGCCGGCGCCAGGCCGGTTGTCGATGACGAGCTGCTGTCCCAGCGTCGAGCCCAGCGCCGTCGCGAAGGTCCGGCCCATCAGATCGGCGGCCCCGCCGGCGGAGCTCGGCACCACCAGCCGGATCGGTTTGGTGGGCCAATCCGCGGCATTGCCCTGCGACGGGCCGGTGACGACGAACGCCGCCAACGCGATCGCAACGAATTTCAGTCTGCTCATGCCAGGTTCCTTGTTTGCATGTCTCTTACCCCCATTCGCCGGTGCAGGAAAGATTCCGAAACGAGGCCGGGGGAGGACACGGAAATTTGCCGCACCCTCTCAGACTCCGGCATGGGTGCATCGGGAACCGATCGGCAGGGCGAAATCATGCTTGTTCGCCGGCCCCAGGTCTCACTTCAGATGTCACTTCAGGTTTCCCGGGGCTCGACAGGGCCGCACCCATTGCCTTCGCGATCGTTTCCATGTCGTGATCGGACACGGACAGCAGGCCGTAGCGAAGCTGATAGCCCCAATTGCGCTTTCCGGCCGAAAACTCGAGCTCGGCGATGAGAGGCTGGATCGGTGTCTCGTCCGCTTCGAGCCAATTCACGTCCCGGCGGAACGGACGAGAGCCGCCTCCCATATCGAATTGATACGGCGCTGCGGCCTTCACGACACCGATCGCCGTGAAGGACCGCAGCTTGTCCTTGCCGGGGAACGCGACCGTCGGTGAATAATAGGCGATGCGGTCCCCGGGCTGGATGCGGCGTAGCGGCGCTCCCTTGCCGTGGCAAACCTGCATGAAGCCGAGCTCGCGCCCGCGCCGCACATGCTCGGCGCAGGCCACTGCGATCCAGTTCCCGCTCATGGCGCGGCCGGGGCATAGACCCGCAGCCGATGGCCGTCGGGATCGAGGGCGACGAAGGTGTGACCAAAATCCATATCGCGCGGCGGCTGGACGATGGGCAGGTTGCGGCGGCTCCAATCGGCATGCAGCACGCGAACCTCGTCGGCATCCTTCGCGGTGAAGGCGATCTCGCCGTCGCCTCCGCCAGCTGCGTGCGCGGCGGGCTCGACGGTGTGGCGCGACCACAGGCCGAGCATCATCGCCTCGGTCAGCGCGATCATCGCGAAGGTCGGAGAGGATTCCAGCGGCGTGCGGCCGAACAGATCGGAATAGAAGGCTGCGCTTTTGACGGGATCGTCGACATAAAGGATGACGAGGCGGGCATCGGGCATCGGTTTTCTCCCAAATTGAGCGATGCCCATGCTTACCAGAGACTGCTGTCAGTTTTTGTCAGTAGTGTTTTGGCACCGGTGCATCATCGCTCCGGCGGCGCGACGCCTTCGATCGCGCGCCATTCTCTGAGCAGAGCCTGCCGCCGTCTCGGATAGCGCGTCGCGTTGAGCGTCAGCGCCGCGATCCGGTCGGTGCGAAAATGCCGGAAAGCTCGCCGCAGCTCGCACCAGGCCACGACGACGCGCACGCGGTCGAAGAAGCCGAGCGCAAACGGCCAGATCGTGCGCCGGGTCCGCGCTCCCCGCGCGTCGAGATAAGCGATGCGCAGCTTGCGTTCGGAGCGGATCGCCTGGCGGATCGATGCAAGCTCTGTATCTCCTGCCGCAACCGGCGCACCCGGGCCGATCAGCAGCCCGGAAGCCTCGACGCTTTCCTTGATGTCGTCCGGCAGCACCGCCGCGATTTTCGCCAGCGCGTTGCGGGCGGCCTTGCTCAGCGGCGCGTCGCCGCGCTCGGCGACCCAGCGCGAACCCAGCACGATCGCGTCGATCTCCTCTTCCGAGAACATCAGCGGCGGCAGCATGAATCCGGGCCGCAGCACGTAGCCCACTCCCGGCTCGCCGTCGATCCGCGCGCCCTGGCCTTTCAGCGTCTCGATATCGCGATAGAGCGTGCGCAGCGACACGCCGAGCTCGTCTGCCATCGTGGCCCCGCTGACCGGGCGGCGATGGCGGCGGAGCAACTGGATGAGGTCGAGGAGGCGTTGTGCGCGCGACAAGGCGAGGCCCATTCGTTTGATCGCAGCCTACCACGCATTGCTGCCAATTTCCGTCAGTAGCGCAAAGCGATGGGGAACATGACGATGGCGACGATTGGCGCGTCTTTGCTCCGACTTTAGTCGAGTCGGATTGGCCGGAATCAACACGATAGTTTGATTACCGTTGTCCCGGGGTCGGCTCCATATTTGGCAGCGAGACAGGCCCACCGACACCTCCTCCATAAATCTCCATCCAGGGGCGATGCCATGGCGAATGAGGGTGATGCTGTTCGCCCTTGCTGAGCTCATCTTCAAAAGGAGAAGACATCATGTCGACCGCAACCGCAAAGGCCATCCGCAAGGCCCCGCTCGCCACGCCGACGAACCTCGACACCAATGCGGTCCGGGATCTCTCGGGCGCGCTCACGACGCTGCTGGCGGACTTTTTCGCGCTCTACGTCAAGACAAAGAACTTCCACTGGCACGTCTCGGGTCCGCACTTCCGCGACTACCATTTGATGCTGGACGAGCAGGCCGACCAGATTTTCGGCGTCACCGACGCGATCGCGGAGCGGGTTCGCAAGATCGGCGGCACCACCATTCGATCGATCGGGCAGATCAGCCGCCAGCAGCGCATCCTCGACAACGATGCCGACTTCGTGACGCCGCTCGACATGCTGGCGGAGTTGCGCCAGGACAATCTCCAGCTCACCGCATCGATGCGCGAAACGCACGGTCTGTGCGACGAGCACGGCGACGTCGCGACCGCCAGCCTGCTCGAGGTCTGGATCGACGAGGCGGAGCGGCGGACCTGGTTCCTGTTCGAAGCGAGCCGCGGGGTCGAATCCCGCTGAGAAATCTCGCGGGACGCGACCGGCACCGGTCGCGCCCTTGTTTTTGTGCTGGCGGCGCGTGCCGCATCGGGGCGGGCGCATCGGGTTGAGCAATTCAAAAAGGGGAGCGTGTCATGGTTCTGGGTATGTCGCTTGAGACTTTCACATTGGTCCACGTCATCTTGAGTCTGGTCGGGATCGTCTCCGGGCTCATCGTCCTGTTCGGCATGCTCGGCGCGAAGCGGCTCGACGGCTGGACGGCGCTGTTTCTCGCAACCACGGTCCTGACGAGCGTGACCGGGTTCTTTTTTCCCTCGAGCTTCATGCCGTCCCACGTGGTCGGTATCATCTCGCTCGTCTTTCTGGCGGTCGCGCTCGCAGGCCTCTACGTCCATCATCTGGCGGGCGCATGGCGATGGATCTACGTGGTAGGTGCGGTCGTGGCGCTCTATCTCAATGTCTTCGTCGGGGTCGTGCAGGCGTTCAGGAAGGTGTCCTTCCTGCAGCCGCTGGCGCCGACCCAATCGGAGCCGCCGTTCCTCGTTGCGCAAATCGCAGTGATGGCCGTCTTCATCGTGCTGGGCATCATCGCGGTGAGGAAGTTTCATCCGGCGAGGTTGGCGGCCGCATGACGCTGGGCTTCGGCGGTTTCAGCTCGGCGCGGCCGGTATTGTGCGAATTCAGGGGGAAACCAAAGGCGCGACCAGCGGGTTTCGATTATTGCGCAATCAAACGAAATCGTGAACACTATGAAGGTGTTCCACGACGACATCGCGTGAATGCGGATTCGTTCAAATCTTCGCTGGAGGGCAAGATGGCAACGTCCAAACGGGGTCTTGATGGGCGCCACCGTGACAAGACTGGAAGGATCGAGCGCAAGCACGGCAACACCAAGGTTGCGGCCTTGCGCAAGGAATACGGGGAAAGTTTCGCCAAGGGCCGCCGCAAGGATTTGATGCTCAAGACCCTGTTGGCGGAAACCGGCAGTGCGTCGTTGCACGACTACCTGAAGCATCACCACAAGTAATCTCGCCCTAATTTTCGAACGTCGCCCCCCCGTCATACGCTCGTATGGCGGAACGCGCTCACCCAACGCCACCTTCACGGCCGGCGAACTCGGCGCCTTGCTTTGCGCCGGCCGGGCATGTTCGGAACGGTAATTGTTCTCATGGGTGGCCAACCTGCCTCAACACCGTAAATTAACGTATGATCCGCACATTCGCGGATGTACCAAGACGTAATGAAACCAAGACAAGGCGAGGGGCCGTGAATTTCCGGGCGCCTTGCGAGCGGCTCCCATGACCACAGGCATCACCAAACCTTCGCCCGCCTCCGCCAGTTCCGGGGCAGGCCAGATCGGCATGGCCGCGGCAGTTTCGATCGGCATCGGCGGAATGGTCGGTGCGGGGATTTTCTCGATCCTGGGCGTGGTGGCGCACGCCGCCGGCAACGCCATGTGGCTCGCCTTCGCGATCGGAGGCGTGGTGGCGCTGTTGTCGACCTATTCCTATGCCAAGCTCGGCGCGGTATTTCCGTCGGCGGGCGGCGCGGTGCACTTTCTGGTCAAGGGCTTCGGCGACGGCATCCTGGCCGGCGGGCTCAACCTGTTCATGTTTGCGGGCTACATCATCTCGCTCGCGCTCTACGCCACGGCCTTCGGCGGCTATGCCGCGACCTTCGTGACGACCACGCCGTCACCGTTGCTGCTCAAGTCGCTCGCGGTGGCATCGGTCGTCGTTCTCACGCTGGTCAATGCTTTCGGCGCCAAGCTGATGGGGCGCTCGGAAACACTGATCGTGGCGATCAAGGTGGCCATCCTCGTGCTGTTCGCGGCGGTCGGCCTGTTCTTCATCAAGCCCGCCAATCTTTCCCCTGAACTATGGCCGGAGGCCAAGTCGATCCTGTTCGGCGCCGGCGTCCTGTTCATCGGCTACGAAGGCTTCGGCCTCGTCACCAACGCGGCCGGCGACATGCGCGATCCCAGCAAGATGCTGCCGCGGGCGCTTTACACCAGCGTGTTCCTCGTGATCGCGATCTATCTCGCGGTGTCGCTGACCGTCACCGGCAACCTCTCGAACGCTGAGATCGAGCGCGCCAAGGACTACGCGCTGGCGGAAGCCGCGCGACCGTTCCTCGGCGAATTCGGCTTCCGGCTGATCGCCATCGCGGCGTTGTTCTCCACGGCCTCGGCGATCAACGCCACTTTGTTCGGCTCGGCGAACGTCTGCTACATGATCGCGCGCGACGGCGAATTGCCGGCCGGCCTGTCGCGTACCGAATGGAAGGATGCGACCAACGGCCTGGTGCTCACCGCCGCGCTGGTCGTGGTGGTGACGTTGGGCTTCGACCTCTCGGGCATCGCCATGATGGGGAGCGCGGCGTTCCTCCTGGTCTACGCCGCCGTGAACGCAGGCCATCTGCGGGTGCTCGAACAGACCGGCGCGAACGCGGTCATCGTGTGGCTGTCGCTCATCACGTGCCTGGTCATGTTCGCGATTCTCGGCGTCTACACCTGGCAGCAGCAGCCCGCGGCGATCGCGGCGCTCGTCATCATCGCCGCCGGCTCCTTCGTCGCCGAATGGATATATCGCCGCTGGACCGGTCGCGTGATCAAGGACGTCGCGTAAATTCAGTGGTGTTCGATACGCCCCGGCCTGGATGCTTCCAATTTGCCTCAGTGTGCAGCCGACTTGCTGCACCACAGCGATCGACGCCGGAGGGCCACCAGAAACATCGGGCCCAAAGAACATCGAGCCCCTTCCGCGTACAGGGATAAGTAGTGTAGTTTGTCCATGAGCTGCCAGCGGGACGTGCCGAAGTCCCCCCATTTTCATGGGCAGCGCTCATGCCGTCGGCGAGCATTGCAGCTTCGATGGACCGTCGCCTTCGCGACCAGCATTCACATCGTGCGTGCGCGCTTGCGCACGTTCACGAGTCGAAGAGCAGAGGAGGAATTCAATGAACCGGCGTAGCATTCTCACGCTTTCCACGCTCGCGGTGTTGGGATTTGCCTTGCTGCCCGGCAGCGCCGTCGGCCAGCAGAAGTCGCTCAAGGATCAAATCGTCGGAAGCTGGACCTACGCCTCGGCGGACACCGTGCGTCCCGACGGCAGCAGGGTTCCGACCTGGGGTCCCAATTTCTCGGGCCTCGTCATATTCGGTGCTGACGGCCATTTCGTATCGCTGGTCGGGCGCGCCGACGTTCCCAAATTCGCATCCGGCAGCCGCGCGGCCGGTACCGCGGATGAGAACAAGGCTGCGATGATCGGAAGCATTGCCCTCTTCGGCACCTATACGATCAACGAGGCGGATCGTTCTCTCACCTACCATATCGAGCGCAGTTCGTTCCCGAACTGGAGCGGCACCGACCAGAAGCGGCCCTTCACGCTCGCGGGAGACGAACTGAAATACATTGTTCCTGCGGCGTCGGCCGGTGACGGGCGCGCCGAGGTGGTGCTGAAGCGAGCCAAATAGGCACGGCACGCTCGGTCCAAATCCCGAATGCGGGTGCCATCAGCACCCGCATTTCACACGTTCTGCGAACGCGGCCGATCCTTCGGCTGGCCGGTATCCAAATGCAGGCGGCCCGGAGAACGATCGCCCCCGCGGCGATGAGGTTCGACAAAAAAAGCCCCGCCGATGCGGGGCTAAGTCTGGGAGGAACAGGTACGACGTGAAAATCGATACCGAAAGGGTGCCGGTTACTGCGCGGGGGGCTCGTTGCCGTAGACCCGATCCGGGTTTTCGTAGGCCTGAGATCCCTGCGCGTAGGACTGGTAGCTGTTGCCGGTGTCGGCCTTCACGGTCCTGGCGACGGCCGAAGTGGCGACGAGAGCGGCGAGAGCGAGCACGGTGACGAAGGTTTTCATGACTGGTTGCCTGGCGTTTGACCGGAATGACTTTCGAACGAGGCCACCCTAGTCGCCCCCGCAGAAATCGAGCGTGAAGCAATTCACAGTTGTTCGAATGTTTTTATTGCTGCGTTTTGCCCGAGCCGCGGCTGGACCGTTGTGCCGCTGCCGGGCGAGCGGCGACTCATGACCACGGCTCGCCGTGCAATCTTGCGACGCGGCGGAGAGCGGGTTACGGTCCGGCGTCGAGGTCAAGCAGGCACATTTGAAATTATGACCGCGATGCTCGCAGCATGAAAATCACCGTCAGAGAAATGGGAGCAGCGGACCGCGCGGCCTGGGCAGAAATGCGTAGCGCGCTGTGGCCCGAGGAAACCGCGCAGGAACATGCGAGCGGCATCGATGAGATCCTTGGCGACGGCGATGCCTGGGGCTTTGTCGCAGAAACCGTCGACGGCTCGCCTGTCGGTTTCGCAGAACTCGCGATCCGCAAATACGCGAACGGTTGTACGGCGCGACCCGTCCCGTTTCTCGAAGGCATTTGGGTAAGGGCGGAATTCAGGCGGCAAGGAATTGGAGCCCGGCTCATCGCCCACGTCGGCGCATTTGCGGCAGGTCGAGGTTTCCACGAGATCGGTTCGGACACGCCAATCGAGAACCTCACGTCCCATGCGGCTCACCGCAGCTGGGGGTTTTCAGAGACGGAGAGGGTCGTGTATTTCCGAAAAACTCTCTCCGAGACCTCATCCTGAGGAGCCGTGCGCAGCACGGCGTCTCGAAGGATGGCGACGCGTACGTGCGCCGAACGGAGCTGGGCATGCCGTGCTCGCGGCCATCCTTCGAGACGCGCGCTGACGCGCGCTCCTCAGGATGAGGTCGTAAAGTGATCCACGCGCTTCTCAAACGCCGGGCGGCCTGATGTCGAAGCCTTGATTGATGGCGGCGAACATCTGGTAGAACCCCGACAACACGACGATCTCGACCAGCCCCTCCACTCCCCATTGCGCGGCAGCACGCGCCTGCAGATCATCGGGCACCGGTTGCCACGACATCGTCTTCGCCAGGATCGCGCTGAGGAGCGCGAACGGCTGCGGCAGCGTCTCCGTCCGGCCGGAACCGATGGCGTCGACGACATCCTGGGGAAGCCCGGCGGCGAGCGCATGCTCGACGTGGTCGTGCCATTCGAACGCAGCGCCGGTCGCGTGCGCGACCGTGAGCACGATGAACTGATAGGCCGGCCGCGGCAGCACGCCCTCGAATTTCAAGAAGAATCCCAGCTCTTCGACGCGCCGCGCAAGCTCAGGATGATTGAGGAGCGCAATATAGGGTCCGCCGAAGCCTTCGCCGCGCGCCTCGCGTTTGGCCGAGACCGCGGCGAACAGCGCGCGGCCCGCCGCCGGGAGCTTTGACGGGTCCATTTGCAGCACGGTCATGTCGGGCCTCTATTCGTGGTAGGACCAGGCCCGCGCGCCGGCTGCGAAATCGTAGACCGGCGTCGGGCAGTTCCTGTCGGTTTTGACGTCGATGAGCACGGCGCCCTTGGCGGCAAGCGCCTGACGATAGGTTTCCTCGAGCCGGGCGGGATCGGTGACCGTGAAACCCGTTGCCCCGAGCGAGCGCGCAAATCCCGCCCAATCGTGATTCGGAATGCTTGTCAGCTCGGAGGGGAGCGGGCCATATTCATGGGCGCGCAGCCACACGTTGCCGAGCGCGCAGTTGTTGAGCACGACGTAGATGATGGGAAGCCCGTAGCGCGCCGCGGTCTGGATTTCCATCCCGTGCATGTGCATGCAGCCGTCGCCGGTGATGACGGCGACGCGGCGGTCGGGTCGCGCGCATTGCACGCCGACCGCGGCCGGGATGGCCCATCCCATCGGCCCGAGATTGGTGGCCGAGATGTAGGTGCGCGGCTCGTATGAAGTCCAATAGTGGCCGGCAAAGGCGCGGTGGGCACCGGAATCGATCAGCACCACGCCATTGCGCGGATAGACCCTGCGCAAGGCCGCGATCGCGGCCGCCGGATGAATCGGCGCCGTCGGCCTGTTGCAATTCTCGACATCGTAGAGCCGCGGCCCCTGCTTGATCTTGGTCAGCCATGCCCTCCTTTGTGCATGCCCCGCCGAAAGTGAAGGCGCCATAGCGTCCGCGCGTTCCTGCATCAGGTCGAGGAATGCGCGGCAGCTCCCGGGAACGATGTGGGTAGGGACGCCATGGGTGGTCAACTCGTCCATGTCGATGTTGACCTGAAGGATGACGGCCTTGGACATCCGTCCGCGTAGCGTCCAATGCATGGTGTCGCGCTCGTTGAAGCCGGAGCCGAGCACGATCAGCACGTCCATCGGGTCGTCGAGGATGGCGGCGGTCGCGTGGCGGGTGCCGGCATAGCCGAACACGCCGAGCGACAATTCGTGATCCTCCGGGAATACGCCCTTGGCGCGCAGCGTCGTCGCGACGGGAATGGACCAGCGCTCCGCGACGGCGATCAACGCGGCCGCCGCGTTGTCGTGCTCGACGCCGGCGCCGGCAAGAAACGCGATTTTCGGTCCAGCCCCCGCGCCCACCAGATCGAGCGCCGCTTCGGCTGCAGGCCTGCTCAGGGGCGCAACCGACTTCGAAATAGCCGGAAACCCCCGCGTATTCCGCCGCGCATTCGCCGATCATGGCGTCGTGCGTCACCGACAGATGCACCGGCCCCCGCGGTTGCGCCCACATGGCAGTCAGCGCATGCCGGAGCCAGTGATTGAGGGCGTGGGGGCTCGTGATCGTCCCCGACAGGCGGGTGAGCGGCTTCATCACCGCGGTATCGTCGAGGGTCGCCTGGCTGGCGTCCTGGAATTCGCCGAGCCCCTCCATGGCGACCGGGATTTCGCCGCTCAGCACGAGAACCGGCGAGGCGTCGGTCTTCGCTGCGGCCACGGCCGTCGCCATGTTGCACAGGCCCGGGCCGCCGATCCCCATCACGGCGCCGAAACGGCCGCTCGCGCGGGCGTAGCCGTCGGCCATGTACGCGGCGCCGCCCTCATGGGCGGCGATGATGGGCTGCAATTTGGGGTAGCGCGCCAAAGCCGGCAGGAACGGATCGACCAGTCCGCCGGGAACCATGAAGAGATGAGTAAGGCCTTCCTGCACGAGAGCGTTCAAAATGAAGTCGGTACCCACTGTCATCGGGATATCTCTCTCGGCGCCGGGCCATTGCATGGCCTCGAAAAGTCGCGGACGTTTCGCACACTATCATGCTCGAGATTAAAGAAATTTGAGCGCGATCTGATTTCGCTCACGCGGGGCGCGCGTCACATGAATTCTTGAAAGTGCAGCGAAATGAGTTGCGGGCCCGGCGGCCGGCCGTACGGTGCGGCGGGATCAATGGGTTGCCGTCTTACGCGCCCATCGCGGCGATTGCCTCGTCGACCAGAAAAAGGTCGGTCAGGAGCGCCCGCAGATGGATCGACGCGTTGAGATTGTCGACCAACTGCGATCCGATCGCGCGCTGGGAGAGCGCGAGCTTCAAGCCGGCCCTGGCCTTGCGGGCGTCGTCGTCGAGCGTCGCCATGAAGGGACGGAAGACGGCGGGGTCGGCCCCGGTAGCGCCGGCCGCCGCGGTGGCGGCCGCGCCGATGCCGTCGAGCGCCGCATCTGCCCGCTCCAGGTAATTGCGGATGAGATCGCCCTCGGCGCCGCGCTGATGGCCTTGCGCGGCATAGGACAGCATGAACTCGTAGGCTTCCTCGATCTCGGAAATCCGTTTCGCAAGCCCTTCCCGGGCGGCCGCATCAGCGGTCATTCGATTCCTGCCCCCCGAGCCTTACGGGCCTGCGCGACGGTTCCGTCCGCAAGACCGACGATGAAAATGTCCGGCGAAGCGTCGCTTCGCCGGAGGAATGCGTCGACATCGAACGACCGATTGGAACCTAGACCGCGTCCCGAACCGCCCGCTTCACCAGGTTCTCCATCATGGGAACCTTGAATTGATTGTAGGTGACGGGGCGCGCCCCATGGGTCGCGGAGCTTCCGGCGAGCGCCGCAGTCTCCTCGTCCTGCTTGCTGCCCTTGACGACCTCCTCGACCACCGCGATGACGCGTGGCGTGCAGGACACCCCGCCGCACACGACCCGCGCCGCGTCGATGGTACCGTTGGTGACCTTCAGCGCGGACGCGACGTTGACAAGCGCGAAGTCCCAGGTGTTGCGGTCGGCGACCTTCTCGAAATAGAACTTCGCGCCCGCCCATTTGTTGGGAATGCGGATCGCGACCAGCAGCTCCTCGGGTTTGGTCACCGTCATGCGGGTGATGTCGGTCGCCGGACCGATGAAGAACTTCTCGGCATCGACGACGCGCTCGGCCTTGGCGGTCTTGATCACCATCTTGGCCTCGAGGACGACCAGCGCGGGGGCGGTGTCCGACGGACTGACCGCGATGCAGCGGGCGGCGTCGAACAGGGCGTGCTCGCGGTTCTGCCCGGCGGGGGTGTCGGCAAAGCAGGTGTTGCCGCCGGCGCGATAGCAGGGCAGGCCGGAACGGTAGTACCAGCACCGCGCATCCTGCGAGACGTTGCCGCCGATCGAGGAGGCGTTCCTGATCTGCGGGCTCGCGACCCGCCCAGCCGCTTCGGCGAGCACCTTGAACTTGGCCCGGATCACCGGGCTGTTGGAAATCTCCGCCAGCGTGGTGAGCGCGCCGATCTCGACTCCGTCGGCAGTTTCGCGGATGCCTCTGAGCTCCGCGAGCCCGCCGAGGTCCATCACGGCCTTGGGCCGCTTCACGCGGTCCTTGAACCAGTCGAGGCTGTCATTGCCGCCGGCCATCTTCCAGATGTCCTTGCCGCGGCGGTCGAGCAGGGTGAGAGCGTCCGTCAGCTTGGTCGGCTGCAGCAGCTCGAAATTGGGCATCATGTCCCGGATCATGGCTGCGTCTCCCTCACTGCGTATTGGCGGCGAGCGCCTTGTAGGATTGCGGGCGCTTGGCGATGGCGTTCACGATCATGTCCGCCATCACGGGCGTGCGGTTGAAGTAGTGCCCGCCCATGGCATCGGCGATGGCGCACACCAGCGCCGCGGCGGCGCAGCCCTCCAGCGGCTCTCCGATTCCGCGCGATCCCAGCGGTGCGCTGGGATCGGCCATGTCGACTGCGTCCCACTGCATTTCCGAGGGCACGTCGAGATAGCTCATCGGCTTCTGGCCGAGGAACCCGGTATTGGCGGGCAGCCCGATCTGGGGGTCCAGCACATAGCGCTCGGTGCCGGCGAGGCCGAAGCCCATGACGGCGCCGCCCTTGACCTGGGTGGCGAGACCCATCGGATGCATCACGGTGCCGCAATCGGCGACGCCGAGATATTCGAGGATCTTCCACCGTCCGGTCTCGACATCGAGCTCGATCATGATGAAGCCGGCCGCGAGCGCCGGCGGCATCGCATTGAAGGCGAGCTTGTCCTTGGCGACGCCGATCAGCCCGGTTCCGGCAAGCCCGGCGACCGCGGCCTGGGTGATCGGGTTGATGTCGGGGACGGCCTCCTTGCCGCTGAAGACGCCGCCGAGATCGATGGCGCGCTGGGCGGCAGCCGCATAGGTGAGCGATTTCGACGGATCGGATTTCAGAAACACCTTCTCGCCGCCGATGTCGAAGTCGTCGGGCTGGCCGCCGAGGTCCTTCGCCGCGATCTGGGTGAGCTTCGCCCTGGCATCCATGGCCGCGACGTAGTTGGTGCGCGACTGGGTGTAGCTGGTGTTGCTGCCGACCTGGGGCGAATTCCACGGCAGGTTCCGGCGGGTGTCGCCGCGCTCGATGATGCAATTCTCCCATTTGCATTTCAGCACCTCGGCGGCGACGCGCGAGGTGGCGGCATAGGAGTAGGTGCCGAGATTGCCGACGCCGGTATGGATGTGGGTCTTGCCGTCTGGCGTGATCCGCACCAGCCCATCGAAGCCGTTGAAGCCGCCCTGGTGGAACGCCGAGCCGACCGCCACCCCGATCACCTTCGAGCCGCGGCGCTGGCCGCTCAACTTCACCTTCTCTTGCCAGTTGAACTTCTCCGCGCCCTTTTGCAGGGCTTCCTTGAGGAAGGCGCTCGAGATCGGCTCCTGCTTTGCGCCGTGCTTGCTGGAGCTGTCGGGCGCGTTGACGAGGCGGATCGCGAGGCGATCGAGATCGAGCTTGCGCGACGCCTTGTCGAGGATCGGCTCCATGGCGAGCGCAGTCTGGTTTTCGCCGGGCCCGCGCTGCGGCCCGCGGAACGGGGTGTTGGTGAGCACGGGAATGCCGCGCCACCGCATCGCCAGCGGCTGGTAGACGACCGACAGCGTGTGGCCGAAATTCTCGAAATCCCAGAAGCCGATATTTGCGCCGTTCTCCGCCACCACGAAGGCGTCCATGGCGGTGATGCGGCCGTCGGCGCGGAAGCCGACCTTGATGCGGCCCTGGAAGCCGGCGCGGCCCTGGCCGATCGCATATTCCTCATGCCGGCTCACCCGCATCATCACGGGACGGTTGATCTTGCGCGACATGTGCGCGGGGATCGCCATCTGCGGATAGGGAGTGCCCTTGGAGCCGAACCCGCCGCCGCAATATTCCGCGACATAGACGAGATCCTTCGGCTCGACGCCGCAATAGCGCGCGAGCCCTGGGAGCATCGCCGTCTGGCTCTGCGACGAGCCGAACACAAAGACCTTGCCGTTCTGCCAATAGGCCATGGCCGAACGGGGCTCCATGCAGTGATGCCCTTGGGCGCCGATGACGAAGCTCTCGTCGAGCACCAGCTTGGCGTCCTTGAACCCGGCATCGAGGTCGCCATAGGTCCATTCCTCCGCCGGCTTGCCCATGGGCAGGTTGCCTTCGCCGGCGGCGGCGAAATCGCGCGCCGTCCACTTGATGGTCTGGAACTTGACCCGGGGGTTGGCGACGTTGCCGTCGAGCCGCGCGGTCGGGCCGGCGGGGTGCAGGCTGTCGAGGGGATCGACCACGAACGGCAGCGGCTCGTAGTCGATCTTGATGAGGTCGATGGCGTCCTGGGCCAGCTGCTCGGTTTCGGCCGCGACGGCGAGGATGGGCTCGCCCACATAGAGCGGCTCGTTGGTGAGGATCGGATTGTTGGGTGGCGGGAACGCCGGCACGTCGTCGGCGGTCAGCACGCCGAGCACGCCCTTGAGCTTGAGTGCGGCCGAGGCGTCGATCTTCTTCACCTTGGCGTGCGGCATCGGGCTCGTCAGCAGGCGGCAGAACACCATGCCTTCGGCGCGGTAGTCCTCCGCATATTTCGCCTTGCCGGTGACCTTGCCGTAGATGTCGGGCGGGGTGAAATTCTTGCCGATCAGGTCGTATGCCATCTCAAGCCTCCCGCGCGGCGCGCATCACCGCATTGAGATAATGGTCATAGGCGCCGCAGCGGCAGAGATTGCCGGACAGCGCCAGACGGGCTTCGTCCCGCGTCGGCTTCGGATTGACCTTGAGCAGCGCCACCGCCGACATGATCTGGCCGGGCGTGCAGAAGCCGCATTGGGGCGCGAGCTCCTCGACGAACGCCTTCTGCATGGGATGCAATTCGCCGTTCGCCCCTTCCAGCCCCTCGATGGTCGTGACCTTGCGGCCGCGCAGGGCGTGGGTGAGCGTCGAGCAGGAATGGTGCGGCACGTCGTCGATCAGCACCGTGCAGGCGCCGCATTCGCCGCGGTCGCAACCGAGCTTGGTGCCGGTCAGCCCGAGCTTGTAGCGCAGCGTCATCGCCAGGGTTTCATTGGACGTGACGTCGGTCCGGCGCACTTGTCCATTGATGTTGATGGAAATGAGCCGTTCCGGCGCCGCCGCGTTCTGGGCGCGGGCCGAACGGCCACCCATCGTATAGCTGATGGCTGAAACCGCGGTGCCCGAGGCGATCACGCCCTTGATGAAATCGCGGCGGCTGGCGCCGGGATTGCGGGACTGCGGCGGTGGCACCCAGACGGGGTCTTGCGCGGCCAGCGCCGCGTGGTCGACATCCGCATCGAGAATGCGGGCATCCGGCGGGATGTAGCGGTCCATGATTCCTCCCTGGCGTGAGGCCTTTTGAGGCGTCCCCGCCGGGGCAGTGTCACCGTCGGCGGGCACTGTTTTATTTGTTGCTGAAATCAAAGCACAATTACTGGAAACCGGCAATTGTGTAGATGGGGCCGGCGACCGTCATTTGGCCGCAGCATTGCGGTGGGCTTCGCGCCAGCGCGTCACCAGACGCCAGCCTTCCTCGCGCTCTGCCCCGGTCAGGGATTGCATGATGGTGGCCTGCCACTCGAACGCTTCGGCCTGTCCGCCCGCGATGGCGAGTTCGGCCCACATCATCGCGAGCGGCGGATTCGTGGGCATGCCGTCCGATTTGAAAACCATCATGGACAGGAAAAGCTGGGCGGTCGGCTCGCCTTGCTCCGCGGCGCGCGTGAAGAATGCGGCGGCGCGCACGCTGTCGCGCGGCACGCCGCGACCGGAGTAGTACATGAAGCCGAGACCGGACTGCGCCCGCGCATCGCCGGCTTCGGCCAGCGGAACCCAGGCGGCGCTGGCGCTCGCATAGGCGCCCTCGTTGAAAGCCGTAAGCCCGGTGCGAAAGGCGGTGTCCGCATCGGCGGCGCGGGCCGCGCCGATGAACGATAGCACCAGGATGAATGCGAGACAGGAACGCATGGAAGCTATGTAACAGAACGGGTCCGCCGGTGCGATGGCACGGCGGCCCTGAAACACGTTGACCGCACTACATTTTTTTGCGCATCCCCGAAGCAGCAATTGCGGCCGGCGGCATGCGGCGTCATCCCGCAGTCACGAACGAATTGTGACACGCTGGCAGGGCGCTATATATTTGTTATAATAATGAGTGACGCCCCAACCACTGACCCCCAGTGTGCTTTCATGCATGTGAGCCGTGACGACGCCGCTTCCATCTACGCCCGCGCGTGCCGGGCCTGGTACGGCAAGAGGGCACCGCGCATCGTGAAAAAGAAGATCGAGGAGCTGCGACGGTCCGGTGACGTCGGAGGCGTGGAGGCTTGGACGGAGGTCGCCGACAAGCTGTCGCTGCTGCAGAACCAAACTCGACAGCCGGCGAGCGCGTAAGCTCGTAGTCGTCCGTCCTTCCGGATTCCCCGGCCTCTGCCAAACTCGAAGTCCTTCTGCGCTTCCTTGCGGCGACCCTTTCCTCGCCGCTATGTTGCATAGGCAAGCAAACTGGTTCGGGAAGGTCAGCCCATGCACATCTACTACGTAGTCGCGATCGCCGTGATGGTCGGGATCGCCGTGGGCGCGGGCGCCGCGACCGGACTGAAGGCGCAGGCGACGCCGAAGGCTTACATCGTCACCGAAGTCGATGTCACCGGCAACATGGACGTGTTCCTGAGGGACTATGCCTCCCACGTTCAGCCGACGGTCGATCGGTTCGGCGGACGCTATCTCGTCCGCGGCGGCCGCAACGTCGGCATCGAAGGCGACCCGCCCAAGGCGCGGATCGTGATCTCCGTATTCGACAGCTTCGACAAAGCGCGCGCCTGGCGGGATTCGCCTGAATACAAGAAGATCGCGGCCGTGCGCGAGCGCGAGGCGAAGTCCCGCATGTACATCGTCGAAGGGCTGCCGAATGCTTAGCAACCGCGCCTAATGCCCGGTGGCGAGCGCGGCGAGCTTTGCCGGGTCATCGGGCGGCGCGTTGCCGCGCCACACGATGTGCAGGTCCGGGCGCACCAGGATGAGGTCGTAGCCGTAGACGTCGCGCGCATGAGTGTCCGGCAGATCAAGAGCCGCATAGGGCGCGCCGCGGGCGGCGAACGCCTTGCCGAGAGCGCCGACATCGGCTGATCCGTTAAACCGCAGCAGGGTGTAGCCGCGGCCGTAGCCGACCCGGTCCTGCACCGCGGTGCCGTCCGCGAGCCAGACATGGGGCAGGCGGGCGCCGGGCCAGGTGCTCGGGACATAGTTCATGAAGTCGTGCTCCGGTGCCTCGCCCGGCTCCGACGCGATCAGCGGCGAATCGACGTAACGATAGCCCAGCTCCGCGCCGAGCATCTCGTTGGTCTTGCGCTGCTCGACATCGGCGACGCGGGTGAGCGCGGCGCGGGTCTCGGCGCCCTCCGGCGTGTTGTCGCGGATGTTGGGGCGCCACATGGAGCGCCATTTGCGCCGGCCCTGGGAGGCGAAGCGCGACGCCGCCACGTTGCGTTCGCCGATCTGGCGGCGCTCGATGGCGTAGGAGCGCAAGAGGTTCGGCCCGCCCCAGCCCTGGAGCGTCGCCGCGAGCTTCCAGGAGAGGTCGATGGCATCGCCGCAGCCGGTGTTCATGCCGAGGCCGCCGGTCGGGATGACGAGATGCACGGCGTCGCCGGCGAGGAACACCCGGTCGGTCCCGTAGCTGTCCGCGACCAGGAGATTCTGGCGCCAGCGGCCGATATTGATGGTCTCGAACGGGAGCGGCAGCGCGATGGTCTCCTTGAACAGGTCGACCATGTCGGAATCCTGCTCGACCACACCATGCAGGGTGAAATGCCTGGTCGAATCCTGGACGATCAGGAAGGTGTGGCGGGCATCGGCGACGTGATAGTGGCGCCCCTTGCCGATGGGGATGCGCTCATAAAGGCCGTCGCAGCGATAGAGGCCCTGGCGCAGCTCCAGCAGGTTGCCCTCGCCGGTGAGGCCGATGCCGAGCTGCTTGCGTATCGAACTGGCGCCGCCGTCGCAGCCGGCGAGATAGCGCGCGGTGATGTCGGAGACGCCGCCGGCGCCGCGGACCTTCGCCGTCACCGAGTCCGGGTTTTCCTTGAATTCCAGGAATTCGGTGGCGTAGCGCACGGTCACCGACGGCAAGGTCTCCGCGATCTCCTTCAGCAACGGCTCCAGCGTGTACTGGGAAATCAGCTGATAGGGTTCGAGCGGCAGCCCGGCCCCGGTCGAGGCGGCGATCTCGCGCTTCGCCGCCGCCACCGAAGGGTAGGGCAGGTGAAGGAGCGGCGGCTCCAGGATCGAGGTGACGATGAAGACGTCCATCGGGCACTCCGCCGGCAGGCCGGCGGCGCGGACGCGGTCGGCGAGACCCATGCGGCGGAAGATTTCCATGGTCCGGGCGTTGCACCGCTCCATCTTGGGCAGGAACTGCGGGGCCTCCTTCTGCTCAATCAGCGTGCAGCGCACGCCACGCATGCCGAGATCGACGGCGAGCGTCAGGCCCACCGGCCCGGCGCCGACGATCAGAACATCTGTATCCACCATTTACCGACCCCTCGAGTGACTAAGCGCCGCTTGCGGTGCGGCGCGCAATTGGATTACCCGATCGGGCCGGGGCTGCGGAAGGAAGAAATCATGAAGCCGACGCGACGGGTGGTGACGGGCCACGATGCCGGGGGCAAAGCGATCGTGCTGGCCGACGGGCCGGCGCCGAACGTAAGGCAGCGCTCCTCCGGAATCCAGTCGACGCTCGCCTGGGTGACCGACGAAACGCCCGCCGACATCGCCGGGACCACCGACCGCGCAGCCCGCGACATCGGCGTTGCGCCGCCGCCGTCCGGCTCGATCCTGCGGATCGTCGATTTCCCGCCGCTGGCCGATGGCGCGGCGATCGATCATGCGGCGATGACGCGGGAGATGGGCCTGGAGCAGGGCGGCGCGCCGCCGCGCCACGCCTTCACCCACCGCACCCGCAGCATCGACTATGCCATCGTTCTGGAAGGCGAGATCGACATGCTGCTCGATGATTCGCAGGTGCACCTCGCCGCCGGCGACATCGTCGTCCAGCAGGGCACCAATCACGCCTGGGTCAATTCGGGAGCCACGCCCTGCCGGATTGCCTTCGTGCTGATCGACGCCAAGGAGCCGCCGGCGTGGAGCGCGCAGCCCGCGCTTTGACCGCGTGCGGGGAGAGGGTCGCGTGAGCGGGCCTCTCCCCGACTTCGGGGAGGGTAGGTGTGGGGCTCGAGAATCGCTCTGCAGGCACCGCCTCGCCGGCGCGCGATCGCACCCCGACCCTCCCCGCAAGGCGGGGAGAGGTGCCACCGAGCAAGTTCACTACACTGAGCAATGAAAGTCACCCGTGCATGAAAATCGTAATTCCCGACGACTACCAGGACATGGTCCACAAGCTCGCCTGCTATTCGCTCATCGCCAAGCACGATGTGACGCGCTACCGCGAGCCGGCGCGCGACCTCGATGAGCTCGTCGAGCGGCTGCGCGACGCCGATGTCGTCGTCGCCATCCGCGAACGGGTGGAGTTCTCCCGCGTGCTGCTGGAGCGCCTGCCCAGGCTCAAGCTGCTCGCGCTGGTCGGGCGCAACGCCAGCACCATCGATTTTGCCGCCTGCACCGCGCTCGGCATTCCCGTCTCCACCGGCAAGAGCAATTCGCCGGACGCGCCGGCCGAGCTCGCCATCGCGCTGATCGTGGCGTCGCGGCGCAACATTGCGCTGGAGGCCGAGCGCATGCGGCGCGGCGACTGGCCGTGCACGCTGTCGCACCGCCTGCGCGGCTCTACGCTCGGCATTTTCGGGCTCGGCGCCATCGGCCGGCTGGTGGCGGCGGCCGGCCACGGCCTCGGCATGAAGGTCCTGGTGTGGGGCCAGCAGGGCTCGGCCGAGCGCGCCCGGGCGGCTGGCTACGAGGTCGCCGCCGGCAAGGAAGATTTCTTCGAGCGCTCCGACGTGCTGTCGCTGCATGTGCGCCTCAAGGCCGATACGCGCGGCATCGTCGGCGCCGGCCGATCTCGCCCGCATGAAGCCGACCGCGCTGATCGTGAACACCTCGCGCGCCGAATTGATCGCGCCCGGCGCCCTCGTCGCGGCATTGAAGGCCGGGCGTCCCGGCTATGCCGCGGTCGACGTCTACGAGGAGGAACCCGTCACCGGAGGCAATCACCCGCTGCTGAAAATGCCCAACGCGCTGTGCGTGCCCCATCTCGGCTGGGCCGAATGGGACAATTTCGAGCTCTATTTCTCCGAAGCCTTCGAGCAGATCGTCGCCTTCGAGAACGGCACGCCGATGCGCCTCGCCAATCCGGACGTGAAGCGGCGGTAGAATCCCTCCCCGAATTCGGGGAGGGTGGCCGAGCGAAGCGAGGTCGGGTGGGGGCCGCGAGCACCGCCGATCTAAGAAAGGACCCCACCCCAGCCCTCCCCGAAGTCGGGGAGGGCGAAGGCTCGGCCTTGACAGTATCGGCAGCGCGGGCACACCCTGACGCGACCGGCGGACAGACCTTCAAACGTCACAGCGGCCGTCAAAAATCGGGAGGAACGTCATGTCTTCGCGGAACAGGGCTGCGATTCTGGCAGGCACGTCGGCGATCGCGATCTCGCTCGCGTTTTTCCCGATCTCAGTCTCGATGACCGGCACCGCGGGCGCGCAGGAAGTCAAGCAGCAGGCCGCTGAGACCGCCAGGTCCGCTGTCATCACGCCGGTCACCCAGGCGATGCTCGATCACGCCGCCACCGACGCCCGCAACTTCCTGCATACCAATGGCGATTACACCCAGCAGCGCTTCTATCCCGCCAAGCAGATCAACACCGGCAATGTCGGCAAGCTCCGCCCGGCCTGGATTTTCCAGACCGACGTCCGGGAGTCCATGGAGACGTCGCCGATCGTCGTCAACGGCGTCATGTTCGTCACGACCTCGTTCAGCCATGTCTATGCGCTCGACGCGCGGACCGGGTTCGAGCTGTGGCACTACAAGCACGACATGGGGCCGATCACGACCTATTGCTGCGGCCCCAATAATCGCGGCGTTGCCGTGTATCGGCGACAAGGTCTACCTGGCGACGCTCGACTCCAAGCTGGTCGCGCTCGATGCCAAGACCGGCAAGCCGGTGTGGCGGACCAACATCGCCGATCCGGAGGCCGGCTACAGCGAAACCATGGCGCCCACCGTGGTCAAAGGCAAAGTGCTGATCGGCACCAATGGCGGCGAATACGGCATTCGCGGCTTCGTGCGCGCCTATGACGCCAATGACGGCAAGCTGTTGTGGAACTTCGACACCACGCCGGAGAATTCGGTCGGCGTGTGGGCGGAAAAGGACGCCACCGGCCGCGACATGCATCGCAACATTGCCGCCGAGAAGGAGGCGCTCGCCAAGAACGGCGATCCCTACAAGACGCTGGGCGGCGGCGTCTGGCAGAATCCCGCAGTCGATCTCGCCACCAACCGCATCTACTTCGTGGTCGGCAATCCCTCGCCCGACCTCGACGGCGCGCTGCGGCCCGGCGACAATCTCTACACGGACTCGCTGGTCTCGCTCGAGCTCGATACCGGCAAGTATGTCTGCCACTTCCAGTACATCGCCCACGACGTGTGGGACCTCGACGCGGTCAGTCCGCCGGTGCTCGTCAATGTCAGGGACGACCACGACAAGGTCATCCCCGGCGTGATCCATGCCGGCAAGACCGGGCACGTCTATGTGCACGACCGCAAGGACTGCAGCCTCATTCGTTTCTCCGAGGCGATGGTGCCCCAGGAGAACATGTGGACGCTGCCGACGCCACAGGGCGCGCGCATGCTGCCCGGCGCCAATGGCGGCGTCGAGTGGTCGCCGATCACGGTCAACCCCACGCTCGGGCTGTCCTATGCCGTCAACCTGCACCAGCCGATGAACTATTTCGTCGAAAGCTCGCCCTATCCCGGCGGCAAGCTGTGGCTCGGCGGCGCCTTCAAGGTGATTCCGACCGAGGCGCAGGCCGGCAACATCACCGCGGTCGACTACAACACCGGCAAGATTCGCTGGCAGGTGAAGACGCCGCAGCCGATGATCGGCGGCATTCTCGCGACCGCCGGCGGGCTCGTGTTCGCGGGCGAGGGCAACGGCCGGTTCCGCGCCTATGACGCCCGCAACGGCAAGCCGCTGTGGACCTTCAACGCCGGCGCCGGCGTCAATGCGCCGCCGTCGTCCTACACCGTGAACGGCAAGCAGTACATCGTAGTCGCGGCGGGCGGCAATGTGCAGCTCGACTACAAGCGCGGCAACGCCATCATCGCGTTCGCGGTGGAGTAATCAGGCGCTGTGAGAGTTACAGTTGGATTCGAATCCAAGTGGACTGGGCTTTTTCCACCTCCCCTTAAAAAGGGGAGGGTTGGGGAGGGGATCGCGGGCCACACGCGTGGCGATTCAGATGACCCCCACCCCAACCCTCCCCCTGAAAAAGGGGGAGGGAGCTCGCGGGCCGCCCGCCTGATGTCGGGCATCGTCATCGCGCTCGCGGCCGCATCGCCGGCGCCGGCCCAGACGATTGCGGAAAAGGCCCAGGCCTGCACCGCCTGCCACGGCGCCAACGGCATTCCCGTGGACAAGACCTGGCCGGCGATCTCCGGTCAGCAGCTCGGCTATCTCTATATTCAGCTGCGCGACTTCAAGAGCGGCGCCCGCAAGAGCGAGCTGATGGGGCCGGTCGCCGCCCCGCTCGAGCGCGACGACATGATGGCGTTTGCGGAGTATTTCTCCAAGCAGCCGTGGCCCGATCTGCGCCAGCCGCGCGCTCCCGCGGCGGTCGCCGCGCAGGCCGCCACGGCGAATACGTCGATCGGCTGCACCGGCTGCCATCAGGGCAGCTACCAGGGCGAGGGCACGCAGCCCCGGCTCGCCGGGCAATCGAGGGACTACATGGCGAAGACCATGCTGGATTTCCGCAACAAGACGCGCGGCAACAATCCAGGGATGACCGACCTCATGCTCGCGACCTCGGAGTCCGACATCGCCGCGCTCGCGCAGTATCTGGCGGGGCTGTAGGGGCGCCGCACAAATTGGGGGGCGCTCGATTCACTCCCCGACTTCGGGGAGGGCTAGGGTGGGGTCTTCCTCGCCACGACGTTGTGTTGCAAGCAAGTCCCCACCCCAACCCTCCCCGAAGCCGGGGAGGGAGAGGTCACTGCACCGACAGCGCCGCGCGCACCGCGTCGTTGGCGGCGAGGTCGCGGGCAGTCTTGCCGTCCTTGTCCTTCGCCGCGCGGTCGGCGCCGCGGCGCAGCAGCGCCTGCACGACCTCGGCGTCGCCGCGCTCGGCGGCGGTCATCAGGGCGGTGCGGCCGCGATCGTCGGCGGCGTCGAGCACGGCGCCGCGCCCGATCAGCAGTTCGACGACGCCGGTGGCGGCACGCGAGCCGACGCCGTCCTCGTGGCCGGCCGCCCACATCAGCGCGGTGAGGCCGTGGCCGTAGCGTGCCTTCGCGTCGACGCCGGCATCGAGGAGGCGCAGCACCACGCCTTCGAAGCCGCGCGCGGCGGCATAGAGGATCGGCGTCTTGCCGGTCGCGTCCATGGCGTCGGCTGCGGCGCCGCGCGCGAGCAGCGCCTCGACGATACGGTCATTGCCGCGATAGGCCGCTGCGGCGAGCGGGGAAACGGCGGCGTTGCCCGGCAGATTGGGATCTGCGCCGCGCGCGAGCAGCGCGGCCACCGTCGCCGGGCGCTCGCTCTCGGCCGCGCCGTAGAGCGCCGTCGCGCCGGCGAGATCGCGCGCATCGATCGGCGCGCCGGCGGCAAGAAACAGCTCGACCATGGCGACGTTTCCCCCGCGCGCCGCGTGCGCAAGCGGCATCGCGCCGCGGCGGTCGCGCGCCTGCAGCGAGGCGCCGGCCGCGAGCAGGCGGCGCGCCAGGGCGAGGCATCCCTTGGCCGCCGATGAAAACAGCGCGGCGTTGAGCTGCACCGAAGTGATGCTCGCCTTGGCGAGATCGTAGTTCACCTCGACGTCGCGGCAGTCGCCCTCGGCCGCCGGCGCCGGGGAGGCGAGGCGCTGAGAATCGTCGCAGCGACTGACGAGCGAAGAGAATCCCTCCCCGTCTTCGGGGAGGTCCGCGCAATTCGCCTGCGAATTGTCGCGAGGGTGGGGTTCTTGCTTTTCTTGTCGGCCGTGCCGCGTGGCCCCCACCCGACCTCGCTTCGCTCGGCCACCCTCCCCGGAGACGGGGAGGGAAAGGTAGGAAGCGCTCTTTCATCGCTGCTGCAATTACCCCAGCTTGCCCACCTGCGCTTCGAGCAGGCCCCAGCACTTGGTGCCGAGCTTGTCCTTCCAGTTCGCGTAGACGCCGGCGAGCTTGGCGCGGAACGGCGCCTGGTCGACCTCGTTGAAGACGAGGCCGCGGGCGAGGAAGGTATCGCGCAGGCTGGCGTTGAGCTTGCCCTGCTCGTCGCGCTGCTGGCGCACGAATTTCGTGACGTTGCGCGTGATCACCGCCTTGATGTCGTCGGGCAGGCCGTTCCAGGTGGCGAGATGCGCCATCTGGTTGAAGCCGGACCAGCTGTGATTGGTCATGCTGACGTACTTCACCACCTCGTAGATCTTGAAGCCTTCGAGGATGACGAGCGGATTTTCCTGCGCGCCGACCTTGCCGGTCTTGATCGCGTCGTAGATCAGGTTGGCGGGCGTGGTGACGGGCTCGGCGCCGAACGCCTGGAAGGTGTCGAAGATCATCTGGCCCGGCGGCACGCGGATCTTCACCCCGGCGAGGTCATCCGGCTTGACGACCGGGTCGCGCCACGGTGGTCACCTGGCGCATGCCGTTGTCGAAGCCGGCGACCGGAAACAGGTACATGCCCTTCGCCGCCATCTCCTCGCCGACATAGGCGCCGAGCGCGCCGTCGATCGCCTTGTGCGCCTCCGGCGCCGACTTGAAGGCGAACGGCACCTGCTGGGCCTCGGCCACCGGCACCACGGTGCCGATGATGCCGCCCATCAGGGTGAAGAACTGGATCTCTCCGGAGATCAGCAGCTTGAGGGCCGCGGGGTCGCCGGCGACGAGCTTGTTGTTTTCCGCGAATACAGTCGCCTCGACCCGGCCATTGGTCTCGGCGCGGATCGCGTCCCACATGGCGACCAGGTTCTTGTGCAGCGGCACATGGGTCGCCTGGTTGTGATACTGGGAGAACTTGTATTCGGCGGCGCGCGCGCGATTGACGATGATGGTCGCGCCGGCCGCTCCTGCGATCACCGCGCGTCGCGTCAATGCCGTGTTCATGCTCGTGTTCTCCACTGTTTGTTGTCACCCGCCGGGGCACGATGGGCCCCGGCGGGATGGCGGGCCGCAACGCTTTACGGCCCCTGCGATGTCAGGTAGGCGGCGATCGCGATCATGTCGCCGTCGTCGAGCTTGTCCACCACCGCCTTCATCAGCGGGGTCATCGCGCCGGTGCGGGAGCCGATCTTGATGTCGTTGAGCTGGCGGTAGACATACATCGGCGAACGGCCTCTGATCGGCGGAACGTCGCCGAGGCCCTTGAGTTCGGGGCCGTGGCAGATCGCGCAAGGGATGGACTTGCCGCCGGCGCCGGTCGACACGATCTCCGCGCCCTTCTGGATGCTGCCGGTCGGCACATGGGCGACGAAGCCGGTGCGGGGATCACGGCTTTCGGCGCTGAGGTCGTTCTGCGGCAGCTCGATGATGCGGTTGCCGATCGGCTCGGTGCCGCCATGTTCCTCCGGGAAGCGCATGGCGCCGTTGCCGAGATAGGACTTCGGCACGGTGTCGGTTTCGACCACCTTGTACCAGACCGGCGGCTTGAGCGAGGCGAAATACTCCGCCGTGATCTTGTAGTCCTCTTCCTTCAGGCCCTTTGCGATCGGGATCATCGAGGTGGCGCGCGCGCCCTTGCGGGCGCCGCTGGTGAACTCGGCGAGCTGGCGCATGAAATAGCCGACCGGGAGCCCGGCGATGCCGGCGGACTCCGGATGCCCGGCGCCGCTGGTCAGGTGGCACAGGATGCAGGCCCGCGCGTTGGCCTCCTTGCGGCCATGGGCCACCACGTCGGGCATCGGCCCGTGATCCTGCGGATACCAGTCGGGCGGGTTGAAGCCGTCGTCGATCTGCGCCTGGGTGTATTGCTTTGTGCTGCCCGGCAATTGAATGGGCTTCACGGCATCCGGCGGCTTCGGCGCCGGATTGACCGGATAGGCCCATGGCGGCAGATCCTGAGCCTGCGCCGGCAGCGCCAGCATTCCAAGCAAGGCGATAGAAGCCAATGTCCTCATCACCAATCCTCCCTCAGGTTCTTGGCGTCGCGGGGCGCGAGCCGGCATGACGATCCGATCGGCTCATGAAATCGACCCATGAAAGCGCCCGCATATTCTAGCGGAGGCACCGGGCCATCCGCCAGAGCCCGGCAGGAGGGATGTCGGTAGGGCGGCCGAAACGCACATGGCCGGGACGAGCCCGGCCATGTCCAGTCCGATTGCAGCCGGCGGCGGGTGCCGCCGTCACCGCGCCGTCGTCACTGCGGCGACTTGGTCGTGAGGTAGGCGGAGATCGCGATCATGTCGTCGTCGCTCAGCTTGTCGACCACCTGCTTCATCAGCGGCACCATGGAGCCGTTGCGGGTGCCGATCTTGATGTCGTTGAGCTGGCGATAGATGTACATCGGCGAGCGGCCGGTGATCGGGGGAACCTCGCCGAGGCCCTTGAGCTCCGCGCCGTGGCAGATCGCGCAGGCGAGCGTCTTGCCGCCGCCGCCCGTGGTCACGAGCGCCTCGCCCTTCTTGACGCTGCCGGTCGGCACATGGGCGACGAAGCCGGTACGGGGATCGCGGCTTTCGGCGCTGAGGTCGTTCTGCGGCAGCTCGATGATGCGGTTGCCGATCGGCTCGGTGCCGCCGTTCTCCACCGGGAAGCGCATGGCGCCGTTGCCGAGATAGGACTTCGGCACGGTGTCGCCTTCGACCACCTTGTACCAGACCGGATGCTTCATCGATCCGAAGTATTCCGCGGCCGCCTTGGTGTCCTCGTCGGAAATGGCCTTGGAGATCTGGATCATGATGCCGCCGCGCTGGCCCTTGCGGGTGCCGGACTTGAATTCGGCCATTTGCCGCAGGAAATACTGCACCGGAAGCCCGGAGATGCCGGCGGATTCCGGATGTCCGCCGCCGCTCGTGAGGTGGCACAGGGCGCAGGCGAATCCGTTCGGCGGCCGGCCACTCGCGACGACGTCGGGCAGCGGTTTGTGGTCTTCCGGATACCAGTCGGGCGGACCGAACCGATTGTCGATCTGGGCCTGGGTGTATTGCTTGGTGCTGCCCGGCAGACTGATGGGTTTCGTGGCATCCGGCGGCTTGGGCGGCGGGGCCACCGGATAAGCCCATTCCGGCAAACTCTGCGCCGGCGCCGGCGCCTGTGCGTGCGCCGTCGCAACCGGCAGCACCAGCAGCCCGAGCGCGGCGATCGAAACCAAAGCCCTCATAGCGTATCCCCTTCTGATGTCGTCTTCTCGATCGAACGCCGGCCGCTCCGGCTCGACACGGATATCGAGCGGGAACGAACGGCGAGGTGGTCAGTCTAATGCAAGTTCCCGGAAAGGTGCAGTGGTTTTCGGTGCGGCCGATGCTCAAAGTCTGAGAACACCATCCCGGAAAATCGCAGGTCGGATACCGAAGCGATCGACCGGGACGATCACCGACCCATCCGCTTCATCGACCATTCGAGCGCCAGTTGCTGGCCGAGATCGAGCTGGGCCCTCGTCATCTTGGAAGCGACGGCGTCGCGCAGCCTGATGAAGTACTCGCGATTGTTCTTCGGACCGTGAGAGGCCGCCAGATTCAGCCATTTGTAGGCCTGCACGAGGTCGCGGGAGACGCCGAATCCCTTGTCGTACATCAGGCCGAGCAGATACTGCCCGGTGGCGTCGCCCTGTTCGGCCGCGAGGAGATAATAATCGACCGCGGCGGGCCATGACTGCGGAACGCCGAGCCCATGCTCATACATGTAGCCGAGCAGCGCTTCCGCGTGGGCGTTGCCGCGCCGCGCCATGCGGCCCGATTCGCTTCAGCGCGGTGGCGGGATCGCCGAAGCTCGCGATCGTCGCCATGTCGATGACGGCATCCGCGGCCTTGGCGGCGGACGTCGCGCTCAATCCGAGGATGAGAGCGCCGGAAATCAGCCTCGCAAACTTGTCCATGCCAGTTCTCCCGCGGCAGCGAGCGGGTGGGCTGAGGCGGCCGAGCGTCCGGAAATCATACTCTACCCGAGCCCCAACACCGAAGGAATTTGCGGCAGCATCGTCTCGCCGAGCCAGGCGATCCAGATCGCCGGCGCGAGGAACAGGCCGAACGGCAGCCTGGTGGTCGCGCTGATCGTGCGTCCGAAGTCGCGAGCCATCTCACCAGGCACACCGCGAGCGCCGCCAGTGCCGCGATTTCGACGGCGATGGGAATGCTCTGCCAGTCGAGCCAGGCGCCGGCGACGCCGGCCAGCTTGACGTCGCCCAGCCCGATGCCCTCGCGTCCGCGCAGGCGCCGGTAGAGCTGCCCACAGGCCGAAGAAGGCGAGCCGCCATGATGCCGCCGCGCAGCGCCGCGAAGGCGATCGCTTCGCCGATCGCGTCGGGGTGCCCGATCGCGGCATGGACGAGCCCGAGCGCCAGCGCGGCGGCGCTGAGCTCGTCGGGGATGATGAAGCGGCGGGCATCGACGGCCGCGATCGCGACCATCAGGCAGGCGAGGCCGGCGCCGGCGACACCGGGCGCACCCGGCACCACGATCATGCTCGCAGCGGCCGTCGCAATCGCCGCGATGACGATGGTCGACGTCCTCGAAGGTCGGCAGTGCGCTTCGCCGCGTCCGCGACATCGAGCTCGAGCCAGCGCACCGACATTGTCGCGTCCCCCGCAACGTTACCGGGCCCGCGGCGCCGGGCCGACATAAGGCGGCACCGGCGCGAGCGTGCCCTTCAGCTTCGTCCGCAACTCCTCCGCGACGTAATGCGCGTCGACGCTGTCGCGAATGATCTGCGGCCGGATGAAGATGATGAGCTCGGTGCGGGTGATGTTGTGACCGGTGTTCGCCGACGACGTTGCCGAGGGCCGGAAGCTGATCGAGCAGCGGAATGCCGCTGTGATCCACTTCCTTCTGCTCCTGGATCAGTCCGGCCAGCAGCACGGTCTGGCCGGTCGCGACGGCGATCGAGCTCTTGACCTTGCGTTGCGAAATGGTCGGCGTCAGGTTCTGCGTGGCGGCGGTGGCGAGCCGGAGTTGGAGACCTGGCTGATCTCCTGCTCGATGTCGAGCCGCACATTGCCGTTGGCGCTGACGCGCGGCATCGACGCGAAGGATGATGCCGGTGCGGCGATAATCGATCGTATTGACGACCGTGTTCTGCGTGGTGAGCACGTTCGCGGTGCCGGTCGAGATCGGTACGTCGTCGCCGACCATCAGCGTCGCCACCTGATTGTCGGTGACCACCAGCGAGGGGTTGGACAACACCTTGACGTCGGTTACGCAGTGGAGCGCATTGATGATGACGTTCGGCTGGGATTGCGAGCCGACCAGGAAGTTGAATCCCGGCAAGGTCTGGCTGATGAACGAGTTGGCAGCGGCGCCGGCGGCGCCGGCGACGCCGGTCGCGCTTACGCCGGCGGCGAGGTCGTGCCGGTGGTGTTCAGAGCAGCGGCAGCCCGTTGTTGTTCTGCAGGAAGAACTGGACGCCGTAGGACAGCGTGTCGTTGAGCTTGACCTCGGCGACGGTGGCGTCGATGGCGACCTGCAATTGCGGGCGGTCGAGCTGCGCGAGCGTGCGCAGGATGAGCTGGTAATTTTCGTTGCTCGCGTAGATCAGCAGCGAGTTGCTCGAGGCGTCGGCGGTGATCCGGACGCCTTCGAGGAGCGGCGCATTGCCGCCGCCGCCTCCCAGAGGCCCCGTCTGCCGCCCAAGCCGGCCTGCCGGCTCGCGCCCTTCGAGCGCATTCGCGTTGGCGCCGTTCGCGGTCCGATCGTGCTCTGAAATCCCGCCGAGTTACCGCCACCGCGGCCGCCGCGCCGCCGGATTGTCCGCCGCCTCCGAGGCCCCCGAGCCTCCGGCTCGCACCGCCGAGGCCGTCGCGACTGGTTGCCGCCCAGCGACAGGCGCTCGCAGGCGGACCTCGGCGCGGTCGACGCCGGCGTGTCGAAGGACGTGCTCGACCGCCGCCGCCGACGAATATATCGTTGAGCACCTTGGCGACCTGCTTGGCTTCGCCGTAATTGACCCGATAGACGTGCACGCCGGTGCGATTGGTGTCGGAGGTGTCGAGGCGCTTGATCCAGGTCTCCGCCGCTTTCAAGAGGTCGGGCTTCTTGGTGACGACGAGAATGCCGTTCATGCGCGCCATGAGCTGGAACTTGATGTTGCCCTGGCTCAGGCCGCCGTCGCCGGCATCGAGGATCTTCTCGAGCTCGGCGATGATCGGCTCCGGATTGCTGTACTGAACCGGAAAAATGCCGACCGATTGCCCGCGCATCCAGTCCACGTCGAAGCTGAGCGCGGTGTCCATGGTGTTGCGGCGTTCCGGGCCGGTGCCCTGGATCAGCAGCGAGGTTGCGTGCCGGATCGGCGCGCACCTGGCCCGGCCGGTCGCGAAGCTGTCGAGCAGCTTCACGAGGGCGGAGGCGGAAACATGTTGCAGCGAAACGCACGGAGACGCCGTAGCCCGGTTCGGCGTGGCCGGCGGATCGAATCGGTGTTGCCGCCGCCGATCGCGTCGCCCAGCGGTATCAGCCGGTAGCTGCCGCTGCCGTCGCGAACCAGCACGATGTTGCTCATGCGCAGCGACGCTTTCGAGCACGAACAGCAGATCGGATTTCGGCACCGGCTTGCCGGATGACAGGCTTATCGTTCCCTGGACGCGCGGATCGACCGAATAGCCGACGCCCATTATGTCGCCGAGCACGGCCTTCGCGACCATGGCGATCGGGGTGTTTTCGAAGTTGAGCTCGTAGCCTTCGCCGCCATTGCCGGCGGCCGACCGCGCCGGTCGTCTGGTCCCCGCGCGCGCCCGCTTCGGTGGCGGGAAGGACGACCCCGGTATAGAGCACGGGCTTGCTGCGCGGTGCCGCCGATCTGGGCGTTCTGGTCGACCGGCTAGCGGCGTGGCGCGGAAGCAGGTCAAGCGCCCGGATTCGATCGAAGACATCGGGGGTTTTTGCGTCTTCGGTGGCGACCGGCAGGTTGGTGCACGAGCCCACGCAGTGCGAGCGTCAATGCCCATAGCAATACCAGTCGATCCGCCGCGAAGCGATCGACGCGCATCGACGATCTTGCTGTTCCGTGCCACTTAACGACGCCAGCCCCAGTTCGTGCCTGCCGCTCTTTCGGCTGCAGGCAAATCCACAGATCATGGGGAAGATATGACGTCGAATTCCCAGTTGTTCGTTCTGCGAATTCCCGGCGCCCCACTCCCCGTCGCTCAGAATAGTACCCCTATGAAGACAAATTTTATACACTGATTTGAGATCCCTAACAGCCCCCCAATTGTGGCGACATTCCTGTATCGGGCCCCGTTATTGGAAATGTGGCAGCTGTTGCCCCGAGCGTGCCGGCGGGAATGCGAAGGACCGTGGGCGCTCCACAGGCCGGGCGCGGACAGTCGCACCGAATGCCTCCTGCTTCGCCCGCTATCCCTCTGCGGCAACGAGAAAATCTTCCGTTCTCCGCTGCCGCTCTGAGGACGCAAAATTAATGATGATTTGCACCGGAGCAACGCCCATAAACACTTGTTATTATAAGCTAAAAACATGATTGATCGAGTCGATAGTTGCAACAATGCCACACTATTTGATTAATTGACCTCAGAGCGCATTGCAGCACGGGAAGGCGCTGGAAAAATGAGCTTGGCGCAGTAATAGTGATCCCACCTGGAGCCGGGGGTATGGCTTCGATCGGGAGGGCACTCATGTCGACGAATTCGAAACTTCTAGCTGTATTGTTCGGCTCGGTGAGCGCGATGGCGCTCGCGAGTTCGTCGGCCGAAGCGGGCGGCGGCGGCGGCATCGATGCTGTCTTCCCGGGGACCCTCGCCCCGATCACCTTGAATTGCCAGGGCAAGACGGTTTCCGCGGCGACCCTCACCCCGCCCCTTGGGCAGCCGGCAGCGACCCAGGTCGACGGTTTGACCCAGGCAAACGTGTTCTGCCAGAACACAATCCAGATCCCGGGCAACCACCGGCTCACGTCGTTCGACATCAGCTGGGTCGACCCGGTCAAGGCGCTCTACTTCCTGGCCGACCGCTCGAACGACGGCATTGACGTTATCAATACCGCCAATAACACTTTCCATGCGCGGCTCGGAGCGGGTACCTTCGCGGGCATTCACTTCGTTAACCCGACCAGCATCGACAACAATATCTCCGGCCCGAACGGCGTCGTGTCGCACGGCAACTGGGTTTATGCCGGTGACGGCGACAGCACCCTCAAGGTGTTCAACATCGCCCACCTGAATGCTTGGCCCGGGGTGAACGCGGCCGCCCAGGCGCCCATCCCCACCGGCGGCGCGACCCGGCTCGACGAGATGGAACTGGACAGCCGATGGCTGCATTCTGATCGCCGCCAACAATGCGGAAGATCCTCCCTTCGCGACGCTGTTCACGGCGAACTGCGACAATCCGACCTCGGCCGTAACCCCGATTGCCCAGGTGTTCGGCGATGCAACGATCATGCCCGCGGGCGCTGGTCTGTCGCTGGAGCAGCCGCGCTGGGATCCCCTGAGCGCGAGGTTTGTCGTTGGCGTCCCGCTCATCAATGATCCGCAGAACCCCGGGTGCAATTACGGCCAGATTGCCGGCACCATCGCGCCGACCAACGGTCCCACCCAGGTCATCGGCGCGGCCGCCAAAACCAATAACCTCACCTGCGACGGCGCACTGCTGGTGGTCGATCCGGACAACCTCGCCGGGACCGCACTCGGCGTCGTGCCGGCCAACACCAACAGCATCGGCGTGCCCCAGTATGCCTACGGGATCTGGGCGCCGGGCAACGCCACGGGCTTCATTCCGCTGACCAACTATGCCCTCACGGCGAATGCGAGCGTGAACGCCGGGTCCGCAATCAACGTCGCTCCGAACGTGCCGACGATCAACGTGTTCTCCACCAGCGCGCTGGTTCCCGAGACGCTGTCCCCGTACGCCAATCCTGGCCTGTATTGGGTCAAGCAGAGCACCACGACGCGGCCCGTCCGGGCTCGGCGGCAGCGGTTCGCAGGCGCTGACTTATACCGGTTGCTCGCCGAACGGCGTCGCGTTCAACCCCTTCACCGGCGACTTCATGGCCGCGTGCAACCAGGGCAACCAGGCCTGGAACGTGGCGACCCAGGTCGTCGCTCCGGGGGCTGGAGGAATTAGCGGCGTCGGCGCGCTGCCGCTGTTGCCGATCGCCAAGAGCGGCCTCCCCGTGGTTGGCACCAATACGTTCACGGTCCCCGGTGCTGTCGGCGGCGACGAGGTTTGGTTCAACGGCGCGATCATCAAGGGGAAAGCTTACGGCGATGGCAACTACTACATCGCCGCAAGCAAGGGCGGTTCGTTCCGCTCCGATGCAAACTTCACCGGCACGGTTCCGGCCGGTACCCTGAACCTGACGCAGCCGCCCCTGAACTTCGCGGGCACCTGCACGACCACCTGCGGCCCGGTGCTGGCCATCGTCGCCGGCTTCCAATACTTCGATCCGATCTACAATTTCGTGACCTACCCGATCATCGGGACGATCGGAGAGTTCGAGCGGATCTCACTCGGTGGCGACCGATGCAATCCGGAACCGCATCTACGTTCCGCAGACGGCTCCCATGCTGCTGAGGGCCGGCGGCAACCCGAACCTGCCGATCGATCTCAACGCGGTCGGCGGCGACACCACCGGCAACCGGCAGAACACGTCCAACAGCTTCCTGAACTGCGGCGGCGTGTTGACGGCCAATGCTCGCGGCGTCGTCACCAATGCGGGCAACGGATGCATCGTGGTCTACTCATCGGTGCCGGGTGGCAAGGGCGGCGGACAGGGCGGCAACTGATCTCGCTCAGAGTTGGTTTTCAAAAGAGAGGCCGGGGGGCGAACCCCCGGCCTCTTTCTTGTGCGGGGTAAAGGAACTCGGCCTTGGCTCGACTTTGTCGGCAGTGCTTAGGCGACGCGCGTTGCGTTTGGCAGCGGCCCAACTGCGGACTAGAATAGTGACAGTCGGCTACTCACGACTTGCGGCAGGGGCACCCGTAAGATGAAGCAATGGATATTTGGATTGGCGGTCGTACTTGCGATGATGCAGCACGCGGGGGCGTACCCTATTGAAGCCAACCAAATCCGGGTGATCGACGGCGATACGATTGCCGCGGCCGGTAAGACTGTTCACCTGTTTGGCTTCATTGCTCCAGAGATAGAGAGCGCTCAATGCCAAACCGAACGGGACCTTGGCGTCAAAGCCTCGAGACGCGTGCGCGATCTGATCTCGGCCGGCGGATTGGACTACTCGCCGGTCCCGTGCTCGTGCCCCACAACCTTGCTGGGCAAGTGGGCTTGCACTTTGGCCAGAACTTGCGGCGCGCTGAAAGCGCAAGGCCGGGACGTCGGAGACATTCTGGTCGCAGAGGGACTCGCAATCCCATTCCTGTGTGACGCGATGCAATGCCCCAAGGCGCCGAAGCCGTGGTGCAAATCGTAATTGCCAAGTGCGCTAAGCGTGAGATGCGCACTCTTTGATCTGAGCGCAACCAAGAGGCCCAACCGACCAGAGCTGAAAACACAAAGCCTCAGCCAGGCTGGGGCTCCGATGCAGCGCTGCCTCCCGACGTAAACATCGCATAAACAGACGACATGGGCCTATTTGCTTTCCTCAAGGGCGCTCATTGCGAATTGCGATCGCCTGAAGCGGATAGCCGGTCAGTGTGATCTGCGGCACAACAGCAAACCCGCGGCGCAGCCCACCGAAATTCCTCCCGTTCCCGGCCGGCAGCCCTCGCCTTGTCAAGAGGTTGTAAATCCTGTTGGATAAATCGAGCCAGATACGTCGCTCGTGGGTGCGGCCCAAACCGGTGGTTCCCCATCCGTTTGGATTGGTCGCCCCACGGCTTCAATGAGTTAGTGGGCTGACCTGTCTCATCATTTGGGAACCAGATGTCGGGGTCGGACCACTGGGTGGGAGGCGCCGGTCCCTATGTCGAACGACGAAGACGAGTCGGTTCCGCTCGTGCCCGGCCGAAGTTGCGGCGACTGCTCGCTGTGCTGCAAGCTGCTTCCCGTCGAGGAATTCGGCAAGCCGGCGGGGAAATGGTGCGTCCATTGTGCGCCGGGGCGGGGCGGTTGCACCGTCCATGAAACCCGGCCGCAAGTGTGCCGCGATTTCTTCTGCTCCTGGATGACATCGCCGGGCATGGGGCCGGAATGGCGCCCCAACAAGTGCAACATGGTCATGTACCTGGAAGGGGAACGCAACGTGTTCGGGATTCGCGTCGATCCCAGCGATCCCACAGCATGGCGCCGCGAGCCCCACTACGGCCAGCTCAAGCAATTCGCTGTCGCCCTGGTGGAGAGGAAGCAGCAGCTGGTCGTCTATGTCGGCGACCTCGCCTTCCTCATCCTGCCCAACAAGGACGTCGAACTCGGGAACGTCGGCAAAGGTGACCAGGTGGTGGTCAAGGAGTTCCGCGGCCCGAATGGCAGGGATTGGCATGTCTCCCTGAAGTCGGCGAATGCGACTGCTTCCCACTAGCGCGACCGGGCTTGGCCCGCGCATTGCGCGCAGCAGCGCGCGGCTCGATCCGCGCGATCAATCGTACTACGCCGGCGGGCGCCGCCGTTCGTGTCGGAGGTCCGTTCATCCGAGAGCTTGCCGATGAACCGCCGTGAACGCCGCGCCGCCACCAAGCTTGGGCAGGCGCCGAACAGCCCTGCGGCCGCCCCCGCCGTCTCGCCGGCGGTCGCGGATCTGTTCAGGGCGGGCATCGCGCACCATCAGGCCGGGCGGCTGGCCGAAGCCGAGGGCTGTTACCGGCGGGTGCTGGCAGCGCAGCCGAACCACGCCGACGCCTTGAGCATGCTGGGAGCGCTCGCGCACCAGGTGGGCCGCGCCGACATGGCGATTGATCTTGATCCGCCAGGCGATCGACCACAACGGGCGCAATCCGGCGTATTTTTCCAATCTCGCCTATCGCGCTGCGGCAGCAGCGCAAACTCCAGGAGGCGATCGCCGCGGCCCGACAGGCGATCCGCCTCAAGCCCGACCTGGCCGCGGCCCACTTCAACCTCGGCTGCGCGCTTCACGACCAGGGCCAGCTCGACGAGGCGGCCGCGGCCTACCGCGAAGCCGTCCGCGTCGATCCCGCTCTGGCCGATGCCTGGTGCAATCTCGGCAACATACTCAGAGACCAGGGCAAGCCCGATGAGGCGGTCGCGGCCTGTCGTCAGGCCATCGGCCTCAACCCCAACCTGGCTGCGGCCCATTGCAATCTCGGCACCGCGCTGCAGGACCAGGGCAAGCTCGATGAGGCGATCGCCGCCTATGGGCAGGCCATCGGCCTCAAGCCCGACTTGGCCGAGGGCTATTACAACCTCGGAAGCGCGCTCTATCAGCTGGGCAGGCTCGATGACGCCCTCACCGCGAATCGCCAGGCGATTCGCCTGAAGCCCGACTATGCCGAGGCGCATTCCAACCTCGGGAGCGTGCTGCGCGACGAGGGAAAGCTCGACGAGTCCGTCCGCGCCTGTCGGGAGGCGATCCGCCTGAAACCGCAATTGCCCGATGCCCACTTGAATCTGGGCGCCGCCCTCTACGACCAGGGCAAGCTCGCGGAGGCGGTCGCGGCCTGCCGCCAGGCGATCGTGCTCAAGCCGGATTTCGTGGCGTCGAACAGCAACCTGCTGATGTGCCTGAACTACGACGAGCGCACCTCGACCGCGACGTTGTTCGAGGCCCATCGCAGCTGGGACGAACGTTACGCACGCGCGGTGTCCCGGCCGCGCGGCCCACGCCAATGATCGCAACGCGGAGCGGCGGCTCAAGGTCGGCTATGTGTCGCCGGACTTCCGGAGCCATTCGGTGGCGCATTTTTTGGAGCCGCTGCTCCGCGAGCCACGACCGCGGCGCGATCGAGGTGTTCTGCTATGCGCGAGGTGAATTGGCCGGACGCCCGCACCGAGCGATTCAAGCAACTGGCCGATCATTGGGTGTCGACGGTCGGGATGTCGGACGAGGCGGTCGCGGAGCGGATCAGCCGCGACGGCATCGACATCCTGGTGGATCTCGCGGGCCATACCGCGAAGAACCGGCTTCTGGTGTTCGCCCGCAAGCCCGCCCCGGTGCAGGTGACGTGGCTCGGCTATCCCAATACGACGGGCCTCAAGGCGATCGATTATCGGCTGGTCGATGATGTGACCGATCCCGTAGGGGAGGCCGACGCCTTCGCCAGCGAGACCCTGGTGCGGCTGCCCGGCGGATTTCTCTGCTACGACGCGCCCTCACGACGCGCCCGCAGCCGGCCGCTCCGCCTTGCCTCGCGGCCGGCGCCGTCACCTTCGGCTCGTTCAACAGCGCGGCCAAGCTGTCGGACGCGACTTTCGATGCCTGGGCAGCGCTGCTCACCCGGCTGCCGGCGGCGCGCCTGCTGCTCAAGAGCAAGGCGTTCGCCGACGAAGCGACCCGCGCGTCCTACCTCGAACGCCTGCGCGAGCGCGGGGTGACGGCGCAGCGCGTCGACCTCGTCGCCTGGCTGCCGGAGCAGGATCACCTCGCCTCCTATGGCCGCGTCGACATCGCGCTCGATCCGTTTCCCTATAACGGCACCACCACCACCTGCGAGGCGCTGTGGATGGGCGTGCCGGTGGTGGCGCTGCGGGGCGACCGCCATGCCGGCCGCGTCGGCGCCAGCCTGCTCACCCAGCTCGGTTTGAACGATCTGATCGCCGGTTCGGTGGAGGAGTACGTGGAGATCGCCGCGGCGCTGGCCGGCGATCCCGCGCGGCTCGCCGATCTGCGCCGTTCGCTGCGGCCGCGCATGGCGGCGTCGCCGCTGTGCGATGCCCCGGCCTTTGCCCGCAAGATCGAGGCGGCCTACCGCACCATGTGGAGACGGTGGTGCCAGGCTCCTGCCGATTCGCCTGCGGAGGCAGCCGATCCGCCCATCGAAGCCGAGGGCGGGCGGATCGCGGGGGATGCAGCGCGATTTCTCCTGATCAAGAGCTGGGGATGCGGCTTCTGGTCCGACACCTCGCAGGTATTGGGCTGTCTTCTGCTGGCCGAAGTCACGTCCCGGATTCCCGTCATCCACTGGGGTCGGAATTCCCTGTTCCGCGGCGCGGCCGACGACGATGCCTTCCGGCGTTATTTCGCGCCGATATCCGAGGTGACCGTCCACGACCTCTTCAAGATGAATGTTTCCAATTGCTTTCCGCCGAAATGGAACAGCGACAATCTGCTTTCCGAGGATGTCGCCAAATCCGAGGGAACGTATTCGCGGATGGCGGCGTTCGATTTTCTGTGGCGACCGGAAGCCATGGCGGTCTGTGATTTCTACATCGGCGTGGTCGACGTCGTGCCGTGGATTCCCGCGGGGCATCCCCTGCACGGCAAGCCGCTGAGCGAGATCTACAGGCACCTGATCGACAAATACCTGCGGCCGTCACCGGCCGTGCTGGCGCAGGTCGAGACATTCTTCGACCGGCATCTGCGGGGAACGCCCTACGTTTCCGTGCATCTGCGGGGCGCCGACAAGGGTGTCGAGGATCACGCCCTCGAAGCCGACAACAATGCCTGCCTGGCTGCGCTGGAAACGGTTGATGGGACCTGGCGCATATTGGTTCTGACCGACGACGAGCATTGGCTCGCGCGCGCGCGCGCCCTTTATGGCGATCGCGTCGTCGCAACCGATTGCCGGCGCACATCGAATCGGACGGGGGTTCATCTCGACGCTTTGGCGGATGGTGCGCGCCTGGGACTGGAGATCATGACGGATACCTACCTGGCGCTGCGCGGAAACAAGTTCATCGGCAATGGCCGGTCGAACGTGGCGGCCATGATCGCCTGTCTCAAGGATTGGCCGGCGGAGGATTGCGTGCTGGTGCGGCCGTCGGTGCTCACCGAGCTCAATTGGACCATCCACGTTCGGCCGTGAGCGGGAACCGCACATGAATCGTCATCAACGCCGCGCCGCCGGCAAGCAGGGACAGCCGCCACAGGGACAGCCGCCGCGCAATCCCGGCGTGGCGACGCCGCCCGCGTCGGTTCCGCCGCGTATCGCGGAACTCCTCGCGCAGGGCGTCGCGCACCACCAGGCCGGACGATTGCCCCAGGCCGAGACCTGCTACCGACAAGTGCTGGCCGCCCATCCCAGCGCCGACGCGCCCCATCTGCTGGGCGTCATTGCGTATCAGGTTGGGCGCCACGACATCGCGGTCGATCTGATCCGTCAGGCCATCGCGTGGAACCCGGAAGCAATCCGGCCTTCTTCACCAATCTCGGAAATGCATTGAGGGACCAGGGCAAGCTCGACGAAGCGGTCGCCGCATTTCGCGACGCCATCCGCGTCGATCCGAGCTTTGCCGAGGCGTATTGCAATCTCGGCACGGCCTTCTCCGCGCAGGGCAAGCTCGACGAGGCGGTCGCCGTCCTATCGCCAGGCGATCCGAATTCAACCCGACTTCGTCGAAGCCCATTTCAATCTCGGCAATGTCCTGCGAGGTCAGGGCAAGCTCGATGAGGCCGTCGCAGCCTGTCGCGAGGCCATCCGCATCAGTCCGGACTCGGCCAAGGCGCATTGCAATCTCGGCGCCGCGCTGTGTGACCAGGGCAAGTTCGACGAGGCGATCGCCGCCTGCCGCGAGGCCATCCGGATTCACCCGACCTCGCCGACGCCCACTCCGTCCTCGGGGCCTGCCTGACGGGAGCGGGCAAGTTCGACGACGCAGTCGCGGCCTGTCGCGAGGCCATCCGCATCAAGCCCGACGAGGCCGGCGCCCATCTGCAATCTCGGCAATGCGCTGCGGGACCAGGACAAGCTCGATGAAGCCGTCGCCGCATTTCGCGACGCCATCCGCATCAACCCCGATTTTGCCGATGGCCTATGGCAACCTCGCGCAATGCGCTCGCCGAGCCAGGGCCAGATTCGCCGAGGCGATCCGCCGCTTTCCAGCAGGCGATCCGGATCGATCCCCGCGTTTGCCGAGGCTCGCTTCAATCTCGGCAATGCTCTGCGCGACCAGAACAGGTTCGAAGAGGCCGTCGGCGCGTTTCGCGACGCCATCCGCATCAAGCCCGACTTGGCGATGGCCTATGGCGGGCTCGCGCAGCGCGCTCTACGATCAGGGCAAATTCGACGAGGCCGCCGCGGTCTATCGCCGAGCCGATCGAGTTCAAGCCGGATTTTGACGCGGCCGGCAGCAGCACCCTTCTGTTCTGCATGAATTACAGCGAACACGTTTCGCCGGCCGCACTGTTCGAGGCGCATCGCGCTTGGGAGGAGCGCCATGGCCGGCCGGTGCCGCCCGCTGCCTATGCCAACGACCGCAGCGCGGCACGGCGGCTCAAGGTCGGCTATGTCTCGCCGGACTTCCGGCAGCACTCGGTGGCATATTTCCTGGAACCGCTCCTGCGCAGCCACGATCGAACGAGATCGAGTTGTTCTGCTATGCCGAGGTGAGCTGGCCCGACGCGGTGACCGAACGGTTCAAGCAACTGGCCGATCACTGGGTGACGACGGTCGGGATGTCGGACGAGGCGCTGGCGGAGCGCATCCGGCGTGACGGCATCGACATCCTGGTGGATCTGGCGGGCCATCACCGCGAAGAACCGGCTGCCGGTGTTCGCCCGCAAGCCGGCGCCGATACAGGTGACGTGGCTGGGCTATCCCAACACCACCGGCCTGAAGGCGATCGACTATCGCCTGGTCGATGCAGTGACCGATCCCGAGGGAGAGGCCGACGCGCTCGCGAGCGAGACCCTGGTGCGGCTGCCCGGAGGCTTTCTCTGTTATGGCGCTCCCCGATGACGCGCCCGTGCCGGGGCCCGCGCCCTGCCTCGCGACCGGCACCGTCACCTTCGGCTCGTTCAACAGCCCGGCCAAGCTGTCGGCGGCGACCCTCGATGCCTGGGCGCAGGTGCTGGCGCGGCTGCCCGCAGGCGCGCTTGCTGCTCAAGGGCAAACCGTTCGCCGACGCCGCGACCCGCGCCTTGTATCTCGACCGTCTGGCCGAACGCGGGGTGGCGCCGGAGCGGGTCGAGCTCATCGCCTGGCTGCCGGATCAGGCACATCTCGCGCTCTACGACCGCGTCGACATTGCGCTCGATCCGTTTCCCTATAACGGCACCACCACCACCTGCGAGGCGCTGTGGATGGGGGTGCCGGTGGTGACGCTGCGGGGCGACCGCCACGCCGGCCGGGTCGGCGCCAGCCTGCTCACCCAGATCGGGTTGACCGATCTGATTGCCGATTCGGTCGAGGAATATGTGGAGATCGCCGTGGCATTGGCGGGCGATCCCGCGCGCCTGAGCCGAACTGCGCCATTCGCTGCGGCCGCGCATGGCGGCGTCGCCGCTGTGCGACGCTCCGGCCTTTGCCCGCAAGGTCGAGGACGCCTACCGCACCATGTGGCAGCGCTGGTGCGCGGCGCCCGGCCCTGCTGCGGCCGTGAGCGCGCGGGAAACGCCCATGAACCGCCGCAACGCCGCGCCGCCGGAAAGCAGGGACAGCCGGGCAATCCCGGGGCAACCGCGACTGCCGCGGTTCCGGCATCGGCCGATCTGTTCGGGGCGGGCCTCGCCCACCATCAGGCGGGACGGTTGGCCGAAGCCGAGGCCTGTTACCGGCGGGTGCTGGCGGCGCAACCGAATCATGCCGACGCGCTGAACATGCTGGGTGTGCTTGCCCATCAGATGGGCCGCCCCGACATGGCGGTCGATTTGATTCGTCGGGCCATTGAGAACAACGGGAACAATCCGGCTTATTTCTGCAATCTCGGCTATGCACTGCGGGATCAGGGCCAGGCTCGAGGAGGCCGCCGCCGCGGCGCGGCAGGCGATCCGCATCAAACCCGACCTGGCCGCGGCCCATTTCAATCTCGGCTGCGCGCTTCACGACCAGGGCAAGCTCGACGAAGCGACCGCGGCCTATCGCGAAGCCATCCGCATCGATCCCAGATCTGGCCGAGGCCCATTCCAATCTCGGCAATATTCTGAGGACCCTGGGACAGCTCGACGAGGCGGTCGCGGCCTGCCGCCAGGCGATCCGCCTCAACCCCGGCCTGGCCGATGCCCATTGCAATCTCGGCACTGCTCTCCACGATCAGGGCAAGCACGACGAGGCGGTCGCCGCCTATGGGCAGGCCATCGGCCTCAATCCCAATTATCGCCGCGGCCTATTACAATCTCGGAAGCGCCCGTTACGACCAGGGCGAGCTCGATGAGGCCATGGCCGCAACTCGTCATGCCATCCGCATCAAGCCCGACTATGCCGAGGCGCACAACAATCTGGGCGTCCTGCTGACCGAACTCAGGCAACTCCCCGAAGCCCTCGCCAGTTATGACCGGGCTCTCGCCATCAGGCCCGATTATGCGGACTGCCACTTGAACAGGGGTTTGCTGCTGTTGCTGCGGGGCTCGTTCGCGCAGGGATGGGAGGAATATGAGTGGCGGTGGAACACGCCCCATGTCGCGCCGCGACGCTTTGCGATGCCGCGATGGCAGGGGGAAGACCTCGGCGGCAAGACGATCCTGCTTCACGGCGAGCAGGGGCTGGGAGACGCATTGCAGTTCATGCGCTTCGTACCCGAGGTAAAGGCCCTGGGCGCGAATATCGTCCTCGAGGTCGATCGGTCGCTGGTCCGTCTTGCCAAGTCGCTGAACGCAGCGGACGCGATCATCGCCCCCGGAGACGATATCCCGCGCGTGGATTATTGCTGCCCCCTCATGAGCCTGCCCAAAGTGTTCAAGACGGATGCGGGCAACATGCCGTCGCGCGTTCCATATTTGCGGGCCGATCCCGCCGGCGCGAAGGCATGGAAGGAGCGGCTGGCGAACTGTTCGCAATTGCGGGTCGGACTGTGCTGGGCTGGCGGCCCCGGCTTCTCCCGGCCGCGCGTCGACGGCGCCCGCACCAATCGCGCCTTCGCACGATCGATCACGCTGCAGCATCTGGCGCCATTGGCAGTCCTCGACGATATCGTCTTTGTTTCCCTGCAAAAGGGCGAATCGGCGAAGCAGCTCCAAGAATCGGTTTTGCCGGTGATGGATTGGACCGGGGAGATCGGAGATTTCGCCGACACCGCGGCTCTGGTGGACGCCCTCGATCTCGTGATCAGCGTCGACACCTCGGTTGCGCATCTCGCCGGCGCGCTGGGCAAGCCGGTCTGGCTGCTGCACAGGTTCGACGGCTCGTGGCAGTGGCTGATCGATCGCGACGACAGTCCGTGGTACCCGACCATGCGGATATTCCGGCAACCGAAGCCTGGAGACTGGAATTCGGTAGTCGGGGCCGTGAAGGACGCGCTGCTGGCGAGGCCGTCATTCGAGCACTCCACCGCCCCGGAGGCTTCACTGCCTTGAACGGGTTCGGTGCAAAGACGACAAGAGAGCTCGGCCGGTGCCGGTTCGCTCCGAGAGACTGACGATGAGCATTCCAGGTCTCGACGACGTTTTGGGAGCAGGCGTCGCGTACCATCGAGCGGGACGGCTGGCCGAAGCCGAGGCCTGTTACCGACGGGTGCTGGCGGCCCAGCCGAACCATGCCGACGCCTTGAACATGCTGGGCGCGCTCGCTCATCAGGTGGGGCGCTCCGACGTGGCCGTCGATCTGATTCGTCGCGCCATCGAAATCAGCGGCAACAATCCGGGCTATTTCTACCATCTCGGCGGTGCGCTTCAGGGGCAGGGCAAGCTCGACGAGGCGGTCGCAGCGTTTCGCCAAACCATCCGCCTCGAACCCGATCTGGCCGACGCCCATTGCCATCTCGGTAATCTCCTGCGGAGCCAGGGCAAGCTCGACGAGGCGGTCGCAGCCTATCGCGAGGCGATCCGCATAACGCCCGGCATGGCCGAATTCAAATTCAATCTGGGCATCGGGTTGAAGGAGCAGGGTAAGCTCGACGAGGCCGCTGCCGCGTATCGCGAAGCCCTTCGAATCAAGCCTGACTACGCGGAGGCCCACTGTTACCTCGGCCTGGTGCTCTGCGACCAGGGCAAGCTCGACGAGGCCGTGAGCGCGTGCCGGCAGGCCGTCCAACTCAAGCCCGATCTTGCCGAGACCCACTCCGGTCTCGGCGTCGCGCGGGGGCAACAGGGCAAGCTTGGAGAGGCCATCCTGGCCTATCATCAAGCCATCCGGCTCAAGCCCGATCATGCCGTCGCCCATTGCGCTCTCGGCAACGCTCTTTACGAGCAAGGCAAGCCCCAGGAAGCGATCGCGGCCTATAGCCAGGCCATCAAGCTCAAGCCGGACCTTGCAGGGTGGGGCAGCAACCTGTTGCTGTGCCTGAATTATGACGAGCGGGTCGCGGCCGCGACGATATTCGAAGCGCACCGCGGCTGGGACGGACGTCATGCCTGGCCGCTGTCATGGCCGATTGCTCACCCCAATGAACGCAGCGCGGAGCGGCGGCTCAAGATCGGCTATGTGTCGCCGGACTTCCGAAATCATTCGGTCGCGCATTTTCTGGAGCCGCTTCTGCGCAGCCACGACCGCGGCATGGTCGAGGTGTACTGCTATGCAGAGGTGAGTTGGCCTGATGCCAGGACCGAGCGTTTCCAGCGACTGGCCGATCATTGTGTGGTGACGGTTGGAATGTCGGATGAGGCTCTTGCGGAGCGGATCCGCCGCGACGGCATCGACATCCTCGTCGATCTCGCGGGCCATACCGCGAAGAACCGGCTTCTGGTGTTCGCGCGCAAGCCCGCCCCGGTGCAGGTGACGTGGCTCGGCTATCCCAACACCACCGGCCTGACGACGATCGACTACCGCCTGGTCGATGCGGTGACTGATCCGGTGGGGGAGGCCGAAGCCTTCGCCAGCGAAACCCTGGTGCGGCTGCCCGGCGGCTTTCTCTGCTACGACGCTCCCCATGATGCGCCGAAGCCGGCTGAACCGCCTTGCCTCGCGGCCGGCGCCGTTACCTTCGGCTCGTTCAACAGCGCGGCGAAGCTGTCGGGCGCGACCCTGGATGCCTGGGCGGCGCTGCTCACCCGGCTGTCGGCGGCGCGGCTGCTGCTCAAGGGCAAGGCGTTCGCCGACGAAGCGACCCGCGCGTCGTTCCTGGAGCGTCTGGGTAAGCGCGGCGTCGCAGCGCAGCGCGTCGAGCTCGCGGCCTATGTGCCCGAGCCCGAGCACTTCGCGGCGCTACGGCCGCGTCGATATCGCGCTCGATCCGTTCCCGTACAACGGCACCACCACCACCTGTGAGGCGCTGTGGATGGGCGTGCCGGTGGTGACGCGGCGCGGCGACCGCCACGCCGGCCGGGTTGGCGCCAGCCTGCTCACCCAGGTCGGGTTGAGCGATCTGATTGCCGGCTCGGTCGAGGAATATGTGGAGATCGCCGCGGCATTGGCGGGCGATCCTGCGCGGCTCGCCGAGCTGCGCGGTTCGCTGCGGCCGCGCGTGGCGGCGTCGGAACTGTGCGACGCTTCAGGCTTTGCCCGCAAGGTCGAGGCCGCCTACCGCACCATGTGGCGGCGCTGGTGCGCGGCGACCAACCCTGCGCAGTCGTGAGCGCGCGGGAAACGCACATGAACCGCCGCCAACGCCGCGCCGCCGGAAAGCCGGCCAATCCCGGGGCAATCGCGGCTGCCGCGGTCCCGACATCGGCCGATCTGCGGTGCGACATTCGTCAAGGAAGGTCTCAATCTCCCGTGGTTGTTTCCGATCCGTCGACCTCAAATCCTAAATCTCGAGCGCCTTCGACGCCGCGACGTGCAACCAAGCCGTCCGGCTGATGCCCTGCTGACGCGCGGCGGCGTCAATCCGCGCCAATAGCCTTGCATCGAATCGCATATTGACCACGGCTTTGCCGGCGCTTTCATCTTGGATCGAAGCCGGTTTGGTCGCACCCGCAATGAAGGCATCGGCCTTCCGATCCTCAGCCGGCCTTGCGCTGTGCGCCATCTTGATTGTCATTGCCTACCTCTTGTGTATACAAAGCATTTACGACGGACAGCATTTCATCCGCAGCCTTCGGGTCCTTGCGCTCTTGTTCGAACACGGACAGGCCGCCCGAAAACGCGTTGGGGAAAGCCTTGCGCCGCACCACCACGAACGGCAGCGCCTCGATACCGTCGATCGACGCGAGTGCCGCCGCCGCTTCGGCGTTGTCGGTTCCCTGCGGATCGGCGAGGTTCAACACCGCGTAGGCTCGCAGCCGTTCGTTGACATAACGAGCTTCCCGAACGAGCGCGCTCATGGCAGCCGCGGTCCACAAGTCAACGCTGCGAGGCTGAAACGGAATCAGAATCGCATCCGCCACGGTGAGCGCAGCGCGCAGGCTCCCGGTATCCCGGCCGCCGACGTCAATGATGATCCGGTCATATTTCCCGGCCAGGTGGAGCATCTGCTGACGGATTGCAGCGCCATGAAGCTGTATTGTGGTAAAGCCGTCGTTGGCCGGCAGATCCGCCCGAATGCGCGCGAAGGTCGCCGCGCTTGCCTGTTCGTCGCCATCGATCAAAAGCACGTCTGGGCCTTGTTGCGCCAAGGCCGCGGCGATGTTGACGGCGAGCATGGTTTTGCCCACGCCGCCCTTAATGTTGCCAACCGCGAGAATCATGGTGACACCGTAAATTGGTTGAATGGTCAGCGTATACACAATGAGTGCTGAATTCGCCTCCCCGGAGTTGGGCAAATTTGCATACTCGCCTGCCGGCCAGATGCCCGAGCCGTGTACCGGATGGTGCCGGCGGCAGCCCGCCCGCGACCCGGTTCTGCACTTAGGGATCCAGCGGTGATTTCAATAAAATAGAGGCCGCCGAGATGTCGGACGGTCCCATCAATTTTGCAAACCCACGCCTTTTTTTATGTACGCAACTCGGCGGGGATGGCGCCATCGGCGCCCTACCCCTGCATCTGCTGTCGGTGAACTCCGCCCCCCTTTAATGGGGGTGAACGCCAGTATTTTGAATTCCGAAGCAGCGCTGCCGGCCGCGCGGGGCTAGGACTTCACTCGGCGGGGTGCAGGGGCGCGGAATTCAGCCTGCCATTAGCGGCCCGCCTGAGCCCTATGATAAGCACAAACAGCAGCATGGCCGGCGGTATGGCAATTAGCTGCAACGCCGTTGCCTGGTCGCCCGTAGGTAGGCCGTATGAGAATACAAAAATCCAGGGGGCACACCACATCACGGTCAGATACGCCCAGACACGGAATACCTTCTTGCGAACTCGTCGGTCAGCGACCGATCCCGACGAAGATTCCGATCTGGCAGCCCGCTTTTTAGAACCGGCATCATTGTCTGGGTAAATGTCGAGGTTTGGCGCCCTGATCGCTAACGCCGCCGACCAGACAACCGTGGCAACCATCCAGACTACGCCTACGAGCCATTCAGCGGCCATTACCGATGCGTAGTGAAATCCATCTTTGATGCCATGCACTATGCTGCCAAAGCGCACCATTTTGCCCCCCGCGCCCGCCTGGAGTCCAACATGAGATGGCGCCCGAATTGGTTGCGGAAAAGTTACACTCCGCCACAAAATGCACGATAGCTTTGCGAGCCAGACGCAGCAGCATATGTCGGGGCCTAAGCAGCAAGGTAATAAACGGGGCGCCGTCGTTGCGTGGTGTTCGGAGGCGGCCGACGGGGGCCATCCGGGCGACTTGAAATCCTCATCAGAGGGAAAGGCGCGCCCCATCCGCCATGAAATGCCGATCCAGGTTCGGCGGAAGGTCCTGCATAGTCTTGTCGGTCGTCGGAATGACGCGCGATGGCCGTGACGGCTATTGCCTCGCGGGACGCTTTCAAAAGTTTGGAACGGTCCAAGAAAATTAGTCGTTATTCATCCATCCTCTGTTGTGGTATTTTCATAGTGCTCAAATGAGGAATTTTCGGATCGGCGGTTTTTTCGCGTGATCGGATGTGCTGCCTGTTTTCCTTTTTCACCGGTGTTGAGCCCGGCCTTAGGGGCCAAGTGGGTCATCGATGAGCGAGTCGATTGAGACTGGCACGTCTCCAAACATCTGGTCGCCAGACGCGCGAAGTTCAGTGGGCTCGTGCCAGACAGGCATCCGGCCGGTAGATGCACCTTCTGGCGACCTGAGATGGGGCCCCTTGTTTCTCCTTGTTTTTGCGGTCAACGTTGCTGTTGTGACGTTCGGGTGGTTTCTCGCCAGGTTGTTGAACTAGCGAAACCACACGACCCACGAACTCGATTGGGTAGCCCGTTTCATTCTACGAAGCGCGCCGACGGGGGTTGTCAGCGGTAAGTCCAAACCCACCGTTGAAGAAACGACATGCGCTTATCTCCCGCGCATGAGTTCTAGTCTAATTCGGGGGATCGTTACCGCGGTAGTGGCCACGTCGCCAGATCGGCTCGCTTCGCCAAGATGGCCCAGTTCCAATACCGCGCTCCCCACGAAGGAACGCTGCCGCGCTATCTGGAGCGCTGGCTCGATGGCCAACGGCTTTCATTATTGCCGTAGGAGGCTGTCAGTGGCGAAGTAAGACCCAGCCGACCAACGCGGCCCAACCCGCCAACATCACAACGTCGATCAATTGCCCACCGTGCCGCGCCCGGTGCGTTCGGTGCCATGCGAAGTCGCGGACCGAATCGGATTCGTCCGAATTTCGTTTGATTGCCGCCATGGATGCACCCCCAAAGTACCGCCTCCAGGCCACATTAACGGCCGTTAACCCAGTTGTCCACAGGGAGCGCATGGCGCAAGAACCGCCCGCCACGATGTCGCCACAATAGGCTTTGGCGCTTGAATGCATCCAGGCGACCTGCCCATACAAAACGTAGCAGTCCTTTGCACGGAACCTGACAAGGCGCGTTGATCCGGATTGGGCCGAACGCCGTAGCGGCGCCGGATTGATCGATCGCGGGCACACGCGGTCTACGCGGCCTTGCCATTCCGCGCGACCGGCGGCCGGCGATCACCGGATCGCGTTCGGTCCCAGCCGCGGCGCGTGAACAGGCGCACCGCCGGGCCGCCGCGGCGCACGATCAGCCGATAGCCGTCGTGCTTGACGGCACTCGGTTGCCAGTCTGGTTCGCGTTCGACGAGACAAGGCCGCTCGCTTTCTTTCTGGACCCGTTGGACCTCGGTTCGAAAAGTGATGGAATGCGAAACGACAAACGACCTATTCGCGTTTCTGACGACCGAGCTGAACAAGGTGGTGGGAGCGATTCACCCCAAGGACATTCCGGTCTTCCTCATGACGCCTGAAGAAATTGATCTCTGGATGGCTGCGCTTGCTGAAGAGGCACTAAAGCTTCGACGGCCACTTGCTGACGATGCGCTTTATAATTGTTGCCAGAGGCGAGAAGAAGGACGAGGGAGGAATGGCAGCCTGAGGCTTATACGTGCCCTGTGTCGGTACCGGTCTTTTCGGCGGCGCCGTCATCCATGCCGCAGGGGTACGATCCGAACACTCTGGGCGGGTTGTACTGATCGAGGCGCCCGCCAAACGAGCATTAATGCCAAGCAATTGCCTGCATTAAGCCAAAAAGCGGGGAAAACTTCGGGCCTGTGCAAAACCAGTGCCCATCCCCAGAATGGGACTCCGGTTTTTGCCGCCACAAACCGGCGGGTCACCGTACTGGTTGTCGACGCGTCCGCTGCGGAATGGTACCCACAACTGCCCCGCCCCCCGCGGGGCTTTTCTTTGCATGGCGCGCTACGCCGAAATTGAGAGAACCTTCAAAATCAGAATGAGATGTTCCCCGGAACCTGCTGCGATGTTCGGGCTAACGTCGACAATTATGATTCCGATATACGGAGGAGAAATGACAAAGCTGATGTCGAAGTCGGAGCTCATTCAAAAAATCGCCGATCAGCATCCGAACAATTTGACGCGAGATGACGTCAAGGACGTGTTAGACGCGCTCGTGGACATAGGACACACTGAGCTCAAGAAAACCGGGGCTTTCCTTGTGCCCGGATTTGCCAAGTTCGTCGTCGCAGAGAAGCCGGCCACAGACGCGTATGAAGGCATTAATCCGTTCACCAAGGAACCAATGACGTTTTAGACAAAGCCAGCTCGAAAGGTCATCAGAGCGCGGCTGGTAAAGGCTATCAAAGACGCGGTATCTTAACGCTGAGACGCGAGCCGCATACCCAGCAATCGACGCTGAGCGTCTCGGCGAAGAAGAGATCGCCGCCATCCGCCGAGCGTCGTCCTTGAGCAGCACGCCGGTCCGGCGCGGCCGTCTACCGCTTCCGGTCTGTGTCTTGACTCCGCAGACGCACGCCCGGTCCGCCGTCGTCCGCATCAATTAGGATGACACCGGCCTTTTCGAGTGCGCGCTAAATCGCTTCGACGAGTTCTGCCCTCACTTCGCCCCCACGCTCGAACCGCCTCACCGTAGGGGGCGATACGTCGGCCGCGCGGGCGAGGTCGGTCGCAGCTCCATCCAAGAGCTGTCCGCGCAAGCCAACACTGCACCGGGACAATTGTTACCATGGTGCGAAAATAGCTGTAAGCCGCAGCGCCGCGCTGCATCATTGAAGCGCGAGCGGCCATCGGTGTAATCTACGCCCTGCCTTTAACCGAGGGAGAATTGTTTCGTTTGGTACTCTGGTGGCGACGTCGAGCGCGAGCGGTGACAAGGTCGGACCGTCGCTCCTTACAGCTGCTCGATCGCGACGCGCGTCACGAAAGGCATTGCTTCCACTGCCTTGATAAATTCCCCGTCTCGACCGTCGGCGCCTGCATAATCGTTGTACTCGCTTGTGGCCAGATAGACATGGTAGCCGGAATAGCTATCGAATGGCGCGCTGCCGATGTCCGTATATTCACGCTTGTGTTGGCCGCATCTCGCGTCGACCGCGCGGCAGGCCTGGATAGGATCGGCGGCCACAACGTCTCCCCAAACGTGGCCAGTGATTTCATCGATCAAAACATATCGGCGGTGCCGTTCACGGCTCGGATAGTTGAACCGCAGCAGGTCGCGGTAATCTGCCGACAAGGCCTCGTCACAAAATTTCTCGATCTCGTCCGCAGAGAGGCCGGCCGCCGGCATCGCCTTGGTTGCATGGCTTATGAGGCGATAGTCATCGCCAGGACCATCACTTGTTGCAAGGATCTCGGGATAATTGGCGCCCATAGTGAGCATCTCAACACCGATTCGTTCGTGCCCAGAATGCGCATTTACGGTGAACGGGCAGTTAATCCGAGGTCGTCCCAGAAGTTCGAAAACGCAGACGCCAGCATGCGATCCGAAGCACAATTCGTAACCGATTGCGGGCGAGGACAAGCCCGCTAAGATGTTGGCCTTGGAGATTTCGAAATGGCCGATCGATCATGGCTCGCCACATCAATGACGACCTCATTGCGGAGCCGACCTGAATTGACGGGCGAGGAGCTTGCGGCGATGTTCCGCAAGGTTGCGGACGAATTCCGCCAGAAGGCGGAAGCGTCCACCAGCGAGACCGACAAGGCGCGTTGGCTTCTAATGGCCGAAGATTGGCAGGGGCTTGCAAAGTGGGCCACGCAGCCGCCGACGAAGCACCGCTAGCCAATTCAAAACGCGTCCGCGATCCGGAGACTTCACCGGTCGATTTTTACTGCCTAAATCACTCCGACAAGCCGGGAACCCCGGTGTAATCCAGGCCATCCCATTACCGGAGGATCGCTTCAAAGATGTGCGTTCAGGTCCGTCCGCGCCCCCTGATGGGGGCCTCGGGGTGTCGATCGATGATGGCGTCGCGGGTTGAAGCCAGGGTGTTGTCACCGAGCGGAGCCGGTGGTCGTCGACGAACTCGGAGGGAGCGGATTGCTGGCCGTGGTCGAGATCTTTCTGGTGTAGCCGTACACCAGCGTGACCACGACGATCGCTGCGATGATGAAGGCGATCCACGGCCACGTCGTGCCGCCCCTGCTGTCCAGTTCAAGATTGAGACGCCGAAGCTCATCCGGCTCGCGCAGGCGATCGGTCAACGGGTCCGCGTGTTTTGGATTCAACATCCCCCTTCTCCATTCCGGAATTTCGGGACCATTTGACGCAAAGAAGGTTCCCAGAAGCTGCAGCATGATCGCAGGTGAGCCTTTCGCCTTTTCTAACGCCGGTCGGGTATGCACCTCCTCACCTCATTAGGATTAACAAAGGCTTTGCGTCGCCGAGATCATCAGCGTTGAAACTTGATGGGCCGCATGATGGAATGCTTGACGACTATCCGACGCTGCCGCGTTCGGGAAGTGCCTTCGACTAGCGCTCGGCCCTTAGCCCGCCGACACGGCGGGCGACCGGTCGATTTCAGTCGGTCTTCGAAATATTCCTTCGCCTTTGCTGGTTTCTCAGGGGCGCCGGACGGTATTTCCCGTAGCTTGAATAATTGCGCACGCTCGGCAGCGCGAGGCGCCGTAAACGGTTGGATGCAAGATCGCGTCTGACGGCATGTCGCGACCAGCCGGATACCAGTGCGCGGACTTGCCCCCGATGCCGACTTCGGCGGGAACGAACGGACTCGGCACCGTTGGCCGGGATTGGGCCTGGCGCGGCTCTGGCTAGACCAACAATGCCAATCAGAGAGCCAACGAGGAGCATGGACCAGTCCCAGACATCAAGGCCCTCGGCCATCATACGTGCGAATTGCATGAACGCGCCCCACTTGGAATTTGCTTCATCATTGAGAAACGGTTCAGCGCGCAGCGCTCTGCTGCTCTTTCCAGCGTAGAAATTCGAGGACATGATTATCTCGCGCTTTCGGCGGCCCGGCGGTTACAGCGAGGGAGCTGCGCCGGTCGGGCCGTGCCATTGAAGGCGGCGACTTCCCGTGCTCTTGCGCGACGTATGCCGGCGCCGGCAGGTCCGCTGCCAATGCCGAACCCGCTGCCAATACACTCGCGGTGACAGCGGCCGCTGCTCCAAGAGGACGTTTCACGATTCTCTTCCTGTACATCGAGGCGCGTTGTGCTCACTTTGGTTGGAGTATTACTGCCTGCGGGAAAAGTCGGCTAACTGTCAAAACTAACGGGGGCGCGTGCGTTCAACGCCGCGATGGATGCGCCCCACCGCCGCCGGCAGGCCACGGACGCCACGCTGTATGTTCGTTTGATCGGCTCAAGGGCATCGTATCTAATGTCGTCCGTGATGCCAACGGATACTCGCTTACCCACATCTACTCCCGTGGCAACGAAGTCGAGGCGATGCAGGCGAAGTCAGGAAAGACGAGGCGCAGCGGATCGCCAATAACGTCGTACGGATGCCGCAGTTGCCGGAAAAAACCGGCGCAAGGAACTCAGCGGAGCCTTCAGCCTCTCTGGGCAACAGGCGGCCCGACGCGCGACTGCTGGCACGAGAACCCGCGGGGCGTTGCGATCGGGTATCTCACGCCGGGTACGGATCGGATGCCGATTGACAGGCGACCCTCTGGATTTGTGCCCGGTATCGGGCGGCGGCATTGACTTTCTGGCGCAACTTTTCTGCTTCGGATTGGGCTCCCGCCAGGTTGAGGGCGACCTCGCCAATGGCAGCGAACGGCGGCTGACCGACGGTTTCAAGCATGCCAGACGAGGCGACGATCGTAGCCGCTACAGTGGCGGCTTGCCCCAATCTCAGCAGTGTATTGATAGGTAGCTGCATTGATGGTCCCCCATTGATATCTCCCCTTTGGGACCAATTTGTCACAAATGCTCTGCATTACCGCTAAGTCGGCGCGGTCACTTTGAAGAAAAGTTGAATAGGCAATTCAAAGAATCGTTAACCCCGCCGTCAGGGTCATCTGCGTCGGCTCGTCTACAGTGCTTCCGACTTCGCGAGCCCCTCCCGCGCAACGGCAGTGATGGCGAACATGAGAGGCCATTTTCTGCCGCCCCGAACTTGATGATCGACGCGGAGCCGATTGAAAGACATCCGGCGAAGGCGCGAGATACCATGCAGTGCGCCTTCGACCTGCTCGATTACGGTTGGACCTCGGAACTCAGGTTCCTTCGTTCCATCTTCCCGCCAACAAATGTCAATTTCCGGACTTGGAGCTGCCTGGTGGGATGCCTTTTTCACGTATCCAAGTTTTACGCAGTTGATGAACGTCGAGTGGCCCAACTCCGCGCTGAATCGGAGACCTGTTGTTCGAGGTAACTATGGCTCGGCGACACGCCAGCGCTGTCTTGCTTTCCGCCGCGCACGTACTCTTTGCCTCGTTCGCGGGGGCTTCATCCTGCCTGCCGTCGGCATCGGCCGTGAGACAAGAGCATCCGGGGTCATGCAGCCGGGACCATCTGC
>CAWBSI010000013.1:0-329843 GCA_963791375.1 uncultured Alphaproteobacteria bacterium
ACCTGCGACCCCCTCGTCCCGAACGAGGTGCGCTACCAGACTGCGCTACACTCCGATTTCGCTGGTGGGCGGTCTTATAGCCTCGGCCTCCCGGCGCTGCAAGCACGGATCGGGGCGCGGTGCCCGGTGGTGCGACCCAAACAGATGGTTCCCATCTGTTTGGACAAGTCGCCCCACCGCTCAAAGAGGTCAGTGGGCTGACTTGTCCCAACATTTGGAGACAAAGGGGTCAGACCACTGGCGCGCAAAATTGTGGGTGTCGGGCCGCAAATAGGCTTCCCGCCCTCCCCTGTTGCGCTCGCGGGCTGGCGGCTGCATATGCTGGGACACTTCTGACCCAGTGTGGAGACTTCCGATGGCCGGCCTGGTGACCCGCGTGGCGCGGGCAAGTGTCGGCGCGGTCAAGGACGCAAGGAGCGTGTTGGCGGCGGGCGGGCTCGTTGCCTTCCCGACCGAGACCGTCTATGGCCTCGGCGCCGACGCGACCAACGACAAGGCGGTGGCGAAGCTCTATGCGGTCAAGGAACGGCCTTCGTTCAATCCGCTGATCGCCCACGTGGCCGATCTCGCCGCCGCCCAGCGCCTCGCGGTGTTCAACGACGCCGCGCTGCAGCTCGCCCGCGCGTTCTGGCCGGGGCCCTTGACTCTGGTCCTGCCGAAGGCAGCGCACTGCCCGGTCGGCCTGCTCGCGACCGCCGGGCTCGACACCGTCGCGGTTCGGGTGCCGAGCCATCCGGTCGCCCAGCAGATCCTCGCCGCGTTCGGCAAGCCGGTGGTGGCGCCGTCGGCGAACCGGTCCGGCAAGGTCTCGCCGACGACGGCCCAGCACGTGCTCCACGACCTCCGTGACCGCATCGAGCTCCTCGTCAATGACGGCCCCGCCCCGCTCGGCATCGAATCCACCATCATCGCCTGCCTCGACGGCGCGGTGCTGCTGCGGCCCGGCGCCATCGACCGCCAGGCGATCGAGAAAGTCCTCGGCGCCCGTCTTGCGGCCCCGGCGCCCCACCGGCGCACCCGAGCGGCCGCCGGCAAGCCGGCGTCGCGTGCTGCCGGCAGCCCTCGCTCCCGCCCCCTTGGCGCCGGGCATGCTCGCCTCCCACTACGCGCCACGGACGCCGCTGCGCATGAACGCCGCCAACGTCGCGCCGGGCGAGGCCCTGCTCGCTTTCGGCGCCGACCTGCCGCCGGGCGCCGCCCACGCCGCGGCGATGCTCAACCTGTCCGAGCGCGGCGACCTCGTCGAAGCCGCCGCCAACCTGTTCTCGCACCTGCGCAGCCTCGACAGCGAGGCGGCGAAGGCGATCGCCGTGATGCCGATCCCGGAACGGGGCATGGGCGAAGCGATCAACGACCGGCTGCGCCATGCCGCCGCGCCCCGCGAGGTGCCGACGCAAGGGGCGAAATGAGGGCGGACATATGAGGATTTGGCACGATCTCTGGCACCCGAATGTCTGAGAATTCGTGTAGAAGGGGCGTCGGACCGGGCTTAGGAGACTCCGCCAAATAACTGCTTCAACTCTCCCAGCGCGCGTCGCCAGCCATGTCGTTCAGAGTTCCGGCAACAGATGAACTCGCCTCACGTCGACTTGATTCACTTATTCGGCCGCTTTGCCTTACGAAAAGGGTGGATAAAGAAATGAAGAGACGAGAGTTCATAGAAGGAGCCTTGCTGGGCGCAAGCGCCATGGCCACACCGGTCGGAATCGCGACCGCGTTTGCCGGTGATTTGAACATCCGGGCCAAATGTGCACGGCAGCTGAGCGGACGAGTCGTCTTTCCGAGGTCGTCGGATTACGCTTCCGCGCGTGTGGAGTTCAATACGGCTTTACAGCGGTTTCCGCTCGCCATTGTCTTTGCCGCAAACACCGAGGATGTGGCCAACGCGATCTGCTTCGCACGCGATCATCGCCTGCCGATTCGCCTGCGCTCTGGACGCCACAGTTATGAGGCGTTATCCGCAGCAGATGGCTCCATCGTAATCGACGTGAGTCAGATGAAAGGCCTCGACCTCGACCCTAATACCGGCATTGCCACCGTGCAAACGGGCGTCAGGGACTTCGAGCTGGCCCAGGCGCTTTGGGGCATGGGACGGATGTTGCCCGGCGGCTTGTGCTTCACGACCGGCATTGCGGGCTTTACGCAGGGCGGCGGCCAGACCAGTGCGCCAAGGACATTCGGTTTAATCATTGATAGCTTGGTGTCAGCGGAGATGGTGAATGCGAATGGCGACGTCATTTACGCCGATATGAATCAGAACCCTGACCTTTTCTGGGCGCTGCGTGGAGCGGGTGGGGGCAATTTCGGAGCCTGCACGACCTTCCGGTTCCAGACCTATCCCGTAGAACCGAACGTGGCGTACGCTCAGCTCAGTTGGCCGATCTCAAGCCTCAAGCCGGTGTTCAGGAACTGGCAACAATTAACCGCTCCCGGGTTCGACACGCGACTTAACCCCTTCCTTCTCGTCTTGAACGACGGAAAGTCACAGAACGTGCAGGTCAACGTCATCTTCTTCGGCGCCGCTGCCGAGCTCAGGCAATTGCTGGATCCGCTCTTACGTGCGGCCCGTCCGCAACAAGTCGACATCTTCGACACGGATTGGATTACAGCCGTCGAGACGATTGGGGCCACCCAGCCAAATGCCCCCGTCAACTTCAAGAGCGCCGCGCCCTTCGTCCAAGAGCTGCCGGACGCAGCAATCGACGTGATCCAGCATTTCGTAATGGCTCCGCCGGCCGCAGGCGTCCAAGTCTCCGCCTTTTTTCACGGCCTCAACGGTGAGGTCGCGCAGGTGGCTCCACGGGACACCGCTTACTTCTGGCGCGATGCCTGGTCTAACCTGTCATTTTGGGCCCAATGGACCACGGGCGCATCCGCATACGCAGCCCGAGCGTGGGTGGAAGGTCTCCGCAGGGCTGTTTATCCATATACGAGCGGAACCTATGTAAATGCACCCGATCTCACATTGGAGAACTGGCAGGAGCTTTATTGGGGAAAGAACTTTTTGCGGCTGACCGAAGTCAAAAGCAAATACGATCCGGGAAACCTGTTCAACTTCCCGCAGAGTATTCCGCTTGTTGAGAGCCGGCCTCGCAAATTTGGACAGTAGCATGAGTGGATTTTCTGCCTGACGGCGGCGAGGATAATCGCTGCGAATCAGGAGTTACGATGACGAAGCGCACACGCCGGAACCACGCACCGGCCTTCAAGGCGAAAGTGGCCCTTGCGGCTCTGAAGGGCGAGAAGACGCTGGCCGAACTGGCGCAGCAGTTCGACGTTCACCCCAATCAGATCACGCAGTGGAAAGCCCAGCTTCTCGAAGGAGCGGCGGGCGTTTTCGGTCAGGAGAAGGGCGAGGCGAGCGCGCCGCCAGTGGATTTGAAGGCGCTGCACGCCAAGATCGGGGAGCTGACGCTGGAGAATGATTTTTTGGAAGGCGCGCTCACCAAGGCCGGCATGCTGAGCGCAAAGCGATGATCGACCGCGACCACGACCTCCCCGTCGCCCGGCAGGCGCAGGCGTTGAACATCAGCCGCAGCTCCGTCTATTCCAAGCCTCGGCCGACGTCGGCCGAAGATTTGAAAATCATGCGGCGGCTCGACGAGTTGCATCTCGATTGTCCCTTCGCGGGAAGCCGGATGCTGCGCGACCTGCTGCACCGCGAAGGCGTCTCGATTGGCCGCCGCCATGTCTCGACGCTGATGAAACGCATGGGGATCGAGGCGATTTATCGTCGCCCGAACACCAGCAAGCCCGCGCCAGGGCGCGGTCAAGGACGCAAGGAGCGTGCTGGCGGCGGGCGGGCTCGTCGCCTTCCCGACCGAGACCGTCTACGGCCTCGGCGCCGACGCGACCAACGACAAGGCGGTGGCGAGGCTCTATGCGGCGAAGGAGCGGCCCTCGTTCAATCCGCTGATCGCCCATGTGGCGGATCTCGCCGCCGCCCAGCGGCTCGCGGTCTTCAACGACACCGCGCTGCAGCTCGCCCGCGCATTCTGGCCGGGGCCGCTGACGCTCGTGCTGCCCAAGGCGCGCGCACTGCCCGGTCGGCCTGCTGGCGACGGCCGGGCTCGACACCATCGCGGTGCGGGTGCCGGGCCATCCGGTCGCCCAGCAGATCCTCGCCGCGTTCGGCAAGCCGGTGGTGGCGCCGTCGGCGAACCGGTCCGGCGAGGTCTCGCCGACGACGGCGCAGCACGTGCTGCACGACCTCGCGCGACCGCATCGAGCTCCTCGTCAATGACGGCCCGGCGCCGCTCGGCATCGAATTCGACCATCGTCGCCTGCCTCGACGGCCGGCGCTGCTGCGGCCCGGCGCCATCGACCGCGCGGCGATCGAGAAAGGTCCTCGGCGCGCGCCTCGCGGCCCCGGCGCACCACCGGCGCACCAGAACGGCCACCGGCAAGCCGGCGTCGCGCCGCGGCAGCCGCCCGCGCCCGCCCCGTTGGCGCCGGGCATGCTCGCCTCGCACTACGCGCCGCGCACGCCGCTGCGGCATGAACGCCGCCAAGGTGTCGCCCGGCGAGGCCCTGCTCGCCTTCGGCGCCGACCTCGCCCGCCGGCGCCGCCGACGCCGCGGCGATGCTCAACCTGTCCGACGCGCGGCGACCTCGTCGAAGCCGCCGCCAACCTGTTCGCGCATCTGCGCAGCCTCGACACCGAGGCGGCGACGGCGATCGCCGTGATGCCGATCCCCGAACGAGGGCATCGGCGAGGCGATCAACGACCGGCTGCGCCACGCCGCCGCGCCGCGCGAGACCGCGGCCGAGGCGAAGACGGGCTGAGCCGGCTCCCTCTCCCTGAAAGGGGGAGGGTTGGGGAGGGGGTCCCGGACGTTCACAGAGCATCGCGCCTGCGGCCCGCGATCCCCTCCCCGACCCTCCCCTTTTCAAGGGGAGGGAGCTGCACGCGCGAAGCGCGTTTCCATCGTCGACGAAAAATCGACTATGTTCCCGCCATGAACACCCACGTGCGCCCGCCCCTGCCGCCCGAGCTGATCGCGCGCTTCGCCGCCATCGTCGGCGAGCGCCATGCCATCACCGATCCGCTGCGCGCAGGAGCCGTACCTCGTCGAGGGCCGCGGCCTCTATCACGGCCGCACGCCGCTGGTGCTGCGGCCGGGCTCGGTCGAGGAGGTCGCGGCGATCCTCAAGCTCGCCAACGAGACCGCGACCGCGGTCGTGCCGCAGGGCGGCAATACCGGCCTCGTCGGCGGCCAGATCGCGTTCGACGGCGAGGTCGTGCTGGCGCTGACCCGGCTCGACCGCATCCGCGAGGTCGATGCGGCGTCGAACACCATGACCTGCGAGGCCGGGCGTGGTGCTGGTGAAGGCGCAGGAGGCCGCCGCCGAGGCCGACCGCCTGTTTCCGCTGTCGCTCGGCGCCGAGGGCAGCTGCACCATCGGCGGCAATCTCTCCACCAATGCCGGCGGCACCGGCGCGCTCGCCTACGGCGTCGCCCGCGATCTCGTGGTCGGGCGTCGAGGTGGTGCTGGCCGACGGCCGCGTGCTGCACCTCCTCAACAAGCTCAAGAAGGACAACACCGGCTACGACCTCAAGAACCTGTTCGTCGGCGCCGAAGGCACGCTCGGCATCATCACCGCCGCGGTGCTGAAGCTGTTTCCGGCGCCGAAGACCGTGGAGACCGCCTTCGTCGGCGTGCCGTCGCCGGACGCGGCGCTCGAGCTGCTCGCATCTGGTGCAGGAGCGCACCAATCGCGCCGCGACGAGCTTCGAGCTGATCTGCCGCGCCGCGCTCGAATTCGGCGTGCGCCACGGCCCCGGCTGCCGCGATCCGCTGGCGAGCCGCATCCCTGGTACGTGCTGCTGCAGATCTCATCGGCCGCGACGCAGGACCTGCGGCTGGTGCTCGAGGAGACCCTGGAAACGGCGATGGAACGGGCATCGTCGCGCGATGCCGCGATCGCCGACAGCCTCGAGCACCGCCGCGCCTTCTGGCATCTGCGCGAGATGCTGCCGGAGGCGCAGAAGCCCGAAGGCGGCTCGATCAAGCACGACATCTCGGTTCCGGTCGCCGCGGTGCCGGAGTTCCTGCGCGAGGCCGACGCCGCCGTCGCAGGCGCTGATCCCCGGCTGCCGTCCGGTGCCGTTCGGCCATCTCGGCGACGGCAACATCCACTACAACGTCAGCCAGCCGGTCGGCGCCGACACCAAGGCATATCTCGGCCGCTGGTACGAGATGAACGCCGCCGTGCATGCGTGGTGGCAAAATTCGGCGGTTCGATTTCCGCCGAGCACGGCATCGGCGTGATGAAGCGCAAGCTGCTGCCGCAGGTGAAGGACCCGGTCGCGCTCGACCTGATGCGCGCGCTCAAGCGCACGCTCGATCCCAACGGCATCCTCAATCCCGGCAAGGTGATCTGAAGGCACTGATCGCCCCCTTGAGGGGCACAGCACAGGGCCGGCGGAACTCTAACGACCTCATCCTGAGGAGGCGCGAAGCGCCGTCTCGAAGGATGGCAACGAGCACGGCGTGCGCAACTCGGGGGCGACGCAAGTGTCTATGGCCATCCTTCGAGACGCCGTGCTTCGCACGGCTCCTCAGGATGAGGTCGTAAAAGAATAATGCAAGCCCTCAAAACAACGACGCCTGTCCGTCGTCCTTCTTTTTCGCCTTGGCTGCGGGCGCCGCCGCGACGGCCGGCGGCGGCAGCGATCCCAGCGGCGCGATCACCGCGGCGGAATCATTGGCGGTGCGGTTGACGGCGGTCGAGATTTCATAGGCCTCGAACAGGTTGTCCGGCGCCGGGGCGATCAGGGCGGCGGCGGTTACCGCATCGACATGGGCGCAGTCGAGCCAGAGGTCGAACGCCTCCGGGGCGATCACCACGGGCATGCGGTCATGGATCGGCGCCAGCAGGCGGTTCGCCGCCGTGGTGACGATGCACGCGGTGTCGACCTCCTCGCCGTTCGGTCCGGTCCAGGTTTCCCACAGGCCGGCGAACGCCACCGGCTGGCGATTGCGCGGGCGGATGCAGAACGGACGCTTGCGCCCGACGTCGGCCTTCCACTCGTAGAATCCGTCGGCGGGAAACAGGCAGCGCCGCCGCCGCATGGCATTGCGGAAGGCAGGCTTTTCGCTGACGGATTCGCCGCGCGCATTGATGAGCAGCGAGAAGGTGCGGGGATCCTCGACCCAGGCCGGGATCAGGCCCCAGCGCACCAGCGCCAACGAGCGTACGCCGTTGTCGAGGCGCACGATCGGCACCGGCTGGGTCGGCGCGATGTTGTAGCGCGGGGGAAAATCCGGCTCCTCCGCATAGCGGAACAGCGCACGGATCGCTTCCGGCGCGGAGGTTATGAGGTAGCGGCCGCACATGTGGTCATCCTAGCCCAATTCGACGCTCCCGAGATGGACGCTTAATCGCCGCCTCGCAACGATGCCGCGCTCGGGGGATGCGCAAGCCCGGTAAATATTGTCGCCGGCCGGGCGGGGCAATAGAATTTGCCCATGGCAATTTTCATCGCCCTGCTGCGCGCAGTGAACGTCGGCGGCACCGGAAAGCTGCCCATGGCGGATTTCAAGGCCATCTGCGTCCAAGCGGGATGCGCGAGAGTCCGGACCTATATTGCCAGCGGCAACGCTGTTTTCGAGAGCACGGCGGTCGGAAGCCGGCGTCAAGGCGGCGCTCGAGGCCCGCTTGGAAGAATACGCAGGCAAGCCGGTGCGGGTTCTCATTCGTACGCACGCAGAATTGGCCGCGGTGTTGAAAGCCAATCCGTTCCCGAAGGCCGCGGCCAATCGGACGGTGGCGATTTTCCTCGACGACCCGCCGCCCGACGACGCGATCAAGCACGTTTCGGGTCGAAGCAGCGAGGAGATCGAACTGGGCGTGCGGGAAATCTATGTCCATTACGGGGATCGGATGGCGGGTTCCAAATTGAAGATCCCGGCCGTCAAGAACGGAACGGCCCGCAACATGAATACAGTAGCCAAGCTCATCGAACTGGCCAGAGAGCTATAATCCGGCTGGCTGCTGCAGTCAGGCTATGCGTATGCTTCGCGCCTTCAAAATCACTCCCTTCGAGGTGCTGTGACATGGCGACCATCGGTTTCATCGGCCTCGGCAACATGGGCGCGCCCATGGCGGCCAACCTCGTCAAGGCGGGCCATGCCGTCACCGGCTACGACCTCAATCCCGCCGCGCTCCAGGCCCTGACCGCGGCCGGCGGCAAGGCCGCCGCCAGCGCTTCCGAGGCCACCAAGGGAGCCGATGTCGTCATCACCATGCTGCCTGCCGGCGAGGACGTGCGCGAGGTCTGGCTGCACCAGGGCGGCCTCATCGAGGCGGCGGGGAACACCAAGCCGCTGCTGATCGATTGCTCGACCATCGACGTGGACAGCGCCCGCGCCGTCACCGCGGCGGCCGAGCGGGCGGGCCTCGCCATGCTCGACGCCCCGGTCTCGGGCGGCACGATCGGCGCCCAGAATGCCACCCTGACCTTCATGGTCGGCGGCACCGAGGATGCCTTCGCCCGCGGCCAGCCGATCCTGGCGGCGATGGGAAAGAACATCTTCCATGCCGGCGGGCCGGGCGCCGGCCAGGCCGTGAAGATCTGCAACAACATGATGCTCGCCATCAACATGGTCGGCGTCGCCGAAGGCTTCCTGCTGGCCCAGAAGCTCGGCCTCGACTGGAACAAGCTGCATCAGATCTGCTCCACCGCCAGCGCCAATTCCTGGGCCTTGTCGAGCTACTGTCCGGCGCCCGGCCCGGTGCCCGCGGCCCCAGCGAACCGCGACTACGCCCCCGGCTTCATGACCCAGCTTATGGTAAAAGACGTCAAGCTCTCCCAGGTGGCGGCGGAGGCGACGGGCTCGCCCACGCCGCTCGCTGCGATGGCGCTGTCGTTTTACGAAAAGGCCGCGGCAGCGGGGGATGCGGCCAAGGACTTCTCGGTCGTGTTCCGCTGGCTGGCCAAGCAGAAACGAAGATAAAGCACGGGACGAAACATGGCGGCGGACTCGTTCAAGGCGGCACGTGATTTTCTGCTGGCGCATCGCATCGATTACGCCGCCGCCTACCGCGACTTCCGCTGGCCCGCGCCGACCCATTTCAACTGGGCTCTCGACTGGTTCGACGCCGAGCTCGCCCGCGGCGAGGGCGCCGGCCGCCCCGCCCTGATCATCGTGGGCGACGACGCCACCAAGCTCACTTTCGCCGAACTCTCCGAACGCTCAAGCCGCCTCGCCAATGCGCTGCGCGCGCTCGGGGTGAGACGCGGCGATCGGGTCCTGCTCATGCTCGGCAATGTCGCGCCGCTGTGGGAGACGATGCTGGCGGTGATGAAGCTCGGCGCCGTGGTGATCCCGGCGGCGACGTTGCTAACGCCGGACGATCTCGCCGACCAATTCGAGCGCGGGGGCGCGCGGCATGTCGTCACCTCGGCCGCCGACACCGCGAAATTCGACGGCTTCAAGCAGAAGCTGACGCGGATCGCGGTGGGGGACGCGCCGCCGGGCTGGCATCGCTACGACGAGCTCTTGAAATCTCCCGCCGCGTTCACTCCCGACGCGCAAACCAATGCCGACGATCCCCTGCTGCTTTACTTCACGTCCGGAACGACGGCGAAGCCCAAGCTGGTGCTGCACTCGCATCGCTCCTATCCGATCGGTCATCTCTCGACCATGTTCGTGATCGGCCTCCTGCCCGGCGACGTCCACCTCAACGTCGCCTCCCCAGGCTGGGCCAAGCATGCGTGGAGCTGCTTCTTCGCCCCCTGGAACGCCGGCGCCACGGTGTGCGCGTACAACCACCCGCGATTCAGTGCCAAGGCCTTGCTGGAGACGATCTCGGCCCTTCGGGTCACCTCGCTGTGCGCGCCGCCGACGGTGTGGCGCATGGTGATCCAGGAAGACCTGAAATCGGTGCAGCACTGCCTGCGCGAAGTGATCGCCGCCGGGGAGCCGTTGAACCCCGAAGTCATTGACAAGGTCCGTGATGCCTGGGGGCTGACCATCCGCGACTTCTACGGCCAGACCGAGACCACGGCGCAGATCGGCAACACGCCCGGCCAGCCCGTCAAGTCCGGATCGATGGGTCGCCCGCTGCCGGGCTATCGCATCCGTCTCGTCGGCGCCCAAGACAACGACACCGAGGAAGGCCAGATCGCCATCGCGCTTGATCCCGCGCCCGCCGGCCTGATGCGCGGCTACCAGCAGGAGGACGGCGCCATCGCCGACATGACAGGGCCGCTCTACCGCACCGGCGACGTCGCCACCCGCGATGCCGACGGCTATATCACTTATGTCGGCCGGGCCGACGACGTTTTCAAAGCATCCGACTACCGCATCAGCCCGTTCGAGCTGGAAAGCGTCCTGATCGAGCATCCTGCCGTCGCCGAAGCCGCGGTGGTGCCCGCGCCCGACCCAATGCGGCTCGCCGTCGCCAAGGCCTATGTCTCCCTCGTCGCCGGCTCGACCGCCGACCGCGCCACAGCACTGTCGATCTTCCAGCACATCCGCAGCCGCCTCGCCCCGTTCAAGCGCGTGCGCCGGCTGGAATTCGGCAACCTTCCCAAAACCATCTCCGGCAAGATCCGCCGCGTCGAGCTGCGACGCGAAGAGCAAACCCGCGCCGCCGCCGGGACGCGCGAAGCGGCCGAATTCCGCGAGGAAGATTTCCCCGAGCTGCGTCAGAGCTGAGGGATCGACGAACTGACGTTCATCCCAGAGGACAACAGGCGATGCCCCTTCGTCCTGCCCAACTGTGGCGCGGCGCCGTGTTCGCGGCGGCCGTCGGCGGCGTCGTGCTGGTGGCGGCCGCCGACTTCGCGCGCGCCGAGGAGCCGACGCGGGAGCAGATCATCGAATCGTTGCGGGCAAAGCAGCTCACCCGCTGCCCTCGCTTCGACCCGACGGCCGGATGCGGCGCGGCGCAACCGGGAAGCATCGACGTCGAAATTCATTTCCGCCCCGGCTCCACCGGTCTCGGCGCGGCGGCGATATCGCAGCTCGAGACACTCGGCGCCCGCCTCCGCAAGCCGGAGGAAAAAGGCGCCGCCCTCATCGTCGTCGGCCACACCGATGCGAGCGGCGGCGATGCTTTCAATCAGCGCCTTTCGGAGCGCCGCGCCGAGGCCGTGAAGCGCTTTCTGGTCGCAAGAAACAAGCTGCCGGAAGATACCGTCACGGCCGTCGGCCGCGGCAAGACGCAGCCCAAGAACGCCGCTGATCCCTTTGCCAGCGAGAACCGGCGGGTACAGATCATGAAGGCGGACGCGAAGTAGCGGCTTTCGCGCGGCCCACTGCGTTCGGGTTCGCACGCATCCAAATTCCTGTGGCCAAGCCCCCGCGGACGTCGTGCCCTTGTTGTGACCATTGCGCCGGCACGATACGGTCGGTCGCGTGGGTGAAACGATGAACGACTGGTCAATCCGCAATAATGACAGGCCGAAAGTCGTCGTCGGCAGCGGGTGGTGGTATGACGGCAGCAGTGCTCCATGGACCATAGGGGCCCTCGCGACTCGCTCGCCGGCCTTCTTCAACGTATGGCGGCGCCAGGTACATCGGTGTCTGCGGCCACTCAGGATCGTGGTGACCGACAGCGCCTCGCCGGTCAAGCCGGACCATGGGTCCGACCCATCGCTGGTCTGGATCGAGCTCGATCGCAATTACGGCCATGCCAACGCACTCGGAAAAGGATGGATCAAGACCAAGTATTCCGGGTTCACGCGCTCGGTGATGAACGGGGCGATGTACGCGCTGTGTTGCGACGCTGATTTCTACGTCTATGTCGAACAGGATTGCCTGCTGTTGGGAGACGACCTCCTGGCCAACGCGATCGGCGATGCCACCGAGGATATCCTTGTCGGCGCGCCAACGGAGAACGGGGTCGGACTGAACGGTGCGGTGGCCGTCCGGATGCTTCAGCAGAGCTTCGTGATCGTCCGTCGCGCCGCGCTGGAGCGGTTCATCAACGGGCTTGCCTGCTCGCCATGGGCGGACGGAGAGGTCTCGCCCGAGGAGATCATGGCACGCCGCCTAGCGCCCTTCGGGCTCTTGCGTATTCCCTTCGGGCGGTCCAGGCCGATCGATTTCGGCCTGACGCATTTCTACGCACAGCATCTCACGGAAAGCGAGCTCTCCAGAGCGCTGCAATTGCTCCAGACCAGCCTCTCTGCGGAGGGGGAGTTGCTCGCGTCGTGACTTTGCCCGTCCCGTTCATCGTCTGTCATCCGCGATCCGGTTCGACGCTGCTGCGTCTGATGCTCGACGCGCATCCGGACCTCGCGATTCCACCGGAGACGATGTTCAACGAAGTGTTCCAACTATCGCGCACGCCACAGCAGCCGCCCGATCTGCCACGCGCGGTCCTGACGGCGATGATGCATTCTCAGCGCTGGAACCACCTACACATTTCCGCCGATGCATTGCTGGACGCGTTCACTCGAATGGGAGACGGGTTCTCCGTTTCGGCGGGCTTGCGCATCTTCTATCAGCTCTACGCGGCACGGCATGGCAAGACCCGCTTCGGCGACAAGACCCCCGGCCACATCTTCTGGATTCCAGAAATCGCTGCGCTCCTGCCGGAGGCCTTTTTCATCCACGTCATACGGGATGGACGCGATGTCGCCGCGTCGATGCGGCACATGTGGTTCGGCCCAGGCGACGACATGCAGAAGCTCGCCCAAAGCTGGCTCAAATGGCTCTCGGCCGGTTTGGACGCGGCGAAGGCTTACCCGGACCGGTGCCTCGAAGTCAGGTACGAGGACCTTGCGGTGAGCCCGGAGCCGATCTTGCGTCGCATCCTTGCATTCATCGATCTGCCGTTCCATCCTGCGGTACTCTGCCATCATCAGCAGGCGGCGGAACGCCTGTCGGAATTGGGCGCATTCCGCGACCCGGATGGCCGGTTTTTCGCGACGCGTGAGGCGCATCAGGAAATCCATCGCCGGACCCTCGATCCACCGAACGCCGGCCAAATCAGGCGCTTTCAAAAGGATCTGTCCGGCGAAGAGATCGCGATTTTTGAGGCGGCCACGCGGCCAGTGTTAAAGTCGCTCGGGTATGCGCTTATCAATGCAGAGGTCTGACGCGGGTGCCCGCTTTTTTTTCCGCGGACTTTAGTCATTGGTCGCACGCCCGACCTGTAACCAAGGCGAAGGACGAAAAGCTTTGATCCCAGCGATGCGTCGCACGATTTTTTCGTTTATCGTCGATGACGATCCGAGCTTCGTCTACGAGGGCTGGCACCTGGCACGATCGTTGATCGAGCATTGCGGAGGTGACCCGTCGGCCATCGCTGTCCAGTTTACGCCGGAAGTGCCGGAACACCGCCGCACCATTTTTCGCGACCTCGGCTGCCGGGTCCAGCAGATCGCCCAATTCGGCGACGGCCGACACTGCAACAAGCTCAATCAGCTCGACAATCTCAGCGCCTTCGAGTTTGACCGCGCGGTGCTTCTCGATACCGACACCATCGCTTTGTCGGATCTCAGGCCATTCTTGAGCGATTTGGCAATTGTCGGCAAGATCGTGGACGTCGACAATCCGCCACTCCACATACTCGAAGAGATCGCGGCCGCATCCGGCCTGCCGAGCTTGCCCCCGGTCTGCAAAACCGATACTGGCACGGCGAAAACGTATCTCGGTAATTGCAACGGGGGCTTCTACTCGGTTCCAAAGGCCTTCTGCGAAAATCTGTCCACCGAATGGCGTCGGTGGGCACTCTGGCTTTTCGACAATATCGAGCCGCTGGCACGCGTTGGAAGAAAGCAGCATGTCGATCAGGTGAGCTTCTGGCTCGCCGTGCATCACGCAAAGCTTCCGTTCGAGATCGCACCTTCGAATGTCAACTATTATGTTCATTTGGCGGACGGACCTGATTATTTCGACAAGTCTCGGCCGGTCGCGCTCGTACACTATCATGTTTCGAGCCTGGATGTTCTTGGGCTGATTCGTCCTCGGATCAATCCAAATCAAACGGGCCAGGCTGCGGTGACCGCGGCCAACGGCCAGATCAGCCGGGGCTTCGACAACCGGGTGTTCTGGGAGATGCGCTACCGGCATTTCCCGGAGCGCGGCTCCGGAGTCGGTTCGCGTGGTGACACCCTGCTTTACAAACGGCGACTCCTGAAGGAGCAGGGTGTCGAGGCCGCGGCCAGCGTTCTCGATTTCGGCTGTGGCGACTTGGAAGTGATCAAGGAACTTGCGATCCATCGCTATGTCGGCATCGACCAGTCATTCTTGGCGCTCGCCGCCGCACGCAACGCGCGGCCTGAATGGGAATTCCACCGGACCCCGGAGCCGGACGTTCAACCCGCCGAAATGGTGCTCTGCTTCGAGGTCCTCATCCACCAGGAGACCGAGGCCGGCTACCGCGCGGTGATCGCCTTCCTCGCTCAGAACACGCTCGGCTCGCTCCTCGTATCTGGATTCCTGGCAGACTCAGAGAGTATCCAACAGAATCCTATGGTGTTCTTTCATGAGCCGCTGGAGATCAGCCTCTGCCGGACTGGCCGTTTCAGGAGCATCCGGCAGGTCGGTGCGCACACGAGCGTAGTCGTCTATCGGTGCGACGTTTGACGGCCGTGGCGCGTGCCGGCTCGTGCCTTCCAATATGTATGGCCAAGCGCCGCGCCGGCCTCTACGCTCGCCCGGCGATTGCGGAGTCCCAAGCCATCATGAAGCCCTGCGCCTCGACTGCGGCGGTGGTGCGCATAGTACCCGCCGGCGGCGCCCCGGCGGCCGGCGCCCACGGCCGGCGCTGACGCCATGGCGGAGGGCCGGACCTATCCGTTGCGACCCATTCTCGCGGTCAGCGCCGCCATCATCCGCGATGGCAAGGTGCTGATCGTGCGCCGCGCCCGGCCGCCGGCAAAAGGCGTCCATACCCTGCCGGGCGGCGGCGTCGAGGTCGGCGAGAGCCTGGTCGAAGCGGTGGTGCGCGAGGTGCAGGAGGAAACCGGCCTCGCGGTCGAGCCGGTCGCGCTGGCAGGCTATCGCGAGGCAATCGCGCGCGACGGCGAGGGCCGGGTCGAGCGGCATTTTGTGATCTTGCCGTTCGCGGCCCGCTGGATTGCCGGCGAACCCGTCCTCAACGAGGAATTGTCGGAGGCGATGTGGCTGCATCCCTCGGAGATCACGGGGCTGCATACCACCCAGGGCCTCGCGGAGATCATCGAGGCGGCCTTCGGGCTGATGGGCAAGGCCGGGTGAGGAGTTCCCGGCCGGCAGGAGGCCGAAAGGAGGCCGAGGCCGGCCTTGAACTCGCCGCGTGGCCGGGGCATACCTCGGGCGACGGCAAAGCATGCGCAAACGCACACTTCTCATCCTCCTGTTGGTCCTCGGTTCGTCCCTGGGTTCGCCCTTGGGGCCCGCCCGTGCGGTCGACGTGGCCCCATTCGACGGGGTCCTGGAGCGGCTCGCCGAGATTCTCGGCAGCCTGCACTACCTGCGCGGCGTCTGCGGCGCCAACGAAGGCAACAAATGGCGCAATGAGATGCAGGCGCTGATCGACGCCGAAACGCCCTCGGGCCAGCGGCGCTCCCAGATGATCGCCCATTTCAACCGGGGATACCGCACCTACCAGCAGTCCTACCGCACCTGCACACCGGCGGCCGACCTCGCCATCCGCCGCTATCTGGAAGAGGGCTCCAAGATCGCCCGCGAGGTCACCGCGCGCTACAGCAATTAGGCGGCGGTTTCCGGCGCTCGAATCCTGTCGGCTTCATCACCCGGAAGACCGCCGGCCTTTCGGGCGAGATCATGCTTAAAATCAAAGACTAGCGGCGAATTGGGCTCGTCTTTATGCGTGTCCGTTAACCCTTCTGAAAGGTCCCGCTGGCCCGCCGTCACATGCGTGTTAATTTGTATGTACGGACACGGGGACGCGCCGCGTGCGCGACGCAAGGGTATCACCGCAATATGACCATTTCGAATCTGGCAGCGCGTGATCCATTGCCGGACCACGAGCAGAAACAGGCGGCGCTCGACTTCCTGCACGAGGCCTGGACCGAGGCCCGCCTGAACGGGGTCGACGGCGATTGCATGGCCCAGATCTGCCTGTTCACCGCCTTCAGCGAGCTCGTCTCCACCTATGGCGAGGAAGCCGCCGCCCGCTATGCCGAAAGCCTGTCGCGGCGCATCAGCAACGGCGAATTTTCGGTCGAACTGGCGCGGCAGTAGCGCGAGTCCGCCCCGCTGGCGGCCGTCGCCACGCCGGCCGTCATGTCCCGGTCCGGCGCCCGGCCCCGCGCCGACGGCAGCTTCTTCAGCAATCATCTTGCCACCGAAAGTCCTCCGCTGTTCGGGATCATCCTTTAGAACGGTTCCTATCCCAGCGCCTGCTCCGCCCTTGAGGGCCGCCCGACGGCGTCCTACGTTCGGACAGGAACAGGATTCAGAATGAAGGCCGCATTGCTGCCCGATCGCGGCGTCGTCAAGGTGGCGGGCGACGGCGCGCGGAGCTTTCTCAACGGGCTGTTCACCGCCGATATCGGCAAGGTGACGCCGGATTCGCCGCGCTTCGCGGCGCTCCTGACGCCGCAAGGCAAGATCATCGTCGATGCCGTCATTGCCGAGGCGAGCCCGTCGGACGGCGGCGGCTTCTTTCTCGACGTGCCCCGCGCCCTGGCAAAGACCTGCGTCGATCGGCTCAACTTCTACAAGCTGCGCGCCAAGGTGATGATCGAAGATCTCTCCGAAACGCTCGGCGTAATGGCGCTGTGGGACGGCGAAGCGGCAACCGACTACGGCCTGTGCTACCGGGACCCGCGCCTGCCGGCGCTGGGCTTGCGGGTGATGCTGCCGCCGCATCTCGCGGCCGAAGCTGCCGCCGATCTCGGCGCCGCACTGGTGCCGGCGCCGGAATTCGAGGCCCACCGCATTGCGCTCGGTGTGCCGCGCGGCGGCCTCGATTTTTCCTATGGCGACGCGTTTCCCCACGAGGCCGACATGGATCAGCTTCACGGCGTCGATTTCGCCAAGGGCTGTTACGTCGGCCAGGAGGTGGTGTCGCGCATGGAGCATCGCGGCAATGCCCGCACCCGCATCGTGCCGGTCGCCTTTGACGGCTTTGCGCCCGACGCCGGCGCCGCTGTGACCGCCGCCGAAAAGCCCGTCGGCACCTTCGGCTCCTCCGCCAAGGGCCGCGCGCTCGCCTCGCTGCGGCTCGATCGCGCCGCCGATGCGCTCGCCGCCGGCCACGATCTCGTCGCCGGAGCGGTCACGCTGCGCCTCGTCAAGCCGGACTGGGTGAGATTCCCGTTTCCGGGGGAGCCGAAGGGGTGAGCGGCGGCGGCGCGCACTGGCCGGAAGCTTTCGTCGTTATCGTCTTGCTTCTCCTCGGTGCCGCAAACTGATCAGCCCCTCCCGCCCCCTCACAGTGCGAATACGAACACCATCGTGGCATTGCCGAGCGCGCGCAATTCCGGGCTCCGCGAAACCCGCACGCGCGCATTGCGGAACTGCCCAGGCGCGGCGCCGGCGCAGCACAGGCCGGAGGCGATGGCGATGTATTGCTTGCCGCCGACCGCATAGGTCATGGGCGGGGCGTTGAAGCCGGTGCCGACATTGATGCGCCACAGCTCTTCGAGGGTTTCGTCGTCGAACGCCAGGATGGTCCCGTCGATGAGCGCCGTGACCACGACTCCGCCTGCGGTCGTCAGCGCGCCGGCATAATTGGGATAAGGCAGCTCGATGCGCTTCTTCAGCTCGCCGGTGGCGGGATCGAGCGTGACGAGCGAACTGGTGACGGGGCCGTCCGGTCCGGTAACGCCGCCCCAGAAATTGCCCTTCACGTGCATCGAGTGATCGGTGGTGATCTTGGCGCAGCCTTCGTGCTGGGGGATATAGAGAAGGCCGGTGCGGTGGCTGTAGGACGCCGGCCAGTAGTTGTTGCCGCCGGAAATCGGCGGGCAGAGGCGGCGGGAGGCACGGTCCTCGTGCATGTTGGCGGGCCCGGCATAGAGCTGGAGATCCTTGCCGGCATCGTATTCGAGCGGCTTGCCGGTCTTCGGGTCGATGCCCTTGGTCCAGGTCACCTCCTTGACGGTCTGGGTGGCCCGCAGGAACTGGCCGTTGAGGCGATCGAAGATATACTGAAAGCCGTTGCGGCCGGCGTGGGAGAGGATTTTGCGATCCTCGCCGGCAAGCTTGGTGTCGATGATGATGTGGGTGCCGGTCTCGTCATAGTCGCGGCTGTCGTTCGGCGTGTACTGGTGGAACCACTTGATCTTGCCGGTGGCGGCGTCGAAGGCGAGCGCGCTCGACGTATAGAGATTGTCGCCGGGCCGATAGGTCGGATCGTAGGCCGGCGCCGGATTTCCGGAGCCCCAATAGGTGAGATTGGACGCGGGATCGTAGGAGCCGGTGACGTAGAACGAGCCGCCGCCGGTCTGCCACGCGTTGTTGCCGCCCTTCCAGGTCTCGCTGCCGGGCTCGCCGGGCGCAGGCACCGAGTGGGTCTTCCACTGCAGCCTGCCGGTCCTGGCGTCGAGCGCGACGACCCAGGGCCGGATTCCGCGATCGCCGCCGGAGCCGCCGACCACGATCTGGTCCTTGAGCGCCAGCGGCGCCGCCGTGAGTTCGAGGTCGGGCTGATCGAGCAGGCTGGTTTCCCAAACCACCTTGCCGGTGTCCTTATCGGTCGCGATCACCCGGGCCTCGAAGCCGGTCTGCGAGATCACCAGATTGTTCCACAGCGCGACACCGCGATTGCGGTCCTGCTTCTGCTGCTTGGGGTTCATCTGCCAGACGATTTGGCCAGACGTGCCGGACCGCACGTCGACCTTGGAGACGATGCCCCAGCTGTCGACCACGTACATGAAGCCGTCCTCGACCAGCGGCGTCATCTGGAGGTACTCGTCCTTCGAGGTGCCACCGAGCGCGATCGCGAAGGCGAGCTTGAGGCCTTTGACGTTCGACCGGTTGATGGCATCGAGCGCCGAGAAGCGCTGCGCGCTGAAGTCATGATGGTTCATGAGCCAGTTCTGCGGCTCGGGATTGAGCAGGCGCTCATAGGTGATATCGGCGGCGTGTAGCGGCGACGCGCCGACCAGCAGCGCGATCGCGCATGCGGACAGCAGGCCTGCGGCGTCCATCAACCCGGGCTTCTCATATCTAAGATTCATTTTTGCCTCACAGCAGAAGTGGAAACCTCAAAAGACGAGGCCATCGCCCGACGTCTCACCCGGCCTGCAGAAACGGCCGCAGCTCACGGATGTCTTTCATCGTCTCGATCCCGAGCACGCGCTCGATCAGCGCGGTAGCCCTGTCGGCGCCGAGCACAGGCGTCACCAGATCGCGGGCCTTCGCGATCACTTCTTCGAGCGTCATCGGATTTTCGAAGGTGCCGCGCACGGTTTCAACGTGCTCGCTGAGCTCGGTGCCATCGGCCAGCGAGACCTGCACGATGGCCTCGCGCCGCGGCGCGCGGCGATCGAGCTCTTCGTCGCCCATGAGCACGACCTTGGCGCGCTGACGCAGCACCGCGGGGTCCTGCATGCGGGGCTTGTCGTGGGCGGCGCGGAACGAGGCGGTGCGGTCGAGCAGCATCACGGCGACCATGTATTGGAGGCAGATGTCGGGTATCTCGCGGTCGTTGACCGTGACCGAGCCGCGGGTGTCGATCCGCACGGTCACTTTGCGCACCTCGTCGGCGGCGAACGGCCGGCGTTTCATCAAATTCTCCAGCGCATCGAGCGGCGCCTGGATGGGCGAGCCGACCGACCACTTCTTGATGTTGGTCCGCGTTACCTCGTAGCGTTCGCCGAGCTTCTCGGTGAGCCGCGCCGGGTCGCCCGCCGGCATGTGGGCAATGAGGAAATTGTCGGCGCCCGACAGGATATCGTCGATCCCGGTCCAGCCGGCGCGAACGAGCAGCGCGGCGGTGACACCGCTGCGGGCCGGCATCCCTGCGAACACGAACGCCTTCTCGATGTGGTCGCTGTCGCGCTGCCAGGCGAGTATCCCGGAAGATTGCTGCGCCGTGTAGTCGATGAGCCAGCGCATCTGCTGCACGTCGAGGCCGGCGGCACAGCCGGCGGCCGCCGCCGCGCCGAACACGCCCGCGATGCTGTGGGTGCTCCGGTGGTTCTGCTTCTGCAGCGCGGCCGCACCGAACGCCATGGTGAAGCGCGGACCGATGTCGTAGCCGAGCGCGATGGCGCGCAGGAACTTCGACCCGTCGATGCCGGACTGCTCGCCGACCGCCAGCGCCGCCGGAACGACCGCGCAGCCCGGATGCGAGATCGATGGGGCGTGGGAGTCGTCCGTCTCGTCCGCATGCGCCACCATGCCGTTCGCAAGCGCAGCCTCGATCGGTCCGCACAGCACGCGGGAGCCTACGACCGTCGCAATCTTATCGCCCCCATAGGCGCGGGCGAATGCGATGCCCGCGCGCCCCGGCGGCAGCTCGGAGCCCGAGATCATCGCCGCCAGCGTATCGAGGAGGTGGTGCTTGGTCTTCTCCATCACCTCGTCCGGCAAGGCGCGGCCGCGCGCATTGCTCATGTAGGCACTCAACTCCGCCATGACCGGTCCGACCGGCTGCGCCGCCTTCGCCATCCCGGGAGCGATCGCCGCCGACGCGACGACGCCGGCTGCATTCCGCACAAGGCGGCGACGGGTCAGACCTGTGCCGATGCGTCTCATGTCCATCCTTTGTGCTGGTCGGGATCGAGCTTCTCGAAGTCGGAAGCCCGGGTTCTGAACTTTCAATGCGTCTGGCGCGCACGAAATTGAACGAGAATACACCGTTTGCGCGGGCCTGCGGAAGGGCGCTTCGGACAGGGCGCTTCGGACAGGGTACTACGGACAGGGTGCTTCGGGCTCGTGCTCAAACGCGCGCCCCAAGACGCGTGACATTGCCTTAACTGCGGCAAAGCGTTCGCGCACCCGCGGCGCGGAATGCGCTTGTATGGGTCGCACGGCAATCTCTCATGAGGAGATCCCACATGCGCTCGCAATTCTTCACCCTGGTTCTCGCATCGGTCGCGCTGACGGGCGCCACCGGATTGGCCTCGGCGCAATCGCCGTATTCCTACCCGTGGTGCTCGCGGCAGCTCGTAAAGGACGGCACGACGACGTCCTGCTATTTCACCAGCTACCAGCAGTGCATGACGACCATCTCCGGTATCGGCGGGTACTGCTACCAGAGCCCATACTATCACGGGCCCTCCACTGCGTTCGGTCAAGCCACGATAAAGCGCCACCGCCGCATTCAGAACTGAAAGCACCGGCGAGTCGCGCCGGGTTCTTCCGCCAGCTTCGGCCCGTGTTCGGAAATTGACTTTGCGCGCCCGCCGGAGTTAGCCTTCGCGCCGGTCGATCAGGCGACCGACGGACCGCGTAAAGGGTTGAACCCACCTCCAGCGTTACGCTGACATTCTCCTTCTTTCTTGCCCGAGAGCCGCGGTCGCCGGGCGCGAAGAAAGAAGGTGTCCCATGCCGAAGGCACTGCCTGCCAAACCCAATATCGATTGGCTCCGGAAAGCCGCGAAGGATCGGCTCGCCGAGTTGCGCGCGCTCGATCCCGCCGCCAAGCTGAATGCAGCACAGCGGGATCTCGCCGGAGACTACGGATTCAAGAGCTGGCGCGCCCTCAAGGCCCACGTCGACACCGTCACTTCCGGGACGCTCACGGCCGCCCGGTCGGACCGCAAGCGCATCTTCCAGGCAGCCCGCGCCGGAGACATCGAGACTGTTCGCCGCGCCTTCGCGGAAGGCTTCGACCCCGGCGCGACCGATGATGACGGCCGCACCATCCATCAGATCGCCAAGGCGAACCGGTTCGAGGCGATCGAGATTCTCGCCCGCGACGCCCAGACCGGGGAAACCCGGCCGCGACAGGTGGTGCAGGCCATCTACGGGATTCTCGATGCGGCCTGGCGCGGCGACGTCGAGGTCCTGCGCCGGCGGCTCGACGCCAATCCGGGGCTCGTCAACGCCCTCGGCAGCGGCTTCGTGAAGCAGTCGGCGCTTCATCGGGCGGCATGCAAAAGCCAGCACGCCTGCCTGCGCCTGCTGCTGGAGCGCGGCGCCGACGTCAACGTGCGCGATTTCCCCGACAACGCCTATGCGCTGCACGTCGCGGCGGCGGTCGCCGATCTGGAGACGGTCAAGATCCTGGTCGAAGCGCGCTCGGACGTGATCGGCGAGGCGGACGACTACGAGGTCGGCGTGCTCGGCTGGGCCACCTGCTTCCGGCAGGTGCGGGAGGACGTGGCCGCCTACCTTCTGGACCATGGCGCCAGGCTCAATCTCTGGACAGCGATCGCGCTCGACCGGGCCGATGCGGTGCGCAGCTTCGTGTCACGCGACCCCGGCCTCCTGACCGCGCGCATGACCCGCAACCAGCACCGCCGCACGCCCCTGCACCACGCGGCAGCAAAGAATCGGCCGCAGATCGTTGCGCTCCTGCTCGCGCTCGGAGCCGACCCGAACGCGACCGATGCGACCGGCGCGACGCCATTGACCACGGCCTCGCAGGAGAACGCCGACCCGGAGATCGCCGCCATGCTCCTCGAAGCCGGCGTAAAGCTCGACTTCCTCACCGCCGTGAACCTGCGGCGCTACGACCTCGCCGAGGCGATGCTGCGCGACGAGCCCACGCGCATCGGCGCCGACGGACGCGACACGGTGGCGCTGCACCTCGCGGTCAACAAGAAGAACCACGACGCAGTGCGATGGCTGATCGCACACGGCGTCGACGTCAATGCCAAGCGGCTGATGTGGGACTGCAATCACACGGCGCTGCATATGACCGTCGAGAATGGCGACATCGAGATTGCCCGCATGCTGCTCGATGCCGGCGCCGATCCCAATATCCGCGACGACAAGTACGACGCGACCGCTCTCGGCTGGGCCGACTTCTTCGGCCGCGACGACTTCGCCCAACTCGTCCGCGAAAGAGGTGGACACAAGTAGAGATCAAAGCGTTGCCGTCTCCCTCCCCCTGGAAGGCCCTCGAAGGGGGAGGGTCGGGGTGGTGGTCTGCTGCCGCTCCACAAACGCCGTGCCTGCGGCCCGCGATCCCCTCCCCAACCTTAAGGGAAGGGAGAAAGCACAGCCGTCACCCGCCACGGGTGACCCGCGCCAGAAACGCGCCGATGCGGTCGACCTCCGGGCCCATGGCGTCGACCCAGCCCGCCAGGCTGAAGGCGCCATGCACCATGTCTTTCCAGACGCGGTACTCGGTGTCGACGCCGGCGGCCTTGGCACGCGCGACCAGGCGCTCGGAATCATCGAGCAACGGATCGAATTCGCATGCTGCGATGTAGAGCGGCGGCAGGTCGGCGAGATTGGCGAGCATGGGAACGGCGAGCGGATTTTGCTTCGCGGCCTGGGTCGGCAGATACTCGTTGGCGTACCGCGCGATGTCGGCCGTGCCCAGGAAATACATACCGCTGCCATAGGCGCGTTGGGACGCGGTATCCATGTCGAGGGAGTAGACGCCATACATCAGCGCCGCACCGCGCACGGAATGAATGCCGGCGTCGCGCAGCGCGAGGCAGACCCCGAGCGAAAGATTAGCGCCCGACGAATCCCCGATGAGCGCAACGCGCCGGGGATCAATGCCAAACGCCGCCCCCTCGGATACCGCCCACCGCACCGCGGCGATGCAGTCGTCGAGCGGCGCCGGGAACGGATGCTCCGGCGCGAGCGCATATTCCACGCTCAGGCAGCGCAGACCGGAGCGCTTCGCGATCAGGCGCGCGAAGCCGTCATAGGTGTCGAGACTGCCCATGACCCAGCCGCCGCCGTGGAGAAGCACCACCGTGGGTGCGGGAGCGGGCGCGCCGGGATCATAGAGCCGCACCTTGGTGCGGCCGCTCGGCACGGCGATCGTCGTCTGCTCGATATGCGGCAGCGCGGGGGCGCCGGCGTTGAAGTAGAACGACACGCCATCGTTGATCCGGCGAAGCTCCGTCGGCGAAAGCTGGTCCGGGGGCGGCACATCCTGCAGCCCCGCATAGATGAGGCCGAGGACGAACCGCAGCTGGGGATCGAGCGGCCGCCACGCCGTCTCGAACTGCGCGAGGAAGGCCTGGGTTTTCGCCTGGCTGGCGGACCCGGTTCCGATTGCTGTCGCGGCATCGATCGGTGGCGAAACGGTCCCTTGCGCCAAGGCGGTTGCATCCGTGATAGTGGGCCATGCGGCAGCGCCGGCGCCGATGGCCTGGATCAGTTTCCGACGAGACACCATGGGATGTTCCCTCGGTTGACACGCAATGTAAATCGCATCGAGCAAAGCCGGCGGCACGCGGCTCGTCACCGCCGAACGACACAGGGCTAAGTATGGCACATTTTCGTCGGCCGCAGCGACGCAACAATCCGGTAACGGTTAAATGATCGATATCGCGAGCGGCCATTCCGCCATCGACCGCTTCCTGGCGGAGAGCTACGAGCGGGTGCGGGGCATGTCCTCGCGCTTCGCCGCCGCCATTTGCGGTCACCTGATTCGGCGCCAGTCGGCGCTCGGCATCGGCGGCGATCTCGTCGAGATCGGCACCTTCGAAGGCCGCTTCTTCATCGCCATGGCGCTCGGCCTCGCGCCGGGCGAAAAGGCTGTTGGCATCGACCGCTTCGATTGGCCGGATGCCGGCATCGAAGGCCGGTTCCTCGCCAATTGCGCCGCTCACGGCATCTCGCGCGATCGGTATGTGTGCTGGAAAGCGGACAGCCGCGAGATCGGCGCGGCCGCCATGCGCGATAGGCTCGGCGCGCACCTCGTGCGTTTCGCTCACATCGACAGCCACCACTCCCGCGAATGCCTGACCAACGACCTCGAGCTCATCCACGCGGTGCTGCACCGCGACGGCATCATCTGCCTCGACGACATGCTGCACCCCGGCTATCCCATGGTGGCCACGGCGGTGTTCGACTGGCTCGCCCACCATCCCGAGATGCGCCTGCTCTGCGTCATCGACCGCGAAGACATCGTGGCGGCGCCGAAATTCCTGATCTGCCACGAGGCCTCTCGCGCGCTCTATGAGCCGGACCTGCTGAGTGCCTTCTCGCGGTTCCACTTCACCATGAACGCCGACATGGAGACCTATTTTGCGCTGGTGCTGACGCCACGGCCGCGGCTGGCGGAAGTGGAGTGAACCCGCCCGATCCGGGCGGGGCAGCCTTTTGCGGCAATGAACCGGCGCGGCCTATTTGGCTCGCTTCCAGACGAGCTCGGCCGAACCGCCGCCGGACGCAGCGGGGGTGATCCACTTCAAGTCGTCGCCCGCGACGGTGACCGGGCGCTTCTGCTCGGTTCCGACCCAGTTCGGGAACGAGCTGCCCTCGATATGAAGCGTGAAGCTGCGGCCGGCCTCGTCGACGGTGTACGTCCCGAAATGGGCAAGGGACCCCTGCACCACCGCCTTGTTTTCTTCCGCCGTGCCGACGGTCCGATTGTTGGCCGCAAACTTGGGAAGGCTGGAACTGTTGAATTCGAAGACGTAGTGGCCGTTGGCGTCGAAGACCGCAATGCCCTTCGGATTCGGGCCGAAAGTCGGGCTTCGAGCGCCGTTCGGCTGCACCGTATCCGAGGCCACCAGCATCCAGGTCCCGACAAGCTGCTCCTTGAGCGTCTTTTGCTGACTGACTGCGCCGCTCGGCAGCATGGCCACTCCAAGCACGGCAATAGCGGATGAGATGATAACGTCACGTCGGTTCATCGCGTTCTCCTCTGGATTTGCGTGCCCGTATGCGCACGCACCGTAAATTCAAATGAATCGAAAAGTTGACGGCTTCCGTGCTGCCGGAAGCCTGAAGCATATCACTGTTTCGAAGGCAGATTGAGCGAGCGTGCGGACGGCAAGCTTGCGAACCAGGAGCGATTACCCCGGCACAACGCCGCTCTTCGAGGCTGGATAGTAATATGGTCGCGGTCCGAACCGAGACTCGCTGGGGCGCCGGTCCAGGAAAATCTTGTGATGCGCCGTTGCCGCCGCGCTCTGAATTAAGGCCGCGATCTCAATGTCAGCAACGCGACGACTTTGTTCCGCCCCGAGAGCGACAAGCGTCGCCGCGTTCGGGCAGTACCCGCGCCATCCATCCGAGCACGCGTCATCGGCCTCATGTGCAAGGTCGAAGACACATCGTTCCTTGCTCGGGCATAGGGTGCACCGCGCCTGAAGCTCGCAGAACAACAGCGGATCATCCTGTGCGAGTTCCGTTCGGGCGATTCCATTGATCGCCATCCGGCGGAACAGCAGGCTTGCGTCATAGCAATAGGATGGAACGTTTTCGATTTCGCCGCCCAAGCTGCGGAAATTGTCGACCGCGTGGACTACTTCTTGCGAAGGAAATGGAGGCATCGAATCCTCCTTTGCTTTTCCAGTGGCTCCATCATAGGCGCCGCAGCAGCAAAGCATTGATGCAGATCAATGCCGGCCGTGGTCCACGCCCGTGGGCGCGGCGCCGCCGGCGGATGCGAAACGGGCTCATCCGGAAACATACCCTCCCCTTTCGAGCCTTTCCCCCCGCGGCGCCTTCGGACTATAAGGCCCTCATGTCAGCCATCCTCCATCCCGACGGCCGTTTTCGCTGCCCCTGGCCCAAGCAGGACCCGCTCTATGTCGCCTATCACGACGAGGAGTGGGGCGTGCCGGAGCGCGACGATCGCGCGTTGTTCGAAAAGCTCGTCCTCGACGGCTTCCAGGCCGGGCTGTCCTGGATCACGATCCTGCGCAAGCGCGACAATTTCCGCCGCGCCTTCGACGGCTTCGAACCGGCAGTGATCGCCGGCTACGGCAAACGCAAGGTGACGGCGCTGATGAACGATGCCGGCATCGTGCGCAACCGCGCCAAGATCGAGGGCACCATCCTCTCGGCGCGCGGCTATCTCGAGATCATGGAGAAGGGTCAGGGCTTCTCGGCACTGCTGTGGAACTTCGTCGACGGCGAGCCCCAGGTGAACCACCGCCGCAGCATCGCGGAGGTGCCGCCCGAAACACCGCTGTCCCGCGCCATCTCCAAGGAACTCAGCCTCCGCGGCTTCAAGTTCGTCGGGCCGACCATCGTCTATGCCTTCATGCAGGCGGTCGGCATGGTCAACGACCACCTCGTCAAGTGCCACCGCCACCCGGACCACGCGGCGAAGTAAGCGTGGCATTCTCCCTCCCCGCCTTCGGTATCCTGAAAGGGGACGGAGGCGTCAGCGCAGCCCATGGAGAAACCATGCGTTTTGAAGGAACCAATGCCTATGTGGCGACCGACGACCTCAAGGTCGCCGTCAATGCCGCGATCGCGCTGGAGCGGCCGCTGCTGGTCAAGGGCGAGCCGGGCACCGGCAAGACCGTTCTCGCCATCGAGGTCGCCAAGGCGATCGCCGCGCCGCTGATCGAATGGCACGTCAAGTCGACCACCAAGGCGCAGCAGGGCCTCTACGAATACGACGCGGTGACGCGCCTGCGCGACAGCCAGCTCGGCGACGCCCGGGTCAAGGACATCCGCAACTACATCAAGCGCGGCAAGCTGTGGGACGCCTTCGTCGCCGACGAGCGGCCGGTGCTGCTGATCGACGAGATCGACAAGGCCGACATCGAGTTCCCCAACGACCTCCTGCTCGAGCTCGACCGCATGGAGTTCTTCGTCTACGAGACCGGCGAAACCGTCAAGGCGCGGCGGCGGCCGATCGTGGTCATCACCTCCAACAACGAGAAGGAGCTGCCCGACGCCTTCCTGCGGCGGTGCTTCTTCCACTACATCCGGTTTCCCGACGCCGACACCATGCGTGCCATCATCGAGGTGCACTTCCCCGGCATCAAGCAGCGCCTGGTCGCCGAAGCGCTCAAGCTGTTCTACGAGATCCGCGACGTCCCCGGCATGAAGAAGAAGCCGTCGACCTCGGAGCTCTTGGACTGGCTCAAGCTCCTGATGGTCGAGGACATCGGCCCCGACACTTTGCGCGAACGCGACCCCAAGAAGCTGATCCCGCCGCTGCACGGCGCGCTGATCAAGAACGAGCAGGACGTGCACTTGTTCGAACGCCTGGCCTTCATGGCGCGGCGCGAGGGGCGGTGAAGAACGGGAGTTTTCTTGCGACCTCATCCAGAGGCAGCCGTGCGCAGCACGTCGTCTCGAAGGATGGCCGCACGCGCTGCGGCCTGAGGCCATCCTTCGAGACGCGCGCAAGAGCGCGCTCCTCTGGATGAGGTCCCAAGATACTCGCGCTCCCTACACCGCCTCCTCCGAATCCCGCACCGGCGCCGGCCCGGCCGGCTCCGGCTCCGGGGCCGAATGCGGCCGGGCGCCCGGGGCCGCGATCGGCGCGTCGGCATTGGGCCGTGCCGGGAGGCGCTCGGCGAGCATGCGCCGCGACGCCTTCACCACGCGATAGGCCGGCCGCCGCACCATCTCCATCGGTTCCTCGCCGGCCTCCTCGCGTCGCCGGCGCTGCTGGAGCTTCTCGCGCCGGCGCGCGAGGCTCGCCTGGATCGCTTCGCTCGCATGCCACCACGACAGCATCGCCTGGGTCACCACCCGCCCGGCGACGCCGCCCGCCCACACCATCTCGTAGGGCAGGAAGGTCTGCCAGGTCGCGTCGGATTCGATGATGGCGCGGGCGATGAGCAGGCCGGCGATGGCGGAGGTGTTGATCCCCTGCCCGCCGAACCCGCTGGTGAGCCAGACGCCGGGCTGGACCTCGCCGATCTGCGGCATGCGATGGACGGCAAAGCCCATGGTGCCCGACCAGAAGTTCTCGAACGCGACGGTGCCGAGCTCCGGATAGGTGGCGCGGATCGCCCGCGCCAGCTGCTTTTCCATCCAGCCGGCGTTGCGCTTCCTGATCGAGATGCCGCCGGTCCACATCAGCCGGTCGCCGTCGATGATGCGGTAGGAATAGTCGCCGTAGCGGCTGTCGCTCACCGCGCCGCGATAGGACATCACCGATTCCAGGCGCGCACCCAGGGGCTTGGTCACTCCGGTATAGGCGGTGACCGGCACCAGCGTGTCGGCAACCCGCTCGGCGACGGAGCCGAGATAGACGTTCCCTGCGAGCACGACGCGGCCGGCGCGCACCCGCCCATGGGCGGTGGTGACGCGCTTGCGCACGCCGGCGGGATCGACCGACGAGCGCAGGCGTGTTCTCGAAGATGTAGACGCCGGCGCGCTCCGCCGCGTCGGCAAGCGCCAGCGCATAGGCCAGCGGGTTGATCTGGAACGCGTGGGGGTGGTTGACGGCGCTGAAATAATGGTCGGACCGCAGCACGTCGCGGACCTGCTCGAGCGACCATGGCTGGACCTCGACCCCGAGATCCTCCGACAGCAGCCGCGCGTGGGCCAGCATCGCTTCGCGGTCGTCGATCTTGGAGACCTCGAGCCAGCCATAGCCCTGCACGACATCGCTCATGCCGATCTCGGCAATGGTATCGCGCACGTAGCGAACGCCGGCTTCCGACAGCGCCCACAGCGCCCGGGTCGCCGGCAGGCCGATGCGTTCCACGACTTTTTCGATGTTGGCGGGATAGCCCGGCATCACCAGCCCGCTGTTGCGGCCCGAGGCGTTCCAGGCGATGCGCTTGGCTTCGAGAACCGCCACCGACCAGCCGCGCCGCACGATTTCCCGGGCCACGGTGAGGCCGGCGAGGCCGCCGCCGACCACGCAGACATCGACATCGATTTCGAACTTGAGCTCCGCCCGCGGCGCCGGGAGGTTAGTCACGCGCGAATACCAAGTCGGTCCGAATTGGGATTGATCCGCGCCTTCCATCTCAGCCAGCCTCGGGCCCCGCTCTGGTCAAGCTTGCGCTGCAGCGTAGCACGCCTGCGCGCCCTACCACGCCTCCCTGCCCGGGCCAAGCCCGATGCAGGCAGAGATCACTCTAGACTTTCCCCTGCACAAAATCGATGCTGCCGCCATGCGCCGACTGATGCTGCTCCGCCACGCCAAATCAGACTGGTCATCGCCGGGAATGCCCGACCGCGAGCGCCCGCTCAATGCGCGCGGCGCCGGCGACGCCCGCACCATGGGCGTCTACCTCGCGCGCCATGGCCTCGTTCCCGACCGTATCCTGTGTTCGCCCGCCGAACGGACCCGGCAAACCGTCGAGGCGCTCGCCAAGGGATGGCCGGCCGCCGTGGAAGTCGCCTATTCGGACCGGCTGTACGAAGCGACACCTGAAACCATCATCTCGCTCATCCGTGCGGCCGCGCCCGAGGTCCATGGGCTCCTGGTGATCGGCCACAATCCCGGCCTCCAGGAGGCCGCCCGCATGCTCATCGCGGCCGGCGACATCGAGCCGCGCGAACGGCTGCACGAGAAGTTTCCCACCGCCGCGCTGGCGGTGATCGATTTTCCGATCGACGCCTGGGGCAAGCTGCATCGCCAGTCCGGCCGGCTCGACCGTTTCGTCACGCCGCGCTGGATTGCCGCAGCCGCGAACTGAGGCAGGAACTGAGGCAGAACGCCGGAACCACTATTCGGGTCCGCTGCGCCGGACCAATTCGGCAATGAAGGGGAATGGCGACATGTTCAAGAGGATCCTCGTCCCGGTCGACCTTGCGGACACCGACCTCGCGAAGTCGGCGATCGAGACCGCCGTATCGCTGTCGCAAGCCTCGGGCGGCTCGATCCGCCTGTTGAACGTGCTGCCGATGACCCCGACGATGCTGTCCGAATACGTGCCGGCCGACTTCGACGCGCAGCAGCGCCAGACCGCCGAGGAGGCGCTCGCGATCATCGCCAAGGAGAGCGGGACCGACGCCGCCCACATCACCACCGTCGTGCGCCAGGGCGGCACGTATCACGAGGTGCTCGAAGAGGCGAAGAGCTACCATGCCGATCTCATCGTGATGAGCTCGCACCGCCCGGCGATGCGGACCTATTTCCTCGGGTCGAACGCCGGCCATGTGGTGCGCTTTGCGAAGTGCTCGGTGCTGGTGGTGCGGCATTCGGATTAGGCGCTGCAACGGCGGCGTGGAGCGGCCATGGCAACACGGAACGCGACGGTGTGAATCGGCGGGTCCGGTCCTGGATCAGGCTCGTGCGGCGTAGCGCCCGGGGCGAACCAAGAGTGCCACCTTCGTCGGCCGTGGCGTGGCACTTCGGAATCCGCGACTGGCGCCAACGCCGCCGATTTCCCGATACAAGCCGTCAGGTTGAATGGTTGAGTTCGCAGATTTCGAGCCTTTGCCGATTGAGACCGCTGATGGCGACTTGAATGTAGATATGTGTCTACATATGATCCGAGGGAACATTGAGGGTCCCGCTGGGGTCCCGAATGGGAGACCGAAAATGGCGGTGACAACTTTGACCAGCCGCGAGTTCAATCAGGACACCAGCGGCGCCAAGAAGGCGGCGCGCCGGGGGCCGGTCTTTATTACAGACCGGGGCCGGCCCGCGCATGTCCTGCTGACGATCGAGGACTATCGGCGCCTCGCCGGCGGCAATATGAGCCTCGCGGAAGCGCTCGCCCAGCCGGGCGGTTCCGAATTCGCTTTTGAGCCGCCGCGTGTCGGTGGCGGGCTGTTCAAGCCGGCCGACCTCGGCTGATGTTCCTCCTTGACACCAACGTCATTTCCGAACTGAGACGGCCGGAGAGGGCAAACACCAACGTCGTCACTTGGGCCGGCACGATTCCAGCTGCGAGTTTTTTTCTCTCAGCCATCTCCATCCTCGAAATCGAGCTGGGCGCGCTTCAGATTGCGCGCAGAGACGCGGCGCGAGGCGCAGTTCTCCGCGCATGGATAGACGATCAGGTTCTGCCCCGCTTCGAGGGTCGCATCCTCGCCGTCGATACGGCCGTGGCGCAGCGTTGCGCGCATCTTCACGTTCCCGATCCACGTGCGGAACGCGATGCCTTGATCGCCGCGACGGCGCTGGTTCACGGTCTGACGGTCGTCACCCGCAATGTTGCGGACTTCGAACTTGTCGGCGTTGCGGCTGCTCAATCCGTGGGACGCCCGGGGTGCCGGCAAGCCGGAATGAGCAGGGCGCACGCTGGAGCGGTGCGACTTGTGATCAGCAGGTGGGAACGGCCGCACCGAGCGGCTATAGTGCGGCGCGCCGCATCCGGCTCGTGCCGGCAAGCATTCGCCTTTCACCATGCGCGGCCGGACAGGGGGAAACATGATCCGTCGTCTTTCGTGCCTGATGGCTCTCGGCGGTCTTGGCCGCGCTGCTTGCGGCGCCCGCCGGCGCTGCCGACCTCAAGGTGACTTCCGCCGGCGCGGTGCGCGGCCTGATCGCGCAGATCATCGAAGACTATTCGCGCCAGACCGGCCAGAAGTTCGACTTCACCATCGGCACCACCGGGCAACTGCGCAATATCATCGCGTCGGGCCAGCCGGCCGACCTCATCATCGTCTCGGCACCGCTAATGGGAGAACTCGAGAAGACCGGCAAGCTCACGCCCGGCAGCCGCGCCGACCTCGGCCGCGTCGGCATCGGCGTCGCCGTCCGTGACGGGGCAGCGGTGCCGGACGTCTCGACATCCGACGCGCTCAGGAAGGCGCTGATCGCGGCGCGCTCCATCGCCTACACCAATCCCGCCGAGGGCGGCACCTCCGGCATTCATTTCGCCGGAGTGGCCGATCGCTTCGGCATCGCCGATGCCGTCAAGCAGAAGGCGGTGCTGACGCGGGGCGGCCGTGAAGCCGCGATCGAAGTCGCGGAGGGACGCGCCGAAATGGCGATCGTCTTCATCAGCGAGGCGATGGCGGTCAAGGGCGTCAAACTCGCCGGCCTGTTGCCGCCGGCCCAGCAGGAATACTCGGCCTATGCCGCCGCGATCCCGGCGAGCAGCACCGATCCCGCGGCCGCGCGCGCCTTCATCACCGCGCTCACCTCGGCCGCGATGGCCGAGCGCTGGCGCGCCAACGGCTTCGAGCCGCCAAAATAAGGGGATTGCGCCGCATTCACAGATTGAACCGGCTGCGCGCCTTGCGGCATTCGTCGTCGCCCGGCAGGCACGCCTTGCACACGTCGGGCCGCACGGCATAGACGGCGCAGGCGGTCGCAACGCCGACCTCTCCCACCAGCGCGGTGCAGCGGTCGCCGTCGCAGCGCATGCGTCCGCGTTCGTCGTCGACGAACCGGCGCGGAATGCGTTCCAGTGCGGCGTCGTCCTCCAGCGAGAACCGCGGCCACTCGGCGGAGTAGGCGCAGCACGCCCCGCAGGCCTGGCAATCGAATGCCGCTTCGACGGCCGGCCCCGGGTCGCCGGTAGCGGCGAGCGGCAGACCGGCGGCGATTGCAGCCATTACCGACGCCGCGCCTTGCGCGCGGCGTAGCGGGCATCGCGGGCGGCCTTGCGGTCGGCTTCCAAGGCGAGTTCCTGAGCCGCCTGCGCGGCCTCCGTGGCCGCCTTGTTCGCCGCATCCTCGGCAGCCAGGCGAATCGCTTCCGCGTGCAGGCGCTCGGCCTCGGCCTGGCGGGCCGCCTTGCGCTCGGCAGTGCGCTGATCGCGCGCCTGGCTGGCGGCCAAGCGGGCGGCCTGCCGCTCCGCGGCGGCCGGGTCGTCGGCCTTCGGCCGCGCCCTGAACTTCTCCAGCAGAGCCTGCTTGGCCTTGGCAGCCGTGCTCAGCCGCTCGCTGAAATCGTCGTCGTTCTTGAAGGCGCTCATCGTCCCCATTTCGTTTCATGTGGCATTCGGCAGCGGCGTCTTGACTACCGCACCTTCCCCCACCTGCGAAAGGGCAAATGGGCGGGAAAGGCAAAAGGGAAAGGCAAAAGGGAAAGCCGCCCCGGGGGGCGGCTTTCGGGATTTTGACGACATGCCCGGCGGTTGCGACCCGAACGGATGTCGGGGTCGGACCACCGAGAGGTCACGCGGCCTGGATGGTGCCGACGGCGATCTTGCCGGTGCGGCGGTCTTCCTGGGTGTCGAAAGAGACCTTCTGGCCCTCGACCAGCCCGCGAATGCCGGCCCGCTCCAGCGCGGTGGCGTGAACGAACACGTCCTTGCCGCCCTTGTCCGGCTGAATAAAGCCGAAGCCCTTTTGACTGTTGTAGAATTTCACTGTTCCCGTATCCATTTACTCGTTCCTTCGCGCGCTGCGCTGCAGTTGCCGCGGACCGCGCAGGAATGCGCAATCCGAGCCTGGTTAGTCGAATTTTGGAGAGGTCTCTGAGCGTGTGCGCCGCGCTTTGCAGCAAAGGCGATACGGCCAAATCGTCCGGCCAAACGTCGATATTCATACCAAATACGGGCTAATCGCGGTTTTTGCAAGACAATCCGTCGCCGCTGCTGGACGTTATACGATCCGGCAACTACATATGAACGGACCGGGAGCGCTTCGCATGCGGATGTTGACGTGGACTTTTTTGGCAGTGCTGACGTGGAATGCGTCGGCGACCGCTGCCGAAGACACCAGAAGCGCCGGTTCCATGTTACCGCACTGCAAGGCGGGACTCGACCCGAACACCCGCGATGCCATCGGGGGCGGGTGCATCGGCATCGTGGGCACGTTGTCCTTCGTCAGCCGCGTGCTCGACGAAGGATTGAAGTTCTGCCACCCCAACACCGTTTCACCGGAACAGATGTTGGGCAAGGTCATCGATTTTGTTGAAACCCACCCCGAGCGGATGCAGGAAGATTTTCGATTGCTCGCGCTGACGGCCATGCATGACGCGTGGCCGTGCCGGGAATAAAAACAGGAGGCCGCGTTGGCGAGCAATACCAAGGACCAGGCCCGGACGGATGCAAGCCTGAAGAAGAAGGAACTCCAGGCGCGGGAGGCATCCAAGGCCATGGCGGAATACGAAGCCGCCAGCCGGGCCATGATCGAAAAGACCGCCAAGCTGAGGTCGCTTCGGCTGGCCAGAGAAGCCGCCGAGGCGGAGGCGCGGGCCGCCAAGTCCGCAGCTAAGCCCGCCGCCAAGACCAAGAAGGTCAAGATCGCCGGAAATTAGAGTGGTCTGACCCCAACATTTGGTTCCCAAATGTTGGGACAAGTCAGCCCACCGCCAGAAAGGCGCGCCGGAACATGATGAAGCGCGAGAAGTTCGAAATCGCGACCATCTATGTGCCGGTCAAGCGCCGTTCGACGCTCAAGCCGGAAGTTGTCCAGGAAATCGCCCGGAGCATGCTGGAGAGCGGGCAGGAAACGCCCATCCTGGTACGCCGCGACGGCGAGCGCCTGGTCCTCGTGCACGGTTTGCACCGGCTGGAAGCCTGTAAGGCGCTGGGCGAAGAAACGATCGTCGGATACCTCGTGCAGGCGCAGAAGCATTAGCGCGTTTGTCGCTTTCTTACTCCCTCTCCCGCTTGCGGGGGAGGGTTGGGGGAGGGGGCTCTTGCAGCGAGTCTGTGCCGTAAAATTGCCCCCTCCCTGACCCTCCCCCGCAAGCGGGAGAGGGGACTAACACCAACTGGCCAGGCGCATCGAACCGCTTCGACGCCCCGCCCTCATCGCTCGATCGGAGCCCAGTCGGTCGTGTCCCAATCGTACATGCGGCAATCACGAAAATTGCGGCTGTAGGCACAGCAATCACGCATGTAACCGAGCACGATCCTCGGGTCGGGATCATAAATCACGAATTGACTGCAGAACGTCAGATTGTCGCGAAGCAGTTCCTTGGCGTCAGCGGCAATCGCAGCCGAGGCGGCGAAGGTGGTGCTCAGCGCCAGCAAGGCAATGACGAGCTTCATGACACACCTCCATGAAATAACTATTCAGCGATGTCCTCCTCCTAGACCCCATTTCGCAATCCGCGCGTTAAGTAGCTCACACTGCGAAATCTGATTTGTCGCCATCCCTTCCCGGCCCGGAGACCGAGGTCGCCGCACTGAAGAAGGTGGCGCGCGCGCCGGGACGGAGGGCGGCGCAAGCCGCGCGAATACGGCTTGAACTGCGCAATTCGCGTTCCGCCGGCTGCGCCAAGATGCTAATTCTGAGATGTCGCCGGCCAACGGCGCATGTTGTCAGGGAGGAACGCAGCATGGAGCGCTTCATTGCGGGTCTCGTCGAAGACTTCGAACGCGGCAAGGTCGACCGCCGCGAATTCTGCCAAACCGTCGCACTCGCCGCCGTCGTCTACGCCGCCGGCGATACCGCGAACGCCGCGCCCGAGCGCGGCATGAAGATGATCGGCATCAACCACATCTCCTACACCTGCCCGGATTATGCCAAGGCGCGCGACTTCTACACCTCGGTGCTCGGCATGGAGAGCACGCCCGGAAAGGACAACGGCAAGCGCGCCAACCTGATGTTCGGCCCGGAGCCCGGCAAGGGCGGTTCCTTCATGGTCGCGCGCACCGCCGGCGGTGCGCCGAAGCCGGCGTCGCAGGCCGTCGTCGACCACATCGCCTACACGATCTCGAATTGGGACGAGGCGCGCGTGCGCGGGGCGCTCAAGGCCAAGGGCCTCGAGGTGACCGGCCGCAACGGCAGCCTCCACGTCCGCGATCCCTTCAACTACGACGTGCAGATCGCAAACATCGTCGAAGAAAACGCCTTCAGGCGAGGCGCCTGAGTTCAACCAACAGCACTCACTTCAACTTTGCGCATGATCACGACCGGATGGACTTCCGGCGATCATGCGATGAGGAGAACCGCCATGGAAGGGTTCGTCGCACAGAAGCTTCACGACTTCGAAAACGGCAAGATCAGCCGCCGGCGCCTGATCGAGGCGCTCACCGCCGCCACCACCGTCTACGCCGGCGGCGCGCGTGCTGCCGAGGGCCCGGCTGTCACCGCCGCGCTCGTCAATCACATCTCCTACACCTGCCCCGACTACAAGAAGGCCGCCGACTGGTACTCGAAGGTCTTCAATCTCGATCAGGTCGGCGCCACCGACCACGACGTCGCGCTGCCGTTCGGCAGGAAGGGCGAGCAGCCCTATAACGTCGCTGCGATGGACGTGCCGCTGACGCACCTCATCATCCGCACCCGCCCGGTCAATGCGCCGACCGCGCCCGGCGGCGCGCCGCGGCCGCAGCCGACCGCGCTGGTCGACCACATCGGCTACACGGTCGCTGATTTCGATCGCGACAGAGCGAGCGCTGAGCTCAAGGCGATGGGGGTCGAGAACGTGCGCAACGGCGGCCCCTACAGCCTGCACATGACTGACCCGTTCGGCTACGACGTGCAGATCAGCGGCTTCGCCAACAACGCACTGACGGATGGGTGAGGGGCGCCCCGCCGATTGCTCCCTCAACGACATCATTGCCGGGCTTGTCGCGGCAATCTCGATTGTCGAGGCACAGCGCTGCTTCGGCAAAGGCTGCTGTTAAGACGCAGTGCCATCCTCATCGAGATAGCCGGGACAAGCCCGGCTATGACGTGTCGATATGGGGCATGCGCGAAACGCGGCGACGCCCCCGTCACTTCAACCCGAGGAACTTCTTCACCGCCGCCACCGTGGCCGCGGGGTCTTCTTCCTCCGGCGCGTGGCCGAGCTTGTCGAAGATCGCGAGCGTGCTGCCGGCGATGTCCTGATGAAAGCGCTGGGCGTCGTCTGGCGGTATCAGCCGGTCGCGCCCGCCCCAGATGATGAGCGTGGGGACCTTGATCTCGGGGATGTGGGCGGCGAGCGCGGTTCGGCGCGGCTGGTTGAACCGGGCCACCATGGCCTGCCGGTTGCCTTCGCGCAGCGTGATCTCATAGGCGCGGTCCACCATCTCCTGGGTGACCTTTGAGGGATCGCCGAACACGTTGCGCATGCCGGACTCGATGAGGAAGCGCGGCAGCGTGTGCGACAGCATCTGATTGATCCCCGGCATCCGCGCGATGCGGAAGCCCAGCGGGATCGAGGTGGAGTGGGCGGGATAGCCGCCGGAATCGACGAGGATGAGCTTGTCGACCCGCGAAGGTTCGAGCACCGCGGTCGCCCAGGATATCGCGCCGCCGAGCGAATTGCCGCCGAGCACGCAATGGGCGACGCCGAGCTTGTCGAGCAGCGCGACGACGAAGCGCACGGAGGCCTGAAGCGAGTAGTCGCCGTCCGGCGACGGGCCGGTGAGCCCGAACCCCGGCAGGTCGAAGGTGATCACGCGCCTTTGGTCCCGCAGCGCCGGCACCCAGCCCTCCCACGCCTGCAGGTACGATCCGGTGCCGTGGATCAGCACGATGGGGCTCGGATCGTCGCGCGGCCCCTCGTCGCGCAGGTGCACCTTCATGCCGGCGATGTCGACGAACTGGGAAGGCGGCGGCGCCCAGCGCCCGACCAGCGCCGACACCGGGCGATCCGGCGCCCAGGTCGCGGCGAAGAACCCGGCGACGAGCAACACGAGGACCACCAGCAGTCCGCCGAAGATCATCATTGCCTTTCTCACGATGCCGATCTCCGAGGTGGCTGGACGACGCTACAGTGGTATAGCCAGCAGCGTATCGACCTGGCGGCTGTCGAGGATGACGGTCTTCTCGGCGAAATGCGCCTCGTTCGATCCAACCATCACCACGCGATCCTCGTAGCAGCCGGTGGCGAACAGCATGGTCTCGCCGGTGTGCATGATGCGCGCCACCATGAAGGGCGTGCGCGCCCTCAGGCTCGTGCCCTCGGCCGCGGTGATGCGCGGCGCGCCGAGCACATGGCGGTAGCGCTGGCTTTCGTAGACATTGGCCTCGCGCAGCGCCCGCACGCGGTCACGCAGCATGGCGCGGGAGGTGGCGTAGATCAGGCTCAGCGGCAGTCCCTGGGCGACGTTTTCCGCGGTGGTGATGCGGTATCGTCCGTCGTCGGCGAAGAAGTCGGGCCACGCCTCGAGACGGTCGTCATCGATTGCCTCGACATAGCGCACGTTGATTTCCTGGACCCGGTAGACCTGCTCGATGCTCATAAACCGCATTCCGTTCCGCGCGCCTGTGCCACAAGCGCGGATTTTCGATCTCCCTCCCCCTTCCAGGGGGAGGGAGAGAGGCTTCATAATCCCATATGGCGGCGATAGTCCTTCCAGAAGCCGCGCACCGCCGCCTCGCTGACCCGGCTCTCTTCCGACGCGGTGCCGCTGCCGCCCATCTCGACGAGGGATTCCTCGTCGTCGGCGCCGCTGGTGCCGCGCTGCACGAAGCCGGTGGCGGCGCCGTCCTCCAGCGAGATGAAGCCGGCGGGGCCGATGAGGTTCGCCTGGCGCAGCCGCCGCTCAGTCATGGCATCGTCGTCGGAGGTGAAACCGAAGCAGGTCCACACCAGCTCGGTCTGGTCGAGGCCGCGCGGCACGATCCGGCGAACCGCCAGCGAATTGCGGATCTGCTGGAGCAGGAAGCCGGGAAACACCGTGAGGATCTGCAGGCCGATGCCGTCGCCGAACTCGTCGATGTTTTCCAGCAGCTCGGGTGCCTCCAGCCGATAGTCGTCATGGGCCGTGCGCATGCCCGCCTGCTCGTATTCCTTGCCGGCGACGTCCTGGCGCATGGAATAGCTGACGTGATTGCCGCCGCTTTCGCTCACCAGTAGGCCGCCTTTCTGGGAGAGCCGGTTGAGCCGGAAGGTGGTGAAGAACATGTGCAACAGGCTCGCGTGGTAGCTGTCCCTTGTGTTCTCCACATAGAGCTTCCAGTTGCTCGGCAGGATCTGGGTGTAGCCGCCGATGAGCTTCACCGGCGCGCGCATCACCCGCTTGATGTGCCCGGCGATGTCCGGCCCGAGATAGCGTTCGAGCGGCTGCGTCTCGGCGCCGAGCGTGCCGAACACCAGCCCGGCGAAGATTTCGATGCGCAGCCGGCGCGGCGCGTGCTCTTCCGGCTTGCAGTCGGCGGGCATGCCGCCCTTGCCGGCGATGCCGCGGCGGAACGCGACACCGGTCAGCTTGCCGGTGAGGTCGTAGGTCCAGTTGTGATAGACGCAGGTGATCTCCCTCGCCTCGCCGCGCTCCTTGAGGCACAGCAGCGAGCCGCGATGGGCGCAGCGATTCTCGAAGGCATGAATGATGCCGTCCTTGTCGCGGGTGACCACCACCGGCATGTCGCCGAGATTGGAGAGCCGGAACGAATTGGGCGTCGGCAGCTCCGCCTCCAGGCACAGGAAGGTCCAGGTGTTGCCGCGGAAGATGCGCTCCTGTTCCTCGGCATAGAGGTCGCGGTCGGTATAGAGCCAGTAGGGAACGCGGGTGAGGCCTTCCGCCGGCCATGGGCGCCGGCCCGCATGGATGTTCATGACGCCGCTCCGTATCTCCTCAGTCCAGTTTAACCCCGGCCGCCCTGACGACGTTCCCCCAGCGCTCGCCCTCCTCGCGCATGAAGCGGGCGGACGCGTCGGGATTGCTGCCGACCGGCTCGGCCGACAATTCGTCAAGACGCTTGGCGACATCGGGCGACTTGATCGCCTCCGCGATGTCGGCACTGATTTTCTCGACGATGGCGCGCGGCGTCCTTGGCGGCGCCACCACGGCGAACCAGGCCGAGGAGGCGAAGCCCGGCAGCGTCTCGGCGATGGTCGGCACGTCCGGCAGCGCGGCCATGCGCTTTGGCGTGCCGACCCCGAGCAGCCGCAGCTGGCCGCTCTTCACCAGCGGCAGCGAGACCCCGAGATTGTCGAACATGATGTCGCAGTCGCCGGCGAGCATTCCCTGCAACGCCGGCGCCGAGCCGCGATAGGGCACATGGAGGAATTGCACCTTCGCCATCATCTGGAACATTTCCGAGGTGAGATGCGAGGTGGTGCCGTTGCCCTGGGTCGCCGAGGTGAGCTTGCCGGGATTGGCGCGCGCATAGGCGATCAATTCCGCGACCGTACGCGCCGACACCTTGTTCGGGTTGACCACCAGCGCGTTCGGCACGATGCCCATCACTGAGATCGGCACGAACGCGGTGGGATCGAATCCGAGCTTGGGATAGAGGCTCTGGTTGATCACCAGCGGCGGCGGCGGCGCGGAGAGCAGCGTGTAGCCGTCGGGCTCGGCATTGAACGCAATCTCCGCCCCGATATTGCCGGCGGCGCCCGGCTTGTTCTCGATCGTCACCGCCTGCTTCCACTTGCGCGACAGCCAGTCCGCGATGATGCGCGGCATCAGGTCCGCCGTCCCGCCGGCCGGAAACGGCACGATGATTTTCACCGACCGCGCGGGGTAGTCCTGCGCGGCAGCCGCGCCCGCGGCCATGCCGAGGATCGCGGCGAAGAGGACAGAGCGGACGAAGGCGCGCAGCCGCGGCGCGACCATCAAATCCCATATCGGTCCCTGCTCCTGATCCATGGTGACGCCGATTAGCACGACACCGCCCCGGTAGCCAGTCGTGGGGCCGGCCGATGCGCGAACCCCGGCACACCCGCGCCGCAACGCAACCGCACGCATTGCAGCAAAAATGAGGGCTTGCGCCACGTGCCCGTCCGCGGCAACTTGCGCCGTCGCGTTCCGGTCGCTACCCGGGACCGTGAGCATCCACGAGGGCAGTGCAAAACATGTTCAAAAGTCTCCTTCCCACCGTTTTCGGCGCTGTGGCGGCTTTCGCCGTGGCTGCCGTACCGGCGCATGCCGCCGATGAAATCGAGGCAAGCCTGCAGGTCTGCAGCACTTGCCACGGCCAGAACGGCCAACCGATCGACGCAACCATCCCCATCATCTGGGGCCAGCAGACGAGCTATCTCGTCAAGCAAATCCACGATTACAAGAGCGGAGATCGCGACAACGCGATCATGAAGGCCTTCGCCGACGGCATCAAACAGCCGGACATCCGCAAGGCAGCGACTTACCTCGCGGAAAAGACCTGGCCGGCGCACGCGCCCGGCGCCGCCGTACCGCAGCCCAACGGCATGGCCGTCTGCCGCATCTGCCATCAGGAGAATTTCCAGGGCGGCCTGCCGGCGCCGCGGCTGGCCGGCCAGAGCTATGAATACATGCTCACGGCCATGAACAACTTCGCCGATGAAAAGCGCACCAACAGTGCCGACATGATGAAGCTGATGAAGGCGCTTACGCCGGCCGAGCGCGAGGCGATGGCGCGTTATCTGTCCTCCCTGTGATCGGCGGAGCGTGATCGCCGTCTCGGCGTTGGGAAGGTGGCATTGTTGCTCGAGATTTCGCGACGAGATCCGGGTCAGCATCTGCCGCAGTTCGGTCTGATCCCGGCTGATCGCGTCACTGGAAATGGCTGGATCGCTTGTAGTCTCCGGGCAACACGGCATGACACGACGATCTGGCGCAGCTTCGATCTTCCTCGGCATCGGCTGGCGGTGTTCGCCACGTCCCTCTTCACTCCCCGGGCCCGCGCTCGAGTCGGCGTCTGTGCTGTGCGTCCGTCTCGCCGGCCCGCCCTACCGATCCCGACAAGCCCGAGGGACGTCAACGGCACTCGCGATCATCGCCAAATCCGATGTCGCAACAGCGATCAAGTTCGAAGGTCGCGTCGGCTGCGTCACGCCGGGCGCTTGCGGACTCGGTCGCACCTGACGCGGCCAATCAACAATTGCCGGAAGCCGTCAGCGCCATCGCAAGGCGGTCGACCGGGGCGTCATCGGCGGCCATGGTCGAACTCGGCGTGCTGCTCGGACCGGGTCAGGCGTTCCCAAGGACGAAGCCCAGGCGCGCGGCTGTTCGACGCGCGGCCGAGGCCGGGCAACCCCCGCGGCACCGCCTTCCGCGGCCTTTCAGGGGAAATGGACGGCGCACGCCGATCCGGTCGGCCAGAACCTTGCTATCGAAGCGGCGGAGGCAAATTCGGCAAAGGGCCTCGCGCCGTCGATCTCAGCGGCATTCCGCTGCACGAAGACAATGAGACCGTGATCAAAGAACGCCTGTATCTCGACAAAGCCGATCCGAACCTGCTGCACGATCAAATCACCATAATCGACCACGCGTTGACGCAACCCTGGACAGTGACCAAGAACTATCGTCGCAATGCAAATGCGCGACCGTACTGGCCGGAGCAGGAATGCGCCGAGGGGCAAATGCACGTCCAAATCGGCAAGGAGACCTACATGCTGAGCGGCGACGGCTACCTCATGCCGGTCAAGAAGAATCAAGGGCCACCAGATCTGAGATATTTCAACCCGGCACGAAAATAACGCCCAGCCGCTTTGAAGGGCCCGGATTGCGCGTTCGCTCGATCCGGGCTACCAGGCCACGCAGGGAATTCGACGATCTCAGAGGATGTGGGTGAATATGCCCACGATCACGCCGATCACGATCGAAATGACGATCGCGCAGACCACGACCGCGGCGGCGTAGCCGATCGCCTTCTCCTTCGGGACCTTCATCAATGGCGGCAAGCCGACCCACAGCAGATACAAGCCGTAAAGGCCGAGGATGCCGAGGACCCTGAGCCCGGGGATGAGCGAGAAGATTCCCGCGAGCCAGGCCGGCGTCATCGAGTAGACGGCGAGCTTGAGCGCATTGGCCTGATCCTTCTGCGCGTTGAAGGTCGGCGCCAGCGCATCGATGATGAGCCCGAGGACGTACACCATGACAAATGCCAGCAGATAGTGGACGATGGCGGAGGCAATGCCGGACATGACCCCGACGCGGACGGTCCCGATCACCGGCACGCTCATGCCTATGATCGACGTCCCGATGAAGCCGCATACCGCCGGGATGGCGGCGAGAATTGCGACGTAGTTCGGAAACAGATGGGCGGGCTCGCCGGGCTCGCGTTCGATTACGAGCCATTCGCTCTGCGGTGTCAGCAGGATCGCCTTGACGCGCTCGACAATGTCCATGATGCGCTCCCCTCCGCGCCGTCGTGAACCGCTCGGGCCGCTCGCCCGCGCATTCCCACGACCCGGCGACTGAAGCGAACGATAGCATTGCGCCGCGGTGCGCGGAAGTTGAGGGCGAGATGTCCGTTCGGCCAGTGGGTATCAAACCGATCGAAAATCGTGTTAATCCGCGCGACACGATCGGCAACAGGCGGATGGACAGATGCACGACGAACCCAGGCGCGGCGCGTTTTTCGTTCCCCATGATCTCCCCGCGCCGGTGGCGGGCAGCGCGTCCGGGCCGCTCTCGGGCCTGACCGCCGCCGTCAAGGACATGTACGACATCGCGGGCTCGCGCACCGGGGCCGGCAATCCGACCTGGCTCGCCACCCATGCTCCGGCACGCGCCAACGCGGCGGCCGTCGCGAAGATTCTCGCCGCGGGCGCGACCATCATCGGCAAGACCATCTGCGATGAATTGTTTTACAGCGTTACCGGCATCAATGCCCATTACGGCGCGCCGGCCAACCTGCGTGCACCGGGCCGAATCCCCGGCGGCTCGTCGAGCGGATCGGCCGCCGCCACGGCGGCGGGCGCCTGCGACTTCGCGCTCGGCAGCGACACCGGCGGCTCGATCCGCATCCCCGCCTCGCTCTGCGGCCTCTACGGCATCAGGCCGACCCATGACCGTGTCGATCTCTCCGGCGCGGTCATGATGGCGCCCTCATTCGACGTCTGCGGATGGCTTGCGCCCTCCCCCGGCGTATTCCGGCGCGTCGGCCAAGTGCTGCTCGGCGGCGAGCGGATCGATGCCCCCGTGCGCGCGCTGGTCGTCGCCACCGACGCCTTTGCGCAAGCCGACCCGGAAGTGGTCGCGACGGCGAAAGGCTTTCTCGCACGCGCCGCCGGCGTGCTGCCGCGGCCATCAGAACAGACGGTCGCGCCGGACGGCCTCGATCCCTGGCGCGAGGCGTTCCGCATCGTCCAGAGCCGCGAGGCCTGGGAGAGCTATGGCGATTTCGTGCGCGCGGCAAAGCCGGAATTCGGCCCGGGCATCAAGGAGCGCATCGCGTTCGCCGCGACCGTCACCGCCGCGCAGACCGAACCGGCGCGCAAGATCATGGCGGCGGCCCGGGCGCATATCCGCGCGCTGCTGCCGCCCGGCACGGTGATGGCGCTGCCGACCGCGCCCTGCATCGCGCCGCTGCTCGACATGCCCGACGCGGGGTGGGACGTCTTCCGCACCCGCGTCATGCGCCTCACCTGCATCGCCGGGCTTTCCGGCCTGCCACAGATCTCGATCCCTGCGGGCACCGTCGGCGGCTGCCCGGCCGGGTTCTCCCTGATCGGCTGGGCCGGTGGCGACGAGGCGCTGCTGGACTTTGCCTGCGATCTCTCGCGGTTCTGCGGGGTCGTGACGGCCTAGCAGCATGATCCCGAAAAGCTGCAGAGTTTTCGGACAAGATGATGCTCAAAATCAGGGACTTAGAGCGCTATGCGATTCAACCCGAAACGATACCGTCTCGAGCAGCACCGGCTCGTGCGCGAGGCTCCCGATCCGTTTGCGAGCGCAAACATGATCGCCAGAAGCGCAATTAACGTTGCGGTCGGTACGCGGCTTGACCGAGCTCCGCAGCGGCAAGGGTGGAGTCACTGCCGGCGCGGGTCCATATTCGCACCAATTCGCTGCGCCCGCGCAGGACGTGCTCGCCGCTGTCTTGCAATCGCCTGAGCCGCCCGGCCGCATCGCCTCCGGACCTGGCTCCGACCGCACGAACCAACGGATCGCCGACCACAAGCGGGCTCGCTAAGTCCCGAGTCAGCCCCTGGAGGCGGCTCGCGATATTCACAGTGTCGCCGATGATGGTGAACGACATGCCGTGGGCGCTGCCGACGTCGCCGACGACGACCGGACCGTAGTGGAGCCCGATCCCGATCCTGAGCGGAGTCTCTTTGCGCCCCTTGCGCTCGTCGTTCCACCGATCAAGCGCCTGGAGCATCTGCTCGGCGCATCGCAGCGCATTCTCCGCATCGCGCTCACCCTGCGTCGGCACGCCAAACACAGCGAAAATCTCATCGCCGATATATTTCTCGACGGTGCCTTCGCAGGCGACGATCGCTGCCGTCATCTGGGCGTGGTATTGGCGCAGCATCGTTACCACTGATTCAGGTGACATCGTTTCGGACATCGTCGTAAAGCCCACGATATCCACGAACAGGACTGCTACGGTTTGCCGCCGTACTGCGCCCAGCCCCTCGTCACGCCCGGCCAGCAACGCAGCCAGTTTCGGAGCGAAATATCGAGAGAGGTTCTTCTGCGCCCGCTCGGCGACGACCCGACGGCGGTCTATCTCGCGCAGCTTGGCGAGTTCGTCGAGCAGCGCCTCGTACCGGTCGTCGACGGGAATCCGATAGATGGCGGCGAGCCGGGTGGCCTCGTTGGCCAAACCGACGACTGCCATCAACTCGTCCAGCATTTCGGACGTCATGCCCTGGGTTTTGGCGGCGCTGCCGTGCAACGCAGTGCAGTAGGCGCAACCGTTGGTCGCACTCACTGCAAGAAAGAGCAGCTCCTTGGTCAACGGATCGAGGGCGCCCGGCGCCATGGTCGAATTGAAGCTGTCCCACATGCGGCGTAACGTCGGCGGGTCGTTCGCAAGTGCCCGCCAGAAATTGCTGATCAGCTCGACGCCGCGGCTTTCACGGATATCGCCGTATAGGGCGCGGACCTCGGCGCTCGCCTCGTCATCGCCGACTAAGGGACCGGCCAAACTCATCCTTTGCCCCCTTGCTGCCCGCGCGCCGCAACTCTTTGGAGAGAGCAGCCCGGCGACGAATAACGGCAGCATACGCAAATCGCTCTGCAGCGACCAGAGCGGGGGATAGCGATTATCTGGCCGAGAGCCGGCAACGAATGCACAACGATGTCCGCTTCGGGTCGATCGGAAGGCGCCGTGGGCACCCGTGAACGATTCGAATCGGAACCTGGTCAGCGCGGCTTGTACAACTCCACCGCAGCCGGCATCACGGGACGCTGCTCGACCGCGGCCGGCTTCGGGCCCCAATCGAGCGTCGCTGTGCGGTGCAGGTTGGGCTCGACGGTCGCGGTGGTGGCGCCGAAACGCGCGCGGTAGACCTGCAGATTCTCCATCACGCGCTGGACGTAGTTGCGCGTCTCGGAGAACGGGATGCGCTCGACCCAATCGACAGCGTCGATCTTGGGATCGCGCGGATCGCCGTGCTGCGCCATCCATTGCTCGACCCGGCCGCGGCCCGCATTGTAGCCGGCAAAGGTCAAGACGAAGGAGCCGCGGTAGTCCTTGAGCAGGCCGGAAATTTCGGCGGCGCCCATCTGTGTGTTGTAGATCGGGTCGGATACCAGACGCTTCCAATCGTAGGAGACGCCGAACCGCTTGGCGGTGTCCTGCGCGGCGCCCGGCGTCACCTGCATCAGCCCGACCGCTTTGGCCGCGGACATGTCGCGCTGATCGAAGCCGCTTTCCGTGCGCACGATCGAGTAGACGATGCAGCGATCGAGCTGGGAGCCGACGGAGCTGTAGTTCGGCACGCCGATGTCCGGATAAGCGTAAACATCCATCGGCAACCCTCTCGCCAGCGCAGTCTTGCCGACGAGCAGCATCGCCTGGGCATCGTTGTAATGCTCGGTGAGCTCGCCGAGCCCCGCGATCGCGGCGGGATCGCTGCTCTCTTCAGCGAGGTTCGGACACGAACGACATGGCGAGGTCGCCCTCGCCGATCCTGTAGAGAATATCCGCGGCGTGCAGCACCTCGTTCGTGCTGCTATCCGCGGGCTCCGGCGGCGACCGCAACGCCACGACTTCGTCGAGGCCAAGCCGGGCGCGTGCCAACTGGCCGTAATAGGCGACAGGATAGCGCGCCGCGGCCTCGTATTGCGCGCGCATCTCATCGAGCTGGCCGGCCGCCTCGGCGGCGCGGCCGCGCCAGTAGGCGGCACGCGCACACCGGAACCGGATCGGTTATGCCCTCATCGACGTGGGCGAAATGCGTGAGCGCCGTGGCCGGATCGTCGAGAAAGCGCAGCGCAATCCAGCCGGCCATGTGGTGGAACTCGGCACGGTAATAGGGATTGGCCGGGGGCGCGGCCGTGCTCACGACTTGGTAGGCGTTTGCTGGATCGCCGATATCGAGAAGCTTGCGCGCCAAGGTGCGACGCTCGCGCCACCATTCGTCGGTGTCCTGACGCCGCAGATCCTCCGGCGATGCGGCGAGCGTTAGCTTGACTGCTGCCGCAAAGTCCGCTTTGGGCGTCACGATGCGGCCGCTTGACGTTGGAGCCGGGCGAGTCGTTGCGCAAAAGCCAGTGCAGGCGGCACAACGCGTAGCCCAGATCCTCGCGTGCGTCGCCGTGGACTCCATCGAGCGCGTCCCGCCTTTGGAGGATTTCGACTCGGCGGCGCTGCACGCCTTGACGATCGCGACGTGATCTTCGCCCACGTGCTTCGCGGCGCGCGTCGCAGCGCCGAAATCCTTGGCGCCGATGCGCTTGTCCATGCGCGCCACATGGTCGGCGCGGGTCAGCACGTCGGGGAACGCGGCGAGCACGGCGGTTTCGGTTTCGACCGTCAACGGCTCCGACTGCCACACCGCGCGAACCTTGCTCTCGGCGTCGGCGCGGTCGCCCTCTGCCATCTCGACGCGCGCGAGCGCAAGCCGGCCAAGCGCGCTGGTCGGTTCCTTGCCGACGAAGCGGCGCACCGTGGCGCCGTCGCGCCGTTCCTGCCACAGCCTCGCTTCCGCATGTCGGCGCAGCAGCGCATGCTCGGCCAATCGGGATTGGCGCGGATGAAGGCGAGCATAGCGGTCGAAACCGGCTCCACTGTCGGAGTGGCGCAGCAGTGCCCATTCGACGAGCTTCGCCGCCACCGGATCGCCGATCGATGCGGCGAGCGCGGTTGCGTCCTTCCCCTTGCCCTGACGCACCAGCTCGGTCGCCTGCTTTGCCGCGGCAAGATCCGGCGGCAGCGGCGCCGCCGCTTCCCCGGCCGGTTGCTCGACCACGTGCTTGTGGTGCTCAACCTCGACCGTCTTCTTCTTGTGGGCGTCGGATTTGTGGCGTCCAGCGGACGACGCTTCCTTGTGGCGCCCAGCGGACGACCCATCTTTGTGGCGTGCCACGGACGAACCGTCTTTGTGACCGGCCGCAGATGATGCATCCTTGTGGCGTGTTGCAGACAAAGCATCGGCCGTGCCGAGCACGGGGAGCGCCGACGCGAGCAACCAGACCAGGGCACGCCGGTGCGTACCCCTGTGATAACCCTCGCCGTTTGGGAGCTTGGCCTGATCTCGACCTTCGCAGCTCGCGAATTTCCAACGCTTCATGGGCTCCCCCCTTGTCCCGATATCCCCGCCCGCATGCTCACGAATATCGCCGGTTACACTGAGAAGTTTCCCGCAAGTCACAGCAAAATAGGGCGATTGTGTCCTAAGTGAGTCGAGGGTGCTGAAAATATTCCTCGCGGGTCACCGTCCTGTGGGGTCGTCATCCCTCAGGAACCCGTCGAGCAATCCGCCGAACGCGGGGGCGACTGGAAGCGCAGGAGCAGCACGCTATTTTACGGGAGCGCGTTCAGGGCGCGTCCCGTCCACGGAAAGGGAACCTTCCACCTGAATGGCAATGCTGACGACCGACGATGTCCCTCTTTCCGCCCGTCTCATGGACGCCGGGCATAACCGAAAGAGGTCTGCATGTCCGACAACTCCTCGGAACGCGAAGCCAACCGCTTCATTCGCCCGCTTCCGCCCAATCCGAACCTGGACAAACAGCGAAAGCTCGCGAAGACCCTCGCGCGCGACTACTGGCGCGGTCATCCTCAAGCGGTAGAGCGCGTACGCGCGCCGCTCAGAAATCCGGCTTGTCGGCCTGTGGGATCGGATAGAGGCCCTGATTGAAATGATCCCCGTTGTTCTCCGCGCAAACCATTTCGTGGAGCGGGACTTCCGCGGGACGGTGGTCGCGCCGGTAACGCTGAACCGCATTCCATGGCATCGTAAAGGCGCCGGGGTCCTCGACGTGGACGTTGACTTCCAGCGCCTGCCCGCCGTCGACCAGCCTGAAGCGCTCCACGACGTGGAGTTGGGTCGTGTGCGGCGTGCGATAATTGTCTACGTAGGTCTTGTCATTCAGACCGATTGTGTCGACCACCAGAGTGTCGCCGTTTTCGTAATGACCGACGGACTCGCCGTACCATGAAGGCTTCGGGTTGGCGCTGTGGGGCACGTTCAGGTACACGTGACGCAGCTGGAAATCCTGCCCCCAGGTCATCAAGACTTCCTTCGGCGTCTGAATGAAAAATATGGGATGGACCGGATAGAGCAAAAAGCCCGGAACGCCATGCGGCCAGCAGCGTGATCGCGCAGTGAACCCGACCTTCCCGGCAAGAACCTCATCATTGGCTTTTTTCATTTGCTCCACCACCCAGGGCTGCAGGATCGGGTTGGTGACGTCGGCGATCTTGACCGTTTCCTGCAAGGCGACGGCATTGGAAACATAGGGGTGGGCAGGATCGGATCGGACCGGACCGGGGCCAAAGTCCGGCGGGAGAAATTCGTCGCCAGGTCCTTTCAACCAGCCGGTAACGTTATCCGGCGCAAAATTTGGGATTGGTGCGTTCTGTTCGGCGAGCGCGGGCCATAGCGCTACAACGGCGCATGCAAACGCCGCCGATACGCCCCATGCCCCAATCCGCCAACGAGGGCAGCCGCCCGTTGCAAGCTTGGACATCTGAGCCTCCTTGAAGGTGAGCAGATAAGAAACATACCACAAATTGACGGGTCTAGCGTTCGGCGGTCGGCTCGCTTTTGCGGGGATCATCGAATGTCTCAAAAGGGCCAGTCAGCGCCATCAAGTTGCATCTTCGGTCATCGGCGCGAGGTCCGCTGTGGTTCAAACCCTGCCCTGGAGCCCATTGAGCAATCCGCCGGGCGCGGGGGCGACTGGAAGCGCAGGAGCAGCATGCTATATTAGGGAGCGCGTTCAGGGCGCGTCCCGTCCACGGAAAGGGAACCTCCCACCTGAATGGCAATGCTGACGACCGACGATTCCCTCTTTCCGCCCGTCTCGTGGACGCCGGGCATAACCGAAAGAGGTCTGCATGTCCGACGACTCCTCGGAACGCGAAGCCAACCGCTTCGTTCGCCCGCTTCCGCCCAAACCGAACCTGGACAAACAGCGAAAGCTCGCCAAGTCGCTCGCGCGCGACTACTGGCGCGGTCATCCTCAAGCGGTAGAGCGCGTATGCGCGCTGCACCCGAAGCCTCCGGCACCGGAAGATTTTGCCCTGAGCGATGCCCAGCTAGTGATCGCTCGGGGATACGGGTTCGCCGGCTGGCCGCAATTGAAGCGAAAGATCGATTCATCGACAAAGTCGCCGGTAGAGCTGTTTAAGATGGCGGTTGAAATGGGCGATGTCGATCAAGTGCGGCAACTGTTCCGATCCCACCGTGATTTGGTCTCCCACATCAATGAGCCGATGTTCAGCTTCAAGAGCCCGGCCGCGCATGTCGCCCGGACCAATCTCGATCTGCTCGATCTCCTGCTCGCACACGGCGCCGATCTCAATGCCCGTACCAGCTGGGAGAAGGGCGGCTTCGGCGTGCTCGAGCAAGTGAACCCGGAACAGGCCGCTCCGCTCATTGCACGCGGCGCCAGGATCGACATCTGGGCGGCCGCCAATCTCGGCCTGATGGTGGAGCTCGCAGCTTTGGCCGCGAGGGATCCGGCACTCGTCAATGCCAAGGGCGGCGACGGCAAGCGGCCGCTGCATTTCGCCCGCACGGTCGAGATCGCCCGATTTCTGATCGAGCAAGGCGCCGAGATCGACGCGCTCGATGATGATCACGACTCGACCGCCGCCCAGCACCTTATTGGCGATCGCCCGGACGTTGCTGGGTTTCTGGTCTCAATGGGCGCTCGATCCGACCTGCTCCTGGCCGCGGCACTCGGCAACCTGACGCTGGTGCGAAACCATCTCGACGCAGACCCGGGCTCCATTGCCATGCGGGTCGATCAGGATTGGTTTGCGATGATCAATACCGCCGCCAATGGCGGTCATATTTACCAATGGACGCTCGGCTTCCACGTTTCGGCGTTCGACATCGCCCGCACGCGCGGCCACACCGACGTCGTGGAATTGCTGCTGCAGCGGGCCGGTCCGCTCGATCGACTTGTCGATGCGCTTTGGTGCGGCGACGATGCGCGCGCCGACGCGGTGCTCGCCGTCGATCCGCACCTCGTAGATCGCGCACCCGACAAGGCTTTGCGTCAGGTTGCCGACGCCGCCCGCAACAACAACACATCGGCCGTAGGAGCAATGCTCCGTCGCGGCTTTCCGGTGACAGCGCTGTCGCAGCACGGCGCAATGCCGTTGCATTGGGCGGCGTTCCACGGCAATTCCGACATGCTGGAGGAGGTGTTGCGGCACAATCCGCCGATCAACGCGCAAGACCGCCAATTCCAAGGGACCCCGATGGGCTGGCTGATCCATGGGGCGCTCAATCCTTGGCGCGGAATCTCGACGGGACGGCACGGCGAGTGCGCGCGCCTGCTGCTCAATGCTGGCGCGCCGGTGGACGAAACGTCGCTGCCAACCGGCCACGATGCCATCGACCGGATCCTGCGCGAGCACTTCGTAGCCCGATGAGTGTGTCGGATTAAGGTGCCGGTACCGACGCCGAGGCATAGGGAGCCTGAAGCTCGGGCGGCTCTATCTCGCGCAAAGAGGCCGCCATGTCGCAGCCTGTGCTGGCCGTAGACTTAAAGGAGTCAAACCCGACCCGCCGGTGCAGCAAGTCACAATTTTCGAGCTGGTCATCAATCGCGGGGACGCGGCGCTACCGGACCTTGCCTGCGGCCTCACGCGGCTCTGTGGCGTCGTCATCCCTCAGGATCACCGGCTCGGGTTCCAGGAACTTGATCCGATTGAGGTCGGGAAACCACCACATCCACAGCCCCGTCACCACGATGGCGCCGATGCCGCCGATCAGGGCCGCCGGCACCGCGCCGAGCAGGGCCGCGAACAGCCCGGCGCGGAATTGGCCGAGCGATCCGGTGGTGCCCGTGAACATGGCGTTGACCGCGATCACCCGGCCCAGCATGTCGGCGGGCGTGCGCGTCTGCACCAGGGAGTGGCGAATGACGACGCTGACCGCGTCCATGGCGCCGTAGACGACGAGCGCGCCGAGCGACAGCGTGAGCGAACGCGACAGCGAGAACACGACGATGGCGACGCCGAACACGGCGACCGAGCCGAACAGCTTGACGCCGACTTCGTGGCCGATCGAGCGGTGGGCGAGGAACGCCGACATGGAGAGCGCGCCGACCGCAGGGGCCGACCGCAGCAGGCCGAGCCCCCACGGCCCGGTCTCCAGGATGTCGCGGGCGAAGATCGGCAGCAGCGCGGTGACGCCGCCGAGCAGCACAACGAACAGGTCGAGCGAGATGACGCCGAGCAGCCAGGGACGGCTGCGAATGTAGGAGAAGCCCGCGAACATTGTGGCGAGCGTCACCGGCGCGCGCTCGGTGGGGCGCGGCGCGGTCTTGAGCACGGCGACCAGGATGCTGGCGACGACGAAGATCACCGCACAGATCGCGTAGACCACCGTCGGCCCGAACGCATAGAGCAATCCGCCGAGCGCGGGGCCGCAGATGACCGCCGTCTGGCTCGCCGAGGTCGAGGCGGCGATGGCACGCGGCAGCAGCGCCGGCGCGACGATGCCGGGCACCAGCGCAAGCATCGAAGGCATCTCGAACGCCCGCGCGGTGCCGGATACGAACACAAGGAGCAGGATGGTGTCGCGCGACAGCCACCCCGCCGCCGTGCCGATCGCCAGCATGGTGGCGGAGAGCGCGCCCACGAGCTGGCAGGTCCGCGCGATGATCTTGCGGTCGTAGTGATCCACCGCTTGGCCGATCAGCACCGACAGCGCCACCGTGGGCAAGAACTGCACGAGGCCGACGAGGCCGAGGTCGAGCGCGCTGCCGGTCAGGTCGTAGATCTGCCAGCCGATCGCGACCGCCTGCATCTGGTAGGCCATCGTGGTGGCGACGCGCGCGCACCAGAAATTGCCGAACGAATTGTGCCGCATCAGGGCCGGGAGCGAGAGCCCGAGATCGAGACCAGACCCGGTCATGGAAACTCCCACCCGCGCCGGCGCGCGCCATCGGCGAGCAGGCAGCCCTGTTGTGGCAGACGCGGAGCCGGCTTGTCACGGTGGGGACGTGGTTGCGAAGTGATCAAAATCCTGATGGCTGGCCTGCTCGTGTTGCGATCCTGCCGCTTGATCGCATTCCTAGGTCTTGATCGAGGCGGACAGCGGCGCGTGCCCGGTACCGGGGGGACACTACACAATCTTTTCCGGCGCGATACCCCGTTCGGCATGAACCATACGTCATGCCGGAATGCCTAAAGGGCGTGCGGTGACGCGGCGATTGTCAGCGCGCGGCAACCAACGTAAGAACGACTTGCGGGACAACTCATGCGACAGGACGACAAACCTTCGGTCCGTCTGCTCTCCTTTGCCACCGGCGTGATCTCCGGCACCTTGGCTGCGATCGCCGCGCAAATCTACCTGGCGCGCATGAATGTCGAGCTGGCGACGGCATGGCACGACCTGTTCGTCAGCTGGTCGGCCCAGTTCAAATCCGCCCTGGCATGGTGGGTGGTGGCGGGGGCCGCGCTGATCTCCGGCTATATCGCCGCGGCCATGACCCGGTTCATGATGTTGCACTGGTGGCCGCTGCGGTCGCTGCGCTGGATCGCCGGCGCCGCCATCGTGGCGGAACTCGCCGCCATCGGCCACGCCGCCGGCGCATCGGCGGGAGCCGACGTCGGATCGCATGTGGGCGCGAGCCTGCTCGGCGGGCTGCTCGCCATGCTCGCCGCGGCGATCGGCGCGGGATTCGGCGCGCGGGACTGATCGTGCCGCCGGCAAGGGCGCGCGGCGCCGCCGTCACCGCACCAGTTCGCGCATCGCCTGGTCGAGGCCCGCAAGGGTGAGCGGATACATCCGGTTGGCGAACAGCTGCCGCATCATGCGGACCGACTGGGTGAACTCCCACTGGTTCTCCGGCACCGGGTTGAGCCAGACGCAGGCGGGATAGGTGTGCGTCACCCGCTCGATCCAGGTCTGGCCGGGCTCGGGGTTCACGTGCTCCACCGAGCCGCCGGGCATCACGATCTCGTAGGGGCTCATGGAGGCGTCGCCGACGAAGATCACCTTGTAGTCGTGCGGATAGGTGTGCAGCACGTCCCAGGTCGGCGTCGGCTGGTCGAAGCGGCGGCGGTTCTCCTTCCACACCCGCTCGTAGAGGCAGTTGTGGAAGTAGAAATGCGCCATGTGCTTGAACTCGGTGCGGGCCGCCGAGAACAGCTCCTCGGTGAGCTTGATGTGCCAGTCCATCGATCCGCCGACATCGAAGAAGATCAGCACCTTCACCGCGTTGTGGCGCTCGGCGCGCATGTGGATGTCGAGGTAGCCCTTGTGGGCGGTGTCCCTGATGGTCTCGTCGAGATCGAGTTCCTCGGGCGCGCCGGTGCGGGCGAACTTGCGCAGGCGGCGCAACGCCACCTTGATGTTGCGGGTGCCGAGCTCGACGTCGCCGTCGAGATCCCGAAACTCGCGCTTGTCCCACACCTTCACGGCCCGGAAGTTGCGGTTGGTGTCCTGGCCGATGCGCACGCCCTCGGGATTGTAGCCATAGGCGCCGAACGGCGAGGTGCCGCCGGTGCCGATCCATTTGCTGCCGCCCTGGTGGCGGCCCTTCTGCTCCTTGAGGCGCTCGCGCAGGGTCTCCATGAGCTTGTCGAGACCGCCCATCGCCTCGATCGCCTGCTTCTCCTCCTCGGTGAGATACTTTTCCGTGAGCTTCCTGAGCCACTCGGCCGGGATTTCCGCCGTCGCCGCATCGGACAAGAGCTCGAGGCCTTTGAACACATGGCCGAACACGCGGTCGAACTTGTCGAGATTGCGCTCGTCCTTCACCAGCGCGGCGCGGGAGAGGTAGTAGAACTCCTCGACCCGCCGCGACGCGAGGTCGCCCTCCATTGCCTCCATCAATGTGAGATATTCCCGCAGCGTCACCGGGACGCCGGCGGATTTGAGCTCATGGAAGAAGGTGACGAACATCGGGAATTCCTCGCCGGGACCGGCTGTGCATCTTTCGGGCCATTCGAGCCGAACCCGCGCTTGCCTGATATATTATGCGACCGGGCAGCGGTCGAGTGACGAGACCGACGCGCCGCGGCGCGGCCGCATGAACCGCGGACGACAGCCGGATCAGGGAAGACGTCCATGACCAAGCCTCTGCCTCGCCGCGCGATTTTCCTGGCAACGCTTCTGATCCCGGCACTTCTCGCCGCCGCCGCAGCGCGCGCCGAAGACTATCCGAGCCGCCCGGTGCACATCCTGGTCGGCTTCAACCCCGGCGCCGCCGCCGACCTCACCGGGCGCATCGTCGCCAGCAGTCTCGGCAAGGTTTTCGGCCAGCAGTTCATCGTCGAGAACAAGCCGGGCGCAGGCTCGGCCATCGCTGCCGAAGCCGTGGCGCGGGCGCCCAAGGATGGCTACACGCTGTTGCTGGGCTCGTCGGCCAACATCACCAACCAGGCCATCACCGCGAACCCGACTACCGACATGATCAGGGATTTCGCGCCGATCGCGCTCGTCTCCGAGGCGCCGGTGATCCTGGTGGTCCATCCCGCAACCGGTGTGAAGTCGCTGCAGGAGCTGATCGCGCTCGCCAAGGCGAAGCAGGGCACCCTGCTCTATGCCTCCACCGGCCCCGGCACCGCGCCGCATCTCGCCGCCGAATTGTTCGACGTCCGCGCCGGGGTGAAGATGATCCAGGTGCCCTATCAGGGCAGCCCCCAGGCGGTGACCGACCTGATCGCCGGCCGCACTTCGGTGATGTTCTCGCCGGCTTCCACCGTGGTCCCCATGGTCGAAGCCGGCAAGCTCACAGCGCTCGCCTCTGCCGCCGCCAAGCGGCCGAGCATCGCACCCAACCTTCCCACCATGGCGGAAGCCGGGATGCCCGATTTCGAAACCGGCATCTGGTTCGGCCTGATGGCGCCGGCCGGCACGCCGCGCGACATCATCGACAAGCTCGCCAAGGCGGTGCCGGAGGCGATGAAATCGAGCGAGGCGGTCACAGCGATGCGCAGCCAAGGCTTCGACCAGATCAGCGGCGGGCCCGACGTGTTCGCGCGCTACCTCGTCACCGAGACTGCCAAGTGGAACGAGGCCGCAAAGGCCGCCGGGTTGAAGAAGTAGGGCCGGCGCTTCTTCACCTCTCCCCGCGCGCGGGGAGAGGTGATTCACCCCACACTGTCGAGCCAGCGGCGCGCCTCTGCACGAGAGCTGAGCCTGACCCAGCGCGCGTCGAGCGCTGCTTCGTAGTGACGCTTTCTTCCGTGATAGGTCCTCCACGCCCAGCGGATCGGATGCTCTGCGCTCAGCAGCGTGCTCCAGCGTTCGCGGTTGCCGTTCCAAAGAACCGTGCCCGTGAACGCACGGCTCAAGGAGCGCCAGATGACCTGGAGCATCACCTGCCAGCGCGGAAGATCGAGCCACACGATGGTGGTCGCCCTGCCCCAGACGAGGTCGCGCACCTGGGCGTAGGTTCCGTCGACGACCCAGCGCTCGCCGTCGACCAGGGCGGCCACACGGGCGCAAAACTCGGAATCCGGCAGCTCGACCCAGTTCGCCTGATGCCGGATCGAGTCAAGCTCGATGAAAGGAATTCCCAGGCGCGCGGCGAGTGCGCGCCCCAGCGTCGACTTTCCGGAGCCGGAGGTGCCGACGATGGAGAGGCGAAGGTGGTCGGGCATGGCCTGCTCCGTTGCGGGAGGAGTTTAAACCGCCGCAGGAATTGTTCCGCTCCTCCGCCACAACGCGTGCGCACCTCTCCCCGCTACGCGGAGAAGGAGAAGAGAATCACTTCTCCTGGAAGTCGATGCGCTGCTCGGGCTGCTCGAGGTCGATGTGGAGCGCCTCGCACAGCCGGTTGGAATAGTTCCACATGCCGCAGAATACGGTGAGCTCGACGATCTGCTTCTCGGTGAAATGCTTCTTCATCGCCGCGAAGGCCGCGTCGTCGTTGCGCGCCGTCATGTTGGTCACCGCCTCGGCCCAGCGCAGCGCCGCCTTCTGGCGGTCGTCGAACAGCGGGCTCGCCATGTAATCGTCGCCCTGCGCGGCGCGCACCTGCTCGTCGGAAAATCCGAGCTTCCTGCCGAGCGGCACGTTGTGGGACATGCAATAGGCGCTGCCGTTGAGCGCCGAGGTCTTGATGATGACGAGCTGCTGGATCTTCACGTATTCCGGGTCGGCCTTGACGTTGACGAGGCGGATGGCGTCGTTGGGCAGCGCCCAGCCTTCCAGCGCCGCCGGCTGATGGCCGAGCACGCGGGAAAAATTGCTGATCTTGCCCCATTGCTTGAGCACGCGGTCATAGACGCGCTTGGTCTCGCCCTCCGCCGCCTCCGGCGCGATCATTTTCACTCTCGCCACGTTCCGCGTCTCCCGGTGTTGCTGGTCATCTGGTGTGCGCTCGATTTCCAGCGGTGTCATCGCCCGGCTTGACCGGGCGATCCAGTAACCACGGGACTGCGATTTCGGCAACAGCATGAGTTCCACCTGTCGCGCAGGGGTTACTGGATGCCCCGCTTTCGCGGGGCATGACAGTGAATCCGAATGAACGCAGGAGCGCGTAAAGATCGTGCGGCGCTCACCCCTCCGATAGTTCGGCCGTTTCCGAAGCATCCGGCGGCCGGCGTGCTTGTCCGCAGCGCCCGCCTGTGGTTCGAACAGAAGACCGCCCGTCTCACCCAAGAGGATTGCCGCATTGTTCGGAGTGCCGCCGCTCCTTCTCCTCGTCGCCTTCGGATCGTTTCTGCTCGCCGGCTTCGTCAAGGGCTTCATCGGCATGGGGCTGCCGACCGTGGCGACCGGCCTGCTTGACGCTGGTGATGGCGCCGGCGCAGGCGGCCGGATTGCTGCTGGTGCCGAACTTCTTCACCAATGTGTGGCAGGCGCTCGCCGGAAAGAAACTGCGCGCCTTGTTGCGGCGGTTCTGGCCGATGCTCGCCGGCATCTGCGTCGGCAGCACGCCGGGCGCCGGCTTTCTCGCCAGCGACACGTCCGGGCGCGCCTCCATGGCGCTCGGAGTCATGCTCGTCGCCTACGCGCTCGTGGCGATGGTGTCGCCGCGGCTGAAGCGTGCCCCGGCACACGGAGTGGTGGCTCGCGCCGCTGGTCGGCGCCGTCACCGGTTTCATCGCCATATTGACCGGCGTCTTCGTGCTGCCTCTGGCGCCCTACCTGCAATCGCTCGCGCTGGAACGGGACGAGCTCATCCAGACCCTCGGCCTGTCGTTCCTGACATCTTCGGTGGTGCTCGGGGTGGCGCTCGCGCGCGAGGGCGCCTTGCCGCTCGCGCTCATCGGCGCTTCGGTCGTGGCGCTGGCGCCGGCCGGGCTCGGCGTCGCGATCGGGCAATGGTGCCGGCACCGGGTCAGTCGGGCGATGTTCGTGCGCGTTTTCGCGGTCGGCCTGCTCCTGATCGGCCTGCATCTTGCTCTCAGGAGCTTGATATGAAAGCGAATTCAGGCATGAATCCGCACTATCGGATCAGCAACGTAATGTGATCGTGATGCCGCTGCCCTGATATTGCCTTGCGCCGGCCTCAACACTTACCCGGTTCGACATTCATCCGATTGGATCACATCAAATCGATGCGCCTTCTTCCACCTGCCCGTCTCCTTTCCGCCGCCGTCCTGGCGATCGTCGCCCTGCTTGCCGGTGAGCAAGGCCTCGTCCGCGCCCAGACCCCGGAAGCCGCCGCCGACGGCTCAGGCCGTCGAGCCGCCGCCCGAACCGGCGGTGGAGCCCGCGACCGGCGTCGTCGTCACCTGGGAGGTGATGAACCGGTTCCGGCTGTTCCGCGACGAGCGCGATTTCCGCCGTCACGTCGAGGCCGAGAGCGGCCGCAGCGTGCTCGAAGCCGAACAGGATCTGGCGGAGGCGACGCGAAGGCCGCGGCTGGGCGCGCGACATGGTGGTGCGCCTGTGTCTCGACGCCATCGGCCGGGTGGTGGACCAGTGCATGCGCGACGGCGTGCAGGAGAACTACCTCACCCCCGCCGACCATCGCGTCGAGGTCAAGCTCGCGGGCGACGGTGCCGTCCGGGGCGGCCTGCACCTGGACCTTCGGCAACGGCAACGCCAAGCCGCGCACGCTCGATGCCGGCTGCAGCGAAGCGGTGATGTACCGCGCCGCGCTACGGCCGCACCGACCATGGCCGTCGTCGACATCGCGGTCCCCGGCGAGCCGGTGCGCCGCGCCACCGGCGAGATCGCCGTGCGCGATCTCCTCATTGCCGGGCTCGGCGATTCCGTCGCTTCCGGCGACGGCAATCCGGACCGCCCGGTGGCGATCGCCGACGAAGGCTTCTGCTTCCGCCGCTTCGATGCGGCCGTGCGAGCGTCGAATATTTCCGCCCGAGCCGGGTCGGCTTCAAGGGCGACCGCGTCCTGCGATTCCGGCAGCGGCGAAACCGACCGCGACGAATGGGCGCTGCTGTCGGCGCGGTGGATGGGCGGGGCCTGCCACCGCTCCCTCTACGGCCATCAATTGCGGGCGGCGCTCGCGCTCGCCGTCGAAAGCCCGCACATGGCGGTGACCTTCCTGCCGCTGGCCTGCACCGGCGCGACCATCGACACCGGCCTCCTCAACGGCCAGCGCTCGCGCGAGATCAATTGCGGCAGCGGCACCGCCTGCCCGCGCACGATCGCCCGCCCAGGTGACGCAGCTGCGCGACCTCATCGCCCGCGCGCAACGCACCCAGCCCGGCCGCAGCCTCGATCTCGTGTTCCTGACCATCGGCGCCAACGACATCAGCTTCCCCGGCCTCGTCGCCGACATCATCATCGAGTCCGCCGGCGAGCGCCGGCTGTTTCGCGGCACCGGCATCATCTCGACGGTCGAGGCCTCGCAGGCGACGCTGGAGAGGAAGCTGCCCGGCGACTTCGCCAAGCTGCGCGCCGCGCTGCGGCCGCTCGTCGACAACATGTTCGAGCGCGTCGTCTACGTGTCCTACGGCAATCCCGCGCTCGCGCGCCGACGGCAGCCCCTGCCCGGGCGGCCGCGAGGGCTTCGACATCAATCCCACCTTCAACGTGGGAGCGGACCGGCTCGCCCGGGCCACGTCCTTCGTGCAGCAGCAAGTTCCTGCCCGCGCTCAAGGAGATCGCCAATTGCAAGGCCAGCGGCGCCTGCACCGACCCGGCCGAGCGCATGACGTTCGTCGACGCGCACCAGGCGGCCTTCGCCGAGCACGGCTTCTGCGCCAAGGCCGACACCGATCCGCCGTTCGACCGCGAATGCTTCCTGGCGGACGGCAAGAGCTTCAGCGAGAGCCTGGTCGACGGCGCGCAACCAGCCGCTCGCCTGCGGCGCGGCGGTCAGCGAATTCCGCGCCTATGCGCCGCGCGCGCGCTGGATCAGGACCGCCAATGACAGCTACTTCGCCGCCATGACGTTCCCCGAAGGCGTCTCCGCCGCGGTGCAGCCGAGCAACCTGCACGACGCCACCTGGGGCATCCTGTCGGCCGTCTATGGCGGCGCCATCCACCCCACCGCCGAAGGCCATGCGGCGATGGCCGACGCCGCGCTCGAAGGCGCCCGCAGGGCGCTGCACCTGCCGCCGCCGGACGCGCCGATCACCGCCGCAGCCGCTGCCGCCGCTGCCGCGGTGAGGGGCGGCATCGTGCCGCTCACTGCACCGACGCGAAGGCATCGGCCCCGAACCGCCGGATACGACCGTCTTAAGGAGGGCGCTGTCTCATGAAGCATTTTCTGCTGGAGGGAGAGTATCTCGTGCCGTTCGAGGAGCTTTCCGAGTTGATCCCCAAGCATCGCGAATTTTTACAGAGAGGCTACGACAGCGGATTTTTCCTGTGTTCAGGACCTCAAATCCCGGCCCGCGGCGGCTTTTTGATTGCCCGCGCAGACTCCTTGGCAAAACTGGAAGAGCTTTTGGCGGAGGAGCCTTTTACCAAGGCAAAAAAGATGCGTTTCAGCAGAATAACGGAGTTCAATCCGGTGCAGCACCAGCCAATTTTGAAGGATTGGTTCGCTAAACCATGAGATTCGGATCGCAGTTCGCCTGATGCAATGCGCGCGCCCGCGAGGCGATGCACCCGCCTGCGGCGAGCAACCGATCACGCCGCGCCGCCGCAGCCGCTGCCGCGGTGAGGAATTCCCTCTCCCGCTTGCGGGGGAGGGTTAGGGAGGGGGCTCTCGGACGTTGCCAGTGGTGTGGCGGTCGTATTCAGCGATGTAGAGATGTAGCCCGGAGCGGCAGCGAAATCCGGGACAGCGTTGCAGTGATGCGTAGAGGCTGACCCGGATTACGTGACGGCGAAGCTGCCGTCGCTTCATCCAGGCTACGCTTGCTACGACTTCAACGGAGCTTCGTTAAACTTTCTAATCCGACCTATTCGCGCGACGTCCCCTTAATCCAGACGGTTCTATCTTTTTCGATGACTGACAGAAGGTAGGAACACGCACCAGCCTCATCAATGAACGATCTCAGATCGTTTTTATTTCCACGCTCATAATAATATACGGCCCACATACTCCCTTCCTTTTCTATTACGTACTGCTCCGCTGCTGTTGAAACCCCGCCGTAAAAACTTACGGCATCAGGTCTCAAACCACGCGCCATGAGAAGATTTTTTAGTTCGTCTACGGTCATTTTATATAGCCACTTTCAATGAGTGTCCTAACACTACTAAACGTCTGGTACTGGGTCCCCCCCATTGACCGAAGCATGGGTACGCAAGTAGCCCGGATGAGCAAAACGAAATCCGGGGGCGACCGTTAGGTGATGTTCTCACTGCTTTGTCTGCCGCGGTGAGGAATCCCCTCTCCCGCTTGCGGGGGAGGGTTAGGGAGGGGGCTCTCGGACGTGCCAGCGGGGCAGCGCCCGCATTCAGTTCTCCGGCGTCGCGTCGAGATTGCTCAACTGCCGGACAGGCTGAGCCGCGAGACAGAGCCCCCTCCCCACCCCTCCCCCGCAAGCGGGAGAGGGAGCCGCCAATCGCAGCTTAACCTGTGTGAGTCCACCAACCGCGCCGGGAGAGGCAGTCCTCACGCCGCATCCACCAGCACGATCTCCGAATCCTCCAGCGCCGTGATCTTCACCGCCGCCTCGTCACGGATCGCCGCGCCGTCGCGGGCGTCGATGCGCACGCCGTTGACCTCGACCGCGCCGGTGGCCGGCACGAGGTAGCCGTTGCGTTTCGCGCCCAAGTCATAAGCGACGCTTTCGCCGGCTTTCAGGGTCGCCCCGAGCACCCGGGCGTCGGCACGGATCGGCAGGGTGTCGCGGTCCGACGCAAAGCCGCTGGCGAGCGTCACCAGCCGGCCGGAGCGGTCGGATTTCGGGAACGGCTTGGCGCCCCAGGCCGGCTCTCCGCCCTTGCCGTTCGGGATGATCCAGATCTGGAAGATCTTGGTCGGCTGCGCTTCCAGATTGTATTCGGCGTGGCGGATGCCGGTGCCCGCGCTCATCACCTGGACGTCGCCGGCTTCGGTGCGGCCCTTGTTGCCGAGGCTGTCCTGGTGGGTGATCGCGCCTTCGCGGACATAGGTGACGATTTCCATGTTGGCGTGGGGATGCGCCGGAAAGCCGGTGTTGGGGGCGATCTCGTCGTCGTTCCACACCCGCAGCGCGCCATGGCCCATGCGCGCGGGGTCGTCGTAGCCGCCGAAGGAGAAATGATGCTTGGCCTTGAGCCAGCCGTGGTCGGCGGCGCCGAGGCCGTTGAAGGGTCGATGTTCGATCATGGGAAAGTTCTCCGGAATGTTAGGTGGCCGGCATGGGCCATCCTTCATGTTGCCGGCACGGCCGGCTTGCATGACGCGAATATAGGGGGCACCTTCGGCAAATAAACGGAAACTATGGAAACTCATCGTTTCGGAATTCGCCATGTCGAAGCTTCCCGACCTCGAAGGCCTCGCGATTTTCGCCAAGGTGGTGGAGACCCGCTCGTTCGCCGGCGCCGCCGCCGAGCTCGGCCTTTCCAAGGCCACCGTTTCCAAGGCCATCAGCCGCGTCGAAAGCCGCCTGGGCGCGCGGCTCTTCAACCGGACCTCGCGCCGCTTCGCGCTCACCGACACCGGCCGCCTGCTGTCGGAACGCGCCGCGCGCATCCTCGCCGAGGGCGAAGCGGCCGAGACCGATGCATTGGCGCAGTCGGCGACGCCGCGCGGACTGATGCGGCTCGCGGTTCCCATGTCGTTCGGGATCAGCCAGATCGCGCCGCTGCTGCCGGAATTCCTCGCCGCATATCCTGAGGTCGCGATCGACCTGCATCTGAGCGACGCCAAGGTCGACCTCATCGGCGAGGGCTTCGATGCGGCGCTGCGCATCGCGGTGCTGCTCGACTCCTCCCTGATCGCGCGGCGGCTGTGCGGCGTCACCCGGTTCACCGTGGCGGCGCCGGCCTATCTCGCGCGGCACGGTCGGCCGACGCACCCGCGCGACCTCGAGAAGCACGCGTGCTTCGGCTATGCCTATCTTCCGACCCCCGACGTGTGGCGGTTCACCAATCGTGCCGGCGAGGAAGTGTCGGTGCGGCCGTCCGGGCCGCTGCGCGCGAACAATGGCGAGGCGATCATGCCGGCCGTGCTGGCGGGCCTCGGGATTGCCGAGCAGCCCGATTTCATCGTCCGCGCGGCGCTGGCCGACGGGCGGCTCGAAGCGGTGCTGCCCGACTGGTCGCTGGCGCTCGGCGGACTTTATCTCGTCACGCCGTCGGCCGGCCCTCGCCCGGCGCGCGTCGAGGCGCTGGTGGATTTTCTCACCCGCCGCCTGCGCCGCGGAGCGGAGGCGACGCCCGCGGGGGATGAGGTGTCGCCTTGAATTGCTTTCGTTTGGTGCCGGTCCGCGAATTATCGCGTCAATTCGCGTGATCGAACCGCCCTTTTTGCTCCCTCTCCCGCTTGCGGGGGAGGGTTGGGGAGGGGGCTCTTTGACGTCCCGACCGCCGCGGCAATCGTTTGGACCACGCGGACTTGTTCTTCATCACGTCGAGAGGTCAGCGCGAGGGGCAAGCGCCCCCTCCCCACCCCTCCCCCGCAAGCGGGAGAGGGAGGATCGCGGCGCGGCTTATTTGCGCTTTACGCGCTCGACGAAGCGGGCGAACGCCGCGAGCTGCAGCCCGATGATTTTCCTCGTCGGCTCGTCCTTCAGTTCCAGCGTCTTCTCGTCGAATTTCGTTTGCGCCGAGCCGACGAAAACTTCGGGCGTGCCGAACACGAAAGCGTTCAGGAACGTCAGCGCCATGCGCAGGTGATACTGCATGCGCGCGCCGCCGAGCGGACCGCCGGTCGCCGACTGGATTGCCACCGGCTTTTCCTGGAACGGCTGATCGGGCAACCGCGACACCCAGTCGATCGCGTTCTTCAGCGCGCCGGGGATGGTCCAGTTGTACTCCGGGGAGATGATGATGACGCCGTCGGCCGCGCGGATGGCGTCGGCGAGCGCCTTGACCTCGGCGGGAATGCCGCCGCTGGCCTGGAGATCGGCATTGTAATGGGGAAAGGAATCGAACGGCGGCGCCTGCGTGAGCTTCATGTCGGCCGGCGCCAGGCCCGGCAAGGCGCGCATCAGCGCAGCATTGTAGGACCCTTTACGCAGGCTTCCGCAGATCATGAGAACATTGACGGCCATATCGATCTCCACTTGCCGCATCGTCCCGCTGACGACGCCCGAAGGCCGCGCGAGGCGCGCCCCGGCGACGTAGATAGGGGCTCGGGGGAGGACAGGAATAGAAACTATGGAAACTTATCGTTTCCAGTCTCGGTAGGTGAAGCCGCCTTGCAAGAGTGCGCAGGACGCCGTTGCCAAGTGCTTGGAACTTGCGTTATAGAACAAAGAGCGAACGATGGAGCGCGCGATGCGGCTGGGTTACGTTATTCTGTACGTGCCGGATGTGCCGGCCACCCTCGCCTTTTATGAGCGTGCCTTCGGCCTGAAGCGGCGCTTCCTGCACGAGAGCAATGCGTATGGCGAGATGGAAACCGGCGGCACCGCGCTGGCGTTTGCCGCTGAAACGCTGGTCGAACTCAACGGTCTTACGGCGCGTCCCAATCGGCGGAGCGATCCTCCTGCGGGCGCGGAGGTCGGCCTCGTCACCGACGACGTAGCGGCTGCCTACCGCAAAGCCGTCTCCGCGGGCGCGCTCGCTTACAACGAGCCGGCCGAAAAACCGTGGGGCCAGACCGTCAGCCACGTGCGGGACAACAACGGATTCCTGGTCGAGATCTGTTCACCGATGGAAGCCTGAGGCTTCAACCTGGCCCTCAGCTCACCCCGAGCTTCTTCTGCAGGCTGGTGGAGGAGGTCGTGTACTGGAACACCAGGCGCTTGTCCGGGAAGACGTAGTGATAGACCTTCTGCGACATCAGCGCGGCCTCGTGGAAGCCGGACAGGATGAGCTTGAGCTTGCCGGGATAGGTGTTGATGTCGCCGATGGCGAAGATGCCCGGCGCATTGGACTCGAAGGCGGCGGTGTCGACCGGGATGAGGTCTTCCGCGAGGTTCAATCCCCAATTGGCGACCGGGCCGAGCTTCATGGTCAGGCCGAAGAACGGCAGCACGGCGTCGCATTCGACGCTGTAGGGCTCGCCCTTGTCGGGCTTGGCGTGGGCAATGCGCAGCATGCCGGCCTCGCCTTCGAGCTTCGTCACCTGCCCAAGCACAAAATCCATCTTCTTGTCGGCGACCAGCGCCCGCATCTTGTTGACGCTGTCGGGCGAGGCGCGGAATTGGTCGCGCCGGTGCATCAGCGTCACCCGCCGCGCCACCGGCACCAGATTGAGGGTCCAGTCGAGGGCGGAATCGCCGCCGCCGACGATGAGCAGCCGCTTGTCGCGGAACTGCTCCATCTTGCGCACGGCATAGAACACCGACGTGCCTTCGAACGCTTCGATGCCCGGCACCGGCGGGCGCTTGGGCTGGAACGAGCCGCCGCCGGCGGCGACCACCACCACCTTCACCTCGAACACCTTGCCGAGATCGGTGGTGACGCGGAACCCCGGATCGCCGATGCGCTCGATGGACTCCACCATCTCGCCGAAATGGAAGGTCGGCTTGAACGGCTCGATCTGCTTCATCAGGGCCTCGGTGAGGCCGTGGCCGGAGATCACGGGGATCGCGGGAATGTCATAGATCGGCTTTTCCGGATAGAGCTCGGCGCATTGGCCGCCGGGCTTGTCGAGGATGTCGACGAGATGGGCCTTGATGTCGAGCAGGCCGAGCTCGAACACGGCGAACAGCCCGCACGGTCCGGCGCCGATGATGAGCACGTCAGTCTTGATAGGATCGGTCATGGTCCTGCGGCCGTCATTTGCGATGTTGCGGGTGTGTAGCCGGGGCAAGCGGGCGGGAAAAGAGCGCCTTTGGTCTCAAATTGCAAGGCAGCCGTGCGGGCAAGGCGGTGACGACCGAAGCGGGACCGGGCCCGAAACGGTTTGCGTTATCGCGATCGCCGGCGCCTTGAAGGAGCCCGTCCCGTGAACGAAGCCAAGCCCGCCCGCCGAGCCGCTCCCCGCGTCCCGAAGATTTCCCGCACCGGACCGTCGACACCATCCGCTTCGGCGACCTCGACCGCCAGAACCACGTCAACAACGCGGTATTCTCGACCTTCCTGGAATCCGGCCGGGTGATCATCCTCTACGGCGAGGAATACGGCCTCACCGTCCCGGGCACGAGCTTCGTACTGGCGCGGATCACGATCGATTTCCTCGGCGAGATGCATTGGCCGGGCGAGGTCGAGATCGGCACCGCGGTGTCGCGGGTCGGCAATTCCTCGATCGGGCTCTACCAGGCGCTGTTCGTCAACAGCGTCTGCGTCGCCACCGCGGAGAACACGTTGGTGCTGCTCGACAAGGCAACCCGCAAACCGCGGCCGTTTTCACCGGAGCACGCCGCGCGGATCAGGGCGTCGGCGCCGGCGGCACCCGGGCCGGGGTGATCGTCATTTCGGGTGCTGGGCTTTGGTGTGTGCGGCGTGCCCCCTCCCCAACCCTCCCCCGCAAGCGGGAGAGGGAGCCGGGCAGCGCACGCCGCGAGTCGGGCGGTCATCACGCAAGGGCGCATCCCCTCTCCCGCTTGCGGGGGAGGGTTAGGGAGGGGGCTGCTTCCGATTCAGCCCGAATTGATCGCACTCCCAACGCTCAAATCCGGTCCGGGAACCGTATGATGAAATTGTCCCGGTTCGGCATCTGCACCTTCGGCAGCGTCGACTTGTTCATCTCATCGTTCTCGCCGATCAGCTTGTTGGCGGAGAGAAGGTAGGCGGTCAGCGCGTAGACCTCCTGGTCGCTCAGCGAGCGCGGCGCGCTATAGGGCATCGAGCGCCGGATGAAGTCGAACAGCGTGGTGGCGGCGGGCCAGAAATTGGCGATGGTCTTGCCGCCGTCGAGGCTGGCCTTGGGCGGGCCGCCCACCAGCTGGCCGGCGATGCCGCCCTTGCCGTTGTCGCCATGACACACCGAGCATTTGTCGGCGAAGATCTTCGCGCCGTCGGCGGACTTGCCGCTGCCGGCCGGCAGGTTGGTGCCGTCCGGCAGGATGTTGATGTCCCACGGCGCGAGATCGGACTGGGTGATGGGCTTGCCGAGCCCGGGCCCTTCGGCGAGCGCCGCGCCGGCCCCGCATGCGAACGCCAGCACGGTGGCGCCGATCGCGAACTTACGCATAGACATGTCTGACCTCTCCCTTGCCGTCCACGGCCCAGCTGGTGATCGCATTGAAGTGCTGGCTCGGGAACCCGAGCACCGACGGGGGCTTGGTGGTCTGGCCGCGCAGCGCGACGAACTGTTCCCGGGTCGGCTGCATGTTGCCGGCCTCGTCCCAGGCCCGGCTCTGCAGGATCGCCGGCCCGCCGTCCCACCGCCACGGCATGCGGAAGCGGGTGAACGCCTTCGGCAGCCGCGGCTCCTGGAGCGCCGCCTCCGCCCAGCTCTTGCCGCCGTCCGCCGACACCATGACCTTGGCGATGCGGCCGGTCCCGGCATAGGCGACGCCGGAAATCTCGTAGATGCCGGGCTCCTTGAGCTGGAGGCCGGGGGACGGGCTCGAGATGAAGGACTTCACTTCCTGGAGGAAATAGAAGCGATAGGCCTTTCCGTTGGGCAGGATCTGCGAATAGGTCCGCGCCTCGTAATAGGTCAGCCCCGGCTGGTCGGTGACCTGCACACGCCGCAGGTACTTGACGTTCATGTTGCCTTCGTAGCCGGGCAGCCACAGACGCATGGGATAGCCCTGGCCGGGCTGGATGCGCTCGCCGTTCTGGTACATGGCGACCATGGCGTCATCCATCACCTTGGCGAGCGGCACGCTGCGGGTGAGATGGGGGAAGTCCGCGCCCTCGGCGACGATCCACTTCGCCTTCGGATCGACGCCGGCTTCCTCGAGCAGCGTGGAGAGCAGGACGCCGCTCCATTCCGAGCACGAGGCGAGGCCGTGCAGCGCCTGCACGTTGGCCTGGATCGGCTCGTTGGAGAACAGCGGCGCGCTGTTGCCGCCGCATTCGACGAAGCCGATGCGCGACACCATCGGGTAGCGCTCGAGCGCTTCGAGGGTGAACACCAGCGGCTGCTTGACCATGCCGTGGATGACGAGCTTGTGCTGGGCGGGGTCGATGTCGGGCACGCCGCCATGGCAGATGGTGAAGTGCAGGCCGTTCGGCGTGATGATGCCCTTGAGCAGTTGGTGCGGGGTGCGCGCACGCGAATTGCGCGGCTCGTTCTTGGGATTGTCGACGCTGCGCACGACCGCCTTTTCGAACGGCGACGGCGTCTGATAGGGCGGGATGGCCTCTCCGACTTCGAGGCTCCACGGCCCGTCCTTGAGCGGCTCGGCCGCGGCCCCCGTCACCGACCCCACCGCGCCCGCGCCCATGGCGCCGGCCAGCATGACGCCACGCCCCAGCAGCGCACGGCGGTCGAGCAGGCCGTTGCCGGCGACTTGCCCGATCGAATGATCGCTTCGTCTCTTGGAACTCATGGTCTCTCCCCTGGAAACAGGTGCCCGGCGAACCAGCTGGTCCGCCCGGGAACGGTGAGATGCGACCCGCAGCGGAGCATGTCTCCAGCCGCAAGAAGCATCGGTGAAGCCGTGGCGAATGGCGGCGGGGGCCGCCCGGCGCGACGGAACCAGAGCGCTGTCAGGTTGGATCCGATAGCGCTCTAAGGACTTTGATTTGGATCATGATCCCGTCCGAAAAGTCTGCTCGGGATCGTGCTCTAATGCTTGCCCGGAAACAGCGGAATGAAACCGTCCCGGTTGGGCATTTTGACTTGCGGCAGGGTCTTGGCGTCCATCACGTCATTTTCGCCGATGATGTTGTTCATCCGCAAGACGTAGGCGGAAACCGCATAGACCTCGTCATTGGTAAGCGACTTCGGCGCCGTCCACGGCATTGCCCGCCGCGTGAAGTCGAACAGCGTCGTGGCATAGGGCCAGTAGCTGCCGACGGTCTTGACCACCGGCCCATCGCCGGTGATCTGGCCGCCGACCAGGCGGGCGTTGGGGCCGCCCTGGCCCTTGTCGCCGTGGCACGCGGCGCATTTCTGCGCAAACACGACGGCGCCCTGTGCGGGCGTGCCGCTGCCGGGAGGCAGCCCGGCGCCGTCCGGCCCGATGCTGATGTCCCAGGCGGCGGCATCGGCGGGCGAGATCGGCTGCCCGAAATGAGGGGCGTCCGCGGCCATCGCCGCGCCCGCGGGAATCGCGAGGGCGAGGACCGCGGCGGCGAAGCTGCCGGACACTTTCTCAAACATGGAGCGCTCAAACATAGACATTGGTCACCTCCCCCTTCGCGCTCACGCCCCAGCTGCAGATGAGGTTGCAATGCTCCATCGGGAATGCGGTCACCGGTGGAGACCCCCGCGGTGGGCCGCGCTCGGCCATGAAGGCGGCGCGGCTCGGCTGGATGTTGCCGGCCTCGTCGGTGGCGCGGCTGAGCAGCACCGAAGGCGATCCGTCCCAGTTCCACGGCATGCGGAAGCGGGTCAGCGCCTTGCTCAAAACGGGCGTCTGCAGCGCTGCGAGACCCCAGCTCTTGCCGCCGTCGGCCGACACCTCGACCTTGCTGATGCGCCCGTTGCCCGACCAGGACAGCCCGGAAATCTCGTAGAAGCCCGGACCCTTCATCGCCATTCCCGGAGAGGGATGCGAAATGAACGACTTGACCTCCTGCGGATAGAAGAACTGCCAGGCTTTCCCGCTCGGCAGCAGGATGGTGTAGGCCATGGTCTCGTTCTGCGCCATGGTCGGCCCGTCCACGACCTTGATCCGCCGCAGCCATTTGACGTTCATGTTGCCTTCGTAGCCCGGCACCAAAAGGCGCATCGGGTAGCCGTTGGACGGGTTGATGCGCTCGCCGTTCTGGTAGAGCGCGATCATGGCGTCATCCATCGCCTTCCTGACCGGGATGCTGCGATGCATGGTCGGCGCGTCGGCGCCCTCCGCCAGGAACCATTCGGCGGTCGGATCGATGCCGGCCTCCTCGAACAGCGTGGAGAGCTTGACGCCGGTCCATTCGGCGCACGACACGAGGCCGTGGAGCGCCTGGACATTGGCCTGGATCGGCTCCTTGGAATACATCGGCGCGCTGTTGCCGCCGCATTCCACGAACGTCACCCGCGACACCATCGGATAGCGATGCAGCGCTTCGAGCGTAAAGACCGTCGGCTGCTTCACGCGGCCGTGGATCAGAAGCTTGTGCTTGTCCGGATCGATGTCAGGAAAACCGCCGCGGGCGATGACGAAATGCAGGCCATTGGGGGTGATGGTGCCGTTGAGCAGATGGTGCGGCGTGCGCGCCGCGCTGCCGCGCGGCTCGAGCTTGGGATTGGTCAGCGTGCGCACGGTCTTGTCCTCGAACCGCGACGGCACGCCATAGGGCGGGATCGTTATGCCCGGCGCCGTGCTCCACGGATCGACCGCGAGCGGCTCGGCGGCGGCGCCCGTCAGCGTGCCGGCCGCGCCCGCGCCGACGGCGCCGGCAAGAGCCGCGCCGCGTCCCAACAAGGCGCGACGATCGAGGAGGCCGTTGCCGGCCACCGGTTCAACAGGAGACGCACCCGTCCTCGGCTTGGATTTGCGCATGTTTCTCTCCCTGCAACCGCGGCCGTCGGGCCTGCTGCGCCCTCGTCGCCATGCGGTCGTTTATGGCTTGGAATCCTGCGCTTTTCCGCGTGCCGTGTCCAGAATGTCGCGCGCGCCGCGGCCGCGATGGCGCAACCTGCACTGGTGGGTTCAGGCCTGGCGCTCGGGCGTGCGCACCACGAGGCCGTCGAGCGCCGGCGGTGACCTTGATCTGGCACGACAATCGCGAATTCGCGCGCACGTCGAAACCGAAATCCAGCATGTCCTCTTCCATCGGCGCCGGCTCGCCGGTCTGCTCGCGCCAGGCTTCGTCGACATAGACGTGGCAGGTCGCGCAGGCGCATGCGCCTCCGCATTCGGCCTCGATGCCGGGAATGCCGTGCTTTATCGCCGTCTCCATGACGGTCGATCCAGGCTCGGCCTCGACGGTGCGCGCCGTGCCGGCATGATCGATATAGGTGATCTTGACCATTCGCTCCGCGCCCGGGAAATGCCGCAGCCGGAACGGCCGGGCGCATTCCTATATCCGCTCGCAACAGGCTGCGCCAGAGCCGACGAACGGCGGAAAATCGATGGCGACGGCACGCGTTGAGGAAGCCAAGGCGGCGCGAGGAAAACCTTCGCTCCGCCGGCGTCCTGCGTCAGCCGGTTTGGGCCGCGACGCCCAGAAGCCCCGCGATCGCGCGCCGGGCCTCGTCGACGGATGCGGCGAGCCCGGCCATGGCCGGGTCGAGGGGCGCGCTTTGTTTCACCGCGCATTCCGCGGCCTCGGCGGCCGCCGCCACTCGCCACGCGCCGATCCCCTTGGCCGATCCCGACAGCGTATGGGCCAACGTCGCGACGCCCTCGGGACCGACCTCGCGCATGCGGGCAAGCAGCAGTTCCGCCTGGAGATCGAACAACCGCAGCACCTCGATTTCGAGGCTCCGTTCCCCGAGCGTCATCTGGGCGAGATGCGCCATGTCGATCGGCGGCTGCATGGCCGCAATCGCCGAAGAGGCGACCATCGAGAGCGAAGTGCCCGTGGACTTGATCATGTCCGCCATTGTGGCCGCAGATAGTGTCACGCACTCGGCAAAAACCGGTAAAAGCGAGGGCGATAATGTCGCATGGCGCACCCGCGCCGGCCTTGTTGGTTAACCCTTCTTGACGTCCCGCGGCGGCATCGTTCCGCCCGGCGCCGCCCCGCCCGCAGGTCCGTCGGCCTCGCGCCCGAGCGCCTCGTAACCCTTGGCGGTGAGCTTGCAGACCTGCCACTCCGGCCGGATCGGGTTATGGATCCACGGTTCCGCCCATCCGTGGGCAACGCAGGCCTGGATGGTACGCGGGAGGCACTTCACGGCCATCGCGGTCGAACAGCGGCAACTTTCCACCGGGCTGTGTCAGACCCCGCTCCAAATAGCGCCTTTGCGGCTCGGTCGGCCGCAGCGGCGCCGCATTGTCGTGATCGGCTTCGGAGTTCACGGTATTCTTCGCCGGTGGCCACGCGTAATTGTGGCAAATTTGTGTCATCTTGGCGGCTAAGATCATAACATCTGTTAACGATGATTAAAAAGAGGTTATTATTCAGTTTCATTAATCCCTTGCTGGGGCGTAAAATGTGGGTGCTGGGGGTGGCTACGTGACTGGCGGATTCCACCTCGACGTTGAGCAGGTTGAACATCGCGCATCGGGGCGTGGGCTCGAACCGTAGCCCGGGGACCCCTTGAGTGGCGTAGTTTGTGAGGCGGACCGACATGGCGATCTACCCCAAGAAGAGCAAAGACCCGACCGAGGTGGCGCTTTCGGCGATCCAGGACGCGCTCAATGTTCGCGAAACCGACACCGCCGCCGCCGATTGCGGCGACGATCGCGACGGCGGCCGAGGCCTCGAGCGACAGCCGCAGGCGCTCCCACGGGTCGCGCCGGTCGGCCGGGATCGCCGATCGACACCGCGGTGATCGCGCCCCAGGACGAGCGCGAGATCGTACATGCCGCCAATGACGACCAGGAGTCGATCGGCCAGATCCTCCAGTCGATGCAGCGCAAGCCGAAGGGCGTCTCGTTCGCCATCACCGCGCTGTTCGCCGCCATCTGGATCATCTGCGCGATCGGATTGATGGTCGGCTTCGGCAGCCAGCTGCGCGGGCTCCTGGGCGACTTCTCCACGGCGGTTCCGACCTTCTTCGGCATCCTGTTCGGCATCTTCGCACCCATCGTGTTCTTCTATGCGCTCGCCAACATGCTGGCGCGCACGCAGGAACTGCGCATGGTCGCCCATTCCATGGCGGAGAGCGACGCTGCGCTTCGCCGAACCCGACACCATGGCGCGCAATTCGATCGTCACCGTCGGCCAGGCGATCCGCCGCGAAGTCGCCGCCATGGGCGACGGCGTCGAGCGCGCGCTGGCGCGCGCCGCCGAGCTCGAAACGCTGGTCAACAACGAGGTGGCGGCGCTGGAGCGCGCCTACAACGACAACGAGCTGCGGATCCGCAACCTGCTCGACGGCCTCGCCCAGCAGCGCGAAACCCTGGTCGGACAGGCCGAGCAGGTCCGCAACGCCATCACCAACGTCCATCTCGACCTCTCCCACGACATCACCACGGTGAGCGAGCTGATCGCCGAGCGCGTCAACGAGGCGGCGCAGCGCATCACCCGCTCGCTCGCCGAGAAGGGCGAGCAGATCACGGTCGCGCTCGGCACCGCCGGCGACACCATGATCGAACAGCTCGGCGAGCGCGGCACCGACCTGCTGGAGCGCCTGGAGCGCACCAGCGACGACACCACGCGCGCGATCGACACCGCGAGCGACCGCCTGACCACCGAGCCTCAACTTCAAGTCCGACGCCCTCAACGAGCAGTTCCTCGAGATCGCGACCAACCTGCAGCAGTCGCTGGCCGGACGGCTCGACGGCGTGGTCGACGGCTTCTCCGAGAAGACCTCGTCGGTGCTGGAGATCGTCGAGATCACGCACGCGCGAACTCACCGATTCGATCTCGGACCGCTCCGAAGTGGTGTCGCGGGAGCTCATCGACACCACCGGCCGGCTCGCCGAGACCATCGCGATGCGCGCCGAGGAGGTCAACAACTCGCTGCGCACGACCGGCGAATCGATCGTCCTCGACCTCAGCCTGCGCGGCAGCGACATGGTCTCCAAGCTCGAGGAGACCGGCAACAAGATCACCGAGACCATCGTCTCGCGCAGCGACTACGTCACCCAGCACTTCGGCAACAATGCCGAGATGCTCGCGGACTCCATCACCTCGCGCAGCGACATGATGCGCGACATGCTGGCCCAGCGGCTGCAGACCTTCGAGGAGATGTTCACCCACAACGGCGCCGAGCTCGCCGAGCGCATCGGCCGCGACTCGACGACGCTCGGCAACCTGATCACCCGCCACATCGCCGAATTCGACCGCACCGTGAAGACCCATGGCGGCGAGCTGGTCGAGAATCTGAGCCAGCGCACATCCGACATTCACGAGATGATGAAGTACTATCTCGACGGGTTCGACGAGAAGGTCTCCACCAAGGCGCTCGAGATCACCACCTCGATCGACCAGCGGCTGGCGCGCTTCCAGGAGGTGATGGACACCCGTTCGCAGAGCCTGAACGAGAACTTCCAGACCACATCATGGACATCGCGCGGATGGTGGCGGAAGGCGGCCAGGAGGTCGTGGTCGCGATCGAAGGCCGCATCGGCGACATCACCACGTCGATCGCCAGCCGCGGCGACGCCCTCACCAGCACGCTGGCCGCCAAGGTCGGCGCGGCGGATGCCGCACTGGCGGCGCGCGCACACCGAGGTCGCCGACAATCTCGACTCCCGCATCTCCCGGTTCGAGGAGCTGTTGGTCGGCCGCGCCGAGGCCATGGCCGACAATCTGGAGAAGCGCACCACCTCCGCGACCGAGTTCCTCCTCAGTCAGGTCGGCGGCGTCTCCCAGGAGATCGAGGCCCGCACCACCAAGGCGACCGAGTTCCTCGCCAGCCGGATCGGCAGCGTATCCCAGGAAATCGAGACGCGCACCAATGCCGCGGCCGCGTTCGCCAGCGGCAAGATCGACAAATCGGTCGGCGAGATCGAGGCGCGCGCCAACGCGGCCGTCGAGTTTGCGGCCGGCCGGTTCGGCCAATCCGCGCAGGATCTCGAAAACCGCGCCAACGCCGCGGCCGAGTTCGCGGTCGGCAAGATCGGCAAGGTCGCCCAGGACATCGAGGCGCGTGCCGGCGCCGCGGCCGACACCGCCGTCAGCAAGGTCGGCAAGCTCGCGCAGGAAATCGAAATACGCACCACGGCCGCCGCCGACAGCGCCGTCGGCAAGATCGGCAAGGCCGCCCAGGACATCGAGACCCGCACCAACGCATCGGCGGACTCCGCGGTCAGCCGGATCGCCAAGGTCACCTCCGAGGTGGAGGCCAGGACCAATGCCGCCGCGGAAACCGCGGTTGTCAAGATCGATCGGATTTCCCTCGAGATCGGTGCCCGCGCCAGCGCCGCGGTGGACGCTGCTTCCATCGTGATAGGGAAGGCGTCGCAGGACATCGAGACGCGCACCTCGGCGGCCACCGAATTCCTGGCCACCCGTATCGGCGCGATCGCCGGCGACATCGAGGTCAAGAGCCGCACCGCCGCCGACCTGCTGCAGGCGCGCGCGACCGACATCGCGGGCAGCCTCAAGGCCAACGCCACCGACGCCAGCCGCGTGCTGCTCGAGCTGTCCGGCTCGACCGCCGATGCTCTGCGCGCCGCCTCCACCGACGTCGAACGCACGCTGATGACGGTGTCGAGCGGCACCAGCGCGATGCTCAAGCAGAACGCCGCGGAAGTGGAACGCAGCCTGCTGGACGTGAGCAGCGAGGTGACCAAGAACTTCGTCGGCAAGGCCGACGAGATTTCCACTGCGATGCGCCAGAACTCGACCGAGCTCACCCGCCTGCTCGACGACAAGAGCAGCGGCCTCATCACCGCCATCTCCACCAAGGGCGGTCAGTTCTCGATGGAGATCGAGCGCGCTGCGGAAAGCGCCGTGAAGGCCATCGACACGAGGGCGTTCGCGTTCGGCCAGACGATGATGGACAACTCGACCGAGCTCGCCCGCATCATCAATGATGCGAGCGCGAGCGCGACCTCCATCGTCAATCGCACCATCAAGGAACTGCAGGACACCACCAAGAGCTCGGTCGCCCAGGCGACCATGGCGGTGTCGCAGACCCTGAAGGACCTTCGCAGTCCTCCACGGTCGGCGCGGTGGAGGAATCCAAGCAGACCGCGGTCGCCACGGTTTCCGAGCTCCTCGAAACCCACGGCATGGTCCGCTCCGACACGACTGCGCTGTTCGAGCGGCTGCGCGAGGCCAACAACCTCCTGCAGGAGGTCCTGGGCGGCGCCCAGACCAATCTCACCTCGATCGAGCAGGTCCTCTCGGCGACGGGTCGCCGAGTTCGTCTCCACCATCGGCGAGCTGCTGGAGCGCGCCAATTCGACCTCCGGAAAGATGGACGAGCATGTCGGCTCGTTCTACGGGCTCACCTCCAAGGTGCTGGGCGATCTCGGCGAGCTCGCGGTGCAGTTCGAGGGCCACGGCCGCTCGCTCACCGAGGCGGTCGACATGCTCGAAAAGAGCAACAAGCACAGCATGGCGGCGGTCACCGACCGGCAATCGTCGATCGAGGGCCTGGTCAACACGCTCAACGAGCGCACCGAGGATCTCGATGCGCGGCTCAAGCGCTTCTCGGGCATGCTCGACGAGTCGCTGCACGTCGCCGAGGACCGCGCCCGCGACATCGCCCGGCTGGTCGCCGAGGCGACCTCGGAAGGCGCGCGCTCGATCGCCGAGCAGCACGCGACCATCCGCTCCACCACCGAGGAGCAGGGCAAGCGCACGCTCGATTCGCTCCGCAACGTCTATGAACAGGTGACCAACGACAGCAAGGGCCTGTTCCAGGAGACCGCGACCGAGGCCCACCAGCTGCTGGCGCAGGCCACCGACCGCTTCTCCGACGTCATGCAGACGATGAAACTGATGTCGGCGGAGATGCAGCGCGAGCTGGAAGCCACGCGCCAGGAGCTGCGCCGCGGCGTGCTCGAGCTGCCGGAGGAGACCGCGGAAAGCACCGCGCAGATGCGGCGGGTGATCGTCGACCAGATGGAGGCGCTCGCCGAGCTCAACCGCATCGTGGCCCGCCACGGCCGCAACCTCGACACCGTCCCCACCGCCGCGCCGCGGCAGGAACAGCCGCGACCGGTGGCCCAGCGCGAAGCCGCACCGGCGCCGCTCTCGGCGGCCGCGACCACGCGCACCCGCGTCGAAGCGCCTTCGGTCCAACCCAACGGCCAGAACGGCACGCCCCAGAACGGCGCGAACGGCACCGGCCCCGGCCGGGGCGGCTGGCTCTCCGATCTGCTGACGCGCGCCTCGCGGGACGAGGATGCCCCGCAGGGCGCCGGTTTCGCGCAGCCGCGCCAGGACGATCGCCCGCGGGGCGACGACCGTGCGCAGCGCGGTGACGATCGGAATGTCCGCCACACCATCGAATCGCTGGATTCGCTGTCGGTGGACATCGCCCGCATGATCGACCACGACGCCGCCGCGGAGCTGTGGGACCGCTACAATCGCGGCGAGCGCAACGTCTTCACCCGGCGGCTCTATACGATGCAGGGACAGAAGGCGTTCGAGGAGGTGCGGCGGCGCTACAAGTCCGACCGCGAGTTCAGGCAGACGGTCGATCGCTACATCGGCGAGTTCGAGCGCCTTCTCAACGAGGTCGCCCGCGACGACCGCGGCCAGGTCGTGGCGCGCACCTACCTCACCTCCGAAACCGGCAAGGTCTACACGATGCTCGCCCACGCCGCCGGTCGGTTCGAGTGACCGTCATCAGTTACCGGGGATCATTGACCAGAACAGCTGGCTGTTGATCCCTGGTCCCTGGCGCTCCGACTACTGATCCCTGATGACTGTTCTCTGCCTTTCAGTGCGCGCCGAACGCTGGCCGATCGCCGGCTCCTTCACCATCAGCCGTGGCTCGAAGACCGAGGCCGAAGTCGTGGTCGCGGAGCTTGCCGAGGGCGGCATTTGCGGCCGCGGCGAATGCGTCCCCTATGCCCGCTACGGCGAAACCGTCGCCGGTGTCGCGGCGGCGATCGCGGGCCTCGCCGAAGAGGTGGCCTGCGGCCTGGGCCGCGCCGAACTCCAGCGCGCCTTGCCGCCGGGCGCCGCGCGCAATGCCCTCGATTGCGCCTTCATCGATCTCGAAGCCAAGCGCAGCGGGCGGCCGGCCCATGAATGTCTGGGGCTCGATCCGCCGCGCCCGCAACTCACCGCCTACACGATTTCGCTGGGGACGCCGGAGGCCATGGCAGCCGCCGCTGCCATGGCTTCGGCGCGGCCCCTGTTGAAGGTCAAGCTCGGCGGCGACGGCGACCCCGACCGCATCGCGGCAGTGCGCCGGGCGGCGCCGCTTGCGGAACTGATCGTCGACGCCAATGAGGGATGGCGCGCGGAGAATCTCGCCGCCAATCTCGCGGCCTGCGCGACGGCGGGCGTGACCCTCGTCGAACAGCCCCTGCCGGCCGCCGACGACGCCGCGCTTGCAACCATCGCGCGACCGATCCCGGTCTGCGCCGACGAAAGCGTGCATGACCGCGCTTCGCTCGCGGGGCTGGCGGGAAAGTATGATGCGGTGAACATCAAGCTCGACAAGGCCGGCGGCCTCACCGAGGCGCTGGCGCTGGCGGCAGCGGCGGAGGCCATGGGCTTCGCGCTGATGGTCGGCTGCATGATCTCGACCTCGCTGGCGATCGCCCCGGCCATGCTGGTGGCCCAGCGGGCTCGAGTCGTCGACCTCGACGGCCCCCTGCTGCTCGCTCAGGACAGGCCCCATGGCATGCGTTTTGCTGGTAGCATCCTTCATCCGGCGGCGCGCGAATTGTGGGGCTAACCCAGAAAAAGCGCAGGCTTTTCGGGAACGTTAGTGTCAATGAATCGAGAATGGCCTCGTTCGAACCGACACAAAGCGCTCGACCGCGACGCGTCAACCCGCTATTCGACAGGGAACTTTAGTAAAACTTCGACTTCTGCCACAAATCCTCCGCATGCGATGACAATGTTGTGAGCTGCTTCGGGGAGATCGACATATGCGTCATGCCGCCTTGCTGCTCGCCGCCGCCGCGGTAGCGCTGACGACTTCTTCCGCCGGCGCGATGATCCTGATATCGGCCGACCGCGGCGGGCTCATCAGCGACTATGCGGAGCGGTTCCTGAGCGCACGGGCCTCCGGCGAGCAGGTCGTCATCGACGGCGCCTGCCTCTCCGCCTGCACGCTCGTGGTCGGCATGCTGCCGCGCGACAAGGTCTGCGCCACCCCCAAGGCGATCCTCGGCTTCCACTCGGCCTGGCGCCCCACCGGGAATGGCGGAAAGGTCAACAGCTCGGCCGCCAGCCAGGCGATGATGGACGTCTATCCCGCGGATCTGCGCAGGTGGATCGCCCGGCGCGGCGGCCTCACCGCGAAGATGATCTTCCTGCAGGGCCGCGAACTCGCCCAGATCGTGCCGCCGTGCGGAACGTCCGTGAGCGCCAGCGCGCGCCCCCGCGAGCCGCGTGTTCTCAAGTCGTATACGACTCACGCCACGATCGTCGCGCGCCAAGCGCGATAGCAAAGCCGGCGGCGGCGATCGCCGCCATGGCGAAATAGGCGGCGCTGCCGAACGCAGTCACCAGGATCCCTGAAAGTCCCATGGCGGCGGCAAAGGTGCCTCCCTGGACGGCGGTAAAATCGCCCTGGGCGGTCGCACCGCCCTTGCCGATGCGCCAGCCGCGAAAGCACGTCCATGGCGCCGAGATGGGTGGCGCCGAACGACAGGCAGTGCAGGCATTGCAGGAGCGGCAGCAGGAGTGCCGGCGGATCGAACGCCATGGCGGACCAGCGCAACACCGCGCCGACGCCGCCGAGCAGGATCATATCGACGGCGCCGACCGTGGCGACCAGGCGTCCCGACACCGCGAACAGCAGGATTTCGGCGACGACGCCGATCGCCCACAGCAACCCGATGGTCGTCCCGTCCAGCCCCTTCATGGTCCATTGCAGGGTGACGAATCCGTACAGCACGGCGTGGCTCGCCTGGATGAGGCTGGCGCCGACGATCACCGCGACGAACACGCCCGAGCGCCACAGCCCGCCCGAAGGGAGCTTGTGCGTCGCCGCACCGGCGTCGGCGCCGTCGGGCGTGCGCGGCAGCCGCCACGTCGCCACCGCCGTTGCCGCCATCGCAGCGGTAAGCACCCAGACGACATCGCCCGCGCCCAACCGGCTCAGCAGGACGCCGCCAGCCAGATTGGCGAGGATGAACGCCACCGATCCCCACAGCCGCACCGGGCCGTAGGCCAGGCCACGCGCGCGGAGCCCGCGCAGGCCATAGGAATCGCCGAGCGGGAGCACCGGCGAGGACGTGACCGAGATTGCGGCATAGACCGCGAGGATGGCGGTGAAGCCGCCGGCAAACCCCATGACGACGTACCCGGCCGCGCTCAGCGTCGCCGCCAAGGCGAGCGCGATCTGCACCTCGCCGTGGCGATCGATCAGCCTGGTGGCGAGCGGAACGGCGACGATGCGGATCAGCATGGGTGCCGCCAGCACGATACCGATCTGCCTCGCATCGAGGCCGCGGGCCTCAAGCCATGCCGGCAGATACGGCATCTGGATACCGCCGAGCAAAAAGAAGGCGGCGTAGAAGGCCGCCATCCGGAATGCGAATCCGTCGACGCGGGGTATCCTGGCAAACTGTCGAATCACCGTGCCATAATCCGCGCTCACGCCCTGACTGCACAAGCCGGACGCATCTGCTCATGCCCGCCGACCCCGCCACCGACGCATCGTCCTGGTTTCTGAGCGCCGACCCAGGAGGCGACCTGGGCGCCGCCCTGGGCGAGCCGGACTACGAGGCTATCCATGCCGCCATAGTGGCAACCGAGGAGGGCCGCTGGTTCCTCGCCCAATATGCATGCCGCAACCTGGACGCCGCGCAGGGTCCGGCGGCGATTGCCCGCGTCGAGGCCGAAGGGGAGCCGGAGCGCAGCCCCTCCGAGGCCCCCGCGCCCGACGCATCGCCGTCCGGCCTCGACATCGCGCGCCTCTCGCGCGACCTCGGCGAATTCGCCGACGCGCTGACGCGCGCGCGGGCCGACGTCGCCGCGATCGCGCCGCCCGGTGCGGCGACGGAGCGCCCGAGCATCCTGGCGGCGTCCGAGGCGCTACAGGAACTCGCCTGGTTCATGCGCGAGCGCGGCATGGACCCGTTCTACTGCGATCGGATCGATGGCTGCGCCGGCGACATCGCCGCCGCGTGCGCAATCCCCGATCTGACGGCGCAGCGGACCCGCGCCATCGTCGATGTGCTGGGCGATCTGGAAAACCGGCTCCAGGTCATCAGGGCCGCCCTCGACGGCAGCATCCGTGGCGACGATCAATTCGGCGACCTCGGCACCCTCCCTGCAGCCAATGCGAATTCGCCTGCGGCTCCAATGCCCGCGGCGATTGCGGCAGAGACGATCGAGGCTGAAGCGATACAGACCGAAACGGTCCGGGCCGAAATGATACAGGCCGAGACGATCGAGGCCAAAACGATACAGACCGAGACGGTCGAGGCCAAAACGATACAGGTCGAGGTGGCGGCCTTCGCGTCGGACCCGCTGGCCGAAATCGAGCCGGCCGCGTTGGGCATCGACGCCGAAATCACCGCACCCGCCAGCGCGGAGGCCATTCCCGTTGCTGCGCCCGCCTCGCCCGCGGAAGAGCTCGACCTGTACTTCGACAATCAGCCTGCGGCCGCCGGTTCCGCGGGGACGCAGTCATCTCCGCGGCTGTCGCATCTGTTGATGGCGGCGGAACTCGACCGCTTGCTCGACGCGCAAGCGACAGACGGAAACGGCGCAGGCAGCCCGCCCGTCACCGAGCCTGTCGCGATGACGGCCGAGGAGACGGCATCGGTTGCAGCGTCTGCCGAGGCGGTCGCATCGGACCAAGCCGTCGCTTCGGACCAAGCCATCGTGCCGGCGCCGCCGGAGGCGGCCTTGCTGGTCGTGACGACAGCACCGGTCGCAGAGACAACGCCAGTCGAGGCGACCGCACCGACCGAGGCAATCGCGCCGGTCGAGGCCGCGCGGCCGCAGGTCGCGCAGGGTCCCGGTGCGCCGGAGCCGGCGGCTGCGCCCCCGCCGCCCCGCGTCGCCGAGATCCCCAAGGATGCTTTCGCCGACGTCATGGCGCTCTCCGAAGCGGAGCGCATCGCGCTGTTTTCCTGAGCGAGAAAAGCAATTGCCCGCAAAAACGATTGCCCGGAGCATGATCCCGAAAAGTTGCAGACTTTTCGGACAAGATCATGCTCAAAATAAAAAGACTTCAGACTGCGAACCGATTCAATTCGATGGGATCGCGGTCTGATGCTCACGCCACCAGGCGGGCGAACAGCTCGGGATCGACGTTGCCGCCGGAGAGCACGACCACCGACGTCTTGCCGGCAACGTCGAGCCGGCCCGCCAGCAGCGCGGCGAGCGCGACGGCGCCGCCGGGCTCCACCACCAGCTTGAGCTCGCGGAATGCGAAGGCGACCGCGCGGGCGACTTCCTCCTCGGTGGCGGTGACGCCTTCGCCGACCAGCACGCGATTGATTTCGAAGGTGAGCTTTCCGGGCGATTGCGCCATCAGGGCGTCGCAGATGGTCCCGGTCAGGGCCGGGTTGCGCTCGCGTTTTCCGCTGCGGAACGAGCGCGCGTGATCGTCGAAGGCCGCCGGCTCGGCGGTATAGATCTTCGCGTCGGGCGCCCGCGCCTTCACCGCAAGCGCAATGCCCGCCGCGAGCCCGCCGCCGGACGCATTGACGACGACGCAGTCGAGTTCGTGGCCGAGGCGCGCAATCTCCTCGGCGATCTCGCGGCCGACCGTGCCCTGCCCTGCGATCACCAGGGGATCGTCATAGGGCGGCACCAGCACCGCGCCGCGCTCGTCCGCAATCCCGCGCGAGATCGCCTCGCGGTCCTCGCGCTCGCGGTCGTACAGCACCACCTCGGCGCCGAGCGCTGCCGTGCGCTCACGCTTGGGACGCGGGGCATCGCGCGGCATGACGATGACCGCGGGCATGCCGAGCAGCTTCGCCGCCGCTGCCACGCCCTGGGCATGGTTGCCGGAGGAGTACGCAACGACGCCGCCGCCACGCAGCTCGGCCGCAAGCGAAGAGAGCTTGTTGTAGGCGCCGCGGAACTTGAACGACCCGGTCCGCTGCAGCGTCTCGGCCTTGAGGAACACCCGGCCGCCCGCGAGCGAATCGAGCACCGGCGAGGAGATCAGCGGCGTCCGCAGGGCAACGCCGGCAAGCCGGCCGGCGGCGATATCCACATCGGCCGCGGTGGGCAGCACAGGCGCCGTGTCCGGGACATTGGCCATGCCTGACGGTAACGCCGGTGGCGTCCGCTCCGCAAGGCTCAAAGCGTGATGTTCCCGGGCTTTTGGAGCACCTTTCGTTTCGCCGACCTGTATAGCTGTTGTCGACCGGAGATCAGGCGGCTTCCTCGACCTCTTCTTCCACATCGCCCGCAGTCGCGCTCTGGGTCCAGGTGATGATCTCGAAGCGCCCATCGGGGTGCTCGCCGATCGCGCTGCAGCTTTCCACCCAGTCGCCGCAATTGATGTAGCGCAGCCCGAAGTCGTCGTGGATGGCGGCGTGATGGATGTGGCCGCAAATGACGCCCTCGGCGTCGTTGCGCTTGGCTTCCAGCACCAGCGTCTTCTCGAATTCGCCGATGTAATTGACGGCGTTCTTGACCTTGAGCTTGGCCCATTGCGACAGCGACCAGTAGCCGAAGCCGAGCCGGCGGCGCACGTCGTTGAACAGGCGGTTGGCGATGATGGCGAACGTATAGGCATGGTCGCCGAGATGGGCGAGCCAGCGCGCCTGGGTCACCACGAGATCGAAATGATCGCCGTGGACCACGAGATAGCGCCGGCCGTCGGCACCCTCGTGGATGGCGCGCTCGCACACTTCGATGCCGCCGAAATGGGTGCCGTAATAGTCGCGCAGGAACTCGTCGTGATTGCCCGGCACATAGACGAGACGCGCGCCCTTGCGCGCCTTGCGCAGCAGCTTCTGGACGACGTCGTTGTGCGGCTGCGGCCAATACCAGCTCGATCGCAACTGCCAGCCGTCGACGATGTCGCCGACGAGATATATCACCTCGGCATCATGGTACCGCAGGAAGTCGAGCAGGAGATGAGCCTGGCACCCGCGCGAGCCGAGATGGACGTCGGAAATGAAGAGGGCGCGAAATTTCCGCATTCCATCTTCTGACAAGTGCACGCCTCCTACCGCAGATGGCGGCCTTTTATGAGAGTCGTGTTGCGGCTGGATGACAGTGTTGGCGGCGTATTCCATTTGGATTTGCCGATGCCGCGCCCACGCATCACCAGTCTGCATTCACCTACGCGATCTGTCATCGTCACGTCACCGGCGCGGCATATTTCGATTCGCATGACAGCTTCGGTCATTGCAGCCGTTTCATTCTGCGGCGTCACCGCCCTCCTTCACATCGTCAGCGTCATCGTTGCGGCCGTCCGCTGCCGTCCGCGCACCGTCACGGCGCCGCTGCGCGAAGCGCCGCCGGTTACCATCGTGCGGCCGGTATGCGGGCTCGACAATTTCATCGAGGAAACGCTGCGCACCTCGTTCGAGCTCGACTATCCCGCATTCGAATTGATCTTCTGCGTGGCGTCCCCGCGCGATCCGGTCGTGCCGGTGGTGCGTGGCCTCATCGCCGCCTATCCCGGCGTGCAGGCCCGGCTTCTCATCGGCGACGATCGCGTCAGTGCGAATCCCAAGCTCAACAATTGCGTCAAGGGATGGCGCGCGGCGGCGCATCCGTTCATCGCCATCGCCGATTCCAACGTGCTGATGCCGCCGGAATACATCCAGCGCCTGCTCGCAGCCTGGCAACCCGATACCGGCCTCGTCTGCTCGCCGCCTGCCGGATGTCGTCCCATCGGCCTGTGGGCCAATCTTGAATGTGCCTTCCTCAACGGCTACCAGGCGCGCGCGCAGTATTTCGCCGACACGCTCGGCATCGGCTTCGCCCAGGGCAAGACCATGCTGTGGCGGCGCGCCGACCTCGAAGCGGCCGGCGGCATCCGCGCGCTCGGCGCGGAAGTGGCGGAGGATGCCGCGAGCACCAAGGTCGTGCGCGCGGCGGGCCTGCGGGTGCGCCTCGTCGATGGACCGTTCGAGCAGCCGTTGGGGCAGCGCAGCTTCAAGGAAGTGTGGCGCCGGCAGACCCGCTGGGCGCGGCTGCGGCGTGCCTGCTTCCCGCTCTACTTCGTGCCGGAACTATTCGGCGGCGCCGTGCTGCCGCTCGCCGCGGCAGGCTACGCCGCCCACGGCGTGGGCGTGTCTGTCGCCGGCGCGGTGGCAGCGCTGGCGATCGCCTGGTACGGCCTCGAGACGGCGCTGGTGTGGGCCGTGCGCTGGCATCTCACGCCGTTCTATCCGCTGATCGCGATGCTGCGCGATCTGCTGCTGCCGGGACTGTGGATCGACGCCTGGATCGGCACCGACTTCGTCTGGCGCGGCAACGCCATGAGCGTCGCCACCGACAGCATCGCCACGGACGGCATCGCTGCGGACAGCATCGCCACCGACAGCCCGACCGCCTGAAGCCCACGTCCGGCGGCATTCGCAGCGGATTGACATCGGCGCCCTCCCCCGCCAACAAAGACCGCGCAAACGCGGCCGGATCGGCCGTCGCAATCACGTCACGTTTGGGAGAACGCCATGGATCTCGGCATCGCCGGCCGCAAGGCCATCGTCTGCGCCTCGAGCAAGGGGCTCGGCCGTGCCTGCGCCGCAAGCCTCGCGGAGGCCGGTTGCGAGGTCGTCATCAATGGCCGCAACCGCGAGGTGCTGGAAGCCACCGCCACCGAGATCCGCAAGGCCACCGGAGCGAAGGTCATCGCGGTCGCCGCCGACGTGGCGACGCCGGACGGCCAGAAGGCGCTGCTCGAGGCCTGTCCGCAGCCGGACATTCTCGTCAACAACAATGCCGGCCCGCCGTTCCGCGACTTTCGCGAATTGACGCGCCAGCAGATCATCGATGGCGTCATCGCCAACATGGCGGTGGCGATCGAGCTTACGCAGAAGGTGATCGATCCCATGATCGCCCGCAAGTTCGGCCGCATCGTCAACATCACCTCGGGGACGGTGAAGGCGCCGCTGTTCGGCCTCGACTTGTCGTCGGGCGCGCGCGCCGGCCTCACCGCCTTCATGGCCGGCGTGGCGCGCTCCGTCGCCGGCTCCAACGTGACCATCAACTTCATGCAGCCCGGCACCTTCGCCACCGACCGGCTCAGTTCCAATCTCGAGATGAACGCGAAGAAGCGCGGCATTCCGTTCGAGCAGGCCAAGGCCGAGCGCATGGCCACCGTTCCGGCAAGGCGTTTCGGCCTGCCCGAGGAATTCGGCGCCACCTGCGCGTTCCTGTGCTCCACCCACGCCGCCTACATCACCGGGCAGAACCTGCTGCTCGACGGCGGCGCGTTCCCCGGCGCGTTCTGATGCGAACGCAGAAAGCACGCCATCGGGTTGTAAACGCGCAACAGATTACGTAACAGTGCTCTCCGTTCACCCGCCCCCGCGATTGCCCAGAAAGGAAATACGATGAAGCTCGTACGCTTCGGAGCGGCCGGCCGCGAAAAGCCCGGCGTCGTCGACAGTGAGGGCCGCATCCGCGACCTGTCCGGCCTGGTGCCCGACATCGCAGGCGAGGCGCTGTCGCCGAAGAGCCTTGCGAAGCTCGCGAAGGTCAAGGTCGACAAGCTGCCGCTGGTGCGCGGGACGCCGCGGCTCGGCCCCTGCGTCGGCAAGGTCGGCAACTTCCTCGCCATCGGCCTCAACTATGCCGACCACGCCGCCGAAGCCGGGATGCCGATCCCGAAGGAGCCGATCATCTTCAACAAGTCGCCGAGCTGCATCTGCGGCCCCGAACGACGACACCATGATTCCGAAGGGCTCGACCAAGCTCGACTACGAAGTCGAGCTCGGCATCGTGATCGGCAGCCGCGCGCGCTACCTCTCCAAGAGCGGGGCGCTGGACGCGGTCGCCGGCTATTGCCTGGCCAACGACGTGTCCGAGCGCGCGTTCCAGATCGAGCGCTCGGGCCAATGGACCAAGGGCAAGAGCGCCGAGACGTTCGGGCCGATCGGGCCGTGGCTCGTCACCAAGGACGAGATCCCGAACCCGCAGAAGCTCGACATGTGGCTCACCGTCAACGGCGAGAGCCGGCAGAAGGGCTCGACCAAGACCATGATCTTCGGCGCCGCCCACATCGTGTGGTACTGCTCGCAGTTCATGGTGCTGGAGCCCGGCGACGTCATCATCACGGGCACTCCGCCGGGCGTCGCGCTCGGCATGAAGCCGGAGCCGAAATTCCTCAAGGCCGGCGACGTCGTGAAGCTCGGCGTGGAGGGACTCGGCGAGCAGACCCAGAAGATCGTGCGGTTCAAGGCGTAGCGCTGTCTCCCTCCCCGTCTTCGGGGAGGGCCGGGGTGGGGGACGCCGGCACTGCGTTTGTGGGAAGCAAGAGCCCCACCCTACCCTCCCCGAAGTCGGGGAGGGAAAGTACGCGCGAGGAAGACGCGCGCCTCAGTAGCCCGCACGAGCGAGATGCGGACTTACAGATGCGGAAAAAGACATGACCACGTTACGCGACAAGATGGCGGAACTGCCGGCGCGCCGCCGCGCGCGGATCACGGTCCGTGCCCAGGAGCTGACTGCTGAGGAAACCTCTCTTCAGACGCTGCGCGAGGCTCATGCTGTATCTGCGTCGGAGAGTTGGGCTCACCGCCCGCTCACGCCCCGAGCCCCGGGTGCCCGTCGACGGCGCCGCGGATGACTTTGCGGATCTGGGCGTTGGACAGGAACAGGTCGTGATTGATGATGCCCCAGCCCTGCTGGGAGGCGTCGATCACCCGGATTCCCATGCGCTCGAGCTGCGCGCTTCTCGGCCGCGCCGACCCGGGTGATGCCGCCGGCGATCCACCGCGACACCGCGAGCGCGCGGTCGTTGGTCGCCGCGATCACGGTGATCTTCGGCGCCAGCGGGCCGATGCGCTGGACCGACGACGAGAAGCCGTCCATGTCGATGTCAGGCGAAGCGAACACCACCGCGCCGATCCGGTTGACGGCCTCCTCGCCGAGTTGCGCATAGAGCTGGCGCAGCGCTTCCATGGTCAGCATGGTGCCGATGCTGTGGGCGACGATGTGGATGTGGCCGATGAGCGGGCTTGCGATCAGGCCGTCGAGCACCTGCTGCAGGGCATCGCGCGACCACATGGCGCTTTCGCGATCGTAGCCGTAGTCGAGCAGGCTCGCCCGCGACGGCCACGAGAACACCATCGTCTCGCCCACGAACTTGATGCCGTCCGACAGGCGCGCCGCATCGAGCGCGGCCGTCTCGAAGGTCGTGTTGTAGCCGTGAACGTAGATGAGCACGTCGTGCCCGCCGGCCGCCGGCGCGACCAGGTCGCCGATCTGGCCGACCTGTTCGATCTTGTCGAGCTGCCAGTCGACCAGCCCGACCGACGCCAGCGAGAACCGGCCGTCGTCGGGCGGCGTCAGCTGCGCGCGCGCGACCGTCATCGCCGAGGCCCGCTCCGGCCCGAACCACGGCTTGCGCGCGGGCGCCGTTGACGGGCTTGCGCGTGGTCGCGACCAGGAGCGTCGGATTGAGCACGAGCGTCGGACGCGTCGAAGCGCGGACCGTTCGAGGCCATGCCGGCGCACCCGCAGAGCGCGAGCGCGGACGCCGCCGATGTCAGCCCGCGCAGCACGGCGCGCCGCGAAGCGACGGCCCCAACCGGCGGCACCTGTGAATTGACCACGTGTAGCCCTGCGAAATGAAACGGGCGACCCGCATGCCGCCCCACCATGGCCTGTCTGGAGCTTGATCGCGGCAACAACAGGGCCGCAGGCCCTCGCGGCGCTATGGAACTCGGGCCGACAGCGCTGAAATATCGTTGATTCCACGCATGTTTCCGTCCACGGCCATCCGCTTTCCGGGACCCTGCCAACCAGCCTCAATGCCCCTCGAACGAGATCAGCGTGCGCACCGGCACGTCGAGCGCGCGGAGCTTGGCGGCGCCGCCGAGTTCCGGCAGGTCGATGATGAAGCAGGCGGCGAGCACCTCGGCGCCCATCTGGCGCAGCAGCTTGACCGCCGCCTGCGCGGTGCCGCCGGTGGCGACGAGGTCGTCGACCAGGATCACCCGCTCGCCCGGCCGCCACCCCGTCCTCGTGCATCTCCATCTCGTCGCTGCCGTATTCGAGCGAATAGCCGATGGTGACGCGCTTGTAGGGCAGCTTGCCCTTCTTGCGGATCGGCACGAAGCCGGCGGAAATCTGGTGCGCGACCGCGCCGCCCAGGATGAAGCCGCGCGCCTCGATGCCGGCCACCTTGTCGATCTTGAAGCCGGCCCAGGGCTGCACCAGCTCGTCGACGGCGCGGCGGAACGCCCGCGCATTGCCGAGCAAGGTGGTGATGTCGCGGAACATGATGCCGGGCGAGGGATAATCCGGGATCGTCCGGATCGCGGCGCGCAGATCGAATTCGAGCTCGGGCGGCGTCATGGCGACCTCATCGGCGACCTCGTCATGCGGCCTCATCGGGGCGACCCGACAGGCGTCCCGCCACGGCGTCGAGCTTGGCCATGAGGGCGGGATCGCGCGCCTCCGGCGCGGTGATGATGGCGTTGTCGAGCGCGCGGTCGGAGCCGATCGGGCACGGCTCGTGCCGGCGCGGGAAAATCCCTGCGCCAGCCGGGCCACCAGGCGCTTCGCCTTGTCGGCATTCGCGTTCAGCACCTTGATGATGTCCTGCACGGTGACGGCGTCGTGGTCGGGATGCCAGCAGTCGAAATCGGTGACCATGGCGACCGTGGCGTAGCAAATCTCGGCCTCGCGGGCGAGCTTGGCCTCGGGCATGTTGGTCATGCCGATCACGGCATAGCCGAGCTGCTTGTAGGTGAGGCTCTCGGCGAGCGTCGAGAACTGCGGCCCTTCCATGCAGACATAGGTGCCGCCGCGGGCGATGGCGATGCCCTCGGCCTCCGCCGCGGCGGCGAGGTGGACGCGCAGGCGCGGCGACACCGGGTGCGCCATCGAGACATGGGCGACGCAGCCCTTGCCGAAGAACGAGCTGGCGCGGTTGTAGGTGCGGTCGACGAACTGGTCGATCAGCACGAAGGTGCCGGGCGGCAGCTCCTCCTTGAAGGAGCCGCAGGCGGAGAGCGAGACGAGGTCGGTGACGCCGGCGCGCTTGAGCACGTCGATATTGGCGCGGTAGTTGATGTCGGACGGCGACAGGCGGTGGCCCTTGTCGTGGCGCGGCAGGAACACCACCGGCAGGCCGGCGATGTCGCCGATGCGCAGCGCCGCCGACGGCTCTCCCCACGGGCTCTCGATGCGCCGCTCGACGACGTTGGCGAGACCGGGCAGATCGTAGATGCCGGAGCCGCCGATGATGCCGAGCACGGACGCGGTCATGGCGCGCCTCGCATATCGCTACCCACTGCTACTGTATCGCAAGCAGATGTTCCCCTCCCCCTGAAAGGGGGAGGGTAGGGTGGGGGTCCGCGGACGCTCCCCAAGCCCGGTGTCTGCGGCCCGCGACCCCCTCCCCTCCGTCCCCCTTTCAGGGGGAGGGAGAAGGCGCCTCGCGTGTGCGCACCTTCCGACACAGTAGTGCTACGACGTCGTCGCCTTGGGGTCCGCTCCGTGCGCGGCCTCGCCGTGCCCGTGGACGTCGCGCCAGATCTTCTTCTTGGTGAAGTAGAGCAGGCCCGACAGGATCAGGAGATAGATGAGCACCTGGAAGCCGATGCGCTTGCGTGCATCGAGCGACGGCTCGGCCGCCCACATCAGGAACGCCGAAATGTCCTTGGAGTACTGGTCGAGCGTCTCCGGCGCGCCGTCGGTATAGCTCACGACGCCGTCGCTGAGCGGCGGCGGCATCGCCGATCGCGTGGCCGGGGAAGTAGGTGTTGTATTGCAGGCCTGGCGGCATGCGTCATGTCGGCGGGCTTGGGGGCGTATCCCTTCAGCACGGCGACGATGTAGTCGGGGCCGAGTTCCTGGTAGGGAGCGATGACGTCGAGGACGAAACCAGGGAAAGCCGCGCTCGTATTGGCGCGCCTTGGCGAGCACCGACATGTCCGGCGGCAGGGAGCCGTTGTTGGCGAGGCGCGCCATTTGCTCGTTGGGGAACGGCGGCGGGAAAGTGGTCGGCCGGCCGGCCGGGACGCTCGAACATATCGCCCTGCTCGTTGGGACCGTCCTTGATCTTGTACTGGGCCGCGATCGCCTCGACTTCGGCCTCGGTAAAGTCCGGCCCGCCCTCCTGGCCGAGCGTGCGGAACGCCACCAGCTTGAGGCCGTGACAGACCTGGCAGACCTCGCGATAGACCTTGAAGCCGCGCTGCAGCTGACCGGGATCGTAGCGGCCGAACACGCCGCCGAACGACCAGGAATTGCGCGGCGGCTGCGCCTGCTCGTGCTCCTGCGCCGAGGCCGGCGACGGCGCGCCGAGAATCAACGCGGCGGCGGCGAGGAACACGGCAAGGCCCGCGACCGCCTTCTTGCTTCCGAGCACGGCCTGCGAGATCGAGGTCGGCAGCGGCTTGGGCTTTTCGAGCAGTCCGAGCAGCGGCAGCACGACGATGAAGTGGAGGAAATACCACGCGGTCAGCACGCGCGACGCGAGCACATAGCCGCCTTCGGCAGGCTTCGATCCCGAGCCAGCCGAGGCCGATGCACACGGCGACGAAGATCCAGAAGAACTGCCGGTACAGCGGCCGATAGATGGCCGAGCGCACCCGCGAGGTATCGAGCCAGGGCAGGAAGGCGAGGATGGCGATCGAGCCGAACAGCGCGACGACGCCGATGCAGCTTGTTCGGGATCGAGCGCAGGATCGCGTAGAACGGCAGGTAATACCATTCGGGCACGATGTGCGAGGGCGTCACCGCCGGATTGGCCGGGATGTAGTTGTCGGCGTGGCCGAGAAAGTTCGGGATGTAGAACACGAACCACGCCATAGAGGATGCAGAACACCGAGAATGCGAAGATGTCCTTGGCGGTCGCATAGGGCGTGAAGGCGACGGTGTCCTTCTCTTCCTGGGGGTCGATGCCGGCGGGATTGTTCTGCCCGACCACGTGCAGCGCCCAGATGTGCAGCATGACGACGCCGAGGATGACGAACGGCAGCAGGTAATGCAGCGAGAAGAACCGGTTCAGGGTCGGATTGCCGACCGAATAGCCGCCCCACAGCCAGGTCACGATGGGGTCGCCGACCACCGGGATGGCCGAGGACGAGGTTGGTGATGACGGTCGCCGCCCAGTAGCTCATCTGGCCCCAGGGCAGCACGTAGCCCATGAAGCCGGTCGCCATCATCACGAGATAGATGATCACGCCGAGAATCCAGAGCACCTCGCGCGGGCGACTTGTAGGAGCCGTAATACATGCCGCGGAACATGTGGATGTAGACGGCGAGGAAGAACATCGAGGCGCCGTTGGAGTGCAGATAGCGCAGCAGCCAGCCGTAATTCACGTCGCGCATGATGTGCTCGATGGAATTGAAGGCCAGTGTCGACATTGGCCGTGTAGTGCATGACCAGGATGACCCCGGTCACGATCTGGGCCATCAGCATGAAGGTGAGGATGGCACCGAAGGTCCACCAGTAGTTCAGGTTGCGCGGCGTCGGATAGGAAACCGCGGCACTGTAGCCGAGACTGATGATCGGAAGCCGCGCCTCCAGCCATTGCAGCACCGCGTTCTTCGACTCGAAGGCCGGCGGCTCGTAGGGGCTGCCGTCGGCGCGCTTCAAAGCATACGGCCAAGCAGGCGGGGTGGACGATTTCTTGCTGGAGGGTCCGCTCATGATGTCTCTCGAAGCTCGCTCGTCAGCCGATCCGGATCTTGGAATCCGACAGGAAGGCATAGGGAGGCAGGTAGAGATTGGCCGGCGCGGGTCCCTGGCGAATGCGGCCCGAGGTGTCGTATTGCGACCCGTGGCAGGGGCAGAACCAGCCGTCGTAGTTGCCCTGGTGGGCGAGCGGAATGCAGCCGAGATGGGTGCAGATGCCGATCACCACGAGCCACTGGTCGTGGCCCGACTTGACCCGGTCCTGGTCCGACTGCGGATCGGGCAGGCTCGACAGCGGGACCGCGCGGGCCTCCTCGATTTCCTTGGGCGTGCGGTGGCTGATGAAGATCGGCTTGCCGCGCCAGAACACCTTGATGATCTGACCGTCGGCGATGGGGGCGAGATCGACCTCGATGGGGGCGCCGGCCGCGATGGTCGAGGCGTCCGGATTCATCTGCGCGATCAAGGGCACGAGCAGCGCGCCAGCGCCAATAGCGCCGACCGCCCCGGTCGCGATGTAGAGAAAATCGCGGCGGGTCGGCTCCGCCGAAGTCTGGCTTGTCACAGGTTTCCGTCCTTTCCGTCTCACACAGAGCCCACCTGCGCGGCGGACCCCCGAGGCGACCCGCGAACGACGCTCGGGCAGCGGGAAAACGCGCCATCAGCACTCAAGGATGCTGCGGCGCAATCGTCGGGGGTTTATTGGCACCCTTGCCGGCGGAGTGCAAGCCCGGTAACGACGCCATCTCCGGAGGCTTATACAAAGGGATGACGGGCCTCGCCCAGCGGCGAATCACCGAGCGAACTCCGACGACCATCCCCTTGCCGCCCGGCCTCGCCGCCACCATGCAGATTGCCCTTTTCGAGCCCGACATCCCCCAGAACACCGGCACCATCCTCCGGCTGGCGGCCTGTTTGGGCATCGAGGCCCATCTGATCGAACCGGCGGGGTTTCCGACCAGCGACCGCGCCTTCCGCCGCGCCGGAATGGACTATCTCGACGCGGTGAAGCTGATGCGCCACGCCTCCTGGGAGACCTTCGCGCAGTGGCGCGCGGCCGAAGGCCTGCGCCTCGTGCTGTTCACCACCGGCGCGACCACCTCCTATCTCGACCACCGCTATCGAGCCGCGCGACATCCTGCTGTTCGGCCGCGAATCGGCGGGGGTGCCCGCGCATGTCCATGAGGCTGCGGAGGTGCGCCTGCGCATCCCCATGCAGCCCGGCCTGCGCTCGCTCAACGTGGCCATGACCTGCGCCATGGCGGTCGGCGAGGCGCTGCGGCAGACGGGCGGGTTTGCGCGGGGGTGAGACGCGGGCTTCACGACGGTCCGGCGGGGCAGCCAAAGACCTAAGGTCGGCGAGCCGGTTCGTTTTGGCTTCGAGCAAGGGCCAGCAACTCGCCGTGTTTTGATCGCCGTCCACCGACCCATTTGGGACGAGCGGCTTTTCGAGACGCTCGATGGCGCTATCGACGAAGCGCGGGTCGCGACATAGCTCGGCGAGGCGTTGCGCTCCGAGTTCCGAACCGGTCCGCGCGCTGGCGGCAGCGGCCTCCAATCGAACGCGCCCGTCGGGATGCCGATCCGCGATGTCGAGGAGCTTCGTGCGCGCGTCGGCGTCGACGAACGGCAACGCAGCTACCGCACACGAAGCATCGAAATGATTCTCGGGGTCGGGGTCTGAAAGATAACGTGCCAGTCGCGCGATGCCGGCGTCCGAAGCGAAAGAGTGCGGTGATATCGCATCATTTGATGCAAACTTATTAGTCCAATACAGGTAGCAAAGCCCACATGACCCCTCGGGCAGCGGGTCGCGGAGCGCCTCGAAAATCCGGCCTGTATCTGGGTGCCCTCGTTCGAGGAATTCGAACACCATGGACCATGTACCGCCGTCCAACCTTCGATCGCGAGCACCCCTTACAATCAGCGATCCGTCGCCGCGCACCTTCTGTTCGGCAAGAACCTGCAAGATGAACACAAATTCTTGGTAGCGATGAACAAGAACGTAGTCCCGCTCGCCAAAATTGGTCGGTTGATCCAGTAGGTCGTTAAAAATCCGTCGAAGGCGATCAAGTCCTCTGGTTCGGACCGCGTCCACCGCCGCATCAGTCTCCGCGTAGTGGAAATAGGCCGCGAGATAAAAAAATGCGGGAGTGTGGATGGAGTTGGCCGCAAAGATGTGGTCGGAGTCGAGGCCACGGCAAATTGCGTCCACTTCAGCAGGCGTCGTTATCACGTGCCTGTCAGGATCGCGGAATTCGCCGCCGGTCGCGCTCCAGTTATCGACCAGGGCGACAAATTCCTTTGGAGTCATGACGGCCGCTACCCGGTTTGCGGTTTACAAGGATCGGGTACCGCAATTACACGGACAGGTTGAGGAATCAACAGCGTAGCGGGAGCGACCGGGCGCCCTTACGTCATCGCCCCGCACCCCCTCACGCCTCCGCCACCCCCGCCTTCCCGCTCTCCACCGCAAACGTCTTCAACGTCGAGACGCTCGCCTGCGGGTCGGTGACGTCGGAGAGCGCGCGCATCCGCGTCGTCATCAGCTTGGCGTCGAGATCGACGCTGACATAGCCGCGCTTGCGGCTTTCGAAGAAGTGGACGTGGGGATTGTCGGGCAGCGTCGCCGCCAGCAGGTCGTAGGGCGGCCCCACCGAGGTCACGGAGGAGCCGACGAATTCGGTCGCCACCACCGGCGAATTCGGATCGTCGAAATCGACCCGGAGGTCGTTGGCGAAGAAGGCGTGGATGTCGCCGCCGATCACCACCGGATTGGACACCTTGGTCTGCGCGATGCGCGGAGCAGCCGGCGGCGGCCGGCGGGATAGCCGTCCCAGTCGTCGGTCCAGTAGCCGAAGTTGCCGCTCTGGTTCTTCTGGCGCAGCTGCGCCATCAGCACGTCCTGGGCGATCAGGTTCCACCGCGCCTTGGAGCGGGCGAGCCCGGCGCCGAGCCAGGCTTCCTGGGCAAAGCCGATCATGGTGCGGGCCTCCTCGCGCCGCTCCGGGCAGGCGGCGTCGGTTTCCAGGTGCCCGCCGCCCTTGGCGGGCGGGCCGTAGCAGGCTTCGCGGGAGCGGTATTGCCGGCCGTCGATCATCGAGACCTCGAGCAGGTCGCCGAACTGGAAGCGGTCATAGACCCGCATCACCGGGCCGTTGGGCTGCGACACGATCGGCCGCACCGGCATGTGCTCGTAGAACGCCTGGTAGGCGGCGGCGCGGCGCTGCAGGAACAGCGCGGGATCGTCGAAGTACTGCGAATACTTGTCGGCGTAATCGTTCTGCACCTCGTGATCGTCCCAGGTCATGAGCGCGGGCGCCGCCGCGTGCAGGCGCTGCAGGTCGGGGTCGAGCCGGTACTGCGCATAGCGGTTGCGATAGGTCGGCAGCGTCGCGGCTTCGATGCCGTCGCTGTGGGTGCGTACGGTCGGGCGGAACTGCTCGACATATTCGTAGATGTAGTCGCCGAGGAACATCACGACGTCGGGGTTCTCGTCGGCGAGATGACGGTAGGCGGCGAAGTAGCCGTGCTCGTACTGGGAGCAGGAGACGAAGCCGAACTTCATGCGCTCCAGCGGCGTGCCGGCGGCCACAGGGGTCATCGCGCGGCCGACCGGGCTCGCGGCATCGCCCGAGATGAAGCGGTACCAATACGGGCGCCCCGGCGACAGCCCGCGCACGTCGGCATGCACGGAATAGCCGTAGGTGCGCTCGGCGATGGCCGTGCCGCGGCGGACGACGTCGCGCATGCCGGGGTCGCCGGCGATCTCGTAGGTGACGGGCACATCGCCGCCGGTCATGCCGCCCGGCGTCGCCGGATCGGGCGACAGCGGATCAGGCGCGAGCCTTGTCCACAGCACGAAGCCGTCCGGCCGCGGCGCGCCGGAGGCGACGCCCAGCGAAAACGGATCGCCGCCGCCCCAGCGCCGGCCCTGGGCGAACGCGCCGGAAACCACTGCTGGCGCGGCAGCGAGCCCGATCAGCCCGCGCCAGCGGCGCCGACGAAACGGCGGCGGTCGAGGCAGAGCACGGTGCTGTGACGGACCGGAAGACGACGAACGTGAGAGACGACGGACGGAAGACATGGCAGCCCCTCATTGACGGAAGACATCGGCGCTGGGACCAGTCGAAATACTAGCCCATTTGTGTGACAAATCCGGGCGTTAGAAAAGGCCCACCAGCACGCGGCCAAATCGGGATGTCTGCAGGCCCGATCACCAAATTGCGCTTCACCCTGTGCGGTTCAGGTGTGGTAGTCAGAACGGCGTCTCCGCCAATTCGTGGGAACCAATGCAGATCATTACCGTCGCCAATCTCTCGAAGACCTATGCCTCCGGCTTTCAGGCTCTCAAGAGCATCAACCTCACGATACGCCGCGGCGAAATTTTTGGACTGCTGGGCCCGAACGGCGCCGGCAAGACGACGCTGATCAGCATCATCTGCGGGATCGTCAATCCGTCCGAAGGCACGGTGACGGTGGACGGCCACGACATCATCAGGGATTACCGCACCACCCGCGCGATGATCGGCCTCGTGCCGCAGGAGCTCACGACCGACGCCTTCGAGACGGTGTGGGCGACGGTGAGCTTCAGCCGCGGCCTGTTCGGCAAGCGGAAAAATCCCGGCTATGTCGAAAAGGTGCTCAAGGAACTTTCGCTGTGGGACAAGAAGGACAACAAGATCATGACGCTGTCGGGCGGCATGAAACGCCGGGTGCTGATCGCCAAGGCGTTGGCGCACGAACCCCGGATCCTCTTCCTCGACGAGCCCACCGCCGGCGTCGACGTCGAACGGCGCAAGGACATGTGGGAGGTCGTCCGCTCGCTGCGCGATTCCGGCGTGACGATCATCCTCACCACCCACTATCTCGAAGAGGCCGAGGAGATGGCCGACCGGATCGGTGTGATCAATCACGGGGAGCTCACCTTGGTCGAGGACAAGGCCACGCTGATGCACAAGCTCGGCAAGAAGCACCTGGCGCTGCAGCTCACCCGCAAGCTCGACGCGATTCCACCCGCACTCGCCATGCACGGCCTGACCCTGAACGCCGACGGCAGCGAGCTGATCTACACCTATGACACCCAAGGCGAGCGCACCGGGATCACCGGCCTGCTGGATGATCTCGGCCGCGCCGGCATCTCGTTCAAGGATCTCAACACGACGCAGAGCTCGCTCGAAGACATCTTCGTCGATCTGGTGAAGCAATGAAGACGAACTTTCGCGCGGTCCGCGCAATCTACACGTTCGAGATGGCGCGCACCTGGCGTACGCTGTCTCAAAGCATCGTGTCCCCGGTGCTTTCGACGTCGCTCTATTTCGTGGTGTTCGGCGCCGCGATCGGCTCGCGCATCAACGAGATCGAAGGGGTCAGCTACGGCCTGTTCATCGTGCCGGGGCTGATCATGCTCACCCTGCTCGGGCAGAGCATCGCCAATGCCTCGTTCGGCATCTATTTCCCGCGTTTCACCGGCACCATCTACGAGCTCCTGTCGGCGCCCATTTCCTATTTCGAGATCGTGCTCGGCTATGTCGGCGCCGCCGCGACCAAGTCGATCATCCTCGGACTGATCATCCTCGCGACCGCCGGCTTTTTCGTGCCGCTGCGCATCGAGCATCCCGTGTGGATGATCGCCTTCCTCGTGCTCACCGCCGTGACCTTCAGCTTGCTCGGCTTCATCATCGGCATCTGGGCGGACGGCTTCGAGAAGCTGCAGATCGTGCCGCTGCTGGTGATAACGCCGCTGACTTTCCTCGGCGGCTGCTTCTACTCGATCAGCGTGCTGCCGCCGTTCTGGCAGAGGGTCACCCTATTCAATCCCGTGCTCTACCTGATCAGCGGATTCCGCTGGGCCTTCGTCGACTTCGCCGACGTGAATGTCGGCATCAGCCTCGGCATGACCGTGGTGTTCCTGGTCACATGCCTCGCCATCGTGTGGTGGATGTTCCGCACGGGGTATCGGCTCAAGACTTGACGCGATGACGCGCGGTGGGGTGGGCACGTCTCACCGGGCCGCGCTCTTCAGCAGTTCCATGAGATCGTAGCTGCTCATTTCCGCGTCGAGAGACTCAGGTAATACCGCGTGTGCCGCAGCTCTCCGGTCTTCGTGAGTGCGCCTTTCTCGACGAGGTCCTGCAGATCCCGTGTCGCGGTCGCGCGCGAGGTCTTGCTGATGCGGATATAGTTCTCCGCGCTGAGGCCGCCCTTGAAGCCGTCGATTCCCTCTTGGAACATGCGGGCAACTACTTTCTCCTGACGTTTGTTCAGCCTGCCGCGCAGCTTTTCGTAGAACCGGGCCTTCGCGACGTAGAAATCCACGCGCTTGAGCGTGTTGTTTTGCGCTTCGAGGACTGTGTTGGCAAAGTACGTCAGCCAGTTGGTGATCTCGTTTTCCTTGTTGTTGCGTTCCAGCGCCGCGTAATAGTCCTTGCGCTTGCGCTCGATGGTATAGGCGAGCGCAATCAGGCTGGGCTGCCCGAGGTTTTGCGCCAGCGATTTTTCCGCGAGCGCGCGGCCGATGCGACCATTGCCGTCCTCGAACGGGTGAATGCATACAAAATAGAGATGCGTAATACCGGCGCGCGTGAGCGCCGGTAACGGGTTTTTCGCGCCCGGACCCGCGTCGTTGAACCATGCGATGAACCGCTTCATTTCCCCCGGCAGGCGCTTGGACGGCGGCGCCTCGAAATGCACCGTGCGCTCATAGTCGGGGCCGGAAACAACCTGCATGGGCTCCGCGTGCGTCCGGTAGCCGCCGATCGCCTTGATCAACGGATCTCCGCTCAGCAGCATGGCATGCCAGTCGAACATGATCTTATCGGTGAGCGGTGTCGCATAGCCACGATATAGATCCACCATCATCTCGGAGATGCCGCGCTCGGCGGGCTTCACGCCCGGTTGTTCGATGCCGAGTCCGAGTTGATGGCGCAGCGAGGACTGGACGCTGGCGCGATCGAGAATTTCTCCCTCGATCTCGGAGGTCTTTACGGCTTCATCGCTGATGAGCTCGATCTTGAGCGTTTCCTGATCGTCCGCCCCGATATGCTTGCACGCGCCGATGAATTCGCCAAATTGCAACAGGAATTGCCGTTCAAAGGGCTCTAATACCTTTGAATCGTAGGTAAAATCAGGCCAGTCCGATTGTTGCCAGTTCCAGGTCATGAGCTATAGAAGGATTTCATATAGCTCATAATAGGTAGAAATATGAGCTATAGCAAGGTGCTTCTATAACTCAGGGACGCATCGGCCGCCCCTGAACGAAGCGAGAAATATGCTACCCATCTTGCCGGTCGGAGGTGTTACCCATGTCCCGGGTCGTTCAGCCTTGGGGACCACCCGCGGCACGCAGAACTTCGAGAGTCGTGAAATGGACGCAGGTCAACTCGAAGCGCGCAAGGCGCGCGCCAAGCAATGGTTCGAGCAGCTGCGCGACGACATCTGCGCGGCGTTCGAGGCGCTCGAAGCGGACGCGCCGGCTGCGCTTTACGGCGGCGACGCGGGCCGCTTCGTGCGCACGCCGTGGTCGCGCACCGACCACGGCGGCGCGCCCGGCGGCGGCGGCGTCATGTCGATGCTCAAGGGCCGCCTGTTCGAGAAGGTCGGCGTCCACGTCTCGACCGTCCACGGCGAATTCGCCCCGGAGTTCCGCAGCCAGATCCCCGGCGCCGAGACCGACCCGCGGTTCTGGGCCTCCGGCATCTCGCTGATCGCGCACCTGACCAACCCGAACGTGCCGGCGGTGCATATGAACACGCGCTTCGTCGTCACCACCAAGGCGTGGTTCGGCGGCGGCGCCGACCTCACTCCGGTGCTCGACCGCCGTCGCACCCAGGACGACGCCGACACCCTCGCCTTCCATGCCGCCATGAAGGCGGCCTGCGACGCCAATGCCGCCGTCGGCTCTTACGAGAAATACAAGAAGTGGTGCGACGAGTATTTCTATCTCAAGCACCGCCACGAGATGCGCGGCATCGGCGGCATCTTCTACGACTATCTCGAGACCGACTGGGATGCGACCTTCGCCTTCACGAAGGACGTCGGCCGCGCCTTCCACCAAGTCTATCCGGCGCTGGTGCGGGCGAACTTCGCCAAGCCCTGGACCGCGGCCGACCGCGAGGAGCAACTGGTCCGCCGCGGCCGCTACGTCGAGTTCAACCTGCTCTACGACCGCGGCACCGTGTTCGGATTGAAGACGGGCGGCAACGTGGAATCGATCCTCTCCTCGATGCCGCCGGTGGCGAAGTGGCCGTGACGGGCGGTGCCACGGTCTTTCTCGTCGTCACGCCCCAGCGCTGACGACCTCGTCCGCCGCGTGCTCGCCGGAGCGCACGGCGCCTTCCATCAGCCCGTGCATTTCGGTGGCGCGCTCCGCGCCCGCCCAGTGAATGCGGCCCGCCGGCTCGCGCAGCGCATGTCCGAAGTTGGTGAGAACGCCGGGAGCGAAATGGGCGATCATGCCGCCGAGCGACCATTCCTCGGCCGCCCAATCGGTTTCCAGGTGCGCGCGCGGCGACAAGGCCTTGGCGCCGTAGCGCGCGGCCAGCGCGCGCAGCCAGATGTCGCGTCGTTCCGCGGGATCGAGCGCCGCCGCCCTGAGCGCCTGCGGCCCGAACATGTAGCTGCTGAGGATGCCGGGATTTCCCGACCGCGGCGATTGGTCGAGCGCGACCGGAACCGGCAGATCGGGCGCCACGCTCATGCCGCTCAGCCCGTCGTTGCGCCAGAACGGCTCGTCATAAATGGTGATGCCGCGCAGCGCCGATCCGCTCAGCATGCGGCGCAGCAGTTGCGTGTGCGCGGCCGGAAGCGCCGGATCGTATTCGATCCGGCTGGCGAGGAGCGGCGGCGTGGCGACGATGACCCGCCGCGCGTCGACCGCCAGCCGATCGGAGAAAACCTCCACTCCGCCGCCGGTCTGCCTGATCCGCCGGACCGGCGAGGAGAGGTGGAGCGCATCGCCGAGCCTCGCAGCCAGGCGAACCGCCACCTCTGGCGCACCGCCGTCGACCAGGTGCGTCTCGGTTATCGTGGCGTCGACGTAGTATTCGAAGCTTCCGCCGCCGCGGGCGAGCACCAATGAACCAAGCAGCGAAACCTCGTCCGGATCGACGCAGAAAAGCGTCGTCATGGTCGTGCTGATCAGTTTTCGCGCCGTGGCCGAAGGAACGTTCCAGGACGAGCCGAACCACGCACCGAGCGTCTGCGAATCCAGCGCCCTCGCGCCATCCGCCTTCCAGGGCTCGGCGATCGGCAGGCGCTTCACCATGCGATCGAGCCGCCAGAACGCGAGCCCCAGGCTGGCCAGCGCGAGGGGGCCGATCTTCGGAATGCCCTGGTAGCGCCGGTTCGCGCCGTCGAGATGCATGACGGTGTCGCCCCGCTCGTACTGCGGATAGACCTCGAAGCCGAGTTCGCGACACAGCGCGAACATGCGATCCTGCCGCTTGCCGAGCCACGTTCCGCCCACGGAGACCACGCTGCCGTCGGCGGCCGTCCGGTTCCAGACGCGTCCGCCCACGCGATCGCGCGCCTCGAGCAGCGCCACCGATTTTCCGTGGTCCCGCAGCCGCCGCGCGGCCGCAAGACCGGCGAAGCCCGCACCGACAACACAATAGTCCGTCCGTATCCGTTCCATGCTGTCGGCCTTGAGAGAGGGAGCGAATCCCCGCCGAAAAAAAGCGATTGCGCTCCAGGCTTCAATTCCGGCCGCTGGGTTCAGCGCATGTTGACCACGAACGCGTTAGATCGCGGTAAAATACACTTTCAAATTTTAGAGATCGAAAATCGTTGGTTTGCCATTCCCCGCAAATCCGGCGGCACCTAGTCGTCTCCACTCAGGTAATAGTGCTCGTTTCCGACGCGGATCCAATCCGCATCAGCGCGGCGGCCAGCGCCACCGCACTGGCCGACGTTCGCGCCACAGGACTACCAGTCTCCGATCGATTGGCCGTGCCAGATCGCTTCGTCAGGCATGCACCAGCGGCCCGGGCGACTTCAGGTACTGCTCGGTGATCGCCTTGGCCGACCAGTAGGTCAGCGCACCGATCGTCGCGGTCGGATTGTGGCCGGCATTCTGCGGGAAGGCCGCGCCGCCCATGACGAACAGGTTGCTCACGTCCCACGACTGCAGATAGCGATTGAGCACGCTGGTCCTGGGGTCGGTGCCCATGATGGCGCCGCCGGTGTGGTGTGACGAGCCGCCGATCCTGGCATCGAAGTTGTTGCGCAGTTGCGGATTGCCGATGACCTTGGCATTGGCCGCGCGCGCGATCCCCATCATCTTGTCCATGGCGTAGGCCGCCATCTTATGATCGTTGTCCTTGAAATTGTAGGTCATCCGCATCAGCGGCCGCCCGATCGCGTCCTTGTAGTTGGGATCGAGGTCGAGATAGTTGGTGCGGTGGGCGTAGTTGGAGCCGTGGAAGTAGAGCGGGAACGTGTGGTTGTACCACTGCGCCGTCGCCTCCTTCCATGCCGAGCCCCACCGCGGGGTCCCCGGCGGCACCGCGCGCACCTGGATCGGACGCCCGCCGCTCACCGTCGCCGCGAGGAAGCCGCCGCCGAAGAAGCCGAGGCCGGCGTGATCGAAATTGTCGCCCTGGAGGTCGTCCATCGCGGCCGGCGTGGCGCCGGTTCCGATGAACGGATTGATCTCGTCCGCGACGAAAATCGGCAGGTTGGCGTTGACCTGGAAGCAGTAGTTCTTGCCGACCACGCCCTTGCCGGTCATGGGATCGTAAGGCTCGCCGATGCCGGCGCCCAGCATCAGCCCGACATTGTTGAAGGGATAGGCGCACAGCACCACCATTTCGGCGGGCTGCTCGATCTCCTCGCCGGTGTTGCGGTCGATATAGACGACGCCGCGCACCTTCTTGGCCGCCTTGTCGTAGATGAGGCGGCTCACATAAGCGTGGGTGCGCAATTCGAACTTCGGGTCCGCCATCAGCACCGGCAGCACGCAGACATTGGGGCTCGCCTTGGCGTTGGCCTCGCAGCCGAACAGCTCGCAGTGGCCGCAATATTCGCACTGGCCGATGGTGAGGCCCTCGGGGTTGACGTAGGGCGCGCTGGAATTGGAGGCCGGGGTCGGGAACGGATGGTAGCCCAGCTCCTTCGTCGCCTTGGTGAAGATCAGGCCGGCCTGCGACATGATCAGCGGCTTGTTGGGATATTCGTTGGCGCGCTGGCCTTCCCAGACATTGCCGCCATCGATACGCGTGCCGCGCAGATTGCCGGCGCGGCCCGAGGTGCCGCACAGTTTTTCGAAATGGTCGTAGTGCGGCTCGAGGTCGTCATAGGTGACGCCCCAGTCCTGGATCGTCATGTCGTCGGGAATGGCGTTGCGGCCGTAGCGGCTCTCGAGATGGCTGCGCAGCACGAATTCGCTCGGGGTGAAGCGCCAGGTGACGCCGTTCCAATGGGTGCCGGCGCCGCCGAGGCCGTCGCCCAGCGGGAACGCGCCCCAGCGGCGCATCGGCAGCGCCGTCTCCGACGGCTCGTGCCGCATGGTGACGGTCTCGGTCGCGGTGTCGAGCATCAGCTCGAGCCGCACCCGGTATTTCAGTTCGTCGCGCACGTTCGGAAGAGTGAAATCCTCACCCGGCGAGCGATGGGCGCCGCGCTCCAGCGCGACCACCGTGAGGCCGGCCTTGGTGAGCTCGCGGGCCATGATGCTGCCGCTCCAGCCCACGCCGACCAGGACGGCGTCGACCGATTTCATTGTCTTTGCCATGACGCGCGCCCCCTAGCTGAAGTCCGCAATCGACTGCGGCTCGATGTTGAGTTTCTTGCCGCGATAGGTTTCGGCCTTGGCGCCGTAGCTCGCCGGCAGCCCGGGATATCCGACCATGCGCCACGACACCTTGTTGCGGTTGCCGCCGTAGATCGGATCGGCAAAGAAGCCCTCCATGGCCGACTGGTAGAGCGCCTCGAAAAACGGCTTCGCCCTGAAATCCGCGAACTCGGCCTTGCCCGCGTCCATGGCTTTGAGCGCGGCATCGCGCTCGGCGGGCGCGAGCCGGTCGAAATCCTTGCCGTAGGTCTTGCGGGTCCAGGCGTTGGCGGCCTTGATGCCGGCGGCGAAAAATTCGCGCGGCGTCAGCGGCAGCTGATAGCCATGCTCCGGCTTGCCCTGCATGAATGGACCGCTGCGATAGAACCGCGCGCCATTGCCCCAGGCGCCAGCAAGCTGGCGGTCCATGTAGGTGACGAGACCGCAATCGGTGCCGGACGGCGACAGCTTGTCGGCCGGAATGAAGGTGTCGTAGGCGGCGGAGAGAAACGCCGCCTCGGTGGCGGTGAGCGTGAGGTAGGCCTCGTTCGTAGCCGGCGGCGCGGCGGCCGGTGTCGGCACTTGCGCGGACACCTGGGCCGGCGCTTGCGCCTGCGCGGGCTCGGAATGCCCGGTGAGCACCGTCGCGGCGGCGGCGCCGGCCGCGCCCGCGCCCTTCAAAAAGCTGCGCCGGGGAATTGAATCTTCCGCCATGTCGTCCTCCCTGGGTCGGCGCGGATCCACGCCGTTTGGGAGCGAGTATCGGGCCTCGGCGGGTGAGCCGCAAGCGGCTTGCGCGGCCCCGCGCCTCGTCGGCTTTCCGCCAGGTTCAGGACTCCTTCGCGAACAGCGACTCGATCGCAGCGAACGCAGCGGTCGTTCGCGACGCTGAACTCCCGGGCGCCGACAGCGTCGCGCGCGGTGCCATTGCATCGCGGCGCCATCAAGGCTCAAATGCCAGCACGCCTCTCCTCATCGGCGCACGAAGCTCGGGGCCCAGCCACAGATTTCGACGCCGCCATCATGCCGGACGGAAAGCACGACGAATGATCTTCTGGCCCTTCGGTTCCCGTCGCGGATACCTCGCGCCGGCCCTCGCGCTTATCGCGCTCGCCTTCGCTTCACCCGCGCTCGCGGAAAAAGGCAAGCTGCGGGAGCGGCTGACGCCCGACGTGATGGCGGCGGTCTATCCCGGCGGCGCCGAGCGGCTCGGGCCGGAAGAGGGGTCGCCGCCCGCCATCGCCGTCTACAAGGGCGACAAGGTGGTGGCCTACATATTTTCCACCCTCGACATCATCGCCGCGCCGGCCTATGCGCCGATCCCATATGACGTGATCGCCGGCGTCGAGCCCGACGGGCGCATCACCGGCGCAAAGGTGGTGTTTCATCGCGAGCCCTATGTCTACCATGACGACGTGCGCCAGCCCCAGCTCGACACCTTCCTGGAGCGCGAGGCCGGAATGCCGCTCGCCGGCGGCGTGCCGATGCTGCGGCCGGATTTCGTCGCCGGGGCGACCATCACGGCGCGCCTCATGCGGGCCGGAGTCCACGACACCGCAAGGCTGGTGCTCGCCACACGCGTGGGACGCCGTGCCGTCGAGGTCCCGACCCTGAATGTCGATGGTTTTGCGCTGAAGTCGTGGAACGAGCTCATCGCCGAAGGCACGGTGGCGCGGCATCGCGTCACTTCCGACGACGTCGCCAAGGCGGGCGCGGCCGAGGCGACGCTCGACGTGCCGCTCGGCAAGCCGGACGATCTCTATACCGAGATTTTTTTCGGGCTGCTGACGCCCGCCGCGATCGGCGGCAACGTGATGGGCGTACGCAATTTCGAGGACCTCCGCAGTCGAATCCCGGACGGCGGCCATATCATCTTCATGGCCTCCAATGGCCCTTATGATTTTCGCGGCACCAGCTATTTCTGGAAGGCCGACGGCTATCGCTTCAACCGCGTCCGCATCGTCCAGGACGACCGCGTCATCGGCTTCGTCCATGACGACTATCAGCCGCTGCTGACCGGGGCCGCCGAGGGCCTCCAGTCGCAACGGATGGCGGGACTGTTCACGGTGCCGGCGAGCGCTGGTCTCGATCCGGTGAAGCCGTGGCGGCTCGAGCTTCTGGTCAACGCCGCCGGGCAGCTCCCGGTCGCGGTGTTCCCGTTCGAATACAAGCTGCCCGCCTCGCTCATCCTCATGCCGGAGGCGCCCGCGGTCGCGGCCTGGGTCGAGGCATGGCGCGATGCCCGCGTGAATGTCGCGATCCTCGCCGTGCTGCTTGCCGTGCTCACCGCGATCTTTGTCTTTCAGGCGCAGCTTTCGCGCGCGCGCCGCGCCCACCGTCTCGTGCGCAACGGTTTCCTGCTGGTGGTGCTGGTGTGGCTCGGCTGGACCGCCGGCGCCCAACTCTCCATCGTCAACGTGATCAGCTACATCCAGGCGCCGTTCCGCGGCTTCGACGCCGGGGTCTACCTGGCGGAGCCGTTGATGGTGATGATCGCCGCCTACACGCTGGTCTCGCTCCTGGTGATCGGGCGCGGCGTGTTCTGCGGCTGGCTGTGCCCGTTCGGCGCGCTCCAGGAGTTGCTGGGTCAGCTTTCCCGCGCGCTCGGCGTGCCGCAATGGAATCCGTCGCCGGCGCTGGAGCAGCGCCTGTGGATGGGCAAGTACATCGCGGCCGCGGCAGTGCTCGCGCTCGCGCTGTTCGCCGGCGACTGGGCGGGATCGGCCACCGAGATCGAGCCGTTCAAGACCGCGATCATCTCGAAATTCACCCGCGCATGGCCCTATGTCGTTTATGCCGGAATCCTGTTGGCCATCGGCCTGTTTTCCGAACGCGCCTATTGCCGCTTCCTGTGCCCGCTCGGCGGCGTGCTGGCGTTCCTCGACCGGCTGCACCTCCTGGATCTGCTCAAGCGCCGCCCCGAATGCGGCAATCCCTGCCATCTGTGCGAGCGCTCCTGCCCGGTGCGCGCGATCGAGCCGTCCGGCAAGATCATCACGGCGGAATGCTTTCAGTGCCTGGACTGCCAGGTCGAGTACTACGACGACACGCGCTGCCCGCCGCTGGTGCAGGCCGCGAGGCGCCGCGACGAGGGCAAGGCGGGCGCGGCGGTGCCGGCCGCCGCGATGGCGGGGCATCCGTGAGGCGCGGGCCGTGAATTGAAGCCCGGCCGGCTTTGCGGCCTCCATGCGCATTCGCTCAAGAGTATCTCGAATTACGCAGCTTGCCGTTAACCCCGCATTCAGCGAGATACAAGTTGACCCCGCCGCGGTAACGACGAACACCTGACTTACACCGGCATAAGCGACATTCTGACCTGACAATCCTCGGCCTCGATTTCAAAGCCGGCGCCGCTGCGCCGAATGCGCCGATCAGATCAGGGTGGAGCGTGCCAGACTTCCACATCAACAGGCTTAAATGGGCTCTATCGGCATCGGTTGCCGGCCTCGCTGTGGTCGCGCTTATTGGCGCGGGCTGGTGGAGCCATTCCCGCACCGCTCACGCAGAGGCACGACATCGTGCTCTGGGCGCGGCGCGGTCGATCGTGGAAAAGATCGACGCGCAATTCGTCGACCTCGAAAGTCTGTTGAGCAGGCTCAGCGTCAAGATCTCGACAAATCTGGACGATGTCGATGCGAACGACACGCTGTTGCGCCACGAGAAATCCGAGCTGCCGAGCTCGATCGCCAACATCCTGGTGCTGTCCCCCGACGGCCGCAACATCGGCAATGCCGTGGGTCGGCATGCCAGTGCCGGCGACAGGGATTATTTCAAACGGGCGTTGGCCGGCGATCGCGTCGTGGTGGGAACGCCGATACGCAGCCGCTCCGACTTGGGTTGGGTCATCCCGGTCGCTCGCGCGGTGTCGAACAACGGCGGCACGGTCCAGGCGGTCCTGGTCATCGCGATCTTTGCCGACAGCTTTCGGGAGCTGATCGATGGCAACGAACTGCCGGTGGGCTCGCTGGTCAGAATCGTCGCCGACAACGAGATCGAAGTCGCATTCGTTTCAAACGAATCCACGGCGATCGGACCCGATCTCAACCGGATGGGCAGCGCGCCGCGACAGTTCCGGCTCGTGGAAGGCAGCGAGCTGCTGAACTTGAACGGCAATCTCATACGCGTGGTCGGCTTTTCGACAGCGCGGCGCGTGCCCTGGCTGGTCACCGTCGGCCTGCCGACCGAGATCGGATCCGTGCGGATCGCGGGAAGGCCGCAATGAATTCGCACTCAGGCGTCGTGGCGAACGACCGCTCTTTGCTGTCTGCCTGCCGGCGAGCGAGGCGTGAAAGGCCGGCTGCAAACATTTCGGGCACCCGCGGCAGCCAAGTCATGCAGCGACGACTTTGGCTCTGCTCGCCGACAGCCGTTCCAGGATCTCCGCTCCCGGTATCGGCCGGCTGAAGAAGTAACCCTGCACCTCGGTGCAGCCGGCGGCTCGCAGGATATTCAATTGATCACGCGTCTCGACGCCCTCGGCGGTGATGGCGACGCCGAGGCTGTTGCCGAGTGCGATCACCGTCGAAACGATGGCCGCGCATTCGGCGCGGGTCGTCACTTCGGCGACGAAGGACCTGTCGATCTTGATGCGGTCGAACAGCAGTTGCCGGAGGTGGGTCAGTGACGAATATCCGGTCCCGAAGTCGTCCAGCGCGATGCTGATGCCGCGGCTGCGCAACTGGCTCAGCGCTTCACGGGTTCCCTTGAAATCGTCGATGATCAGCGTCTCCGTGATCTCCAATTCGAGCCGCTTCGCGTCGAGCCCGGATTCCGCGAGAGCATCGACGACGGTCCCGTACAGCTTGCCGCCGATGAACTGCGCCGCCGACAGGTTGATCGCGAGCTTGACGTCCGACGGCCAGCCGACGGCATCCCGGCATCCGCGGCGCAACACCCAGTCGCCCAACCGCCCGATCAGGCCGGTCTCTTCCGCGGTCGCGAGGAATTCCGCCGGGCCCAACAGTCCGCGTTGCGGATGGCGCCAACGCAGCAAAGCCTCGCAGCCCATGATTCGCCCGTTGGTGACGTTGAACCAGGGCTGATACCACAGCTCGAACTCGTCATTGGCGAGAGCCTCGCGCAACTCCAGCTCGAGCGTGACGCGCTTGAGAGCGCTCTGCTCCATCTCCCAATCGAAGAAGCGGAATTCGTTGCGTCCGTTGGTCTTGGCGCAATAGAGCGCAAGATCGGCATTCCGAAGCAGCCTGTCGGTACTCGCGCCGTCGGACGGCGCCACCGCGACGCCGATGCTGACGCTGATGACGACGGGATTGCCGCCGACATCATAGGGCGCGCTCACGGCGAGCAGAATGCGTTTGGCAAGCGCCGTCACCTCCGGCGCCTCGGCGACGTTCGTCTGCAGCACGACGAACTCGTCGCCGCCGACCCGCGCCACCGTATCGACATCGCGCGCGCACTGGCGCAAGCGCCCGGCGACCTGCTGCAGCAACGCATCGCCGGCCTGATGGCCGAGCGTGTCGTTGGCTATCTTGAACCGATCGAGATCGAGGCAAAGGATCGCGAAGCTCTCCCGGTGGCGCCGCGAGCGAGCGAACGCCTGGTCGATGCGTTCGTGGAGCAATATGCGATTCGCAAGACCGGTAAGGATATCGTGGTGGGCGATATGGGCGATCTCGCGAGACTTCACCTCCAGCTCGCGCGCCCGTTCACGCGCATCCGCTTCGCTGCGGCGCAGGTTGTCCCGGACGCCGTCGAGTCGCTTTTGATGGTGAATGCCGAGCCCTATGGCGATCAACACCAGGAACGTCATGATCGTCGCGATGGCGATGTAGGTTATACGATTGCGCTCCAGGCCCTTGAAGATACTGCTGTCGGCGCGACCGACCGAGAAGATGAGCGGAAACTTGTCCGAGACACGATATGCTACCAACCGGTTCAGACCATCGACCCCGCCGCCACTCCAATAATGTCCCACTGCTGCGTCGGCGAGAGCATCGCGAAACCCCTGTCGCGCCGCTTTACGGCCAACAGTGTCGCCAACGACCCCACGTCTTGCGAGTATCACGGCGTCGAGATTGCGGATGGTGACGCTGCCGTGCTCGCCGAGATCGACGGTCTCATAGAACGTGTCGACGAAGTTCGGATCGAGCGAAATGACGATGACGCCGCCGAAACTGCCGTCCGGCCTGCGGACCTTGCGCGAAAACTGGATCGACCATTTGCCCGACGAGCGCCCCAGCACCGGCTTGCTGATGAACAGTTTGTCGGCGACGGCATCAACCTGCGCGAGGAAATGCTCGCGGTCGCCGAGGTAGAGCGGCGGGCCGTCATAGTCGGCCGTCGTGGCGATCTGGAATCCATCCGGACCGATCAGGGCCAACTGGATGGTGAGGTCACCGACGAGGGCCGTGCGTTCCGCCCAGTCCCGCAGGTCGAAGTGGTCCGGATCATCCTCCAGGCTCTTGCGGAGCAGCAGGAGCGTCCGGTCGAACCGCTCGAACGTTTGAACCGTGTTCTCTTCGAACAGCCGAACGAGGTTGTCGGACTGCTGGATCGCCCCTTCCAGAATCTTGGCGCGTTCGACCGACGTCACGTATGCCACGCCGATCCAGCATGCGGCGATCATGGCGAGGCCGAACAATGTCCCGGGCTGCAGTGAAGCGCGCAGCCATGCGCCGTACCCGCGTCGAACACTCATTCACTCGGCCTATCGAGACCTACCGCCCACGAACCGCACCTTGTAACGGTTCGCCGTTAGGGAACGGTTATATGGCGGCTGCGAGCCTTTGCGATTTGGTTAAGGAATTCGAAGCATTTTCGCCGCGACGGCGTCCGTGCGCGTCCATCGCAGGGCTTGTTCGGGTTCGGGTCCGAGCCGCGTTCGCAGCGCAGCCGCCGCGGCGCGCTCACCCCGGACGGCCGATGCCGGCGGCTGTTTCAGGGGTGCTTGCCAGCGGCGGCCGGCCCGACCAGACTGAGCGCGCGATGATCGACACATTTCTCACCTTCGTTCTCTCGAACTTCACGCTCACCTTCTTCGTCGTGGGGCTGCTGTTCTCCGCCCTTGCGATCGGCCGCGCACCCAAACCGATCGGCGAAGCTTTGGTGATCGAAAAGCTGCTGTCGTGGTTCGTGTTCTGGACGATCGGGGTGCTGTATTTCTACAACTTCATTTTCCATGTCTTCTTCGGAGAGATGGCAGCCGGTTTCATCGGCTGGGCGGACAGCCCGTTCCAGCTGGAGGTCGGCATGGCGAGCCTCGGCTTCGCCGTCGTCGGGTTCCTCGCCGCATTCGGAAGCTTCGACTTGCGCCTGGCCGCGATCGTCGGCTCCGGCATCTTCATGCTCGGCGCCGCGGCCGGCCACGTCTACCAGATGATCACCGCCCACAATTTCGCGCCCGGCAATGCCGGCATCATTTTCTGGAGCGACATCTTCCTTCCGCTGTTCGGATTCCTGCTGTTGTGGCTGCAGCGGCGTGCCGCGCGTTCGTGAAAAGCCGGTGCGAAATCGCAGCCGCAATCCCGGCTTCGCCCCTTGAAGACGCGGGCGTTGACGGAATACCGTTGCCGACCACCGGCACGGCGGCGGCGCACATTGCATGGAGCGTCGTCCGTACCGTGTCAGGGATGGAAAGCAATGGGAGGACAACATGTGCAGGAACGATCTCGGCAGGCTGATCGGCGCTGCCGCGCTGGCTTTAATTCCGATGATGTTCGCGACGGGCGCGTCGGCCCAGCCCATGCCGCCGACGTCTCCCCCCAAATTGCGCCGACGCTGGTGCCGTCGCTCGTGGTCGACCTGATGACCGCGGATGGCGCGGCGGCGCTTGGCGCGCAGTGGAAGACCATGGAGGCCAAGATCGTGGAAGGGCCGGCACTGGCGGGAGCCATGCCGGGATACAAAACGTCCTATGACATCACGCCCCATGCCGGCGAACCCGGGTTCGACGATTCCTCGTGGCCGACCATCGAACCGAAGGGACTTGGCGACCGGCGCGGTGGCGGCAAGGTGTCGTTCCTGTGGTACCGCACCAACCTGACCATCCCGGAAAAGATCGGCAGCTTCGACACCAAGGACGCCAAGGCGGTGCTCACCGCCTATGTGGACGATTACGCCGAAGTATGGGTCAACGGCGAGATGCGGCGGCGCGCCGGCATCACCAGCCCCTCCACCATCCAGGGCTTCAACATCCCGAACCGTGTCGTGCTCGCCGACAACGTCAAGGCGGGGGACAAATTCCAGATCGCGATCTTCGGCATCAACGGGCCGATCTCGGTCGCGCCGACGAATTTCGTGTTCTTCCGCCAGGCGTCGGTCGAGTTTTACAAGTAGCGCGACGCACGGGCATCCGTCGGCCGGTGGCCGGCGGGGCGGCAAAGACGCGGGACGTCGGGGCCCGCGTCGATTGCCGGCGAAGGTGCAAGCCGAAGGGAGGTTCACGTGAGTTACCGTGCATTGATGACATTGGCGCTCGCGACGCTGGCTTCGCTGTCGAGCGCGCAGGCGTTCGACGATTCAAAATATCCCAACTGGAAAGGCGCCTGGATTGGCGGCTGGACCAAGCGGCCGCCTGGCGTTACCGGCCAGCCATCCTATGACCCGACAAAATCCGCGGGGCTCGGGCAAGAGGCCCCATTGACCCCCGAATACCGGGCGATTCACGAAGCCAGTCTGGCCGATCAGGCCAACGGCGGTCCGGGCAGCGATCCGCAGATGGGCTGTCTTCCCTCCGGCATGCCGCGCATGATGATCGCCTACTGGCCGCTGGAGATCGTCATCACGCCGGAAACCGTCCACATATTAGGCGAACACATTCACAGTTTCCGCCGCATCTACACCGACGGCCGGCAATGGCCGGAAGAAATCGACCCATCTTTTGCAGGATATTCGATTGGCCGTTGGGTGGACAGCAAGGGATCGGGACAATTCGATGTGCTGGAAGTTGAAACGCGCGGCATGAAAGGCCCGCGCGTGATGGACTCGACCGGTCTGCCACTGCACAAGGACAACCAAACCATCGTCAAAGAACGAATGTATCTAGACCAAAAAAATCCGAACATTCTCTACGACGAGATTACCACCATTGATCACGCCTTCACGCGGCCGTGGACGGCAACAAAGAGCTATCTGCGCGACTCGGCCGAAAAACCAGTGTGGCGGGAGTCCATTTGCGCAGAGGGCAATCCGTGGTTGAAAATCGGCGGCAACAATTATTTTCTTAGCGCTGACGGACGTTTGATGCCGACCCGCAAGGGCGAACCCCCTCCCGACCTGCACTACTTCCAAAAGTTGGAGAAATGACCCGGCTTGCACTTCCGCAGGGCGCGCCTTTCGTACCCCGCCTGCAATCGATTAGAACCGCACTGTGGTGGCGCGCGGCGCTTGAAGCCGCGGCATGCCCGCTGCGGGGTCTTTGTCGGTCGCCGGCACCGGAGACTTCAATGGCGACGGCAAGAGTAACCTGTTGTGGCGCGATACCAGCGGAAATTGCGGCTCCGTGGTTCATGAACGGCGCGAGCATCGCGTTACGTGCAAAGCGCCAACGCCGAGTAATGAGGCGGCAAACGAATCCATCCTAGCGCAGCAGCCCCGACGCATTCGCGATCATGATCGTGCCGCCGAGCACCACGACCACGTCGAGCATCGCGGCATGGACGTGGATCGGCAGGCGCGCCACCATCCACCGCGCGAAGAACGCGCCGGGAAAGGTCGCGACGCCGATCAGGACCGCGATTGCGATCACCTGCGCCGTGGCGACCCCGGCAACACCGAACACCGCCAGCCGCACCAGGCCGATGGCGATCGAAACGGCGGCGTCGGTCGCGATCACCGCGGCGCCCTGGAGGCCCGCGGCCATCAGCAGCGACAGCAGGATCACGCCGGACCCGGTGGTGCCGCCGACCACGATGCCCCAGCCGAGCGCGCCGGCGACCAGGCCGCCGTCGCCGCAGCGAAAGCCGCGATGGGCGAGCAAGCGGCGCAGGCCCACCATCGCGATCAGCATCGAGCCGATCACCACCATGGCGCCGCGCCCGGTGAGGAGCGTGTAGGCCCACGCGCCGAGGATGCAGGTCGGTATCGCGGCGGCGACCACGAGCGCCACCCGGCGCCAGTCGATGGCGCGGCGGAACGCGAGCGCGCGGCTGACATTGGTGATGGTGGCCGAGATCGCGATGATCGGCACCACCGGCTCGGCGCCGACGATCGGCACGAGCAGAAGGGGCATCAGCGCGCCGGTGCCGTAGCCGGTGACGCCGCCGAGGATCGAGGTGAGCATGCTCACCGCCACGATCACCGCGACCTGTGAGAGCGAAACGCCGGCAAGTGAGGACTGGATCGCGGATTGGATCACGGCCGGCCGGCCGCCCGGTCAGCGATCTTCGCGAGAGTTTCCGGATCGGACGGAAAATCAGCCACGATCCACGCTTCCTCGGCGGCCCGCAGTGCCGCGCCGAGCGCCGGGCCCTTCACGACCCCGCGCGACATGAGGTCGGCTGAACGCAAAGGAAACCGCGGCGCCGACCATCGCGCCGGCAGCGTCGCGAGCGCGTGCCATGAGTGATCGGCGGCGCCCGCGGGCGAGCGCGACCACGCCAGCAGCACGCGATCGCAGAAATGGGTCGGCCCGAGGCGGTAGAGCAAGGCGCGCGCGGCCGCCTCGCCGCGGGCGGGCGAGACCTCGTGCGCAGGCGAGATTTGCCACCAGCGGTCCGCCATCGCCAGCAGGCGCTCATGCTCGGCATTGGAGAGCCGCAGCCGGTCCCGCAGCCGGTCGGCATCTTCGACGATGAAGAGACCGAGCGCGCCGAGGCGGCGCACCGCATCGGGCGCGAGCGCCGCCGCCGCTTCGACCTTGATCATGTTGGCGAAGCTCGCGAGCTGCGGCACTCCGCCGAGGAGCAGCTCGATGAAGCCCGTCTCCGCCATCACCACCAGCGTCGGCACCGCATAGGGCGCCACCAAGAGCTTCATCAGTTCGCCGTGCACTCGCTCGCGCGACAGCATCCGCAGCCCGTCCCGCGCGACGATGCAGGCATGCAGCCCCGCGCGGTCCGGCGCGCCGTGGGCGTAAGAGGCCTGAAAGCGGAAGAAACGCAGGATGCGAAGATAGTCCTCGGCGATGCGGCGGGCGGGTTCGCCGATGAAGCGGACCCGCCGCCCCCTGAGGTCGGCAAGTCCGCCGACGTAGTCGTGCACCGTGCCGTCGGGCGAGATCGAGAGCGCGTTCATGGTGAAGTCGCGCCGCTCCGCGTCCACCTTCCAGTCGCGCCCGAACGCCACATTGGCCTTGCGGCCGAAAGTCTCGACGTCCTTGCGCAGCGTGGTTACCTCGAACGGCATGCCGTCGATCACCAGCGTGATGGTGCCGTGGTCGATGCCGGTCGGCACCGCCTTGAGGCCGGCCGCCGCGGCGCGACGCATCACCTCTTCGGGCACCGCCGTGGTGGCGATGTCGATGTCGCTGAGCGGCAGCCCCATCAGCGCGTTGCGGGCGGCGCCGCCGACGACGCGGGCCTCTTCGCCGTCGCCATTGAGGAGCGAGAGCGCGCGCTGCACCGGCGCGGCGCCGAGCCAGGCGTCGTTCTCCAGGCGCAAGGTCGCGGGCCCCGTCATCGCTCCGTGCCGGGCACCAGGCGCCCATTCTCCATGTGAGCCGGCACGTAGGTCGAGCCGGGCGGCGCGCCGCCGAACTGCGCCAGGATCAGGAAGCTGATGATGACCAGCACCAGGGCGCTAATGGTGAGCCAGATCAGGCGCGGCATCGACCACGCGTCGACGTCGAGCACGCCCTCCCGGGTCGCCCACAGGAAAAGCGCGTAGAGCACGAACGGCGTGACGAACAGGGCGACTTCGGTGAAGATCGGGCGGATCATCGCGGATCGCTATTGTTTGGGTCGCACCACGAGCGGGGCAGACAGGATATCGCGGAACGGCATGGCGCTCACTCCCCGTAGACGCGTTCGTAGAGGTTGCGCAGGATACCCGCGGTGACGCCCCAGATATATCGATCCTCGTACGACATGGCATAATATTGTCGAGTGATGCCTTTCCAGTCGCGGCTGTGACGCTGGTGGTTTTCCGGTCCCATCAGGAACGCGAGCGGAACCTCGAACGCCTCCGACACCTCGGATTTATTGAGGCTCAAGGCGTAGGCGGGCGCGACCCGCGCCACCGTCGGCAGGATACGGAATCCGCTGAATGTCAGATAGAGATCGAGATAGCCGAGCGGCTCGACCAGCGCCGGCGCCAGGCCGATCTCCTCCTCGGCCTCGCGCAGCGCGGCGCCGAGCGGGCTCTCGTCATGGGGATCGATCTTGCCGCCCGGAAACGCGATCTGGCCGGCGTGGCTCGGAAGATCGGCGGTCCGCAGCGTCAGGATCACCGTCGGCGTCGGGCGATCGACCACCGGGATGAGCACGGCGGCGGGCCGCGACGCCACCACGCCCGCGCGCTCCCACATGGCGGGATCGAGATCGAGATCGCCGCGCGTCGCCGGCGCAGTCGGATCGCTGAGCGCGGCGGGCACCTCGAGGGTGAGCCGCGCCCGCGCACGATCGAAGAATTCATGTCCGGGCCCGATGACCGGGCCCACCTGCGCAAGCGTCATCGGGAAATGTCCTCGAGGGCAGCGGCAGGCGCCATGGCGAAGAATTCTCCGCCCGAGGCGACGCCGAACATCGCCGTGCCGTCGATCGCGCGCTTCTCGCCGAGCTCGACGAGGTCGAAGAACAGCGCCCGCGTCACCTTGGCCCAGAGATCGCGGCGGACGTGGAGATAAGGCTTGAGGCCGCCGGTCTCCGGTTCCGGCTCGAACCGCAGCCGATGCTCAGGTCCGCAATCGACCCAATCGTCCACATTGGTGCGGAACCGCAGCAGCCGGCCGGCCGGCGCGGGAATGATTCGCAGCTCGACCGCCAGAAACGGAGCGTCATCCACGGTGATTCCGCACTTTTCCACCGGCGTGACAAGAAAATAACGGTCGCCCTCGCGCTTGATGATGGACGCAAACAGCTTGACGAGGGCGGGCCGGCCGATCGGCGTCTTCTGGTAGAACCAGGTACCATCGGCCGCAATCCGCATGTCGATTTCGCCGCAATAGGCCGGATTCCACAGGTGAACGGGCGGCGGACCCTTGCTGGACGCGTTTTTTACCGCTCCTGCGATGCCATCGAGCCCGGCGGTTGCGGTCTGCCCTTCCTTCGCCATTGTTCGCATTACCTTGGTCAACCGTGATTTTTGGCGGCTCGCGCATATATGATCGACCGGATCGGAATCGCCATCACGCCAAAATAGCGTACACTCGGTCCCGGACACACGGATGAAAGCGAACACGACCATTCCGGCCGCGGCCCGATTTTTGCAACCCAGTTACGTCAATTTCGCCGGCACGCCTAAGTTATGGTGTGGTACGGGGAATAGCGAGGAGTAAGCTTGATGGCGATAGCCGGCGAAAGCCTGGAAAAACTCGAAGACATGATCGTACGCGCAGCCGAGAGCACCGCGGTGCATGTGCGGGCGGCGAAAGAGGGGATCGGCACCGTCATCTACGGCCAGGACAAGGTGCTCGAGCAGGCCCTTATCACCGTACTGTGCGGCGGCCACGCGCTCCTGGTCGGCGTCCCCGGCCTCGCAAAGACAAAGCTCGTCGATACCATGGGTACCGTGCTCGGCCTCGACGCGCGGCGCATCCAGTTCACGCCGGACCTGATGCCCTCGGACATCCTGGGCACCGAGGTGCTGGAGGAGACCCCCGGCGGCAAACGCAATTTCCGCTTTATTCAGGGCCCGGTGTTCGCCCAGCTCCTGATGGCGGACGAGATCAACCGCGCCAGCCCGCGCACCCAGTCCGCGCTGCTGCAGGCGATGCAGGAACACCACGTCACGGTGGCCGGCGCGCGGCACGATCTGCCCGCTCCCTTCCACGTTCTCGCCACCCAGAATCCGCTGGAGCAGGAAGGCACCTATCCGCTGCCAGAAGCCCAGCTCGACCGCTTCCTGATGGAGATCGACGTCGACTATCCCGACATCGAGGCCGAACGCCGCATCCTGTTCGACACCACCGGCGCCGAGGAGACCAAGCCGAAGGCGGCGATGACGGCTGACGATCTGATGTCGGCGCAGCGCCTGGTGCGCCGCCTGCCGGTGGGCGAATCCGTCGTCGAGGCGATCCTCGCTCTGGTGCGCTCGGCCCGGCCCGGCCCCGACGCGGGCGACCTGGGAAAGCTGATCGCCTGGGGCCCGAGCCCGCGCGCCAGCCAGTCGCTGATGCTCGCGGTCCGCGCCCGCGCGCTGCTCGACGGCCGCTACGCACCCTCCATCGACGATGTCGTCGCGCTCGCCGAGCCCGTGCTCAAGCACCGCATGGCGCTGACCTTTGCCGCGCGCGCCGACGGCGAGACGATACCGGCGGTGGTCGGCAAGCTCAAATCGCGGATCGGGTAACGGATGGCTCAGAACGCTTCGGCGTTTAAGGATGTTGCGGCCGTTCCTCACGCGGTCGGCCAAAGCCAGGCGCTCGCCGCCAGCATGCCGCGCCTGATCCTGGAGGCGCGGCGGATCGCCGCAACGATCATCCACGGATTGCACGGCCGTCGCCGCGCCGGCTCGGGCGAGAACTTCTGGCAATACCGCCGCTTCATGTCGGGCGAGCCGGCGGCGCGCATCGACTGGCGCCGCTCGGCGCGCGACGACAATCTCTATGTCCGCGAGCAGGAATGGGAAGCCGCGCACACCGTGTGGATCTGGCCCGACCGCTCGCCCTCGATGATCTTCCGCTCGCCGCTGGCCAAAGAAACCAAGCTCGACCGCGCCTTGATCATGGGACTCGCGCTCGCCGAAGTGTTGGTGGAAGGCGGCGAACGGGTCGGCGTCCCCGGCCTGACGCGGCCGTCCGGCGCGCGCAACGTGGTGGAGAAGATCGCCCAGGCGATGATCCACGATCCCGTCGCCCGCTCCAGCCTGCCGCCGACATTCGCGCCCGCGCCGCTCGCCGAGATCATCGTGCTGTCGGACCTGTGGAGCCCGATCGCGGACGTCCACCGCACCATCGCCCAGCTCTCCGCGACCGGCGCCCAGGGCCATGTGGTGCAGATCGTCGATCCCGTCGAGGAAACCTTCCCCTATTCCGGCCGCATCGAATTCGTCGAGCCCGAAGGCGCGGGATCCATCACCGCCGGACGCGCGGAGACGTGGCGCGAAGATTATGCCGCGCGCATCGAGCGCCACCGCGCTGAAATCCGCCTGGAGACCGACCGCCTCGGCTGGAGCTTCATCATCCATCGCACCGACCGCCCCGCCAGCGAACTCCTGCTCAAGCTGCACGAGCAGCTCGGCGCCGGACGCGACGGCACCGGCATCAACCGCTGGCACGCGCTCGGCCATCCGGAGAGACGGGCATGATCCCGGGCCTGCCCCTCGCCTTCGCCGAACCGCTCGTCCTGCTGGGGCTGCTCAGCCTGCCGGTGCTGTGGTGGCTGCTGCGGCTGGTGCCGCCGCGCCCGCGCCGCGTCGATTTTCCGCCGACGCGCATGCTGTTCGACATTGCGCCCAAGGAAGAGACGCCGGCACGGACGCCGTGGTGGCTGACGTTGCTGCGGCTCACCCTCGCGGCGCTCGTCATCATCGCCGCCGCCGGCCCGCTGTGGAACCCGCCGATCGCGACCTCGCGCGGCAGCGCGCCGCTGCTGATCATGATGGACGACGGCTGGGGCGCCGCGGCGAGCTGGGACGGGCGCATCCGCACCGCCGAGGATCTCATCGCCCGCGCCGATGCCGACGGCCGCGGCGTCGCGATCATGCCGATGTCGAATACCAACCGCGACATTTCGCTGGAGACCGCCGGCGCCGCCAAGGCGCGGCTGCGCCTGATCAAGCCGAAGCCCCAGACGGTCGAGCGCACCGAGGCGCTGCCGGCGCTCGACCGCTTCCTGAGCGGCACCGGCGACGTCGAGCTGGTGTGGCTCTCCGACGGCGTCGATGCCGGACGCGCCGGCGAATTCGTCGGCGCGCTTGCGCGCCTCGCCGACAAGCGGGCGATCACCGTGGTCGACGGCGGCATCCGCCCGGCCCATGCGCTCGCCGCCGCCGACAATGCCGCGGGCGTGCTGACGGTGAAAGTCCTGCGACCTACGACCGGCGGCGACGACGCCGGCACCGTGCGCGCCATCGACCTCAAGGGACTTCCGCTCGGCGAAGCCGGGTACGCCTTCAAATCGAGCGACCGCGAGACCGATGCGGTGCTCGACCTTCCCGTCGAGATCCGCAACGACATCGCCCGCCTGGAGATCGGCGGCGAGCGTTCCGCGGGCGCCGTCCAACTCCTCGACAAGCGGTGGCGGCGGCGCACCGTCGGCGTCATCACCGGCTCGACCGCCGACACCGCGCAGCCCCTGCTCGCCTCGACATTCTATCTGTCGCGGGCGCTTTCGCCGTTCGCCGACATCAGGCTTGCCGAACGCGGCTCGCCCGGCGAAGCGGTCGCCCAGTTCGTCGAGCAGCGCCTGCCGATGATCGTCCTCGCCGACGTCGGCAATGTCGCCGGCGATGCCCATGAACGCCTGACGCGCTGGATCGACGAGGGCGGCGTGCTGGTCCGCTTTGCCGGCCCGCGGCTCGCCGCTTCCGACGACGAGTTGGTGCCGGTCAAGCTGCGCCGCGGCGGCCGCATCCTCGGCGGCAGCCTGAGCTGGGATCAGCCCCAGAGCCTGGCGGCGTTCTCGCGCGAGAGTCCGTTCAACGGCATGTTGGTGCCGAACGACGTAACAGTGACGCGCCAGGTTCTGGCCGAACCCGATGCCGGACTGTCCGACCACACCTGGGCCACGCTTGCTGACGGAACACCGCTGGTCACTGCAGCCCGGCGGGGCAAGGGGATGATCGTGTTATTCCATGTCACGGCCGATACACGCTGGTCGGACCTGCCTTTGTCCGGCGCCTTCGTGGATATGCTCAAACGCATCGTCGGATTGTCGGGAGCCGTCGCTGCGCCCGAAGCCAACGCCCAGACCGGCGCCGCAAACGCCCGCGACGCTATACCGCCGACCCGCGTGCTCGACGGCTTCGGGGCATTCGAGCCGCCGCCGCCGACCGCGCGGCCGATCCTGGCCACGTTCTCCGGCCGCGCCACCGCCGACAATCCGCCCGGTTTCTACGGCCCGCCGGAGGGCCTCGTCGCCGTCAATACGCTGGCGCCCGCGGACCGCTTGGCGCCGATCGACTTCGCTCCGCTCAATGCACGCGTGGAATATTACCGCACCAGCGAGCCGCAGGATCTGCGCGGCCCGATCTTCCTCGCCTCGCTCGCGCTGCTCTTGATCGACGCGCTGGTGGTGTTCTGGCTCGCCGGCGGCCTCTACCGGCTGATGCCGCGCCGCGGCATGGCGGCCTCGGTGCTGGTCGCCGTCTCCATCGTGTCCATCGGCTGGATGCTCGCCGGCGCGCCGGCCTTCGCCCAGACCGATGCGTCGGCCGACCGGTTCGCCGCCAAGGCCACCCTCGAAACTCATCTCGCCTATGTCGTCACCGGCGACGCCGAGGCGGATTCGGTGAGCAAGTCCGGCCTGCAGGGCCTGACCTTGTTCCTCGCGCAACGCACCGCGCTCGAGGCCGGCGACCCCATCGGCGTCGATATCGGCCGTGACGAGCTCGCCTTCTTCCCGCTGATCTACTGGCCGATCGTGCCCGGCGCGCAAAAGCCGTCCCCCCAGGCACTCGCCCGCATCGACGCCTACATGAAGCAGGGCGGCACCGTGCTGTTCGACACCCGCGACGCGGTGATGGCGCCGCCCGGGCCCGGCGGCGAAGCCCGCAGCCCCGGCATGGTGGCGTTGCGCGCGATCCTGTCGTCGCTGGACATTCCCGAGCTCGAGCCGGTGTCGAAAGATCATGTCCTCACCAAGACATTCTTCCTGCTGCGCGATTTCCCCGGCCGCTTCACCTCGGGGCAGCTCTGGGTCGAGGCGCTCGCCAATCCCGACCGCGAAGAAGAGGAACAGGAGACCAAGCGGCCGGCGCGCGGCGGCGACGGCGTATCCTCGATCCTCATCACGTCGAACGATCTGGCCGGCGCCTGGGCGACGCGACCGGACGGCCAGCCGACGCTGCCGCTGGTGCCGGGCGAGCCGCGCCAGCGCGAATTCGCGTTCCGCGCCGGCGTCAACATCGTGATGTACACGCTGACCGGCAATTACAAGGCCGACCAGGTCCACGTGCCAGCGCTGCTCGAGCGACTCGGCCAATAGGAGCACAGGAGTGAATTTCGGTATCAGCTTCTCTCCTCTCATCCCGACCGAATATGTGTGGGCGGCGGCGGCGATCGCGGCCGCCATCGCGGTGCTGCTGCTGGTCTCGCGCAGCCGCGGCGCGCTGATCCGCGCCGGCGCGCTGGCGCTGCTCGTCCTTGCGCTCGCCAATCCGTCGCTGACCCGGGAAGACCGCGATCCGCTTTCCTCGGTCGCGGTGGTCGTGGTCGACAAGAGCCCGAGCCAGAACTTCGGCGAACGCGCCGCCCAGACCGAGGCGGCCCGCGCCGCCATCACCCAGCGGCTGCAGCGGGTTCCCGGCATCGAGCTGCGCGTGGTCGAGGCCGGCCAGGCCGACGGCGAGACCGACGGCACCCGCCTGTTCTCCGCGCTCAACGCCACGCTTGCCGACGTGCCGCCCGATCGCGTCGCCGGCGCCGTCTTCATCACCGATGGCCGGGTGCACGACGTGCCGGCCGACGCCGGCGCCCTGGGCTTCGCCGCGCCGATCCATGCCCTCGTCACCGGCACCGCCAATGAGCGAGACCGCCGCGTCGTGCTCGTCGCGGCGCCGCGTTTCGGCATCGTCGGCCAGTCGCAGACGATCTCGTTCAAGGTCGAGGATGAAGGCGTCCGCGCCGCACCGGCCGAGGTCAAGATCAGCCGCGACGGCGAGCAGCTGGACCGCCGCATCGTGACCCCCGGCCAGCAGGTGAACATCCAGGTTCAGATTCCCCATGCCGGCCAGAACATCGTCGAGATCGAGGCGGCGCCGATCGAGGGCGAACTGACCCAGGTCAACAACCGCGCGGTGGTTTCCATCGACGGCGTGCGCGACAAGCTGCGCGTGCTGCTGGTGTCGGGCGAGCCCCATGCCGGCGAGCGCACCTGGCGCAACCTTCTCAAGTCCGACGCCAATGTCGACCTCGTGCATTTCACCATCCTGCGCCCGCCGGAGAAGCAGGACGGCACGCCGATCAATGAATTGTCGCTGATCGCGTTCCCGACGCGGGAACTGTTCCAGCAGAGGATCAACGACTTTCAGCTCATCATCTTCGACCGCTATGCGCGCCAGGGCGTGCTGCCGATCATCTATTTCGACAACATCGCGAAATACGTGCGCAACGGTGGCGCGGTGCTGGTCGCCGCCGGCCCCGATTATGCCGGGCCGACCAGCCTGTGGCGGACGCCGCTCGACGCCATCCTGCCGGCCGAGCCCAACGGGCATGTCACCGAGGCGTCGTTCCGCGCGAAGATAACCGATCCCGGCCTGCGCCATCCGGTGACCCGCGGCCTCGAAGGCAGCAACGAGAATCCGCCGCATTGGAGCCGCTTCTTCCGCGTGGTCGACACCAAGGCGATCGGCGGAACCACCGTGATGAAGGGCGCCGACGACCAGCCGCTGCTGGTGCTCTCGCGGGAAGGCGAAGGGCGGGTGGCGCTGGTGCTCTCCGACCAGATCTGGCTGTGGGCGCGCGGCTATGAAGGCGGCGGCCCCCACATCGATCTGTTGCGCCGGCTGTCCCACTGGCTGATGAAGCAGCCCGACCTCGAGGAGGAGGCGTTGCGCCTTCTGGTGCATGGCCGCGAGATCACGGTGCAGCGGCAGACCATGGCGGAGACGGTCGCCCCCGTCATCGTGACGTCGCCGTCCGGCGCGACCCAGAATCTCGCGCTCGACCAGGCGGAGCCCGGCGTCTATCGCAAGACCATCGACGCCAGCGAGCTCGGCCTGTGGCGCGCGACCGACGGCAAGCTGACCACCCTCGTCAATGTCGGCCCGGCGAATCCCCGCGAATTCAGCGAGGTCACCTCGACGACCGCCGTGATGGCGCCGCTCGCCAACGCGACCGGCGGCGATTCGCGCCGCTTGGTCGAGGGTTCCGCCATGAACGTGCCGCGCGTCGTCGGGGTACGTTCCAGCGATACCTTCAAGGGCGACGACTGGATCGGCCTCAAGCTGCGCGAAGCGAGCGTGGTGCGCGGCATCGGCGTTCTGCCAATGTTCTCGGGCCTGCTCGGCTTGCTGCTGCTGGTCGGCAGCCTCGCGCTCACCTGGGCGCGCGAAGGGCGCTAAGTGTTCCGACGCCGCTCCTCCCTGCCCGCGGGGAGGAGTGATATTTTTACGTAATTCTGTTAAGTTGTGGCGCGTGGGACCATCGAGCCAAATGGGGGGTCATATGGCTTGCAGCACCCGACGATTGATCACCAGAACGCTTTCAATGCGCCGTGTCTCGCCTGGGCCCCGTCTCGCGGCCGTCGGCTTGCTGGCGACCCTGACGTTTGCCGGGGTCGACTGGAACCGCGCCCAGGCGCGCAGCACTCCTGCACATGCCCATGATGCTCACAAGGGCGCCGCTCACGAGGCGCACAAGGAGGGCAAGGGCGGCAGGCATGGGGTTCAGAAGCACGCCGCGCCCCTTCACGGCTCCAGCTACCATCCGCCCTACGCCGCCATCGTGGTCGACGACAATACCGACCGGGCCATCTATGAGGTCAATGCGGACGAGCCGCGCCACCCGGCGTCACTGACGAAGATCATGACGCTTTACATGCTGTTCGAGCAGCTCGAAGCCGGCAAGCTCAAGCTCGACAGCCAGTTGCCGGTCTCGGCCCATGCGGCCGGCCAGGCTCCCGTCAAGCTCGGCCTCAAGGCCGGCCAGACCATCGCCGTCGAGGACGCCTTGAGGGCGATGGTCACCAAATCGGCCAACGATGCCGCGTGCGTGGTGGCCGAAGCCATCGGCGGCGGCGACGAGGCGGAAGGCGCTCGGCTCATGACGGCCAAGGCGAGGGCGCTCGGTATGTCGGGCACCACCTACGTCAACGGCTCCGGCTTGCCGGCCGAAGAGCAGATAACGACCGCCCGCGACCAGGCGCTGCTCGGCCTCGCCATCCACAATCGTTTTCCCAACTACTACACCTATTTTTCGACGCCGAGCTTCAACTGGCACGGCAGGGAGATGCGCAATCACAACGGCCTGCTCGGAAACGTGCGGGGCGTCGACGGGATCAAGACCGGCTACACCGAAGCCTCGGGCTACAACCTCGTGGCATCGGTCACTCGTGACGGCAGGCACATCGTCTCGGTCGTCCTCGGCGGCACCTCGAACGGCCAGCGCGACAATCTCATGCGCAAACTGATCGAAGACGAGATTCCCTTCGCTTCGGTCCAACGCACCGCGCCGCCGATCACGGAGGCCGCGCATCCGGAAGGCCCGCCCACCAATCCGATCCTGACGGTCGCGGGCACTCCCCCGGTGACGCCTGCCTTCGCACCGGCTGCCGCCGCAGTGGCCGTCCCGCCTGCCGCTGCTGCCGCTCCCGCGGCTTTGATGGCAGTCCCCGCCGCCGTTCCGGCGGTTGCACTCCGTGGAAGCGGCGACACCGCCAATCCGGTGGCGCCGGTCTCCACCACTCTCCCGGCGACCGCCACGTTCCGCGGCAGCGCAGGGCCTGCCGTGACCGCTACGAAAGCCGATAAAGCCCACGGCCAAAAGCCGCACGTGCAGAAGCGCGAAGCTGCAGACGCATGTTCCGGGGCAGCCGCAAGCCCCGGCTGCAAAGCCCGCCGCGCCCGCAGCGCACGTGGCGCACCAGGGTGCACCCGCGCCGTCGAGCAAGGCGGCGCCAAACGCGACCGCCGGCGCGCAGCAACGCCGCGTCCCGACCAGGCCCAGCGTGCCCTGAAGCGTCGCGCGTCGCTGTGCTCCCGGCGCCCGCCGGGAGCATAGTCGTGTGTCCCCCCGGCAATGGCGGCTTCGATTAACGACCCGGATTCGCTCGACACGACGCGAGCCGAATGGACGCCGCGCGCCCCCTTCCGCGCGTGCGGTCAAACGGTGTAACTTTGACCGAAGCCGCTGTCCGGATTCGCCGAAGTCCCGCGAGCGGCCGCCGCAAAAAATTCCGGGGAGACGTCCATGGCGAACGAAACGGACGACAGCGCGCCGCGCGACGTGTCGCGGCGCAGCCTGTTCAAGCAGGTCGGCGCAGCCGGCGCCGCGGCTATTGCGGGCGCGCCGCTCGCGCCAAGCGCGGCTGGAGCGCAAGAGCACGTGGCACAGGCAAGCCCGGTCGCGACGGCGCAGCTGGAGGCCCTGGAAACCCTCACGGCAGCCGAAGCGGACACGCTGGAGGCCATCGTCGCCCGGCTGATCCCGAGCGACGAGAACGGCCCCGGCGCCACCGAAGCACGCGCGGCGCATTACATCGATCGCGCGCTCACGGGTCCGCTGCGTTCCTCGCGCGACGTCTATGCGGCGGGACTCGCGGCCATCGACGCCTACGCGCAATCCAAGAAGGGCGCCGCCTTCGCGCGCCTAACGGCGCCGGATCAGGACGCCGTCCTGACCGACATGGAGAAGAACGTCGCCACCGGCTTCGTGCCGAACGCCGCGGCCTTCTTCAATCTCGTGCGCGCCCACACCATCCAGGGCACGTTCTGCGATCCGTATTACGGTGGCAACGCGAATTTCGTCGGCTGGGATCTCATCAACTTTCCCGGCCTGCGCATGGCGGTCGGGGAGGACGAGCAGCGCATGAAGGCGCCGAAACCGGTCCGCAAGTCGGCCTATGACGATGCGATGTTCACCTTGAAAGGCGGCGCCCATGGCCATCGACCTTAAGAAGACCGACGTCGTCATCATCGGGCTCGGCGCGGTCGGCGGTGTCGCCGCGCTGCCGCTCGCGCGCGCCGGGCTCGAAGTGGTCGGTTTGGAGGCGGGCAACTGGCTCACTCCGCGCGACTTCGCGCCCGACGAGCTGCGCAACAATTTCCGCGGCTGGCCGCAGGCGGCGCAGAAGGCGAACAGCGAAATCCCGACTCACCGGCCCAACGCGTCGGCGCCCTATTCGCCGCGATTTCCCATTCATCCCATGATGAACGCGGTCGGCGGCACCTCGCTGCACTACTGGGCGCAGAGCTGGCGACTCAACCCCTGGGACTTCAAGGTGGTGAGCGAGACGACGCGGCGCTACGGCGCCTCGCGCGTGCCCAAGGGATCGACGGTGGAGGATTGGCCGTTCGGGCTCGAGGAGCTCGAGCCCTATTACGACAAGGTCGAGCACGAGGTCGGCGTGTCCGGCCAGGCCGGCAACGTCAACGGCGCGATCGATCCGCGCGGCAACATCTTCGAGGGGCCGCGCAAGCGCGGCTATCCGATGCCGCCGCTGCGCGGCACCGAATTCACCGAACGCATGGCGGGCGCCGCGCGCAAGCTCGGCTGGCACGCCTTCCCAGGCCCGGCGGCCATCAACTCGACGACCTATGACGAGCGCCCGGGCTGCCAGTATCACGGCTTCTGCAACCGCGGCGGCTGTCATGTCAGCGCCAAGAATTCGACCGCGGTCTCGACCATCCCGAAGGCGATGGAGACCAAACGCCTGCAGGTGGTGACGCAGGCGATCGCCACCAACATTACGTTCGATGAGCGCAGCGGCCGCGCCACCGGCGTCGTCTACGTCAAGGGCGGCCTGGAATATTTCCAGCCCGCCGACGTCGTGCTGCTGGCAAGCTACACCTATGAGAACGTGCGGCTGCTGCTGCAATCGAAGTCTCGCGCGTTTCCTAACGGGCTTTCCAACAATGGCGGGCAGGTCGGCCGGCATTATTTCAGCCACCACACCGGCAACCCCGTCACGGCGCTGTTCCCGTTCGACCTCAACAACTGGTACGGGCTGCCGGCTCAGGGCGTCGCGGTCGATAATTGGGCCGACGACAATTTCGACCACGGCGGCCTCGATTTCGTCGGCGGCGGCAATCTGTGGGTCTATTCGGACCGGCGCCCGATCACCGCCGCCAGCATGTCCACCTACGGCAAGGCTCCGAACTGGGGCGGCGCGTGGAAGTCTTTCATCAAGCAGAATGCCGACCGCTACAACGTCGCCTATCTGCAGAAGACGACGCTTCCCTACGAGGACAATTATCTCGACCTCGATCCCGTCGCGAAGGACCCCATGGGCTTCCCGGTGATCCGCATCACCGCCGACCACAAGGACAACGAGAAGCGGATGGGCGCCTTCGTCCAGGACAAGATGGCGCAATGGTTCATGGAGGCCGGCGCCATCGCGGTGGAGAAGGGGCCGACCGGCACCATGGGACCCTCGACCCACGCCTATGGCGGCACGCGCATGGGCGACCGGCGCGAGACCAACGTGGTCGACCGCTTCGGCTTTTCCCACGAGGTGCCGAATCTCGGCATCGTCGGGGCATCGGTGATGGGCACCAGCGGCGCCCACAATCCGACGCTGACGGCGCAGGCGCTGGGCTGGCGCACCGCGGAGCATCTCGCCGCGAACTGGAACGCGATCGCGAAGGGGTGAGAGTGGCCGGGCCGGGAGACAACATGAAATACCTGATCTCAGCCGTAATATTCGCCGCCGCATTGGGAAACGCCGTGACGGTGGCGGCGCAGCCCTACCCTTCGCGTCCCATCACGATGATCGTGCCGTTCCCTCCGGGCGGGCCGACGGACACGATCGGGCGCATCATCATCGAGCGCATGCGGGTGTCGCTCGGCCAGCCCGTCATCATCGAGAACGTCGGCGGCGCCGGCGGCAGCATCGGCGTCGGCCGCGTTGCACGTGCGATGCCCGACGGCTACACGATCGGCATCGGCAATTCGAGTTCCCACGTCTTCAACGGCGCGCTCTATACGCTGCCCTACGATCTCCTGACGGATTTCGAGCCGGTCTCGCTATTGTCGTCCCAGCCGGCTCTGATCGTCGCCAGAAAGGACCTGCCGGCCAAGAACCTGAGCGAGTTCATCGCGTGGCTCAAAGCCAATCCCGACAAGGCGTCGCAGGGCAGCCCCGGCGTCGGCACCGCATCGCATGTGTGGGGCGCCTTCTTCCAGAAACAGACCGGCACGCACTATCAGTTCGTGCCCTATCGCGGCGCCGGCCCCGCGATGCAGGACTTGGTGGCCGGGCAGATCGACTTCATGATCGACACGCCGTCCACGTCCCTGCCGCAGGTGCGCACCGGCGCCATCAAGGCCTATGCGGTGGCAGCGAGCCGCCACCTGGAAGCCGCGCCGGACATCCCGACGGTGGACGAGGCGGGATTGCCCGGGTTCGATTTTTCGTTCTGGCAAGGGATATGGGTGCCGAAGGGCACTTCCAAAGACATCGTCGCGAGGCTCAATGGTGCTGTCAGGGATGCGCTGGCCGACCCGACCGTGCGCCAGCGACTCCACGATCTCGGCCAGGACATTCCGCCGCCGGACCAGCAGACGCCGAAAGCGCTCGGCGCCTACCACAAGGCGGAGACGGACAAGTGGTGGCCGATCGTGAAGGCGGCGAACATCCGGGGCGAGTGACCTCGCCGCCGTGATGCCGGGTCAATCGCTCATCTTTACCGGAGACGTGAATGTTCGAGTATTTCGAAGACAATTACGTGTGGAACATGGCCGTGAATCTCGCCCTCGCCATGGGCGGGAGCATCGGCGACATCGACGATGCCTCGCGTCCGCTGCGGCCGGTGTCAAGGACCCGCGACCATTCCGCGGCGGAAAAATTCTTCGACGCCTGGACCGGCCTCGCGAAAAAGCTCAAACGGCTGGCGGCGGCGGACGAAGCGCGCGGGCGGCTGTTGAGCGCCGGCGCGAAATATCGCCGTGCCGCCATTTATTTCATTCAGGCCGAACGCATGCAGCGACCGGATTTCGCGCCGCGCAAACAGGCCTTCGGCGAGGCGCTCGACTGCTTTTCGCATTTCACCACGCTGACGAAGCAGAACTGCCGGCGGGTCGAGATCCCGTATCAGGACACGACGCTGCCTGCCCTTTTCGTCGGCGCGCAAACCGCGGGCCACGACGCGCCCTGCATGGTTCATTTCGACGGGCTCGACGTGACCAAGGAGATCATCTACCTGCTCGGCGTTCCCGAAGCGCTCGCGGCGCGCGGGGTTGCGACGCTCGTGGTCGACAATCCCGGCGTCGGAGAATCGCTGCGGCTCAAGGGTCTCGCCAATTTTCCCGAGGCCGAGATTCCCGCCAAGGCCGCGGTCGACTTTCTCCAGGCGATGCCCGGCATCGACGGCGAGCGCATCGGCATGATGGCGCTCTCGCTCGGCGGCTATCACGCGCCGCGCGCGGCGGCCTTCGAGCCGCGTTTCAAATGCTGCGTCGCCTGGGGCGCCAATTACGACTGGGGCGAGACCCAGCGCGCGCGCTACGAAACCAGGGGAACAAGCCTGCCGATCCCGCATTACTGGGACCATGTCGCCTGGGTGTTCGGCAAGTCCTCGGTGGAAGAGGTCATCGCGGTTTCCGAAAAGCTGTCGCTCAAGGGCATCCTGCACCGGATCACCTGCCCGATCCTGGTGGTCCACGGCGAGCATGATCGCCAGATCCCGCTCGCCCAGGCGCGCGCGATCATCGCGGACTGCGTGTCGAGCCCGAGAGCCGAGCTTCACGTCCAGACGCTGGCCGACGGCGGCGCCGAGCATTGCGGTGTCGACAATGTCGCCCTCACGCGCGAAACTATTTGCGATTGGGTGGCGGAGGCTTTGGGCGGCCGACCCGAGGGTTGACCTGCAAACCGCCGAGGAGAAACGGTCATGACGAGCATTGCCGGTTCGTCCGCGATGACCAGCGACCGGGCTGCGCTGATCCGGCAGGCGTTCCGGCTGGAGTATATCACGCTCGGCTGGATGACGATCGAAGCCGCGGTGGCAATCGGCTCCGGCGTCGCGGCCGGAAGCCTCACCCTCATGGCGTTCGGGATCGACAGCCTGATCGAGCTGGCTTCGGCCGCCGTTCTCGTCTGGCGCCTGACCGTCGAACTTCGACACGGCCAGGCCTTCGCCGAGACGGCGGAGAAAACGGCGTCGCGCATCGGCGGGGCCTTGCTGTTCGCGCTCGCCGCCTATGTCGTAGCGGTCGCCGCCTGGAAATTATGGATGCGGCAAGGCGCGGAGTTCTCGTTGCCGGGTCTCCTCATCAGCGTGCTCGCCGTTCCCGTCATGTATTTTCTGTCGCGGCGCAAGCTCCAGGTCGCCGACGCGCTCGGCAGCCGGGCGCTGCGGGCCGATGCGATCGAGAGCATCACCTGCGGCTGGCTCGCCTTCGTCGTCATCGGTGCGCTGGTGGCGCAGCTTCTCACCGGCGCGTGGTGGGTGGACGCGGTGGCTTCTCTCGGGATCGTCTGGTTCGTGATCCGCGAGGGACGGGAGGCTTGGGAAGGCGAAGAGTGCTGCGACCACTGCAAGTGAGACCGCGCCCAGTTGCCCAGTGCGATCAGAGCTTTTCCCGGAGGCGCAATTCGAGCCTTGCCGAGGCCGAACGGCGCGCCCAGTCGGTCGGCAAGGCGCCGACCACCGAAAGCGGCGATGCCGGGTCAAAATCGTAACTCTCGGCCCCTTCCAAAGTCACGGAAATCGGAATAGTCTTCATTGCGAGCTGCCAGCGGGACGTGCCGAAGTCCCATATTTCTAGCGGCAGCGTGGGTGCCGGCGGCCGGCGAGCATTTGCAGCATATGCCATTCATCTTCACTGCAGGTGCCGTTTCGGCGCCCGATCGCGCATCCATGCGCAGGACACCGACGTCACTTCACTCACCGGGAGAAGCCGACATGAAACGTCGTCAGTTCCTGCAAGCGGCGGGGCTTGGCTTTGCCACGACTGCAGTGGCGAAGCCTGCCATCGCGCAATCCAGTCCGGCCATCAAGTGGCGCCTCACTTCGAGCTTCCCGAAATCGCTCGACATCGTTTACGGCACCAGCGAGACAATTGCTAAATTTGTTGCCGAGGCGACCGACAATCAGTTCCAGATACAGCCGTTCGCGGCCGGAGAAATCGTTCCGGCCCTGCAAGCGCTCGATGCGGCGAGCAACGGCACGGTCGAGGCCTGCCACACCGCATCCTATTTCTATTTCGGCAAGGATCCGACCTTCGCGATGTTTTGCGCGGTTCCGTTCGGGCTCAATCAGCGCCAGATGCTGGCGTGGTTCCATGACGGCGACGGCACCAGGCTGATGAACGAATTCAACAGGAAGTTCAACATCTACTCGCTGGTGGCCGGGGGCACCGGCTGCCAGATGGGCGGTTGGTTCCGCAAGGAGATCAAGGAAGTCGCCGACTTCCAGGGACTGAAATTCCGCATCGGCGGTTATGCCGGATTGACGATCTCGAAGCTCGGCGGAATACCCCAGCAGATCGCCGCCGGCGACATTTATCCGGCGCTCGAGCGCGGCACGATCGATGCCGCCGAATGGGTCGGGCCCTACGATGACGAGAAACTCGGATTCAGCAGGGTCGCAAAGTACTACTACTATCCCGGATGGTGGGAGGGCGGGTTCGTCAACCAGCTCATGATCAATCTCGGCAAGTGGAACGAGCTGCCCAAGCACTATCAATCCATCATCGCCGGCGCGACGGCGTATGCGAACACGCAGCAGCAGGGAAGGTACGATGCCCGCAATTCCGGCGCGTTGCGCAGATTGATGGCCGGCGGCACCGAGTTGCGCGCATTCTCGCAGCCGATCATGGAGGCTTGCCTCAAGGCCTCGAACGAAGTGAACGCCGAGACGGCAGCCGCCAATCCGGATTTCAAGAAGGTGCTGGAATCGATGCAGGCGTTCCGCAACGACGGATATTTCTGGTGGCAAGTCGCCGAGTACAGCTATGACACCTTCATGATCCGGTCGCGCACGCGCGCCTGATCGCCCACGAAACGGCGCTCGCGCCGACGGGCCGCGCCTCAGGCCGCGTCCCAGTCCGGCCGGATCGCGCCGGAGACGCCTTCGAAGGCGCCCTCGGCGAGCTCGGCCACCAGCAGCCGCTTGGGATCGACCGGGCCCGGCATGCGCGCCCTCCCCTTGGGGATACGCTTGAAGCCGGCCCTGGCGTAGTAGGGCTCGTCACCGACCAGCACCACCAGGCGATGGCCGCTCGCCTTGGCGTCGGCGAGCGCACGCTGCATCAGCGCGAGCCCGATGCCGCGCTCGCGGAACGGCGGCTCGATGGTGAGCGGCCCGAGCAGCAGCGCCGGCGTCTCGCCGATGCGCACCGGCGTCAAGCGTACCGAGCCGACCAGCAGGGTGCCGATCCGCGCGGTGTAGGAGAGGTCGAGCCGGTGACCGGCCCCCTCGCGAATCCGGAATGCGGTGCGGGCATAGCGGCCGGGGCCGAAGGTGCGCTCGTGCAGCCGCTCGATGGCCAGCGCATCGTCGGGCGTTTCCGGCAGGATGGTGAGGGAGAGGTCGTTCATGGCGGTTCCGGACCCGCCGGATATCACCCTGTGCCGGCCACGTCCACCTCATGCGAAAGACGCAGGTGTCGTTTCCCCCGCCAGAGACTACATGAGCGCTTGCGTGGCTCCACCACTTGATCGCCGCGACTCCCTCCCCCTCCTTCAGGGGGAGGGTTGGGGTGGGGGTGCGCTGACTCTCAACAAGCGCCGCGCCTGCGGCGCGGGATCCCCACCCCAACCCTCCCCTTTTCAAGGGGAGGGAGAAGAATCGAAACCGGCCGAGGATCGGAACCCAAGCGTCACGTCTGCAACGGATTGTTCAAGGAGCCATTATGGGACTGCTGGTCGAAGGCGTCTGGAAGGATCTGGATCACGATACGAGTGCGACCGGCGGCCGGTTCGTGCGTCCGCAGACGCGATTCCGCAACTGGGTCACGCCGGACGGCGCCGCCGGGCCTTCCGGCGAAGGCGGCTTTCCCGCCGCGGCCGGCCGCTATCATCTATACGTGGCGCTGGCCTGCCCGTGGGCGCACCGCACCCTGATCTTCCGCAAGCTCAAGAAGCTCGAAGACGCGATCTCGGTGTCGGTGGTAGAGCCGATCAATTTCGAATTCGGCTGGGTGTTCGGCCCGCCCGGCAGCGCCACTGCCGACACGGCCAATGGCAAGCCGCGGCTGTCCGACATCTACCTCCTCACCGATCCCAAATTCACCGGCCGGGTCACGGTCCCGGTGCTGTGGGACAAGGAGCGGCGAACCATCGTCAACAACGAGTCCGCGGAGATCATCCGCATGCTCAACGCGGCGTTCGACCGCTTCACCGACATAGGCACCGACTACTATCCGGCGCCGCTGCGCGCCGAAATCGACGAGATCAATCGCCTCGTCTATGACGACGTGAACAACGGCGTCTACCGTGCCGGCTTCGCCACCACCCAGGTCGCCTACGAGGAGGCGTTCCGCACCTTGTTCGCACGGCTCGATGCTCTGGAGGAGCGCCTGGGACGCCAGCGCTGGCTCGTCGGCCACCGCCAGACCGAGGCCGACTGGCGGCTGTTCACCACGCTGGTGCGGTTCGACGCGGTCTATTTCAGCCATTTCAAATGCAATCTGCGCCGCATCGCAGACTACCCCAACCTGTCGAACTATCTGCGCGACCTCTACCAGACCCCGGGCGTCGCCGCGACCGTCGATTTCGATCACATCAAGCGCCATTATTACGGCAGCCAGCGCCGGATCAATCCGACCGGGATCGTCCCCCTTGGCCCGAAGCTCGACCTCGCATCGCGCCATGACCGCGGGCGGTTTGGTTAGAGCGACGATGGAATCTCCCGGATCAGTCCGCCTTGGCACCCGAGAACTTGACCACCTTGGCCCATTTCTCGGTTTCGTCCACCAGCAGCTTGCCGAAGTCGGCGGGCGAACCCGGAAGCACCGCCGCGCTCAGCTCGGTAAATCGCGCCCTCAGCTTGGGATCGGCGAGACCGGTATTGATCTCCCGGTTGAGGGTGTCGATGATTTCCGGCGGCGTGCCCTTCGGAACCGCGACGCCGTACCATGCGCTCGACTCATACCCCGGCACGAAATCGGCCACGGTGGGTACATCGGGCAGCGCTTCGGAGCGCATCGACGTGGTGACCGCCAACGGTCGCAGCTTGCCGGACCGGATTTGCTCGAGCGATGAGGGCACGTTGTCGAACATCACTTGTACCTGCCCGCCCAGCAGGTCCGTCATCGCCAGCGCCGAACCGCGATATGGCACGTGGACCATGTCGATACCGGTCATCATCTTGAACAGCTCGGCGGACATGTGGATTGTCGATCCGCTGCCGGACGAGGCAAAATTGATCTTGCCCGGATTGGCCTTGGCGTAGGTGATGAACTCAGGAACTGTCTTCGCCGGAACCGACGGATTGACCTCCATGACGTTTGGAAACCGGATGATGCCGGCCACCGGCGAAACGTCGCGAAGGAAATTGTAGTTGAGCTTCGCGTAAAGGCTCGCGTTGATCGCATTCGCCGGGGCAGCCAGCAGGATTGTGTATCCATCCGGTAATGAGCGGATGACCGCCTCGGTGCCGATATTGCTGCCCGCGCCCGCACGACTCTCGACAATGAATGGTTGGCCCAACCGTTCAGTAAGCCACTGGCCCATCAGCCGTGCGGTGATGTCGGCCGACCCTCCGGGGGTGTATCCGATGATGAAGCGCACCGGCCTGGACGGATAGGTTTCCGCCTTTGCGATCCGCGAGACGGCCGGGAGCGCGACAGCACCCGCTGCCAGATGCAGAAATTGACGGCGTGGAAGTTTCATGATGGCACCTCAATGAATCGTATGAAATTCGACCGACAGCGAACACCCGTGCCCACGGCGCCGGCCTACACGCCGAACAGCTTGGAATAGTGCGCCTTGATCTCTTCGCTTTGCGCCGCGACCGCGGCTGGATCGCTTACCAACAGCTTGATGTCGGACAACGAGATCGCGTCCGGGTTTCTCCTTCACGAGCGCATGAAAGGAGTGCTGGGCGATAGGAATCGACCAATATCTGCTGCAACTCGGCGCTGAAAAGGAAGCTCTGGAACAAGCGTGCCGCATTGGGATTGGGAGCATTGCGAAATACACCGCTTAATATCCTGTTGAGCGGCGCGCCTTCCGCGGGATAAACGACCTCGATGGGCCGCCCCTCCTCCTTGAGCAGGACCAGAGTGAAATCCGGACTGTCGGCCGTCACCGAGCGCTCTCCGAGCGCGATTTTCTTCGTGGTGTCTGCCGCCGACTGCACCTGCATGATTCGCTGCTGGGCGAGCTTTTCGAAATACGACCAACCAAGATCACGAACGATCAGGTACGTCGAGGTGACCATCATGCCGCTGAAGCTGGGGTGCGCCTTGACGATCTTTCCCTTCCACTTGGGGTCAAGAAGGTCGGTGATGCTTTTGGGCGCATCATCGCGCTTGACCAGATTGGTGTTATATCCGATGGCAGTGAGCCAAGCGCACACGGTTGCATACGTGCCGTCGGCATCGATCTGCTCGCTGGGAAAGTGCTGAGCGACGTCCGCCGGAACGTAAGGGGCGAGCCAGCCCTTGCGTTTCCAATCGAGAAAATGCGAGCCGTCGGTGCTGTGGACGACATCGACCGCATATATTTGGCTCTGCCGCTCCTGGCCGATGCGCTGGTAAAGGCGCTCCGATCCCGAGCGCTCGACGCGAACCGTCATGCCGGGATACTTCGCTTCGAATATTTTGCCGACTTTTTCCGCCTGGTAGAGTTCGAACGCGCCACTGTACCATACCACCTTGCCCTCTTTGTGCGCGGCTTCGATCAGGGCCTGGGTTACACTGCTCGCCTCCGGCATGGCGGCGTTCAGTGGATTTGCAAACACAGCGCCAGCCGCCACGGCCGTCGACGCTTTGAGCACGTCGCGCCGGGAATATCTCAGACTTTGCATCGCAATTGCTCCCAAATGTCGCCCGGCACGCGCGGCTCGATCGTATTGGCCGCATGAAAAGGATTGCCGATTGAATTGCGGAAGATGTGCCGGCCGACGGCAGAAACGCTGTCATAAAAATGGGGACATCGGCCCGTCCCGCTGAAAGCTCCCAGATGAGGTTACACCACCTGCCTGAAAAAATGAAAGGGGAGACTCGCGGAACGGAGAATATGAATATCGCCGGTATCAACCGCTGAATTTGCGGATCACTCCGGCTTGGCGCCGGAGAGCTTTATCACCTTACCCCATTTCTCGGTTTCGGCTGCGATGTGCGCCCGGAATTCGGCGGGCGTGTAGGGCATCGGCGTGGTGCCGGCTTCGGTGAGCTGAGCCCGCACGGCCGGATTCGCCAGCCCGGCATTTATCTCGCGGTTGAGCTTTTCGATGGTCTCGGGCAGCGTGTCTCGCGGGGCGCCGATGCCGTACCAGCTGCTCGCCTCGTATCCGGCGACGGTCTCGCCCACGGTAGGCAGCTGCGGCAGTAGCCCCGATCGCACGGCTGTCGTCACCGCGAGCGGGCGCAGCGCACCGGATTGGATATGCCCGAGCGAGCTCGGCAGGTCGCCGAACAGCACCTGCACCTGGCCGCTGATCAGATCGGTGAGCGCGGGCGACGCGCCGCGATAGGGCACATGGGTCATCTCGATGCCGGTCATCGCTTTGAACAGCTCGCCGGCGAGATGCACCGAGGTGCCGACACCGGTCGAGGCCATGTTGATCTTGCCGGGGTTGGCCTTGGCGTAAGCGATGAACTCGGCGACCGTCTTGGCAGGCACCGCCGGATTGACTTCCATCACGAACGGCACCCTGACCAGTCCGCCGACCGGCGCGATGTCGCGCAGGAAGTTGAAGGGGAGCGTGTCATAGAACGTCGCGTTGGTCGCGCTGCTGGTCGAAATGAACAGCAGCGCGTAGCCGTCGGCCGGCGCATTCGCCACCGACTGGGTCGCGATATTGGTGGCGGCTCCCGGCTTGTTTTCGATGATGACCGATTGACCCAGCCGTTCCGTCAACCACTTGCCGATGATCCGCGCCACGATGTCGGCGCCACCGCCCGGCGTGAACCCGACCACCAGGCGCACCGGCCGCGCCGGATAGGTCTGCGCCCGCACGACCCGCGAGAGGGCTGGCAGAGCGACGGCCCCCGCCGCCAGTTGCAATATTTTTCGGCGCGGAAGGTTCACGTTGCTCGCCTCGATGAATCGTTGCAGTTGCGCGTGCGGGCGGCAACCATGAACAGGCAGATCGGGAATTCGGCAGGTCCCGCAGGCTCAGAGATGAAGCTACATTATTTGGCGGGATACGCGTAAGGGGCTTCACCCTCGCCAGCGCTGTGACAAAGGGCGGCTCCTCTCCAACAACGCGCGGAGTCGTGGCTGCTCACTCCAACTTGATATTCGCCGCCTTGATGATCGGCCACCACTTCTCGATTTCGGCCTTCTGGAAGGCGCCGAGCGCTTCCGGCGACTGTTGGCTGCGGGGCACGATCTCCTGCCCGAGATCGGCGAGACGCTGACGCACTGACGGTTCGGCCAAGGCTTCCATCGCGGCGGCATTGAGCCTGGCGATGATGTCCTGCGGCGTGCCGGCCGGCGCCCAGAGCCCATACCACAGCGACGCGTAGAAGCCCGGCAGTCCCGCCTCGTTCACCGTCGGGATGTTCGGCGCGGCTGCCAGGCGAGCCTTACCCAAAACGGCATAGGCCTTGATCGCACCGGTCTGCGCCTGGGCGAGCGTCGTGGTGGCGTCGGCGAGCATCAGATCGATTTGCCCGGCCACCAGGTCCTGCATGGCTGGAGCAATGCCGCGATAGGGCACCTGCTGAAATCGCGTGCCGGTCTGTCTCTGCAAGAGGATGCCGGCGATATGCTCGGCAGCGCCGACCCCGGCCGTCCCCTGCGTCGCCTTGTCCGGGTTTGCCCGAAGCCACGCGAGCAGTTCCGCCAAATTGTTCGCCGGCATGGTTTTCTTTGCGACCATGAGCAATGGGCCCTCGGCAAGCAGCGCGACCGGTTTGAAGTCGCTCAGCAAGTCGTACTGGAGCGAGTAAAGAGCCCCGATCAGGACGTGCGTGGTCAGAGTGCCGGCAATCAGCGTATAGCCGTCTGCCGGCGCCCGCACGGCCCGGCTGACGCCGATGGTCCCGTTCGCTCCGGCTACGTTCTCAACGATCATGGACTGACGGAGTGTCACCCTCATCCGCTCGGACAACATGCGTGCAACGGTGTCCAGCGGTCCACCCGCCGGGAATGGCACGATCACCGTGATGGGGCGACTTGGATAAGTCTGCGCGTGTGCAATGCGCGAGACGGCAGGAAGCGCGGCGGTACCCGCTGCCAGATGCAGAAATTGTCGGCGTGCAAGTTTCATGACGTACCCCTCAATGAGAGCGAACAGGCGCTTTATTCCGCCTTGATGGCGGCGGCCTTGATGATCGGCCACCACTTCTCGACCTCGGCCTTGTGAAAAGCGCCGAGCGCTTCCGGTGTCTGCTGATCGCGCGGCGGAATCTCCTGGCCGACATCGGCGAGGCGCTGACGCAGGGCGGGATCGCCGAGGCTCTCCACCGCCGCGGCATTGAGTTTGGCGATCACGTCTTTGGGCGTTCCCTTGGGCACCCAGAGCCCATGCCAGAGCGGCATGTACAGTCCCGGCGTTCCTGCTTCGTCGATCGTCGGAATGTCGGGAGCCGCCGGCCATCGCGTTTTGGCCAGGATGGCATAGGCTTTGATGCTGCCACCGCGCACAAAGGGCAGCGTGCCCGACGCCTCGAAAGCCGCAAAATCGATGTTTCCGGCAATCAAATCCTGCGCGGCGGGGGCGGCGCCGCGATAGGGCACGAACTGAAAGCGGGTGCCGGTGCTGTTTTGGAATTGAACGCCCCAAACGTGGGGCGGGCTGCCGTTGCCGACGGTTCCGAACGACGCCTTATCCGGATTTGCCTTGAGCCAGGCGATCAGTTCCCTGAGATCCTTCGCCGGAAACAGCTTTCTCGCGACGACCCACTGAGGAGAACTCGCGAGCAGGGCCACCGGCTCGAAATCCTTCAGCACGTCGTATGAAACGTTGTAGACCGCGCCGCTGAATACGTTCGAGTTCAACTGGCCGAAGCAGACGGTGTAGCCATCGGGCGCCGCGCGCGCGACCCGGCTGACGCCGATGCTGCCCCCGGCGCCGGACACGTTCTCGATGATAACAGGCTCGCCGAGCGATACCCGCATGCGCTCGACGACGATGCGGGCGAGCGTATCGGTGGGACCGCCCGGCGGGAACGGCACGATCACGGTGACCGCGCGCGACGGATAGGTTTGCGCCCCCGCGATTTGTGCCAGGGCCGGCAGCGCGGCAGCGCCCGCTGCCAGATGCAGAAATCGACGACGGGGAAGTTTCATGATGTCCCCTCTTTGGCAATGCGGCGTTTCCGGTCGCTTTTGTGCGCTTGGCAACACAGGAGAGCACCGCGCAATAAAGCGGTTGTTTCCCGACCAAATTCCAGACCGATACTTCGACCGATACTTGGACCGATACTTGGGAGATCAGCCGGCCGCCGGCACCAAGGCTGCCTTTTGAAAATAAGGGACCTTCGGCACGTCCCGATGGCAGCTCGCCGATACACTACACCGATCGGTAGCGCGCCCGAAAGGGGGCGTGAAGTCCGTTGCCGGCTCTTCACGCAAGAGAGAGGACGGTTGATTCTTCACCGGTGTTGGTCGGTTTTCGGAATGCTCGCGGTCGGCATCACTGCCGCTGCCAAACAGGACGTCGCGTCGCACCCCCCGTTCACCGATAAAATCAAACCAACCTGTGCCCATTGGACGCGCCTGACTTACCAGCGCTGCGAGCGCGGCGCGCCCATAAGCACTTCGGCGACTCGCGCGCGCACGCTCGCGACGGTGTCTTCGGGCAACGCATCGGGCGCGAAAAACCCGTGGGCCATGATCTCGTGATCCGGGACCGGCGGCGTCGGCTGCCGGTAGGCGCCGATGACGAACAGCGCCACGTGATCGCGCCGCGACACCGCGGTGTTGAAATAGACCGCGTGGAGCGCCGGCGACTCGAGCAGGTCGATATTGCCCTCTTCCTTGAGCTCGCGCGCCAGCGCGTCGAGCAGGGTCTCGCCGGGCTCGACGCCACCGCCGGGCAGATGCCAGCCGCGCACATAGGTGTGCTTGACCAGGAAGATGCGGCCGGCCTCGTCGACCACGAGGCCGCGCACGCCGAGCGTCAGCCCGCGCGACATCCGCCAATAGAGGTGAAAGCCGCGCCGGAGCGCCGGCTCGACCGCATTGCGCACGGCACGAAGGACCTTATGCAAGACGGCGCCTCGTGACAGAGCGCGGCAGAAGTTGCGGAGATTGCATGGCGGCCTGTCGGATTTGAATTCGGTCGGGCGGATCATGCTACGGCATTTCACCGGCATCGTCATTCCGGGGCGCCGCGGCAGTGGCGAACCGGGAATGACGCCGAGTCGGCTCTGTCGGGGACGGCGTTGTGATATGGATGATGGGGTTCCAGCGTTAACTCCTCCTATCAGGATGATGACCCCCCGGGGAACTTCGATGAAGCGCTTCGCCGACCTTTCCGAGCAGGAAGTCCTCGCCCTCGCCATCAGCAACGAGGAGGAGGACAGCCGCATCTACCGCGATTTCGCCGAGGGGCTGCGCGCCAATTTCCCGGATTCCGCGAAGATGTTCGACGAAATGGCCGCGGAGGAAGTGGGTCACCGCGGCATGCTCTACGATCTCTATCGCGAAAAGTTCGGGGAACATCTGCCGCTGGTGCGGCGGCAGGACGTGCGCGGCTTCGTCCGCCACAAGCCGGTGTGGCTGGTGCGCCCGCTCGGGCTCGACGAGGTGCGCAAATACGCCGCCGACATGGAATACGAAGCCGCCCATTTCTATCGCAAGGCGGCGGAGAGCGCGCGCGACGCCTCGGTTCGGGAACTTCTGGTCCAGCTCTCCGAGGCGGAGGACGTGCACAAGGATCTCGCCGAACGTCTCGGGCAGCGCATCCTCACCCGGGATGTCCGCGCCAGTGAGGACGAGACCGCGCGACGGATGTTCGTCCTGCAATACGTGCAGCCCGGCCTCGCCGGCCTGATGGACGGCTCGGTGTCGACGCTGGCGCCGTTGTTCGCGGCGGCGTTCGCGACCCACAACACCTGGCAGACGTTCCTCGTCGGGCTGGCGGCCTCCGTCGGCGCCGGAATTTCCATGGCCTTCGCCGAGGCGCTATCCGACGACGGTTCGCTGACCGGCCGCGGCGCACCGGTGCTGCGCGGGATCACCTGCGGCGCCATGACCTTCCTCGGCGGCATCGGGCACACTCTGCCCTACCTGATTCCGCACTTTCCGACCGCGACAGCGGTGTCGTTCGCCGTGGTTGCGATCGAGCTCGCCGCGATTTCCTATATCCGCTTCCGCTACATGGATACGTCGTTCCTCACCGCCGCGTTCCAGGTCGTCATCGGCGGCGCGCTGGTGTTCCTCGCCGGCATCCTGATCGGGAGTTCGTGAGCCGGGTGTCTGGCAGCCGAGGTAGCAACGTGTTCGTGCTGGCGCATCTGTCCGATCCGCATCTCGCCCCCCTGCCCCGGCCGCGGATTGCCGAACTCGCATCGAAGCGCCTCACCGGATATCTCAACTGGCTCCGCAAGCGCCGCGCCATCCATCGCAGCGATGCGTTGGCCGCGATCGTGCGCGACCTCCGGCGGGAGCGGCCCGACCACATCGCGGTGACCGGCGATCTCGTCAATATCGCGCTGCCGGCGGAATTCGAAAACGCGCGGCGCTGGCTCGATCAATTGGGGACGCCCGCGGATGTGACGCTCGTACCCGGAAATCACGATGCCTATGTGGCGGCCGCCGAAGCGCTGCGCGAGCGCCTTTGGGCGCCCTACATGGCGGGCGATGCGGCGTCCGGGGATTCTCCCTCTCCCCGCGTGCGGGGAGAGGGTCGGGGTGAGGGGGCCTATTCAGAAGCTCAGACTCGCGGAAAGGCCCCCTCACCCGGCGCGCAAGAGCGCGCCGACCTCTCCCCGCATGCGGGGAGAGGTGCCTTCCCGTTCCTGCGCCTCCGGGGGCCGGTGGCCCTGATCGGCGTTTCGACGGCGGTGCCGACGCCGCCGTTCATGGCGACGGGCTTGCTCGGCGCGCCGCAGATCGCGGAGATGACGGCGCTACTGGCCGCAACCGCATCTCAGTTTCGCGTCGTCCTCATTCATCATCCGCCGCATGTGGTGCCGAAATCGCGCATCAAGCGGCTTGTCGATGCCGCCGCGTTCCGGGAGGCGATCGCGGCCGTCGGCGCCGAGCTCGTGATCCACGGCCACGATCACATGCGCTCGCTCGCCTGGATCGACGGCCCGCGCGGCCGCGTGCCGGTGATCGGCGTTCCCTCGGCATCGGCGGCGTGCGGCATGGACCACGATGCCGCCGGCTACAATCTTTACCGGATCGACGGACGTGCGGGCGAATGGACCTGCGCGGTCGAGCGCCGCGGCCTCAATGCCGACGGCACCGTCACCGAATGCGAACGGTTCGCGGTGTGAGATTGACACGCTCTTCGCGCTCATCGCCCGGCTTGACCGGGCGATCCAGTAAACACCGACCGTGAGTACTGGATTGCCCGGTCAAGCCGGGCAATGACGTAAATGGGGTCGGCGCAATCGGAAAGCGCTCTAGTCTAACGTGCAGTGTGCGAATGGTCAGGGCGGCGGCGCGGTGAGCCAGACCGCGGCGAGCAGCAGAATGATCCCGCAGGCGATGCCGGCGACAAACACCAGCGCTAAGCGTCCGCGGCGCGGCGGCGTGAAACGTATCGGCGACAGCTCCTCGCCGGCGAGCATGCGCTCGCGGTCGATCATGCGGCGCGCGACATATCTGGTGACGGCTTCGGCGATCTCTCGGCTGGCGGTCGATTCCGCCAGCACCAGCCGCCCGAACCGGCTGTCCTGGACGAAACGGTACATCCGCTTGTCGCGTCCCATCTCCACATGGGCGATGGCGTCGATCCACAGCCGCGGGGAATCGCCGCGCGAAATGCCGCGATCGAACAACTCGATATCGGATGGAATCTCCGCGAACACGGGGTCGAGTTCGTCATGCAGAAGCTCGAGCCGGGCCGTCTCCGCATCGCGCATGTCGACCACGACGCCGGTGCGCTCCGCCGCCTCGATGCGCGCCTCGCGCATTGCCTCGCGCAGCAGGCGAGGCTCGTCGCGCCGCGGCCCGTCCCTGTCGTTCCCGTTTCCCCGCATCGCCAGCACTCACCCCAATACCCTTAGCTAGAACGGACGAGCGGTGGAATTGTGACACTTCCGCGAGCCGTCGCCCAAATCTGACACCGGCCGTCCAGTCATCGGATACCAACCTTGGGAACCCGCACCTGACCATTGGCCCCGAGTCCAGGGACGGGCCTCTCAATTCCCTCCCCGACTTCGGGGAGGGGAAGGGTGGGGTCTTCCCTTCTATCGACGCCAGTCGATCTCGCAGCCCGCCCGAAGCAAGAACCCCACCCCGGCCCTCGCCGAAGACGGGGAGGGAGCAGCAGTCAACGGCCGAGGCCCCAGGCCCGGCCCCAGCCGAGCCCGTCCTCGGTGCGTCCCCGCGGTTTGTATTCGCAGCCGATCCAGCCGGCATAGCCGGTGCGGTCGATCATCTGGAACACCGCCGGATAATTCACCTCGCCCTCGTCGGGCTCGGCCCGCGACGGCACCGCCGCGACCTGCACGTGCCCGATGGCCGCGAAATGCCGCGTAAAGCGCGTGATCAGGTCGCCGCCCTCGATCTGCACATGATAGAAATCGAACTGCATCCGCAGGTTCGACCGTCCCGCCTGTTCGATGATGGCGGCCGCCTGCTCCGGGCGATGCAGCAGGTAGTCCGGGCGGTCGCGATGGTTGAGCGGCTCGATCAGGAGGCCGATCCCCTTCTCCGCCGCGAGGTCGGCGGCGCGCATGAGATTGGCGACGAAGACGCGCTCGGCCGCGCTTTTCTGGTCCGGCGGCACCTTGCCGGAGAGGCAGTGAACGGTTCTCCCGCCGATCGCCACGGCATAATCGAGCGCCCGGCGAAACAGGGCGGCGAATTCCTGCTCGCGCCCGGGCATCCCGGCCACGCCGGGTTCGCCGCCCGCGCCCGGCGGCGTGTTGATGCCGAGCATCGTCAGGCCGTGCCGCTCGATTTCGCGACGGACCTCGGCCGCGGGCTGGTCGTAAGGGGCCTGCAATTCGACCGCCTTGAAGCCGGCGGCGGCGGCGGCGGCAAAGCGCTCGAGTAAGGGCCGTTCGGTGAAGAGGTAGGCGAGATTGGCTGCAAACTGGGGCATGCCCTCTCTTAGAGGATTTGGCAGGCCGCGGGAATCCAGGCCTGCCGTCCCACACTAGTGGGACATTGCCCATCGGCGTCGCAGCCGAAGAATTCCGCGGAATCAACCGTATGTGGGCGACTGTCAAAATAGTCACGCTCTGCCCGTGACTTAGAGAGCGATCAGTGCCCACTGTTTCGTCCCACTATGTCAGTGGGACGGTTTGTGGTTGACGATTTCCGATTCCGTTGCTTCCATTTCGAGAGCTTGGCGGCGCCTCAACGAGAACAACAAGCTTCTCCGCCGGGACCGGGAAACGAGCCGAGACCATGACTGCCCAAGAGCTGCTTCAGCAGATTTCTGATTACTGCCGGCATGCCGGATTGGCCGAATCGACCTTCGGCCGGCGCGCCGTGAATGACGGCAAGCTCGCCAATCGCCTGCGCAATGGCGGCCGCATCACCACCGAAACGGTCGATCGGATCATGGCCTTCATGACCGCCAATCGCGACGCGCAAACCGCCGCGCGCCCGATCCTGGCGTTTCCAGGCCCCCGGCCTGCGGCCGCCGGCCCGCGTGCCGCGGCACAGGCGGCCGCGCACGCCGCCCAGCCGCAGCGCAATTTCCGCTTCTTCGACAACCGGCAGAAATACCTGTTGTTCGTGACGACCTGCAGCGAGAAGTGGGTCGTGGCCCACCGTGTTGGGCTGGAACTCGCCAACATCCATCCCCGCCCACCCGCCGTGCGGCTGTTCGATGCCGGGGTCGGCGACGGCACCGTGCTGGCGCGGGTGATGCGCTCCATGCACGACCGTTTCCCGGCGATGCCGTTCTACGTGGTCGGCAAGGAAATCAGCCTCGAAGACGTCCGCCTCACCCTGCAGAAGGTGGCCGACCGCTTCGTCGAGCATCCCGCGACGGTGCTGGTGCTCACCAATCTCGCTTATGCCGACGCGCCGTGGCTGGCGGTGAAATCGGTCAGCGCCGCGTCGAGCCTCGTATGGCACGAGGTGCCGCTCGCCGGCACCACCGCCCACAAGTTCGAATCCCAGATCACCGATCTCGAGCCGTTTCTGGCGGAGAACTGGAAAGCCGGGCTCAGCGCCAAGACCGGAAATCCCGTCTATGAGCGCCCGGTGGTCATGGTGATCTATCGCGACGACCACAAGTTCCTGCTCGACCAGATCCTGCCGCGGCCGGGCGGCACCATGGCGAGCTATGACCTCGTGATCGCATCGCAGCCCTATCGCGCGCGGGCGTCGCTGGAGTTCAAGTCGAAGCGCGTCATCGCGCCGCTGGCGCGGGCGCTCGGCCCCGGCGGCCGCCTGATCGCAATCCATTCCCACGGCGCCGACCCCGGCCTCGAGATCGTCCAGCGGCTGTGGCCGGGCGACAACCCGTTCATCCACGATCGCCATCAGATCATGAAGGCGGTCAAGCACGAGCTCGGACCGGCAGGCCGCGAGCTCAATTTCAACGTCTACGCCGACAACCGCGCGCTGTTCCGCTACGACATGCACACCTTGCCGTCGGAAATCTCGGACTCGATCGGCACCTCGACGCTGTTCGCGGCGTGGAACGCGGCGATCTATGTGGCGCAGGTTGAGGACGACCGGCTCGCCACCATCGTCGGAGACAGCCGCTATCTCGACGCCACCCGCGACGTGCTGCGCCAGCACGGCGGGCTGTGGTTCTACGACGAATCCTATGTGATCTCGCGACGCCGCGCGTAGAGGAATCATACTCAGATGACCGCCGCCTCCGCACCCACGCTTGAAGCCGCGCCGCAGTCGCAGCAGCGGATCGCCGCCTTCACGGCGCAAGCGTCCTTCGAGGTGACGCGGCTCACCCGCGGCGATCTCGAAGCGTTGAACGGCTTTCCGTCACGCCCGCGCATCTATGTCAGCGCGGTGCCGGCGCGGCCGCCGCAAGTGCAGATCGAGGTCGCCTGCGCCCTCGCCGCGGCGGGCTTCGAGCCGGTTCCCCACCTCGCCGTGCGCAGCTTCGCGACCAGCGCCGCGCTGGACTCCCATCTGGCGCGGCTGGCCGAAGGCGCCAACGTCCGGCGCGTCCTCATCATCGGCGGCGATCTCGCGACGCCGGCCGGTCCCTTCCATGCCGCCATCGAAGTGATCGAAAGCGGCCTGCTGCAGGCCCGCGGCATCGTCGAGATCGGCATCGCCGGCTATCCCGACGGCCATCCCAGGCTCACCACCGACGACCTCGACCGGGCGCTGGCGGCAAAGCTCGAAGCGGCGCAGCAGACCGGGCTCGGCGTGCATATCGTGACCCAGTGGGGTTTTTCGGCGCCCGCGATCATCGCCTGGATCAGCCGGCTGCGCGATCTCGGCATCGACCATCCCGTGCGCATCGGCCTCGCCGGCCCGGTGACGCTCACGGGGCTCATGCGCTATGCGCGCATTTGCGGCGTGTCGGCCTCGGTGCAGGGCCTCGCGCGCGACGCCGGCCTCGCGAGGCAGCTGTTCGGGATGATCACGCCCGACCTGGTGCTGCGGCCGCTCGCCGAAGCCGCCCAGCTCGGCGATGTCGCACCCCACATCTTCTCGTTCGGCGGCCTCGCCACGGCGGCGCGCTGGGCCACGGCAGCGGCGGCCGGCCACGTCACGCTGCACGCCGAGGGATTCTCCGTCGAGCGGCCGTGATCGCAGCGGCGGTTCAGTCGCACGTATTCGATTGCGCTCAACCCCATGGTGTCCGGGGCGCGGCTTGCGCGGGCGGAATCCAGACTCACGGCGGTGTTTACTGGATCGCCCGGTCAAGCCGGGCGATGACAGTGATGTTGCGGTTGCCCCGAAACGACAAACACCTTGCGGACCAAATCGACGCCATGACGGTTCACAAAATTACTGCCACCCTGTCGAAATGCGACCGGCCTCGAACGACATTGTGCAGGCCGCGGCATGATGCCCGGCCGGGAGGGTGCGAAAGGGTGAAGGAGACCACCATGCAGTATCTGTTGCTGATCTACGGAAACGAGGCGGGCATGCAGTCCGCCACCAAGGCGCAAAACGAACAGATGATGGCCGCCTATGGCGCCTACACCGAAGCGATGAAGAAGGCCGGCGTCCTGGCGTCGGCGAATCGTCTGAAACCCACGACTACGGCGAGCTCGGTGCGGATCGCCGACGGCAAGACCAAGGTGCTCGACGGCCCCTATGCCGAAACCAAGGAGCAGCTCGCCGGCTACTACCTCATCGAGGTGCCCGATCTCGATGCCGCGCTGTCGTGGGCGGCCCGCTGCCCCGGCGCGAACTACGGCACCATCGAGGTCCGGCCGATCTGGGCCATGTAGGTGTAGGGCAGGCGTCCGCGATGGCGAGAGAGGCCACGCGCGCGACCGCCGAGGCGGTGGCGCGCCGCAGCTACGGCAAGCTGGTCGCCTTTCTCGCCGCGCGCACCGGCGATGTGGAGGCCGCCGAGGATGCGCTGTCGGAAGCCTTCGCCGCCGCCCTCACCGACTGGGACGCCAGCGGCATTCCCGACAATCCCGAGGGCTGGCTGGTGACGGTGGCGCGGCGCCGCGCGGTCGATGCGGTCCGGCGGCGGCGCAGCGGCGAGGCCGCGGTCCCGCATCTCCAGCTCATGGCCGAGGAACTGGCCGCCACCGAGAGCCCACCGATGCCCGACCACCGGCTCGCTTTGATGTTCGCCTGCGCCCATCCCGCCATCGATCCCGGCATCCGGGCGCCGCTGATCCTGCAGACCGTCCTCGGCTTCGATGCCGCCACCATCGGCTCGGCGTTCCTGGTGTCGCCGGCCGCCATGGGCCAGCGCCTGGCGCGCGCCAAGAGCAAGATCCGGCAGGCGGGCATTCCGTTCCGCGTGCCCGAGCGCGCCGACCTGCGCGAGCGCCTCGCCGCCGTGCTGGAGGCGATCTACGCCGCCTTCGCCGAGGGCTGGTCCGACCCCGACGGCACCGAGGTCCGCCGCCGCGACCTCGCCGAGGAAGCGATCTGGCTCGGCCGTCTCGTGGCTTCGCTGCTGCCGAACGAACCCGAAGCGATCGGCCTCTTGGCGCTGATGCTCCATGCCGAGGCGCGGCGCGGCGCAAGGCGCAACGCCTCCGGCGACTACGTGCCGCTCGCCGAGCAGGACCCGGCCTGTGGGACGGCGATCTGATCGCGGAGGCCGGAGACGCTGCTTCTCGCTGCGAGCCGGATGGGCGCGATCGACCGCTACCAGCTCGAAGCGGCGGTGCAGTCCGCCCACGCGGTGCGCCGCTCCGCCGGCCGCGCCGACTGGGCGGCCATCAAGCAGCTCTATGATGCGCTCGAGGAGATCACGGGATCGCCGGTGGTCGCCATCAACCGTGCCATCGCGATCGCCGAGACCGACGGCCCGGCCGCAGGCCTCGCAGCGCTCGCCGCGCTGGAAGGCGACGTGCGTCTTGCGGAGTATCAGCCTTACTGGGCCGCACGCGCGGCTCTGCTCGCATCCGCCGGAGACTTCGACGCGGCCGATGCGGCCTACGAGCAGGCGATCGGCCTGGAGCGAGACCCGGCGGTGCGGAGGTTTCTCCAGCACCGCCGCGCCGCGATGCGCGGGTCGTGATGTAATTTTACTTGGTCATTCAGCCGCCGCCTTGCACTCTCCCTCTCCCGCTTGCGGGGGAGGGGTAGGGAGGGGGCTTCGCCGTCCCTCCGGCGCCGACGACCATCTGTCTGCCCGGCCCCCTCCCCGACCTCCCCCGCAAGCGGGAGAGGGAGAAGGGGGCGCTGAGCCGAACTCTACGGCAACCCCGCCGCCTTGCGGGCGTCGCCGGTCAGCTCGAGGATGTGCATGCCGGTGTTGGCGCGATCGACGATGTAGATGTAGCCGCGGTCGTCGGTCTCGACATTGTTGGTCTGGATCGCGACCTTGCAGCGGTCCTTGCCGTCGACCTTGAGGCAGCGCTTGTCGGTCGCCTCGGTGATCGCGGGAATGTAGTAGCGCGATCTCCTTGGGCTGAAACGGATTGCGCACGTCGATGGCGCGGACGCCGGCGTTGAAGTAGGCGATCATCGCCACCTTCTTATAGTACACCGGATCCATGCTCTCGCCGGAGGAGTGCGCGCCGAACCGTCCGCCGCGATCGCAGAAGTGGCCGCTCGCCTCCGGCACCTGGAAGGTCGAGATCATGGTCGGCGTCTTCTCCAGGGTGACGTCGGCGAACCACACCATCTGCCGCGGTTCCTGGCACTCCAGGCGGATCTGCTCGTCGACGATCATGACGATGTCGCGGGTCGCTCCGTCCTTGTCCTTGGCGAATTCGGCGATCGGCATTCCCAGCATCGGGAACGTCGTGTGGGCGCCGTACCAAGCCGACATGTCCAGCTGGCCGATCACGGGATAGCGCAGGTTCTCCGGGGTCGGCTCTTTCGGGCCGTTGAGAAGCTTCTCGCGGTCGATGATCTGGAGCACGCCGCCCTTGTCGGTGCCGTAGCCGAAATACACCCGGTTGCCTTTCGGTCCGCTGGAGATCGGGCCATGCAGGTCGGCCGGGATCGGCCCGGTCGCGCCGGGCTGCTGGCCGGGCAGACCGAAGTCGCGGATGTGCACGGGCTTGGCGGGATCGCTGAGGTCGTAGATCTGGGTCATGCGCTTGACTCGCCAGCCCGGCGCGCCGGAGACGAGATAGGCAATGCCGGTGTCGCATTCCCACCAGTTCTTGTGGGTGTCGCGCAGGCCCATCAGCCGGGTCAGCAGCACCGGATTGGCGGCGTCGGTGACGTCCCAGACCTCATGGCCCTGCCCGCCGAACACGCGCAGCATGTAGATACTTGGCAGGATCGCCCTTGGGCAGCAGCTTGCCGTCGCAAACCCGCACCATCTGTGAGCCGCCGCCCTCGTAGTTTCCTTCCGGGCCGGGGATGTGCTTGAGGTATTTCGGGTTGGCGGGATCGGTCACGTCGATGATGGACGTGCCGTTGAACTCGGGCTGGCCGGTCATCTTGTTCATGGGCTTGGGCACGTCGTCGGTGCCGCCGTGATGGCCGATATAGGCGATGTAGCGCTCGCCCTGCTTGTGGATGGTGGGCTGATAGGCGCTGCGGGCCTGGAGGTCGTTGTAGCCGACCAGCCGCATGTTCATGGCCTCGGGCTGATCGCCGATGTGCTGCTGCTGGGCCAATACCGGCGCCGCCAGCAAGGCCGCTCCAGCCAACCCAGCCGTCACCGCCGGCCAACCCAATGGTCGTCGCTTCATGTGAGAACCTCCCTGCGCCCTGGCGCTGCAAATCCAGCCCGGCATAGGCGCGATTCTTAGCACAAAGCCCGGCGCTGGGGAGGACCGGCCGTGGGTCGCACGGGTGCGGCCAAAAGGCTAAGCTGCGCAAGGCCAGAGCGGCCGGCGAGCCGCCGGACAGGAGGAGCGCGTGCATTTCGTCATCCATGCCGTCGACAGGACGGACGCCTTGCCGACGCGCGCGAAATTCTACCGCGCCCACCGCATCCATCTCGACCAGGCGGGCGACCACGGCATCCACGTGATGACGGCGGGCACGCTGGTGGCGCCGGACGGGGAGACGCCGGTCGGCAGCATGTTCATTCTGGAAGCGGAGAACCGCGCCGTGGTCGATGCCTTCACCGCGAGCGATCCCTACCAAGTCAACGGCGTGTGGCAGGCCGTGGATGTGCACTACTACAATAAGAAGCGGTGAGCCGGCGTGACTTTGAGAAATCTCACGACCTCATCCTGAGGAGCGCGCTCTTGCGCGCGTCTGCGAGACGGCCCGATGGCCACAGACCGCAGCATGTGTGGCGATCCTTCGAGACGCCGTGCTACACGCACGGCTCCTCAGGATGACGTCGTAATAGTGTTTCTGATCCGTAGGATGGGTCGAGCGTTTCGCAAGAGCTCGACCCATCCTACGCATCCCCGATCTCAGTTGATCTCGCGCCAGATGCCGAGCGCCTCCTGCGCAGGGCGATCGGAGATCGAGAACAGCACCAACTCCGCGGCGGCGTCGTGGGCATAGCGCAGCCAGGGCGGCGCGACGAACACGTCGCCGGCGCTCCACGCGAACTGCTGGTCGCCGATGGTGGTCGCGCCCTCGCCTTCGACGCACACGAAGATGGTGCCGTCGGTGGCGCGGTAGCCCTCGCCCTTGAAGCCGGCCGGCAGCAGCGCGAGCTGCGCGCCCATGGTGGGCATCACCCATCCGCCGGTCATCGGATTGGCGTAGCGCACCCGGGCGCCGTGGCGCTTGTCGACCTGGCCGGCCTTCATCAGCCGCTCCAGGATCGGCCGGGTGCGTGCATAGGTGTAGTTGATCACCGGGCTGCGCTTGAGCGTCACCGGCGCGCCGTCCGGCAGCACGCCGGAGCCGAAGAAGGCGAGCGAATCGCCGTCGGCGTGGCCGACCGGCTGGGTTTCCTCGTCGAGATGCTCGGAGAACATCGTCTCGTAGAAATTGATGGTCGGCAGGTCGAGCACGTCGAGCCAGATCATCGGCCGGTCCGAGGTGTTGCCGTGGTCGTGATAGGCCCAGTTGGGGGTGAGCACGAAGTCGCCCGGGTGCATGTAGGTGCGCTCGCCCTCGACCGCGGTATAGGCGCCGGCGCCGTCGAGAATGAAGCGGATGGCGGAGGCCGTGTGGCGATGGGCCGGCGCGACCTCGCCGGGCATGATGAGCTGCAGCCCGGCATAGAGCGACTGGGTGATGCGCGACTGGCCGCGCAGCGCCGGATTCTCCAGCACCAGCACCCGCCGCTCGGCCTCCTTGGCGGAGATGAGGTCGCCCGACTCCATCACCATCGCCTTGACGTCCGCGAAAGCGCCAGATCGCCGGCGCGCATTGCGTCTTCGGCTCGTTGCCGACGAGCTGGCGCAGCTTTTCCCACAGCGGCGCCATGTTGAACTTGGAGATCCGGTCGTAATAGGCCTGCCGTGCGCCGGTGACGTTGTGCTTCGGATCGGCAGTCGCTGCGGCTTGCGCCATGGAGTTCCTCCGGGGCTCGATCGCCCGAAATTCGCTTGTGTGGCCTCTATATAGCTGCTCGGCTGCGGGGCGGAAATAGCGCGGGCGCACACCTGTTCCCTCCGCCGCGCTTGGCAGACGACGCCAAATCCGACATTTAGGGGCGCAACAGCGCCAGCGTATTGCGCCATCTCAATGCCGGATGGTGCAGGATGCAGCGCCATCCCACCCCACGCTTCGTCCCGAGGACCATGCCCATGTCGACTGCAGCCGAGATCGAGGACAAGCGCGTCATCCGCGAACTGGTGGAGAACTGGGCGCTGTGGCGCGACGCGCTGATGTGGGATCGCTTCCGCACCGTGTGGCATGACGACGGACGGATGATGGCGACCTGGTTCCAGGGCACTGCCGACGAGTTCATCAAGGTGAGCCAGGAAGGCTATGAGCGCGGCGTGCGCATCCTGCATTTCCTCGGCGGCACCTCGATCGACGTCGCCGCCCCGCGCGCGGTGGCCCAGACCAAGATGACGATCTCGCAGCGCGCCCGCGTCGAGAACGTGCTGTGCGACGTCGTCTGCACCGGCCGGTTCTACGACTTCTTCGAGAAGCGCGGCGGGCGCTGGGGCCTGGTGCTGCGCCAGCCGATCTACGAGAAGGACCGCCTCGACCCCGTCGATCCCTCAGCCCGGCTCGAGCTCGATCCGGTCCTGCTGGTGCAGTTTCCGGAAGGCTACCGCCACCTCGCCTATCTGCAGACCCGGATCGGCTACAAGGTAAAGACCGACATGCCCGGCCTCGACGGGCCTGCGGTGGAAGCGCTCTACCGCCGCGGCGAGACCTGGCTCAAGGGCGGGGAGTTGGGGTGAGGCGCGGGGGGTGGGATTTTTTTGAAAAACAACCCCATGCAAAGTAGAATTCTGTACGCTGACAGGTATTTATACACCTCTCACGAATATCTTTGTCGCCAGTCGTTTCCTCGAACGGTCCTTGATCGTGCCAACCATCATTCGCCGATCTTCGAGGAACTGCGAAGCAGTGTCTTGAAGACGATGGGATTGACCGAACCGCTGCGGGAGTCGCTCGCGCCTTATTCCGCCAGGATCAAGACCGCCTTCGTGTATGGTTCGGTCGCCAAGGGCAGCGATACCGCGCGTAGCGACGTCGATCTCATGGTGATCGGAGAGGACCTGGCCTATCCGGACCTCTTTGACGGACTGCAGAAAGCGGAGAGCATCCTGCGTCGTCAGGTAAGTCCGAACTTCCTTTCCACGGAGGATTGGCGGCGCAAGCTTGCCCAGAAAAATCCCTTCATCACGAAAATAAATGCGCAGCCGAAGATTTTTATTTTCGGCTCGGAAGCTGACCTCCACCCATGAGCAAGGAGGAACGTCGATCTTTTTCCGCGACCTCATCCTGAGGAGCCGTGCGTAGCACGGCGTCTCGAAGGATGGCCACACACGCTGCGGCCGGTGGTCATCCTTCGAGACGCGCGCAAAGAGCGCGCTCCTCAGGATGAGGTCGTAAAGAGAATTGATAACTCTCGGTGCGACCGTTTCTACCCCTCGATCCTCGAAAAATCCGCCACCGCGCGCGTTGCGGTGCGGATGCCGTTGAGGAGGCGCAGGCGGTTGGCGCGCACGTCGGGCTCGGGCGCGTTCACGGTCACCTTTTCGAAGAAGGCGTCGACGTGCGGGCGCAGCTTCGCCATGGCGTGCATGGCGGCGGCGAAGTCCTCGCGCGCCTACCGCGGCGCCGGCCTCGCTCGCAGCAGTGTCGATGGCGCGGGCGAGTTCCCATTCCTCCGCCTGGCGATAGAGCTCGGGCACGGCCGGCGCCGGTGTATTCGGTCTTGTCGCGCTTTTCCTCGATGCGGATGATGTTGGTGGCGCGCTTGTAGCCGGCGAGCAGGTTCTTGCCGTCCTCGCTGTCGAGGAACGCCGCCAGCGCCTCGATGCGGCGCACGATGAGGACGAGATCGTCCTGGCCTTCGAGCGCGAACACGGCGTCGACGAGATCGTGCCGCGCGCCCTGCTCGCGAAGCTGGACTTTGAGGCGGTCGGCGAAGAAGGCGAGGAGGTCAACTGCTGACGGCCAACTTGGCGACTGCTCGCGAACACGCTCATGCAGCCTGATCAGTCGCGTCACCAGCGTACCGATAAGACAGCCTCGACTTTCGAAGCGGCTCTCGATTTTAATCGATTGCGTACTCGAACAATGTCTTCGTTCGACGTTCGCGATCACGACTGCAAATGTAGCGACAGTCTCCAAGCATGTGAGCCTGATATCGAGTTGTCGAAGCAAATTCGAATCACCCCCAACGCCGCACGTCGCAGCGCATAGGGGTCCTTGCTGCCGGTCGGCTTCTCGTCGATCGCCCAGAAGCCAACTAGCGTGTCGATCTTGTCGGCGAGCGCGACCGCGACCGACACCGGATCGGTCGGCACACGATCGCCCGGTCCGAGCGGCTTGTAATGATCCTCGCAGGCCGTCGCGACGCTTTCGTCCTCGCCCTGGGCGCGGGCGTAGTATTTCCCCATCAGCCCCTGCAATTCCGGGAATTCGCCGACCATCTCGGTCAGAAGATCGGCCTTGGCGAGCCGCGCCGCGCGCTTCGTCTTCTCGACATCGGCGCCGACCAGCGGCGCCAACTCGGCGGCAAGCCGCTCGATGCGCTCGATGCGATCCCACTGCGTCCCGAGCTTTTCGTGGAACACGATGTTCTTGAATTTCGGCAACCGTTCTTCGAGCGGCGTCTTCAGATCGCTCTCGTAAAAAAACTTCGCATCGGACAGCCGCGCGCGGATGACGCGCTCATTGCCGGCGATGATCGCGGCGCCGCCGTCGGTGGCTTCGATGTTGGCGACCAGGATGAACCTGTTGGCGAGGTCGTCGTCTCTGCGCACCACGAAGCACTTCTGGTTGGCGCGGATGGTGGTGCGGATCACTTCGGGCGGCATCTCCAGGAACGCCTCGTCGAACGAACCCATCAGCACCACCGGCCATTCGACGAGGCCGGCGACCTCGTCGAGCAGGCCCTGGTCCTCGACGAGCTCGAACCCTTGCGCGAAGGCGAGGTGCTTGGCGTCGGCGAGGATGATCTCGCGGCGCCGCGCCGGATCGAGCACGACCTTGGCCTTGGCGAGCTTTCCCGCATAGTCGTCGAAGTGCTTCACCTTGAAGCTCTTCGGCGCGAGGAAGCGATGGCCGCGGGTGACATCGGAGGCCTCGATGCCGTCGATCGCGAACGGCACGATGTCGGGGTCCTCGGTCTCCGGCCCGAAGGTGGCGACGATGGAATGCAGCGGTCGCACCCAGGAGAGCGCGCCCGGCTTCGCGGAACGTTCGCCCCAGCGCATCGACTTCGGCCACGGGAAGGTGCGGATGACGAGCGGCAGGATTTCCGCCAGCACGTCGATCGCCGGCGCGCCCCGGCTTCTCGATCAGCGCGACGTAGAAGTCGCCCTTCTTGGGGTCCTTCTGGATGGTCGCCTCGGCAAGCGACGCGAGCCCCGCGCTCTTGAGGAAGCCCTGCACCGCGTTGTCGGGGGCGCCGACGCGCGGGCCCTTCTTCTCTTCCTTGAGGTCGGGCTGGCGCGCCGGAATGCCCAGCACCGCGAGCGCCAGGCGCCGCGGCGTCACGAACGCGGTCGCGCCCTCATAGACGAGGCCGGCATCGACCAGGCGGTCGGTCACGAGCTTCTTCAAATCCTCCGCCGCGCGCATCTGCATGCGCGCCGGAATTTCCTCGGAGAACAATTCGAACAAGAGATCGGGCATTTATCCGCCTGAAATTAGAGCGCACGTTGACCTGTCGATGTCATTGCCCGGCTTGACCGGGCAATCCAGTACTCACGGTCGGTGTTTACTGGATCGCCCGGTCAAGCCGGGCGATGACAGTGAAGTGTCGGTTCTCTATGCCAGCGCCTCGTGGGCGCCGCTGCACATGGGTTGCGTCGTCGTCTGCTTGCAGACGCAGAAAAAAACCTCCGTCGATTCGGTGGCTGTCCATTTGACCGGCGAAAACGACGAGCCCTTGTGGGAGCCGTCGCAGAACGGCTGGTTCTTCGATCTGCCGCAGGCGCACCACCAGTAATCCCGGCCGGCCTTCACCTCGACGCCGATCGGCTCCTTGCCCGCGACGACGGCTTTGTCGCTCATGGTCGATCCCTCTTCATCCTATCTCAGCGTCGCCACTCCGGGGCGCACACGGACTTGCAGGTCCCCTCTCCCGCTTGCGGGGGAGGGTTAGGGAGGGGGCCGCTGACTCGCCACCAACGCCGGCCGCGCCCCCTCCCCGACCATCCCCCGCAGGCGGGAGAGGAAAGGGGCCGCTGACTAGCCACGAACACCGGCCGCTCCCCCTCCCCGGCCCTCCCCCGCAAGCGGGAGAGGGGGAAGTGTGCCGCCGGCGGCGGTCTTGAGCCAGGCTTCGCCGCAGGCCTTGGCGAGCTCGCGCACCCGCAGGATGTAGCTCTGCCGCTCGGTCACGGAGATGACGCCGCGGGCGTCGAGCAGGTTGAACACGTGGCTCGCCTTGATGCACTGGTCGTAGGCGGGCAGCGCCATCAGATGGCGTTCGCGCCCGCCGTCCGCCCAGCCGGCGTCGAGGTATTTCCGGCACGCCGCTTCCGCCATCTTGAACTGCTCGAACAGCATGTCGGTGTCGGCGAAGGTGAAGTTGTGGCGCGAATATTCCTGCTCGGCCTGGAGGAAGACGTCGCGGTAGAGCACCTTCTCGTTGTCTTCGCGGCCGTTGAAGTTGAGATCCATGATGTGGTCGACGCCCTGCAGGTAGCAGGCGAGCCGCTCCATGCCGTAGGTCAGTTCGCCCGCGACCGGCGCACATTCGAAGCCCGCGACCTGCTGGAAGTAGGTGAATTGCGACACTTCCATGCCGTCGCACCAGCATTCCCAGCCGAGCCCCCAGGCGCCCAGCGTCGGGCTTTCCCAATCGTCCTCGACGAAGCGGATGTCGTGGATCGCGTGATCGATGCCGATCGCCTCGAGCGACTTGAGGTAGAGGTCTTGGAGGTCCGGCGGCGACGGCTTCAGGATCACCTGGAACTGGTAGTAGTGCTGCAGCCGGTTCGGATTTTCCCCGTAGCGCCCGTCCTTGGGCCGCCGCGACGGCTGCACATAGGCCGCATCCCAGCGGTTCGGACCCAGCGCCCGCAACGTCGTCGCGGGATGGAAGGTGCCGGCCCCGACCTCCATGTCGTAGGGCTGCAGGATCACGCAGCCATATTCCGCCCAATAGCGTTGCAGGGCCAGAATCAGGCCCTGGAACGAACGGTCGGGACGCATATGGGCAGGCAGTTGGACCATCGCGGCTTTTCGCTGAAAATGCGCGCGGACCCGTTTGGTCACGCGCGCGGAACCTATAGGTGGCGCGCGCGCGGGGTCAAGGACCGGGGCGCGGGGATGCGCGCCTGACCGTCTCGGCAGGTTTCACCCCGGCCGGTAGACGCCGCTCTCGGGGTCGCGCCGCAACGTCGGGATCTCCTGCGGGCGCATCTCTTCCGCGGCGCGCTCGCGCGCATCGAGCTCGGCATTGACCCGCCGCCATTCCCTGGCGAGCAGTTTGGACATGAACACGGCGCCGACGGCGCCGAGCGTCCAGGCGATCACGGGGGGAAAGGGCAACATGATCTTCGTCCGTGTTGTGCGCCTTCCCTGCCGGCGCGGTTTCAAGAGCCCCCAACTAGCCATTGATTTTGAGCATGATCTTGTCCGAAAAGTCTGCAACTTTTCGGGATCATGCTCTAGAGTCCAAATCGCGACCAGATGCTCCGGCTCTCGACCGCGGAGATGAAGTCGTCCATCAGGCCGGCGCCGTCGAACAGCCGCTCCGGGGCCAAGCCGTTCACAAACCCGCCCATCAGGCCGCTCACGCCCGGCTTGCGCCAGCCGAACAGGCTGCGCTCCCCCGAAATCACCGGGGTCACCACGTTCTCACCATAGCGCTCCCGCAGGAACGCCCGCAAATCGATGAGACGGTCGATCAGACCGTACTCCAAACCCTTCCGGGCGGTCCAGTATTCGCCCGAAAACAAGGTCTTTTCGGGACCGGTCAGGCGTTCGCCGCGGCTGGTGCGCACGAGGTTGATGAACATCTCGTGGATTTCGTTCTGGATTTCCTTCAGCCGGGCCACATCCTCCGCCTTTTCAGGCAGGAAGGGGTCGAGCGTCGACTTGTTGTCGCCGGCCGTATAGATGCGCCGCTCGACCCCCAGCTTCCGGATCGCTTCGGTGAAGCCGAAGCTCGCGCCGATGACGCCGATCGAGCCGACGATTGAGGCGGGGTCGCACACGATCTCGTCGGCGGCACAGGCGATCATGTAGCCGCCGGACGCCGCCACGTCCTCCACGGCGGCGAAGACGCGCAGGTTCTTCTCGGCGGCAAGCGCGCGAACCCGCTGGAATATCAGGTGCGATTGCACCGCCGAGCCGCCGGGAGAATTGATCAGCAGCGCCACCGCCTTGGCATTGCGCATGTTGAAGGCGCGGTCGAGGGCGCGGGCGATGCCGGCGAGGGTGAGCCCCGGCCGCAGCGGCGTCGAAAAGCCGATCACCCCGGTGAGGCGGACCACGGGCACCACGGCGGTGTCGCCCCGCCACCGCTTCGGCAGCAGCCGGCGACAGGCTGCGAGGGCACGGGCGGGCATCTGCTTGTAGAAATCGTCCATTCTTTCCTCGGGATTATTCATAAGCGGTCATCGTTTCGTCCTCAAGTTACGCAATATTCACCATTCGGGGCGACCTTCGGGGCAAGGGACGGGCTGACGGGACGGCTGTCCGGCCAGGGGATTGGGTGGGAAAATGATGATCAAGCTGGCGCTGCTGATCGCCATATATTGCGTAATCATGCTTTTTCCACGGGTGTTCTCGCGCCAGGCCGCCCAGGAGGCCGAGCGCGCCTGAGCAGCCTGCTCATCTTTTTTTGCGACCTCATCCTGAGGGCGCGCTTTAGCGCGCGTCTCGAAGGATGGCAGCGAACACGGCATGCGCAACTCCTTGCAATGGCAGAGCGTGCGGCCATCCTTCGAGACGCCGTGCTTCGCACGGCTCCTCAGGATGAGGTCAAAGAAATGATTTACAATCTCTGAGCCGCATCCGGCATGACCGTCGACGTTCAGCGCTGGATGAGCGCCAGAGCGGCTCCATGGCGCAACACTGCCTCGGCTTGCGCCGTCGGGGTGCCGTCGGCTTCGGCCAGAACCAGTCCCGGCACGATCGCGAACGGCCCCCGGCTCGCTCTGGTCGCGGCGAGAAGCACGCGGATCGCGGCGCTGCCGGGCTTGGGATGCACGGGCAGGAGCGAGATCGCGCCGAATCCGCCGCCGATGAGGTCAAGCAGCATCGGGACACCGTCGGCGCGGAAAATCAGCGTCAGAATGCCGCCCGGCCGCAACAGCCGCTGTGCGGTCGCCACCCAGTCGACGAGGTCGGTCGTCTCCAGCGAATGAGCGCCGCGGCGATGCGGATCGGGCGAGGCCGGCAGCGCCTTGTCGTGGAACGGCGGGTTCATCAACACGATGTCGCAGCTTGCGTCGGCGAGACCGGCGGAAACGAAATCGGCGGGTGACGCGGCGACATCGAGCGCGACCGCATCGACCCGGCCGGCGAGGCCGTTGCGGGCCGCGTTCTCCCGTGCCAGCGCGGCGAGGCGCGCGTCGATCTCCACCAAGGTGACCCGGACGCCCGGCACCCGCGAGGCGAGCGCGAGGCCGGCAGCACCGACGCCGGCGCCGAGGTCGGCGACGCGATCACCGTCGCGCGCGGGGGTCGCCGCCGCGAGCAGGATGCCGTCATGTCCGAAGCGATGGCCGCGGCGGGGCTGGAGCAGGTGCAGACGGCCGCCCAGGGCCGCATCGTCGGTGAGTTCTTCCGGGGCCTCACCCGGCATCGGGGCGCAGTTCGCCGCCGAGGCCGGCGTCCACCAGCAGCTGGCGCGCCGTCTTGACCTCGTCGTCGGCCACCAGCACGCGGCGCGGCAGGATCCCGATCGAGCCTTCGAGCACGCTCATGTTCTGGTCGAGCACGAGATGGCCGATGCCGGCCCCGTCGAGAAGCGCCTCGACTGCGGACACGAGCACCGCATCGTTGGTCCGCATGATCTCCCTCACTCGACGTCCCCTTTCGGCCTTGCCCAGGTTATGTGACGCGACACTCGGAATCCGGATGCGGGAAGTCGGTCCACCAGAGCATTCCGATTTCGCTGACCCCAACGATGTCATTGCCCGGCTTGACCGGGCAATCCAGTACGCCCGGTCGGTGTTTACTGGATCGCCCGGTCAAGCCGGGCGATGACAGCGAAGTGTATGTCAACCTAACGAAAAGCGCTCTAACTTATTGAGGTAGTGGGGCGACTGTTTGGACCACACCACGTGGTCTGACCCCAACATTTGGTTCCCAAATGTTGGGACAAGTCAGCCGACTAGCGTATCAACCGCGGTCGCGGCGTTCGGTAATCTCGCCCGGCGCGCGCTGGGCGAGATAGGCCAGCAGTTTGACCTCGCGCCGGCCTCGCGTCACTGTGTCGAGCACGAGACCGCAGGTAATTGCAAGGGCCGCGATGATCATCAGCCCCGTCGACAGCACCGCCGTCGGCAGGCGTGGAACGATGCCTTCCTGGAGATAGGTGACAATGATCGGAATGGCGAACCCGAACGACATGATCGCGAGCGAGATTCCGATCCCCGAAAAGAACCCGAGCGGGCGCTCCGACCGGTACAGCTTGATGATGGTCTTGAGGATGCGCACGCCGTCGCCCCAGGTGTTGAGCTTGGAGTGCGACCCCTCCGGCCGCGCGTAATAGGGCGTCTCGATTTCCGCGACCGGCAGTTCGAGCTGGAGCGCATGAACGGTCAGCTCGGTCTCGATCTCGAATCCGCCCGACTGCACCGGGAAGGATTTCACGAAGCGGCGCGAAAATACCCGATAGCCCGACAGGATGTCGGTGAAGGTCTTGCCGAAGACGTCGGCGACGAAGGCGGTGAGGACGCGGTTGCCGAAGCGGTGGCCCATCCGGTAGGCGGCCTGTTCCTGATCGACGCGGCAGCCGACCACCATGTCGAGGCGGTCGGTCACGACCCGCGCCGCCATGGCCCGCGCGCTCGGGGCGTCATAGGTCGCATCGCCGTCGACCAGGATGTAGATGTCCGCCTCGATCTCGCCGAACATGCGGCGCACCACCCGCCCCTTGCCCTGAAGGGTCTCGCTGCGCACGATCGCGCCCGCGGCGCGCGCGGCCTCGACGGTTCGATCGCGCGAATTGTTGTCATAAACGTAGATGTCCGCCTCGGGCAGCGCGGAGCGGAAGTCCGCGACCACCTTGGCGATGGCGGCCTCCTCGTTGTAGCAAGGCACCAGGACGGCGATCCGCTGGTGCGCCAGGGGATCGCGGTCCGCCCGTTGCTCCACGAAGGCCGCAACCTGTTCTACGAGGGCTTGCACCGGGCCAATCATCATTTGTTCCTGAGCCTTGGCTGCCGCCGGCTGCGGCTGCGCCGTGCGGCATCATCGCGCAAATGTGTTGATAATTAACTAGTGGTCCGACCCCGACATTTGGTACCCAAATGTCGGGACAAGTCAGCCCACCACTTATTGAAGTGGTGGGGCGACTTATCCAAACAGATGGGAACCATCTGTTGGGTCGCACCACCAAGCTTGCCGCTCATCGCGCGCATTTCTATGTATGTCGGGGTGACAGTGGGAGACGTTTTGTTGGCCGTAATCGTACCGTTCGAAAGTCATCAGCCCGCCCTGATCGATCGGCTCGTCGAGCTCGTCGCGGGCGACATGGACCGGGTCAACGCCGCCATCCTGTCGCGCACGGGCTCCGAGGTCACGATGATCCCGGAAGTGGCAAATCATCTCATCAATTCCGGTGGCAAGCGGCTGCGGCCGATGCTCACCCTCGCCATGGCGGTGCTGACCGGCTATCCCGGCGACGGCCACGTCAAGCTCGCGGCCGCGGTCGAGTTCATGCACACGGCGACGCTGCTGCATGACGACGTGGTGGACCAGAGCGACATGCGCCGCGGCAAGCTCGCGGCGCGCATGCTGTGGGGCAACGAGGCGAGCGTGCTGGTCGGCGACTTCCTGCTCGGCCAGGCCTTCAAGATGATGGTCGAGGTGGGGTCGCTCCGCGCGCTGGAAATCCTCTCCTCCGCCGCCGCCGTCATCGCCGAGGGCGAGGTGATGCAACTCTCGGCCGCCAATAACACCGCCACCACCGAGGACGAATATCTCGCCGTCATCCGCGCCAAGACCGCGGAGCTGTTCGCCGCCGCCTGCGAGGTCGGTCCGGTGATCGCGGGCCGGCCCAAGGCCGAGCAGGCCGCCTGCCGCTCGTTCGGCATGAATCTCGGCGTTGCCTTCCAGCTCGTCGACGATGCCCTCGACTATGGCGGCAAGGCGGCCAAGCTCGGCAAGAACGTCGGCGACGATTTCCGCGAGGGCAAGATCACGCTGCCGGTGGTGCTGGCGTTCCGCCGCGGCTCCGACGGCGAGCGCGCATTCTGGCAGCGCACGCTGGAATGCGGCGAGACCAACGACGCCGATCTCGATCACGCCATCGGCCTGATGACCAAGCACCGCGCCATCGAGGATACGGTGTCGCGCGCGCGCCATTACGGCGCCATCGCCAAGGACGCGCTGGCGCTGTTCCCGGCCGCCCCGATGAAGCAGGCGCTCGAAGACGCGGTGGAGTTCGCGATCAACCGGACGTATTGAGACGACGCCGGGTCAGCCCGGTCAGGCGACCTTGAGCGTCGCGGGCCGGCGGGTGCCACGATGCGGCTTCACCACGATTTCAACGTCCTGTCCGAGCGCGACGAGAAACCGCATCAGCCGTTCGACGGAGAACTGCCGGAAATCTCCGCGGAGCATCTTCGACACGTCGGGCTGCCGGACACCGAAAAGAGTAGCTGCTTCCGTCTGCTTGAGATCGCGGGCTTCCATCAGAGCGTCGATCTTGTAGACCAATTGAGCCTTGATCGAATGCTCTTCGGCATTCGGTAGGCCGACGTCCGCGAAGATGTTGCCGCTGCCCACCTCGTATTCGATTTCGCGCTTCTTCATGGTTCGCCCTCACCACCACTTCGCCCGGTCGCGCACCTCGCGGCTGACCTTGCTCGCCTCCGCCATCAGCGTGCCAGTGTCGATCGCGGTGAGCTTGCCGCCGCGCTTGAGGATGCGGCCGTCGACCATGACGGTGTCGACGTTCCAGGCCTGGGCGGAATCGACCAGCATGTAGGCGGGGTCGGTGAACGGGCCCATGTTGATGTCGCGCGTGTTCACCAGGATCAGGTCGGCGCGCTTGCCCTTGGCGATCGAGCCGATGCGGTCGGCGAGCCCGAGCGAGCGGGCGCCCTCGATGGTGGCGAGTTCGACCACGCGCCGCGCCGGCAGCTTGAATTCGTTTTCGGCGCGGCCGTTCTCGATGTTCTGCACGATCTTCATGATGCCGAACATGTCGCAATTGCCGGTCAGCGGCGTGGTGTCGACGGAAAGGCCGAGCGTCACGCCGTTGTCGAGATATTCGAGGATCTTGGTGACGCCGAAGCCGATGCGGAGCTCCGAATAGGGCGACACGCTCGCGACCGCGCCGACGGACGCCATCGCCTTCATCTCCTCGGGCGTCGAGAAGATGCCGTGGATGATCTGCAGGTCCTTGACCAGCAGGCCCTGCTTCTGCAGCGCCGCGATGTGCCCGCGGTCGTAGGTGGTCGAGTTGAGATGCACCGAAATCGGAATTCCGAGGCTGCGGGCGGCATCGTGCTCCTTGCGGTAGATCGCCTCCGGCAGCGGCCGCAGCTCGCGCTTGCCGTCAGGGAGCGGGAACACCGCCTGCACGCCGCGCCAGCCGAGCCCGAGCGTGAGCAGACCCTCGTTGGAGAAACTCTTCCAGTTCTGCGCGAAGCGCGTGAGGTCGTCGACGTTGATCGCCTCGGTGAACGGCATGCGTCGCGCCGGCCCGTAGCAGAACCGGCCGCGGATGCCGGTTTCCTGCAAGGCGCGAATATCCTCTTCGGCATGCTGGGCCGTGATGATGTTGTGGCACCAGTCGTGCACCGTGGTGATCCCGGAGAACAGCGCCTCGGTCGCCGACAAGAGCGTGCCGTAATACATGTCGCGCGGCGTGTAGACGTTGCCGATCGCGGTGGTGGTCGGAAAATATCCGTACTTCGGCTCGTTGCCGGACATGTTGCGCAGCAGCGTCGTCCACATGTGCCAGTGGGTGTCGACCAGGCCGGGCATCAGGATGAAACCCTGGCCGTCGATCACTTGCGCGCCGGGCGCGGACAAGCCGGTGCCGACTTCGGCGATCTCGCCGTTCTCCACCCGCACGTCGCCGTTCGGCAGGTCGGCCGCGCCGGGCACCATGGACATGACATAGGCGTTGCGGATCACGACATTGCTGCGGGCGGGGAGATTGCCGACCGCCGGGGAGACGGCCGATCTGGCCGGCAAGGCGAACGCACTTATGCCGAGCGCCGCGGCGCCGCTGAGAAATTCGCGACGATGGATCGTGAGCTGATTACGCATGAACGTTCTCCCCGGCCGGATGTCGCGGCCTTGGCGCCATTCTTGATGGCGCCGGGGCAAACATTCAAGGAGACTCGTGAGCGCAGCCTGTTCGGGCAGCGCTTCAGGCAGGTGGGAGCGCGCCCACGTTTTCCGCCCGGATCTGGGCACGCAAGGCGTCGATCAGGGTGAGATGCCCCTTGCGCTCGACGTGCCAGAAGGTCCAGCCATTGCAGGCTTCGAGGCCCTGGGCCAGCGCCCCGATGCGGTGGATCGAGCCGACGGCGCTGCCGAGCGCGATCGCACCATCGGCGCGCACCAGCGCCTTGTGACGCCGCTTGGCATCGTAGAGGTCTGCGCCCGGCATGATCATGCCGCGCTCGATCAGCGCCGAGAACGGAATCCGGGGCGCCTCGCGCGCGGTCTGGAACGCGGCGAGGCTCGCCTGCGCCAGCGGCTCGACCGCCGCGATGCGCCGTTCCGCTGCGCTGCGATAGAGCGGATCGCGTTCCACGCCGACGAAGCGGCGTCCCAGGCGCTTGGCCACCGCGCCGGTGGTGCCGGTGCCGCAGAAGGGATCGAGCACGAGATCGTCGGGCCGCGACGAAGAAAGAATGACGCGCGCGAGCAACGCCTCCGGCTTCTGGGTCGGATGCAGCTTCTTCTTGTCGGCGCCCTTGAGCCGCTCCTCGCCGGTGCACAACGCGATGGTCCAGTCGGAGCGGACCTGGATGTCCTCGTTGCCGGCCTTGAGGGCCTCGTAGTTGAAGGTGTACTGGCGCGCCGCCGCGTCGCGGGACGCCCAGATCAGCGTCTCGTGGGCGTTGGTGAAGCGGCGGCCACGGAAATTCGGCATCGGGTTCGACTTGCGCCAGATCACGTCGTTGAGGATCCAGAAGCCGAGATCCTGGAGGATGGCGCCGACCCGAAAAATATTGTGGTAGGAGCCGATCACCCATAGCGTGGCGTTCGGCTTCATCACCCGGCGGCAGGCGAGCAGCCAGGCGCGGGTGAAATCGTCATAGGCCGAAAAGCTCGAAAACTTGTCCCAGTCGTCGTCGACGGCATCGACGCGCGAATCGTCGGGCCGCTTGAGGTCGCCCTGGAGCTGGAGGTTGTAGGGCGGATCGGCGAACACGAGATCGACCGAATTCGCCGGCAGCTTGGCGAGCTCGCCGACGCAGTCGCCGGTCAGAACCTGGGAAACCGGTCGGCTGTCGAGAATCGAGCGGGGCGCCCGCAAGGACGCCCCGCCACGCGGCATGACCATGACTCAGAACTCTGAACGCTGGTAACGCGGTCGGTGACGCGGGACCTACAACCGACAATTCGGATCATGACGGAGCAAAGTAAAAAACGACTTAATCGTCCGCCGCGCCGTACTGGCGCCCCAACTTTTGGGCTACCATATTGAAGCGGCTTGCATGGTGCGCAGCCGGCCTGCGCGGTGGTAAGATTGTTTTAAGAAAGTGCGCGGCGGGGTCGCGGGGCAGCACGATGGAGCGGATCGATGCGTTTGGATGACCTGGACAAGAGCAGCAACATCGAGGACCGCCGCGGTGAATCCGGTGGCGGCGGTGGCGGTTTCGGTCTCCCGATCGGCGGCGGCGGCCTGGGCATCGGCACCATCGTCGTGCTCGGCCTGATCGGCTGGGCGCTCGGCATCGATCCCCGCGTCCTGATCGGGGGCGCCGAAATCCTGTCGGGCGGCAGCAACTCGCAGATCCAGCAGCCGGTGCAACCGGGCGGGCAGGCGCGCCGCACCGGGGCGCCCAGCGACGACACCGGCGGCGTGGTCGCCAAAGTTCTCGGCAGCACCGAGGCGCAGTGGAAGGCGGTCTTCGCGGAGGGCGGCAAGACCTACCGGCCCCCGGTCCTCGTCATGTATAGCGGCCGCACGGGCGCGGCCTGCGGCGGCATGGCCCAGAGCGCCATGGGGCCGTTCTACTGCCCGACCGACCAGAAGGTCTATCTCGACACCTCGTTCTTCCGCGACATCGAGAACCGGTTCCGCGGCTGCTCCGGCAAGGCGTGCCAGTTCTCCGAGGCCTACGTGATCGCTCACGAAGTCGGCCATCACGTGCAGAACCTGCTGGGCGTGTTGCCCAAGGTGCAGCAGCAGCAACAGCAGGTCGAGCAAGGTCGAGGCCAACCAGCTTGCAGGTCCGGGTCGAGCTGCAGGCCGATTGCCTCGCCGGCGTCTGGGCCAATCGCCAGAACCAGCAACTGACGAGAGAGGGCAAGCCACCCTTCATCGAGCCCGGCGACGTCGAGGCGGCGATGCAGACGGCGTCCGCGATCGGCGACGACACCCTGCAACGCCAGGCGACCGGCCGGGTGATGCCGGATTCATTCACCCACGGCTCCTCGGCGCAGCGTCAGCGCTGGTTCATGACCGGCCTGAAGGATGGCAACATCGCCGCCTGCAATACCTTCCGGACGAGTAATATTTAGGTCGCCCGCATGCCCGGTCTCGACGAGAGCAAGGCGTTCGTCCCGCTCGCCATCGCCGTGCTCACGGTATCGGACACCCGCTCGCCCGATGACGACAAGTCGGGCGCGACCCTCGCCGATCGCATCGCCAAGGCGGGCCACAGGTTGGCGGCGCGGGCGATCGTGCGCGACGACGTGGAGAAGATCCGCACCCAGGTGCAGGCATGGATCGCCGATCCCGCCATCGACGTCATCATCTCGACGGGAGGAACCGGCTTCACCGGGCGCGACGTGACGCCGGAGGCGGTGGAGCCATTGTTTGAAAAGAAGATGGAGGGCTTCGCCACCCTGTTCCTGATGGTGAGCTACGCCAAGATCGGCACCTCGGCGATCCAGACCCGCGCCACCGCCGGCGTCGCCGGGGCGACCTACATCTTCTGCTTGCCCGGCTCGCCCGGCGCCTGCAAGGACGCCTGGGACGACATTCTCGTCCACCAGCTCGATTACCGCTACCGCCCCTGCAACTTCGTCGAGATCATGCCGCGGCTCGACGAGCACCTGCGCCGCTCCAAGGCGCAGGGCGCGACGGTGTGACGTGGGATAACTCACGCACAGTCATCACCGGGCTTTGATCTTTCGGAACGCACGCAACGCTGAGCGCGGCGCGTCACATCTCATACAGCGGAATGTGAAGGGCACGCGCGGCAACAAGCAGCCGTTCGTCGAAGCTCGCCAGTTCGACCGTCTGACCGCGGGCGCGGAGAAATTCCATCGACGCCAGATGCAGGGCATCGAGCGTTCGCACCGGGATCGGAAACGGCTCCAAGGCGCGCGCGAGGACCGGTGGAGCCAGCTCGATCAGCGCCAGGTGGCCGATCAGGGCGCGCACCTCCGCGCCGTGCGAGCGGCCCAGCCGGCGCGCGTGAATGCGCTTCCAGACCTCATATTCAAGGAGGCGACTCGAAACCAGTGACACCTGCCAGATGGATTCGGGCGGCGAGCGATCCTCCGCCAGCAGGTGTGCCAGGGCGACCGAGCTGTCGAGGTAGATCACCGGTCGTCCCGGTCGTGCCGCAGTTCCCTCATGAGATCACGGAATGCCATGATCGGCTTGCGCGGCGGCGGGCCGCCGGCCGCCAGCGCGGCGGGAGTCAACCACCCCTCGCGCACCGCTTCGGCCAGCAGCGCATCGGCGAGCAGCGGGCTGCGGCCTACCTGCGGCGGCACGATTTCCGCTACGACGCGGTTGCGATCGGTGACCAGCACGGTCTCACCGCCGGCGGCCAAACGGACATATTCGCTGAGCCTGTTCTTGAGCACCTTGAGGCCGACCGAGCGCATGGTGGGGATGGTAGCTACTGGAAGCTACCTTTGTCAACGGGCGAGGGACGTGGCAGGCGCGGCGAGCGCCTGCCCCAGTGACGGACGCCGATCAGCGGCGCCGTACTACAATTCCAGCTCCCAGGTCTCGCCCACGAGATCGACGTCGAAGCTCCGGTGGCGTTCCTCGGCGACCTTGACGAACCCCGCCCGCTGGTAAACGGCGCGGGCGTCGGTGAGCACGCTCTGCGTCCACAAGGTGATCTTGCGGTAGCCTGAAAGCCGCGCGAACCGGATGCATTCCTCGACCAGCCTGCTTCCGACGCCGAGCCCCCGCGCGCGCGGCTCGACCAGCAGCAGCCGCAGCTTGGCGACGTCGCCGCCGGCGTCCACCAGCATGACCGTGCCGGCCGGCTCGCCGTCGGTCTCGGCGATCCAGCAGGCTTCGCGTTCGGGATCGAATCCGCGCAGGAATTCCGTGACGATTTCGGCGACCAGAAGCTCGAATGCGCGGCCCCAGCCGCGTTCCTCGGCATAGAGCGCGGCGTGGCGCGCGAGCACCCACCCCATGTCGCCGCCGCGAAACGGACGCAGCACGACGGCGCGCGGCGGCGTGGCCGGAGCGCCGAGCAGCGCCTCGATGGCGACCATGGCGGCGGCGAGACGGCGCTGGTCGGTCTCGGCGAGGCCGGCCAGCAGCGTCGCGGTTTCCTTCTGCGAGCGGCGGTCGAGCGCCGCGAAGGCGGCGCGGCCCTTGGCTGTGAGTTTGAGGATCGACTGGCGCCGGTCGGCGGCGGACGCCGTCCGCGCGAGGAGGCCGCGGCCGCCGAGGCGGCGCAGCAGGCGGCTGAGGAAGCCGGGATCGATGTCGAGGCGGTCCGCCAGCGCAGCGGCCTTGGTCTCGCCACGGCCCAGCTCGTAGAGCACGCGCGCTTCGCTGAGCGAATAGGGCGTGCCCACCATGCCCTGGCGCAGCAGGCCGATCTGGCGGGTGTAGAAGCGGTTGAACTTGCGGACGCCGGCGACGCGGCCGGCAAGACCCTTTTCCATCGGCGCCTCAGGGAGAGCGTTTCGATGACAGGATCAAGCATATTGTTGACTGAGTCAAATAATTGGGCGCCATAGCGCCGACACGATGATTCCGTTGAAATTCCCGCTTAGGACTCGTCCGCCAACAATCGATTGAGTTTTTCGTCCCCTCTCCCGCTTGCGGGGGAGGGGGTAAAAGGCCGTTCGATCACGCGAATTGAAGCGATAATTCGCGGACCAGCACCTACCCGCGCGCGCCGCTGCGCAGCATCAGGATGCGGCGGCGGCCGAGGCGTGCGAGGAGGTCGGCTTCGGGATCGGCGGCGCCGTCTCGGTGGCCGCCGAGTTCGTCGTAGAGGCGCTTGCTGATGACAAGTCCCTGGTCGGCACCGATCCGGCCCATCAGGGCATATTTGAGCAGTGCCAGCGCCTCGAGCACGATCGGATGGGAGGCCCGCGGCGACACCGCCTTGCGGAACACAGCCGCCGCAGCCGCTTCCCCGCGCTCGGTCTCCTCGATGAAGGCAACGGTTTCATCGACCCAGGTCGTATCGAGCACGGTTCCCGGCCGCAGGAACATCAGCCATGGCGAACGTGCCGCCGCGGCGGCTTCGCGCAACCGCTGCGCCAGTGGCGCGGACGATACCAGCACGCTGCAGCCGGCGACATCGGCGACCTCGAGCGTCGCATCGCTCGAACGGGCGTCGGCGATGATGACTTCACGCACGAAGCCGCTCATGGCGGCCGGCACCAGCATGGCGAGCGTCGGCACCAGCGCGCGCTCGCTGTCGAAGGTGGGAATGACGACGCTCAGCATCGAAACATCCGGGAATCCCTGATGAGTGGGAGCTAACTCTTGCTGCAGTGCGAAAGCCATCAAAAATCGCTTTTCCCTCAATCCCTTCACAGGGAACCACCGGAGAGGCAAGAATGTTCTTGTTTTGTTCGTTTGGTAAGGTTAGATATGACCCATGTCGATGTCCTCCCTTCGCCGCCGCCCGCCGGAACCGGACCTGTCGCATCCGGGGCCGGCGGGCGAGTTTGAGCCGCCCGGCGTCGATAGGGCACGGCGGCGCGGCCGCGGGGCGCAAACCAATTCGACCGGGCGCTACGAGCCACGCGCGACCATCGCCTTCGACGACGGCTGGCAAAGCATCGAGGAACTGCCGCCGTTCACCACCGAGGTCGCCGTCGATACCGCGCGCAAGGTGATCACCCGCAATTCCTCGCCGGACATCTCGTTCGACCGTTCGATCAACCCGTATCGCGGCTGCGAGCACGGCTGCATCTACTGCTTCGCGCGGCCGACCCACGCCTATCTCGGGCTGTCGCCCGGCCTCGACTTCGAATCCAAGCTGTTCATGAAGCCGGACGCGCCGGAACTGCTGGAGCGGGAATTGTCGGCGCGCAACTACACCCCGCGCACCATCGCCATCGGCACCAATACCGATCCCTATCAGCCGATCGAGCGCCGCTACGAGGTGATGAGGCGCATCCTGGAGGTGCTCGAGCGCTCCGGCCATCCCGTGGGGATCGTGACCAAGTCCAACCTGGTGGTGCGCGACCTCGACATCCTCGCGCGGATGGCCAAGCGCAACCTGGTCCGCGTCGGCATTTCGGTGACCACGATGGATCCCAAGCTCGCCCGGGTCATGGAGCCGCGTGCGCCCTCCCCGCCGCGCCGGCTCGAAGCGCTCAGGCAGCTTGCCGAGGCCGGCGTCCCGACCACGGTGATGGTGGCGCCGGTGATCCCCGCCATCAACGACGCCGAGATCGAGCGCATTCTCGACGCCGCCGTCGCCTGCGGGGTCCGCGGCGCCGGCTATGTGCTGCTACGGCTGCCGCTCGAAGTGCGCGACCTCTTCCGCGAATGGCTGCAGGCGAACTTCCCGGACCGCGAGCGCCATGTGTTCGCGCTGATCCGCCAGACCCGCGGCGGCAAGGACTACGACGCGACGTTCGGCAAGCGCATGACCGGCGGCGGCCCCTACGCCTGGATGATCGGCAAGCGCTTCGACACAACGTGCGCCAGGCTCGGCCTCAACGTGACGAAGACGGAGCTCACCACCGAGCATTTCCGGCCGCCGCGCGCACCGGCGGAGCAGCTGGATTTGTTTTGAGCGGAGCGATGCGCGCGTTCGCATCAGCCCCATCAACTGTCATTGCCCGGCTTGACCGGGCAATCCAGTAACCACCGGCCTTTGTTCGGGCCTCGGCATAAGCCTGCAGCGCGGGGGTTACTGGATCGCCCGGTCAAGCCGGGCGATGACAGTGCATTGGGAGCAATGCAAAACACCTCCCGTCAGCGTCCGCGTCACTCCCCCGCGAGATAGAAATACCCGACCTTGTCGTTGGCGGGCGAGCCGAACCACATCCGGCCCTTGTCGTCCATGAAGAAGTCGCGCAGCGAATTCTCGGCGTGGGTGAACGGATACTCGACGACCTTGCCGGTATCGGGGTCGAGGCGGCCCACCACGTCCATGTATTCGGACGAGTACCAGACCTTGCCGCCGCGATCGATGCCGAGCGCATAGGGCGTGGGCTGCGGGCCCGGGAGCTGGAACTCGGTGATGGCCCCGGTCTTGGGATCGAGCCGGCCGATCTTGCCGCCGTCGAATTCAGCGAACCAGACGATCCCCTTGTCGTCGACCTGGATGCGGCGGGGCCGGCCGTTGGCAGTCGGCAGCGTGTATTTCGTCACCTGCAGCGTCTTGGCGTCGACCTTGCCGACCTTGCCGTTGGGCAGGAGCTCGGTGAACCAGGCATTGCCGTCCTGGTCGAGCGCGATGCCGTAGCAGCTCGGCACTTCCCGGATGTGGTCGTATTTCTCGGTCTTGGGATCGAACCGCGTCATCGCGCCCGTCGACCAGACGTAGCCGGTCTTGGGATCGATCCGCACCGTGTGCTTGCCCGCGGTGTCCGCGTATTCGGTGATCTCGCGGGTGTCGGGATCCCAGCGCCCGAGCTTGTCGGAGCCTTGCTCGGTCAACCAGACGCTGCCGTCCCGCGCCGGCACCGCCGAGTGGATTGCCGCGGTGCCGAGATTGGGAACCGGATATTCCTTCACCTCGCCGCTCACCGGATCGAGATGGCCGATCTTGTTGGCGCGGCCGTAATAGGGAATCCAGAACGTGCCGTCCTTGTCGGGATGGGCGCTCCACGGCATCCGGTTCGGCCCGGGCAGGTCGTATTCCACATAGACGATCTTCATCGCTTCGTCGCCAAACGGGCGGACCTCGCTTTGATATTGCGGCAGGTCGGCCGGCGATTTCGGCAGCTTGGAGTCTTCGCCGAACATCGCATTGAGGTAGTAGACGATGTCCTCGGCCTTCTGGTCGTTGAAGCCGAACACCGGCCGGCCGATGAAGAAGGCCATGGCCTCGCGCATGTAATTGACGCGGTCACGCCAGCCGTCCTCGTCGCGGATCACCGCCGCCATGCGGCTTTCGAAGCCGTGGCAAGCCATGCAATGGGTGAACAGGAGGTCCTTGCCGCGCGCCTCGGGCAACAGCTTCTTGCCCTGGTGCATGGAGATGTCGCTCCAGCGCACGTAACTTTGCTGCAGCGCGAGATCGTAGGATGCGTTCTGGTCGGCGGTCAGTGCGATGCCGTTCTTGGGATCGCTCTTGAAGCCGATGGCGCGCATCTGCAGCCGGTAATCGCCGGCCGGCAGGTTTTCGATCTTGTACTTGCCCTGATTGTCCGAGAGCACGCTGACCATGATCTTGGTCTTGAGATTCTTCGCCTGCACGAAGGCGCCACGGAACCCCTTGCCGTCGGGGCCCGCGACGGTGCCGGCGATGGTCGCGGCGTTCGCCGACGATAGGGCCGCACAACCGGCCATTGCCAAAACGAAGCCCAGCGTCGAGCGCGTCACTGCAGCCATGGCATCCTCCTCGTATGAATTGTTTTGCTGGAGGTTAGCCAATCGGGGAACGCCGCGCCATCGGGAATAGCATTGCCGGGATGCCGCCGCGGTCATCTGGCGTGCATTGACACCCCCCGCCATCGGCTTAGATTAGCGGGGTTCCGAGGGGAGCTCCGGCAGGGAGCTGAGAGACCGCGCAGCCATCGTCCGATTGGGGATCGCCCCAAACCGGGCGGGCGCCGCGGAGACCCTTCGAACCTGATCCGGGTCATGCCGGCGAAGGGACGGACCATTCCTTCCACGACGCGTCCGGATCATATGTTGCAATCATGACTGCGCGATGTCGCAGCCATTACGGCGGACGGACATGTCGTCTTCGAATTTCATCGTCAGGCCGACCGACCCGGTGCTCCGCGCTTCCGGCAGCGTCGTGTTCGTCTCGCCCGGCCTCGCCGGCGGCCTTGTCCGCTCCAATTCCATCCGTCTAACCCCCGCGTCTCCCAAGGAGTCGTCAATGAACGTTCACGAACGCAGTGTCGCCACCCCCAAGGTCACCACCGGACCGATCGCGGGCTCGCACAAGATCTATGTCGCGCCGGAGGCGGCGCCGGATCTGCGCGTTCCCCTGCGCGAGGTGGTGCTGACGGAAGCCGCCGCCGAACCGCCGGTGCCGATCTACGACCCCTCCGGCCCCTACACCGATGACAAGGCCGTCATCGACGTCGAGGCGGGCCTCGCCCGCACGCGGATCGAATGGGTGCGCGAGCGCGGCGGCGTCGAGGAATATGAGGGACGCAACGTCAAGCCGGAGGACAACGGCAATGTCGGCGACAAGCATGTCGCCCGCACGTTCCCCAAGCAGCCACCGGCCGCTGCGCGCGCTCGCCGGCAAGCCGGTGACGCAGCTCGAATGGGCGCGGGCTGGCGTCATCACGAAGGAGATGATCTATATCGCGGCGCGCGAGAACCTCGGCCGCAAGCTCAAGCTCGACCGCGCCGAGGCCGCGCTCGCCGACGGCGAGAATTTCGGCGCCGCGGTGCCGGCCTTCGTCACGCCGGAGTTCGTGCGCAGCGAAGTCGCGCGCGGCCGCGCCATCATCCCCTCGAACATCAACCATGGCGAGCTGGAGCCGATGATCATCGGCCGCAACTTCCTCACCAAGATCAACGCCAATATCGGCAACTCCGCCGTGACTTCGTCGGTGGAGGAAGAGGTGGAGAAGATGGTGTGGGCGATCCGCTGGGGCGCCGACACGGTGATGGACCTCTCCACCGGCCGCAACATCCACAACACCCGCGAATGGATCATCCGCAACGCGCCGATCCCGATCGGCACGGTGCCGATCTACCAGGCGCTGGAAAAGGTCGATGGCGATCCGGTCAAGCTCGACTGGGAGGTCTACAAGGACACCCTGATCGAGCAATGCGAGCAGGGCGTCGACTACTTCACCATCCATGCCGGCGTGCGGCTCGCCTATGTGCCGCTCACCGCCAACCGCGTCACCGGCATCGTCTCGCGCGGCGGCTCGATCATGGCGAAGTGGTGCCTGGCGCATCACAAGGAGAGCTTCCTCTACGAGCGCTTCGACGAGATCTGCGACCTCATGCGCCGCTACGACGTGTCGTTCTCGCTCGGCGACGGCCTGCGGCCGGGCTCGATCGCCGACGCCAATGACCGCGCCCAGTTCGCCGAGCTGGAGACGCTGGGCGAACTCACCAACATCGCCTGGGACAAGGGCTGCCAGGTGATGATCGAAGGCCCCGGCCACGTGCCGATGCACAAGATCAAGATCAACATGGACAAGCAGCTCAAGGAGTGCGGCGAGGCGCCGTTCTACACCTTGGGCCCGCTCACCACCGACATTGCGCCGGGCTACGACCACATCACCTCGGCGATCGGCGCCGCCATGATCGGCTGGTTCGGCTGCGCCATGCTCTGCTACGTGACGCCGAAGGAGCACCTCGGCCTGCCCGACCGCGACGACGTCAAGGACGGCGTGATCGCCTACAAGATCTCGGCGCATGCCGCCGACCTCGCCAAGGGCCATCCGGCGGCGCAGGTCCGCGACGACGCTCTGTCGCGGGCGCGGTTCGATTTCCGCTGGGTCGACCAGTTCAACCTCTCGCTGGACCCCGACACCGCCCGCGAATACCACGACGAGACGCTGCCCAAGGACGCCCACAAGGTCGCCCATTTCTGCTCCATGTGCGGGCCGAAATTCTGCTCCATGAAGATCACCCAGGACGTGCGCGACTACGCCGCGACGCTCAACGACAAGGAGGTCGGCATGGCCGAGATGTCGAAGAAGTTCCGCGACATGGGCAGCGAGGTGTATGTCGAGGCGGAGGCCGTGAAGGAAAGCAACAAGGTGTTTTAGCGACACCCCGTTCAGCACCGTCATTCCGGGGCGCGCGTATCCTTCGCGCGAACCCGGAATCCAGACCGCAGTGCGGGCGGCGATGTCGTCTGGATTCCGGGTTCGCCGCTGAAGCGGCGCCCCGGAATGACCCCGCGTACAGTTCGTCGGGCACGTAGCGCAACATCCCTCCCCTGCCGCCGGCCGCGCAATCGCGGGCGCCGCCGGCCGCTCACGTGAAGCCCCCAACAAATTTCCGACAAATTGGATGGGCTGGGTGGCCCGGTTCCGTCGGAAAGCGCTGGAATCAGACCCTCGCGCCTGAAAACACGCAATCCCATCACCGGACGATCGCGGGGCGATCAACACCTGACGAGGTAGGACATGAAAACCACCACGATTGCAGTCGCCGCCGCCGGCATGCTCGCCCTTGCGTCGGTCATGGTACCCACCGGCGCGGACGCCGGCTGCAACGGCTGCGGCATAGCCGCCGGCATCATCGGCGGCGTCGCCGCCGGCGCGATCATCGGTGGAGCAATTGCAAATTCGGCCTACCCCGCTTATGCGGTCGCGCCCGGCTATGCGCCCTATCCCGCCTATGCGGCGGCGGTTCCGGTGGGCTGCCCCGGGGGCTATTGGGCGCGCCGTCCCCTGGTCGACCGGTTCGGCAATGTGGTCGGTTATTCGCGGCCGCGCTTCTTCTGCCCGTGATCGGCACATGAGCTCGCGGCCGGCGCGAGCACCCGCGGCGAAACGCCGGTCGGCTTTTAACCGGCCGGCCTCTTTTTTTGCGCGGGTTGCGTTACTAGGTTTACGCGGTGGTGCGCCAGAGTTTGGCCATCAAAGCTTCCAAGTTGGGAGCGAATATGATGCATGTCAAAGCCTCCGAATCGGGAGCAAGACATGATGTTTGCGACGCGAGAACGATCCGAGGATCGAATTCGTCATCGGGGGCAATTCGTAGCGCGCGCATGACGCCGGCAGGAACGCCCTGGAGGTTACAATGACAGTTCGTGGAAAGCGGTTAGGTGCCGTGCTTCTTGCGTCGGCGCTGGCCTTTGCCGTCACGACCGACGCAGAGGCGAGAGGAGGCTTCGGCGGAGGCGGGGGCGGCGGCCACTTCGGTGGTGGCGGCTTTGGCGGCGGAGGCATGCACATGGGCGGCGGTGGCTTCGGTGGCGGAGGCATGCGCATGGGCGGCTTCGGCGGCGGAGGCATGCGGAGCTTCGGTGGCGGGGGCATGCGGAGCTTCGGCGGCGGCGGAATGCGCTACGGCGGTAACCCGATGCGGTTCGGCGGCTCGCACTTAAGCGGATTCCACACGGCTGGCCGCAGTGTCGGCGCGCGGAGCTTCCATGTCGGCGGGCGCAGCTATGCGCACAATGGCCTGGGCGCACATCATTTCGCCGGCAGCACCGCAAACGGGCGTGGGCTCGCAGGACGTGGACTTGCAGGACATGGGCTTGCGGGACGCAACGTAGGCCATGTGGCGGCTGCGGCCGGCGCCGCGCATTTGGCGGGGCGCAACTTCGCCCACAACGGCTTCGCCCATAACGGTTTCGCCCATAACGGCTTCCACCGCAGCGGTTGGTGGGGCGGTCCTTTCCCGTACGTGTATCCGGGCTTCCGGGCCTGGTGGGGCTTTGGCTGGTACGGCCCGGTGTTCTGGCCGTTCGCATACGATGTCCTGTACGCCAGTCTGTTCTGGCCATGGGCCTATGACTACCCGTTCTGGGCTTACGGCTATCCCGACATTTATGCCGGGCTGTTCTGGCCCTATGGCTACGACGATTTCGCGGGCTATATCCCGCCCGGCCCGGGTTTAGTCGTTGGCGGTGCGGCTCCCGTCGGTGGCGCCTATGCCGGGGCGGCCAGCACGTCCGCACCGTCCACGCGGACGGCGCGAGCGGCCCCGAGCCGGCAGGCCGAGGTGACCGGCCAACTCAACCAGTCGTGCGGCGAAGACAGCAAGGAAGTCGCCGGCTGGCCGATCGATCGAATCGAGCAGGCGGTGACCCCGACTGCCGACCAGCGCGCCCTGCTCGACGACTTCGCCAATGCCTCGATCCGGGCCGCGCAGGCGATCAAGGAGGCCTGTCCGACCACCATCGCTTTCGCGCCCACCGGGCGGATGGACGCGATGCAGAAGCGGATCGCGGGAATGGTGCAGGCGATCGACATCGTCAGGCCGCCGCTCGACAAGTTCTACAATTCGCTGACCGAAGAGCAGAAGGCGCGGCTCAACGCGGCAAGCGACCAGACCGGAAAGAACCGTTCGCTGGCGAACTGCGGCGCCGCCAGCAGCGCGACCCAATGGCCGGGCGAGCGGATCGAGAAGGCGGTGCAGCCCAATGCGCAGCAGCAGGCCAAGCTCGATGCGCTCAAGACGGCGATGGCGGACACCGCCGATGCGCTGTCCAAGGCCTGCCCGGCCAGCCTGCCGACAACGCCGCCGGCGCGGCTCGACGCGATCTCGATGCGACTCAACACGATGCTGCAGTCGGTGAGCACCGTCCGCGGCGCGGTCGACGACTTCTACAACTCGCTCAGCGACGAGCAGAAGGCGCAGTTCAACCAGATCGGCCGGCAGCAGCAGGCCGCGCAAGGCAGAGCCGAGCTTCAACCGCGGTAACGGCGAACGGCCGGCTCTTCGCAGAGCCGGCCGTTTTCTTGAGCGAGATGTCACGAATGGCGAAACCGCTCATCTTCACGATCTCCGCCGCATGGGACGACAAGGCGGCGGTGTGGACGGGACATTGCGACGACATCCCGGCCGCCGCCGACGCACCGACCCTCGATGAGCTGTTGGCAAAAATATCGGCGATGACCCTCGATCTCTTGCCTGACAATCATCCAGGCGTCGATCCTGCCTCGGTTTATCTAGCGTCTTGTCTCTGATGCTAGATTCCAATTCTGTCGTCGCCCGGCTTGACCGGGCGATCCAGTAGCCACGGGACTGCGAATGTGGGAACGGCGTGAGTCCCACCGATGGTGCGGGGGTTACTGGATGCCCCGCTTTCGCGGGGCATGACACCGAAATTGAATGACCGTCAAGAGTCATAACACGAGATGTAGACCTACCGCGCCTGCGCCGCGGTTGGATGGCTGCGCATGTGGTCGAGCACCGCCGTACCCGGCCAGCAATCCGGCTTGAGGCCGTTTGCCTTCTGATAGGCGCCGAGCGCTGAGCGCGTCTTCATGCCGGCCTTGCCATCGACCTTGTCCTGGTAGAGGCCGCGGGCCGTGAGAATGTTCTGCATCGTCTCGACATCCGCGGTGCGCATCAGCGCGGCCTTGCTCCACGGCGTCTCGAAATGGCGCGGATCGGACATGCGATCGCTGACATGGCCGACGAACAGGACGTAGAGGTCGGAGAAATTATACTCCTTGATCACGAAGTAGTTCTTCGGCGCGAGAAAGGCCGGCCCATAGATCCCCTCGGGTTGCAGCACCGAGGCGAGCTCCGCGAGTTCGTCCGGGCGCAGCTTGCGGCCATACGCCGGCACGAAGCCGGCCTTGAGCCATTCGCCGATCGGCTTCACCACGTCCGGCTCGCCGAGCGTGCAGTCGAATTGGGCGGGCGCGTGGACTTCATAGGCCCAGCGCCGGCCGGGCTGCCAGCCCTTGTCGGCGAGTTGCTTGGCCGCCGAAGCCAGCGCATCGGGCACCGAGTGGAAGATGTCGGCGCGGCCGTCGCCGTCGAAATCGACGCCATGCTTGTAGAATTCCGACGGCAGGAACTGGGTGAGCCCCATGGCGCCGCCCCAGGAGCTGCGCATGTCCTCCCGCTTGGTGCCTTCCTGCAGCATTTTCATCGCCAGCAGGAATTCCTGGCGGAACATCTCCTTGCGCTTGCCCACATAGGCCTGGGTCGCGAGCACGCGCATCGCATCGTTCCGATCCTTCGAGTGGCCGAAGTCGGTCTCGCGGCCCCAGATCGCCAGCAACACCGGCCCCGGCACGCCGAACTGCTTCTCGATGGCGTCGAGGGTCGCGGCATGCTGGGTGCGCAGCTTCGCGCCTTCGGCGGCCAGGCGGGCGATGATGGACTCCTTGAGATAGTCGGCGGGCGTCTGGACGAACTCGGCCTGGCCGCGCTGCGGCGCCTGGGGGCGGCCGGGAATGGCGAGATCGGGCAGCGACAGATCGGGCTCGAGGCCGCGCGTCGCCATGTCGAAGGTCGCGCGGCTCACCCCGAGGGCCTGCGCTTCCGGCCATGTCGCCGCGAGCCATTGCTGGAACGCGGCGTCGGCGGCGAATGCGGGATTCGGGGCCCAAGAAAACAAAATGCAGAAGAACAAAGCGAACGCTGCGATCACCAGCGCTTGTGCGCCACCGCGGAGCGACCTCCAGTGCATGTGCACCTCCGGTTTTCTCTCGAACGTTCCGTAAATTGCGACGAATCGGAAACGGACCATGGCCGGCAAAAAAGGCATTAACACGCAGACATTTCAGGGGCTGCCGGCTGGCCTGTGCTCCGATGGTGTAGCATCTTATTGGAATACGATGCCGGATGGAATCATGGCCAAGATCACGTCGAGGGCCAAGTGACGCTGCCCAAGAAAGTGCGCGATGCCGTGGGCCTCAAGCCCGGCGACAAGGTCGACGTGCGCGCCACGGCGTCGGGGGGCGTCTACATCGAGAAGCCCGGCGCTTCGCAAAGATACGGGGAACGTCTGGATGCGCTGGCGAAGCGGCGGCCCATCCGCGACATCACCACGGATGAGCTGATGGAAGCGAGCCGGGGCGAGATCCCCTCCGGAACCGAAAAGCGACGTCGGCGCCTTCGGCGCAGGTAGCCCGCATTGAGCGGCAGCGAAATGTGGGACGAGCGCAGCGAAGTCATTCAAGCGCTGCTCCCGGAGTTTCGCTGCCGCTTCTATCCGGGCTACACTCTTCCAATCGCTATCTCGTAAACTTCTTGTACTTCAGCCGGTGCGGGATGATCGAGTCGGTGCCGAGGCGGCGCATCTTGTCGGCCTCGTAGTCCTGGAAGTTGCCTTCGAACCATTCCACGTGGCTGTCGCCCTCGAAGGCGAGGATGTGGGTGGCGATGCGGTCGAGGAACCAGCGGTCGTGGCTGATGATCACGGCGCAGCCGGCGAAGTCTTCGAGCGCTTCTTCCAGCGCCCGCAAGGTGTCGACGTCGAGGTCGTTGGTGGGTTCGTCGAGCAGGAGCACGTTGGCCCCCGACTTGAGCATCTTGGCGAGATGCACGCGGTTGCGCTCTCCGCCTGAAAGCTGCCCCACCTTCTTCTGCTGATCGCCGCCCTTGAAGTTGAAGGCGCCGCAATAGGCGCGCGAGTTCACCTCGCGCTTGCCGAGCTGGAGCTGGTCGAGCCCGCCGGAAATCTCCTCCCACACGGTCGCCTTGCCGTTGAGGCTGTCGCGCGATTGGTCGACATAGCCGAGCTGGACCGAGTTCACCGATCGAGATCTCGCCGCTGTCGGGTCCCTCCTGCTTGGTGATCATGCGGAACAGCGTGGTCTTGCCGGCACCGTTGGGACCGATCACGCCGACGATGCCGCCAGGCGGCAGCTTGAAGGTGAGATCGTCGATCAGGAGATTGTCGCCGAAGCCCTTGCTGAGATGCTCGAACTCGATGACGTGCTGGCCGAGCCGCTCGGCGACCGGGATGACGATCTGCGCGGTGGTCGGCCCCTTTTCCGCTGCCTTGGCAAGAAGGTCTTCGTAGCGCTGATAACGCGCCTTGGACTTCGCCTGGCGGGCGCGCGGGCTCGCCGCGATCCACTCCTGCTCGCGGGCGAGCGTCTTCTGGCGGGATTCCTCCTCGCGGCCCTCCTGCTCGAGGCGCTTCTGCTTCTGGCCGAGCCATGACGAATAATTGCCCTGATAGGGAATGCCGCGGCCGCGGTCGAGCTCGAGGATCCAGCCGGTCACGTTGTCGAGGAAGTAGCGGTCGTGGGTGACGATCAGGATCGCGCCGGGGTATTTGCGCAGGTGGCCTTCGAGCCAGTTCACCGTCTCGGCGTCGAGATGGTTGGTCGGCTCGTCGAGCAGCAGCAGGTCCGGCTGGTCGAGCAATAGCTTGCACAGCGCGACGCGGCGCTTCTCGCCGCCAGAGAGATGGGTGACCTCGGCGTCGTCGGGCGGGCAGACCAGGGCTTCCATAGCCTGCTCGACCTTGGAGTCGAGATCCCACAGGCCCTGCGCCTCGATCTCGTCCTGGAGCTTGGTCATCTCGTCCGCGGTCTCGTCGGAGTAGTTCATGGCGAGCTCGTTGTAGCGGTCGAGGATCGCCTTCTGCGCAGCGACGCCTTCCATCACGTTTTCGCGCACGGACTTCTTTTCATCGAGCTGCGGCTCCTGGGGCAGGTAGCCGACCCGGGCGCCTTCGGCCACCCAGCCCTCGCCGTTGAACTCGGTATCGATGCCCGCCATGATCCGTAAGAGCGTGCTCTTGCCGGACCCGTTGGGGCCGAGCACGCCGATCTTGGCATCGGGATAAAACGACAGATTGACGTTCTCCAATACCTTCCGGTTGCCCGGATAGGTCTTGGTGAGACCTTGCATGTGGTAAATGAACTGCCGGGCCATTGCGCCCCTCTTCTAAGGCCTGCGACGAAGCAGATCGGGCTCGCCGCCACGAATGCGATTGATGCTCACCAGGACGATTTCCCGACGGAGACGCCTGGATATTTCGGGAGAGTCGGCGCTGATGTAACGACGCCGGCCCGAAAGGGCAAGCGCCGCGAACCGCGCCCAGATCGTTGCCAAGACCGCGCCGGTGTGGCGAACGCCGCCGTGTCATGTGTCGATCCGACCACGGTCGCGAAAAAATCAGCTGCTCCGCCTCACGAACCGGACGAGTGTGTCCCGCCTTCCACCAGTTTTTAACAAATTTCTGCCATAGCTGCCTCATGAACCAATTCCTCGGCGAGTGGAACTAATCCGAGGAAGCGATCAATTCACGAGCACCGTGCCATGGCGAACGAACACAGAGTTCCCCCGATCAGCACCGCGATTGCCGCGCTGTGGCGCTCGCTTGTGAAGGACCTGTTCGCCGCCTACCGGCCGGAACGCTATTACATGCGCGGTCCCGGCCCCAAATCCCGCGCCAAGCGGGAGCTCATCGGCCTTCCGACCTGATCCGCTAACCCGGGGCGGCGCTTTCGCCCCCAGACCCGCTTGGCGTGGCCGCGCGCGGGAATACGAACAGCAAAGGGATCGCGAGCGGCCCAATAATCGCGCCGATCCACGCCCATATCTTGAACGAGCGGCCGCGTCGCTTGGCCAACTCGCCCGCGACAAGAACCGAGCTCGCAGCGACTATGAGGACTACGGCCGTTTCCATTCGGCAACTCCCGGTTGCTTGCAAAGCATAACAGCGATTTGGGGCTGGCGCGAACGTGCGTCAAGCGCTTCCAGTTTCAAAGCCCAGACACAACCCTGCGCCGGACCGCTTGTCCGGTATCGGGATGATGTGCCAAAGCTTTCCCCGGACCGCCATTGCGGCGAGGCGCCGGTGACGGCGGGGAAGGAATTTGCGGATGCGATACCGTTGTGCGGTTCTTGATGACTACCAGAATGTCGCGCTGAAACTGGCGGATTGGTCGAAGATCGCCGGGGATGTGGACGTCACCGTGTTCAACCAGCACCTCGGCGGCCCGGACGAGGTCCACCGCGCGCTCAAGGACTTCCACATCATCTGCATGATGCGCGAGCGCACGCCGTTCCGCCGCAACACCATCGAGGCGCTGCCCAACCTCAAGCTTCTGATCACCACCGGCGCCCGCAACGCCTCGATCGACATGGCGGCGGCGGCCGAACGCGGGATCACGGTCTGCGGCACCTCGAGCTTCGGCAATCCGACCACCGGCATCACTTTCGGCCTCATCCTCGAGCTGACGCGGCGGATCGGGTTCGAGCACGCCCGCCTCAAGGCGGGGCAGCCCTGGCAGATCACCCTTGGGCCGGACATCGAGGGCATGACGCTGGGTGTCATCGGGCTCGGGAAGCTCGGCGTCAGGGTCGCCGGGGTGGCCAAGGCCTTCGGCATGAAGGTGATCGCCTGGAGCCCCAACCTCACAGCGGAGAAGTGCAAGGAAGTCGGCGTCGAATATGCCACCAAGGAAGACCTGTTCCGCCAGGCCGACATCGTCACCATCCATGTCCAGCTCGGCGACCGTTCGCGCGGCCTCGTCGGGGCGAAGGAACTCGGCCTGATGAAGCCGACCGCCCTCCTCGTCAACACCGCGCGCGGACCGATCGTCGAGGAGAAGGCGCTGCTCTCCGCCCTCACCGAGCGCCGCATCGCCGGCGCCGGGCTCGACGTGTTCGACGTGGAACCGCTGCCGCTCGACCACCCGTTCCGCAAGATGGACAACGTCGTGATCACGCCCCACCTCGGTTATGTCAGCCTGCAGAATTACCAGCACTACTTCCCGGATATCGTCGAGGACATCCGCGGTTTCATCGACGGCAAGCCGGTGCGGGTGATCGCAAAATAAAGAAATTGAGCGGAGAAAAAGTGAATTTTATTTCACTTTTTCACCACTCGCCGTCGTGGCCGATGATGGAGCTCGCCAAGAAAATGCAGTCTCCACAGGCATTTGGGCGGAGCTATTCCGCTCCTTGACTGCGTTCAGCAGCCGCGACAGACCAGCTCACCTCCCTCCACGAAACCCGAGCCCGCGCAGCCGCAACTGGGATTTATTCCATTGATTGCGCCGCAGCGATTAGGCAGGGTTAAAGATGGACGGGGAGCAATAAATTGTTAATGAAGCCCAGCGAGCGGAAAGCGGGCCGCAAGGCGCCGCCGCAAATTCGCGTGTTCGTTGATTTTGACGGCACCATTGCCCTTGAAGACACGACCGACGTCATCCTCGAGCAATTTGCCGAGCCGGAGTGGCGGGCCATCGAAGCCGATTGGCTCGCCGGCCGCATCGGGTCGCGCGAATGCATGGCGCGCCAAGTGGACCTCATCCGCGCCCTGCCCCGCGAGATCGACGATCTCGTCGAGGACATTCCGCTCGATCCTCATTTTCTCGCCTTTTCGGCATCGTGCCGGGACAACGGCATCCCGCTGACGGTGATATCGGACGGTCTCGACCGTGTCGTGATGAAGATGCTGGCGCGTGGCGGCGCCAATGTCCCGGTCCGGGCCAACCGGCTGGAGTGGCGCGGCAAGAACCGCTGGCGTCTCGCCTTTCCGTTCGCAAGCGAGGCCTGCCGCTCCGCCGCAGGTCATTGCAAATGCAGCGCACTCGACAAGGAACCGGGGCCGTTGCGCATCCTGGTCGGCGACGGGCGCAGCGATTTCTGCGCCGCCGAGACCGCCGATCTCGTGATCGCCAAGAGCGCGCTGGCGGAGCACTGTCACAGCAAGGGACTGAGCTATCTCGTGTTCGGAAACTTCGCCGGCGCCATGACGATGCTGTCCGAATGGCTCGCCGCCCTCGCCGAAATGCCGGAACTGAACCGTCTCGCGGATGCCTCGCATGCATCGCCCGCCGCTTAAGGTCGTGGCGGCAGCCGCCGCCGACGACGCCGCCGCACGGGACCGCGAGCTCCTCAAGCTCGAGGCGCTGTACTGCTCCCATGGCGACACCGTCCACTATAGCGAGCCGCCGAAGCTCTTCGCACGTTGCGAGGGCTCCTACCTCTACGACGCCGAGGGCCGCGAATATCTCGACCTGCAGATGTGGTACTCGGCGGTCAATTTCGGCTACCGCAACCGGCGCCTGAACGAGGCGGCCAAGCGACCAGCTCGACCGGCTGCCGCAGCTCGCCAGCCAGTACCTGCATCGCGAGAAGATCGAGCTCGCGGCCATGATCGCGCGCGACTGCGAGGCCAAGTTCGGCCGCAAGGGCCGCGTCCATTTCAACGTCGGCGGCTCGCAGGCGGTGGAGGACTCGCTCAAGCTCGTCCGCAACGCGACAGGCGGCAAGAGCCTGATGTTCGCCTTCGAGGGCGGCTATCACGGCCGCACGCTCGGCGCCTCCGCCATCACCTCGTCCTACCGCTATCGCCGCCGTTACGGCCATTTCGGCGACCGCGCGCAATTCGTGCCGTTCCCCTACCACTTCCGCGGCCCCAAGGGCATGAGCAAGGAAGAGTACGGGCAGCACTGCGTCGCCCAGTTCGCCCGCCTGTTCGAGAGCGAGTACAACGGCGTGTGGGACCCCAAGGCGGCCCAGGCCGAGTACGCCGCCTTCTATGTCGAGACCGTCCAGGGCACCGGCGGCTACGTCATCCCGCCGAAGAATTTCTTCATCGAGTTGAAGAAGGTGCTCGACCGCTACGGCATCCTGATGGTGGTCGACGAGATCCAGATGGGGTTCTTCCGCACCGGCAAGCTGTGGTCGATCGAGCATTTCGGCGTTGCGCCCGACATCATTGTGTTCGGCAAGGCGCTCACCAACGGCCTCAATCCGCTGTCCGGCCTGTGGGCGCGCGAGGAGCTGATCAACCCGAAAGTATTCCCGCCCGGCTCGACCCACTCCACCTTCAATGCCAATCCGCTCGGCACCGCGATCGGGCTCGAAGCGATGAAGATGATGCACGAGGAAGACTACGCGAGCTCGGTGCCGAAGAAGGGCGCCTATTTCCTGCGCGGCCTCGAAGAGCTCAAGCGCCGTCACAAGGTGATCGGCGACGTCGACGGCCTCGGCCTCGCGCTGCGCATGGAGATCTGCGGCGAAGACGGCTTCACGCCGGACAAGGCGTTCGTCGATCGCATGGTCGACGAATCGCCTCAAGGGTGATCTCGACCACAATGGCCGGTGCTACGGGCTCGTGCTCGACATCGGCGGCTATTACAAGAACGTCATCACCCTCGCGCCCTCCCTCGACATCAGCTACGGCGAGATCGATCTCGCCCTCGCCCTCCTCGACCAGCTCATCGCGCGCGTCGCCGGAGATTAAATCCGCACATGACCAGCGCATCGCTTCCAGCACTTGCTCGCGCACCCTTTCTCCCTCCCCCTTCTTCAGGGGGAGGAAGAAGGCTTGCGGCCTGGGGAGTGGCGCGATGACCATCGTCGATCGCAGCTTTTTCGTCGGCAGCGGACGCACCGGCTTTCTGCTGATCCACGGGCTCGGCGGCACGCCGATCGAGCTGAAATTCGTCGCCAAGGGCCTTGCCCGCAACGGCTTCACCGTCCATTGCTGCCAGCTCGCGGGCCATTGCGGCGATGCTTCCGATCTCCTGGCAACCGGATGGCGGGATTGGTATGCGAGCGTCGATGCCGCCTTCGAACGGCTGCGGCAGACCTGCGACACCGTTGTGGTCGGCGGCCTGTCCATGGGCGCGGTGCTCGCCTTGCACCTCGCCGCGGAGCGGCCGGACGACGTCCACGGGCTCGCGCTCTACGCACCGACGCTGTGGTACGACGGCTGGGCGACGCCGTGGTACCGGTTCGTGCTGCGCTTGTGCATGCTGAGCCGGTTCGGGCGCTTCTGCATCAGCCGGCTGTACAGCTTCGTCGAAACCGAGCCTTACGGCATCAAGGACCCGACCATCCGCGGCGTGGTGCTGGCCGCAATGAATTCCGGCGACACCACCCAGGCCGGCATCATGGTCACCCCCGGCGCCTCGGTGTGCGAGCTCTGCCTGCTGGTCGACCAGGTGACGCCGCGGCTCCCCGCGATCAAGGCGCCGGCCCTGGTGATCCAGGCCCGCGAGGACGATCTGTCCAGCATCAAGAACGCTCAATATCTGCAGCGATATCTCGGCGGCATTGTCGACACCCTGATCCTCGACGACAGCTACCACATCGTCACCGTCGACCGGCAGCGCGACCTCCTGATCGAGAGCTCGGTGGCATTCGCCACCGTCCTCTCCGCGCGGCGCGAGGGCGAGAATACCGTGCGGGCGCTCGAACACGCACGCGCCGGCCGGGTCGCGCGCGGTGCGTCCGAGAGCGCCGCCCCGCAGTCATAAGGCCGAACGCGCCGCTACCAGACGAACGGCACCAGCCGATACCTCACCTGCTCCTGATATTCCCGATAGCCCGGCAGGTTCCTCGCCAGGAATTTTTCCTCGTCGAGAAGCCTCCATATGATCGCAAGCGTCATCGGGATGAGCGTGAGCAATCCCCACCATGAGCCGAGCGCGAGAGGCACGCCCAGGAACATGACCAGGGCGCCGGAATACATGGGATGACGCACCAGCGCATACGGTCCCGTCGAAATGACCCTCTGCTCCGCGTCGACTTCGATCACTCCCGACGCGTAGCTGTTTTCCCTGAGAACGAAAAATATGGCGAGGAGACCGAGCGCGACCAGGACGTCGCCTGCGACGGCGACATAGGCCGGCACCGTCGACCATCCGAAGCGGTGGTCGATTGCAGGGAAAGCGATCGCGGCAAAGAACGCCGACGCCGCCACGACCTGGATGACCTTCTGGCTCGTCTCCTTCTCCGCGCCCGGCCCCGCCTTCATCCGCCGCTCCAGGAGCTGCGGATCGTTCTTCATGAGGTACAGGGTGATCGCCAGCGCCGAGCCGAAGAATACGGCCAGAAAGACCCACGCCTGCCAGTAGCGCAGCGTCCACGCCGGAACGAACAGCAGCACCGCAACGCCGATGAGAAAGCGCAGGAGTCCGCCCAACGCTCGTCTATTCAGGTCGTCCATTTCTTAACCAACATTTCCCAGACGAGTCCCGAACCGGCGTGAACCACGCGAGATATGGCCAGCAACCGCTCACCATAAGCGGCGATGGCAGTTGCCTCGGCGCGCGCACCCATCCAAAATAGACATGATCCCGGAGAGTTGCAGACCTTTCCGCGGCGTAGAGCATGATCCCGAAAAGTTGCAGACTTTTCGGACAAGATGATGCTCAAAATCAGACCTTGGAGCGCTATTCGATTTCAACCTGAAACGATAGCGCTCTTGGATTTATGGGCACGACATGAAGGCGATCATCATCGGCGGCGGCATCGGCGGTCTGACCACCGCGCTGATGCTGCATGCGCGCGGCATCGACTGCGAAGTGTTCGAACAGGCCGATGCCATGCGCGAACTCGGCGTTGGAATCAACACGCTGCCCCACGCCATCAAGGAGCTGGCCGGCCTCGGCCTCCTTGAGCGGCTCGACGCGGTGGCGATCCGCACCCATGAGCTGTTCTACATGAACCGTTTCGGTCAGGAGATCTGGCGCGAGCCGCGCGGACTCGCGGCCGGCTACGACGTGCCGCAATTCTCGATCCATCGCGGCCGCCTGCACAACGTGATCTATCAGGCGACGCGCGCGCGCATCGGCGAAAGCCGCATCCACACCGGCCACCGGCTCGGCGCCTACACCCAAGACGAAGGCGGCGTCACCGCCTACTTCTTCGATCGCACCGGCCACCGCGGAACCGCGCGCGGCGACGTGCTGATCGGCTGCGACGGAATCCATTCCCGGGTGCGCGAGACGCTGTTCCCCGATGAAGGCCCCGCAAGATGGAACGGCATCATGCTGTGGCGCGGCGCCGTCGACTGGCCGGCCTTCCTCACCGGGCGGTCCATGATCGTCGCCGGCGGGCTCGCGGCGAAATTCGTGGTCTATCCCATCGCCGAAGGATCGCGCGCCGACCGCAAGCTCACCAACTGGGCGGTGACGGCGAAGATCGGCCCCAACGACACGCCGCCGCCCAACAAGGAGGACTGGTCCAACCCCGGCCGCATGCAGGACCTGATGCCGCATCTGCGGCGCTTCCAGGTGCCCGGCATCGATGCCCAGCATCTCGTCGAGGCGACCGGGGAGTTCTGGGAGTTCCCCATGTGCGACCGCGATCCGCTGCCGTGCTGGTCCCATGGCCGGGTGACGCTGCTCGGCGACGCCGCTCATCCCATGTACCCCGTAGGCTCGAACGGCGCCTCCCAGGCGATCCTCGATGCGCGCGCGCTCTCCGACCGACTCAAGGACGCCGAGCATCCCTGCGCGGCGCTGGCGGCCTATGAGCGCGAGCGCCTGCCCATGACCGCGCAGATCGTGCACATGAACCGCAAGGGCGGCCCGGAAGGCGTCATCGACGCCGTCGAGGCGATCGCACCGGACGGCTTTGCGGAGATCGACACCGTGCTCAGCTTCGAACGCCGCCAGGCGATCGTGCGCGGCTACGCCGCGACGGCGGGATTCGCCAGGGAGCAGGTGAACAAGCCTGCTGCGGGGAAAGCGGCGTGAAAGTTTTACAGCCTGCAAACCATCCATCTCACCCTGAGCGGCTGCGAAAATATTTACATGACCTCATCATGAGGAGCGCGCTTTTGCGTGCGTCTCGAAGGATGGCCACAGGCACTCGCGTCGCACGGAGTTTCGCTGCCGTGCTCGCGGCCATCCTTCGAGACGCGCCTTTCAGGCGCTCCTCAGGACGAGGTCGAAAAATTGAGTTCACAGCCATGAGCCTGGCGAGGCCCGCATGAACTGCGTTCGTCCCGCCCCGGAAAAAGCGATGGGACCGCGCCTGCGATTGCGCTAAAGAAACGGCCCGCTCTCACACGATCCCAAGGAGGAGGAGGATGCGAGCTTTCCCACGTGGTGCCCTGTCGGCACTCGCCCTCGTTACCGCGACGGCCGGCATCTTCGCCGCCGGTTCCCCCACCACAGCAATGGCTCAGGCCGCCGGAAAACCCATGACAACAGCATCAGGCTTACAGATCACGGACAGCAAGGTCGGCACCGGCGCCTCGCCGAAGCCCGGTCAAATCTGCGTCATGCACTACACCGGCTGGCTCTATGAAAACGGCGCCAAGGGCAAGAAATTCGACTCCTCGGTCGACCGCGGCACCCCGTTCGAGTTTCCCATCGGCCAGGGGCGGGTCATCGCCGGCTGGGACGAGGGCGTCGCCACCATGAAGGTCGGCGGCAAGCGCACCCTCGTCATCCCGCCCGCGCTCGGCTACGGCGCCCGCGGCGCCGGCGGCGTCATCCCCCCGAACGCCACGCTGATCTTCGAGGTCGAACTGCTCGGCGTGAAGGGCTAGATTTCGCGCGCGCAAGGCTGTCGCACGCGACGGCCTTGCGGCGCGAACGGCTGGGAAACGCGCCACATCTGAGGGATGTCGGGGCGTGTCGTCGGCCCGGCCAATCGGTTTCCTCACTGCTCCCGACGGTGGAGACTTCGGCCAAAGTTCTTGATAGGCTCGCCTTATTCGACGTCGAAACCCTTCTGCACACTTCGTTACAGACAGATGGAGGTCGTCTTGAAATTTCAATCGATCGCGATTGCTGCCGTCGCCGCTTCCGCGTTGACGACCGCTGCCATGGCGCAGTCGCCGCGCCTCGTAACCGAGGAAATGATGGTGAAATCCCCCGATCCGGGGATCGAAATATTTGTTCGCAACAAGCGGCCGGCGGACATGAATGCGTTCCGCCCCGAGCGCACGGTGCTCTACGTTCACGGCGCGACCTATCCGTCTGAAACCGCATTCGACCTCAGGCTCGATGGCGTGTCGTGGATGGAATACATCGCCGCGCGCGGCTATGACGTGTGGCTGCTCGACCTGCGCGGCTATGGCCGATCGACGCGGCCGAAGGAGATGTCCGACAGGCCCGAGGCCAATCCGGCGATCGTGCGCGGCGACACCGCCGTCAAGGATATCTCCGCCGCGGTCGATTTCATCCTGCAGCGCCGCAACATCGCGCGCCTCAACCTGCTGGGATGGTCGTGGGGCACGACGACGATGGCGACTTACACCACCGGGCATGCCGACAAGGTCGAGCGGCTCGTGCTCTACGCACCGGTGTGGATTCGCCAGACCGCGTCGCTGGTGCAGGCCGGCCCCGGCCCGCTCGGCGCCTACCGCATGGTCAACCGCGAGCAGGCCAAGCAGCGCTGGTACACAGGCGTGCCGGAGGACAAGAAGGCATCGCTGATTCCCGCCGGTTGGTTCGACGCCTGGGCCGATGCGACTTGGGCGACCGACCCGGTCGGCGCGCAGATGAGTCCGCCGGTGGTGCGCGCGCCCAACGGCGTGATCGCCGACAGCAACGATTTCTTCGGCGCCGGCAAACCCTATTACGATCCCGCGAAGATCACAGTGCCGACGCTGCTGGTGGGCGCGGAATGGGATCGTGATGCGCCGCCCTATATGGCGCAGACGCTGTTCCCGTTGCTGGTCAATTCGCCGGGCAAGCGCTATGTGGCTCTCGCCGAAGGCACCCACACCATCATCATGGAAAGGAACCGGCTCAAGCTGTTCGAGGCGGTGCAGGCCTTTCTCGACGAGGCGGGCCGTTCATAGCCCGCTTCGAAGCTCACAATCTCGAAAAAAAAATGAACCGGAGGAAGCCACAATGATGACACGACGTAACTTCTTTCTCGCGACCGCGGCGAGCGCTGCGATGCTGTCCCATGTTCCGGGCCTGCGCGCGGCGACCTATGACCTGATCGTCAAGGGCGGGCACGTCATCGATCCCTCGCTGCGGATCAACGAGGTCCGCGACGTCGCGATTTCCGGCGGCCGCATCGCGGCGGTCGAGGCCAACATCGCCGGCGACGCCACGGAGACGATCGACGCGCGCGGCAAGTACGTCGTGCCGGGCCTGATCGACATCCACAGCCACGCCGGCCGCAGCAAGGAAGGCCCGCCGCTCGCCATGCTGGACGGCGTAACCGCGTGGGTCGATGCGGGATCGTTCGGGGCGGACGGCATCGACCAGGCGGTCGCCAACGCGACGGCGGCCCCGAGCCTGGGCCGCTTCCTGATCAATATCGCCCGCACCGGCGTCATCCAAGGCGGTGAGTTGAATGATCTCAGCCGCGCCGACGTGGGCCTCGCGCGCGGGGCGATCGCGCGCCATCGCGACTTCATCATCGGCGTCAAGGCGCGGTTGTCGAACAACGTGGCCGGCACCGACGATCTCGAGGCGCTCCGGCGCGCCCAGGCGGCCGCCGGGCATCTGCCGGTGATGATCCATATCGGCCAGTCGTACTCGCCGATGCGCGCCATCCTCCCGCTGCTCAAGCGCGGCGATATCGTCACTCACATGTATGCGCCGGCGCCGAACAGCATTTTCGACGACAACGGCCGGGTGTTTCCCGAGGTGCTCGCGGCCCGCCGCCGCGGCATCTGGTTCGATTTCGGCAACGGCGTGGCCGACCACTTCACCTGGGATACGGTCGAGCGCGGGATGAAGCAGGGATTCCAACCCGACACCTTCTCCACCGACTGGAACACCATGTCGCGCACCACAGGGGTCGTCGACTTCCCGAACGTCATGTCGAAGTTCCTGATGTTCGGCATGCCGCTCGACCAGGCCGTCGCGCGCGCGACGCTGAGCCCGGCGCGGGTGTTCCCCGCCTTCAACGACCGCGGCACCCTCAACGTGGGCGCGCCGGCCGACGTCGCCGTGCTCGAGCTCAAGGAAGGGAATTTCGAGTTCCTCGACAACTACAAGGGCACGCGGACCGGCAAGCAGAGACTGTTCCCGGTCGCGACCGTGGTCGGCGGCAAGAAGGCGCCGCCGCGGGCTTAACGGCGGGCCGGCGCTTCTCGTTCTGCTCATACTGAATCGTCATGGCCGGGCTCGTCCCGGCCATCTCGATTATGGGGGCACGGCGCCATCCAATCGGGGTGTGCGTATCCATGCAAACGCGGCGCCCTCCTGATCGAGATCGCCGGGTCAAGCCCGGCGATGACGTCTGTAGGCGCTCCATTCTGGTCGGAACATGCTCACCCCTCGGCGAGAGCCTTCAGGTCACCCAGGCCTTTCTCGAATTCGCCGCCGATCATCTTGTCCATGCTGCAGATGGTGCTCATCACCTTTGCGAGGTAGTGACACCGGCCGCTCATCGCCCACGTCACCGTGGTGGCGTCGCCGTCCGGCTTCAGGCTGAATTCCACGACATTGTGCCCCTCCATCGGGCTGAGCATGTCGAGCTTCATCGCTATGCGCGACGACGGCAATGACCCCGTGATCTCGACCCGGCCTTTGCCGACACTGGAATTGCCTTCCCACTCCTGCGCGGCGCCGGTTCCGCTGACAGGACCGCTGTAGGCGAGCTTCACCGCCGGGTCCTTCTTCATGAAGGGATTCCAGGTGTTGAAGCTGTGCAGGTTGTCGATCAGCGGAAAGATTTTCTCGGGCGCCGCCTTGATGCGGACCGAGCGCGCGACCTCGAAGCCGTCCGGCTTCGTCGCGGCGTAGATGAGAATGCCGGCAACCAGCGCAGCGGCGATGACGGCAATGACGATCAATACCTCCCCCACGGTATGCCTCCCTGCGAATGAAACAGATTGCTTGCTCGGACCCGGGCCTTCACGCCTGGGCAAGATGGGCTTCGAGTTGCTCCAGCGTCCCCGACCATCCCTGCGTCATGTGGGCATGCCCGCTGGCGAACATCGCACATTCATCGGCGGTGGCATTGAGCGGGGCCCACTCCAGGGTGAACGTCGTCCGTTGCCCCAGTTCGGCGAAATGAAACGTCGACAGGAGTTCGAGCGGCCAGGTCGGGATCATGGGGTGGCGGGTCAGTCCCCCCTCCTCGTCGGAGAAGCTGTTGATCATGACGATCCGCTCCGGCGCGACGATCTCGCGATAGACGAACCTGCCCCACATCAAGCTGCCGTCCGGGATGGCCAAGGCGTAGTGGTAGGTCCCGCCTGGGCGGAAATCCATCTTGGAGGTGGCGACAGGGAAGCCCTTCGGCCCCCACCACTCCTTCATACGCTCCGGTTCGCTGAACGCCTTCCATACGAGGTCCCGCGGCGCATCGAACGTGTGGGAGATCACGAACGGGGTCGCCGGGCTGGCGGATTGCGGTTCTTGCTGGGCGACTTGCATGGCAGATCTCTCCTGTGCGCGCGTTGGGTCGATTGTGGCGCACAATTCGGCAGTGTTGCATTTTTCGCGCCAAGCCGCGCCTGTCGTGGGATTCGTGTTCGCTTGTTGTTCCGGGCGGGCTAAGCGTGCTCGGCCGCCTGCTGCAGGGCTTTGATGTCGATCTTGCTCATTTGCATCATGGCCTTCATGGTCCTGCTGGACTTTCCCGCGTCTTTGCTTTGCAGCAGTTCGCTCAGGATCGAGGGAATGATCTGCCACGACAGGCCGTACTTGTCCGTCAGCCAACCGCACCTGTTCTTTGCCCCGCCGGCGGACAGCTTATCCCACAGATCGTCGACTTCCTCCTGCGTCTGGCAATTCACGAAGAAGGATATCGCCGGCGTGAACGCGAATTGCGGTCCGCCGTTGAGCGCGAAGAAATCCTGTCCGTCGAGCTGGAACGTCACGGACATGGCCGACCCCTTTGGTCCCGGCCCCGCTTCTCCGTATCGCCCGACGCTCATGATCTTCGAGTTCTTGAAAATGGAGACATAGAAATTCGCCGCCTCTTCGGCTTTGCCGTCGAACCACAGGAACGGGGTGATTTTTTGCATGAGGTTGCTCCTTCCTTTCTGCCACCAGCCTTTTTTTCACGACCTCATCCTGAGGAGCCGTGCGCAGCACGGCGTCTCGAAGGATGGCCACAGGCACTTGCATCGCACGGAGCTGCCAAAGCCGTGGTCGCGCGATCCTTCGAGACGCGCGCAAGAGCGCGCTCCTCAGGATGAGGCCGCAAAAATATGATATTCACGTTTCAAGCGGCGGCCTTCTCGCAATTCACCATCCAGGGGGTGCCGAACTGATCGACGAGCATCCCGAACCTGTGCGCCCAGAACGTCTCCTGGATCGGCATGCTGACGGTGCCTTTGGCGGACAAGGCGCCGAACAGCCGGTCGGCTTCCGCCGGGTCCTTGACGCTGATGTTCACGTGGAAGCCCTTGGCGGCCTCGGAACGCCCGGGCGGGCAATCCGATGCCATGAGCAGCTTGTCGCCCACCTGGATGCGCGCATGCATGATCCTGTTCTGTGAATCCTTCGGCATCTCGGCGCTTCCCGGCATCTCGGCATAGGTCATCATCGCCAGTATCTTGCCGCCGAGCACCTTCTCGTAGAACTTGAACGCGGCCTCGCAGCTTCCGTCGAACATCAGGTACGTATTGAGGTCCATGACTTCCTCCTGGTGTGATCCGTTCCTCGCCATTGCCGTCGAGGCCTTACCCCCCAAGGACGGATAAGGGATCAGCCATCCGACAAGGGCGAATGGATTTTTTTGCGGCGGCCGGTTCAGCGGCCGTCGCGGCCGGGGGGACGCGCGCCGGCCGCCCTGTCGTCCCCTGTCAGCCGGTCGAGCTGCATGCGGATGTGAGCGGCTTCGGCGACCGTATTGGCGCAAGCGATGGCTTGGTCGAAGGCAATCCGCGCCTCCTCGCGGCGGCCGAGCTGCAGCAGGAGCGCACCCCTGACGCCGAAATAATAGAAGTAACCCGCGAGTTCCCCGGCCAGCGGCTCGATCATCGCCAGCGCCGGGGCGGCGCCCCTCGCCTTGGAGACGGCGACGGCCCGGTTGAGCGTGACCACCGGCGACGGCTGCATGCGCTCCAGCGTCGCGTAGAGGATTTCGATCTCGTTCCAGTCGGTGTCCTCGGGTCGCGCGGCTCGGGCGTGCAGCGCGGCGATCGCAGCCTGCACCTGGTATGGGCCGGGAAGACGGTGGCGCACCGCCTTGTCGAGAAGGGCGAGCCCCTCGGCGATCATCGCGCTGTCCCACCGGCTGCGATCCTGATCCTCGAGCAGGATGATGGCGCCCTCCGCGTCGAGCCGTGCCGCCGTGCGGGCGTGCTGCAGCAAGAGCATGGCGGTGAGCCCCATGATCTCGGGCTCGGACGGGAACAGCCGCAGCAGAAGCCGCGCCAGCCTGATCGCCTCCTCGCACAGGGGGGCGCGCACGTGGACCTCCCCGCCGCTCGCCGAATAACCCTCGTTGAAGATGAGGTAGATCACGGCCGCGACGGCGGCGAGACGCTCCGCGCGCTCCACCGGACCGGGCGCCTCGTAGCGAACCCGGGCCTCCGCCACACGGCGCTTGGCGCGGGTGATGCGCTGCTCCACCGCGGCCTCGCTCAAAAGGAATGCGCGCGCGATCTCCTTGACCGTGAGGCCGGAAATGATGCGCAGCGCGAGCGCGATCTGCTGCGTCGCCGGCAGGTCGGGGTGGCAGCACACGAACAGCAGGCGCAGGATGTCGTCGCGATAATGGGCCTCGTCGACGCGCTCGACCAGCGCGGCCTCCGCATCGTCCACGTCCGAGATGATCTCATCCGCCGGCAGCGGCACCTGTTTCGCCTGGCGCCGCAGGGTATCGACGGCGAAGTTGCGGCCGACCAGGATGAGCCAGGCGGCGGGATCGCGCGGCGGGCCGTTCTGCGGCCAGCTCTTGAGCGCCCGCAGGCACGCGTTCTGCACCGCCTCCTCCGCCGTATCGAGGTCGCGGAAATAGCGCACCAGCGCCGCCAGCGCACGCGGCCGCGCGGCGGTGAGCGCCCCGTCGATCCAATCGAGGTCGGTCATGCGCTCCCGCTCGCAGGCCAGAACTGGGCGACCGGCCTGATCTCGTAGGCGCCTCCTGGATTTGCCTCGGCAAGGTCGCGGGCGATGCCGAGGGCTTCATCGAGCGAGGCGCAATCGATGATGAAGAAGCCGAGGAGCTGCTCCTTGGTCTCGGCGAACGGCCCGTCGATCACGAGCGGCGGCTCGCGGTCCTTGCGCAGCGTGGTCGCAGCGGTCGTCGGCATCAGCCGCGCCACCGGCCCCAGCTTGCCTGCCTTGGTCAGCCGCTCCTGCACCACGCCGAGCTTTGCCATCACGGCGGCGTCCTCCTCCTTGCTCCAGGAGCAGACGACATCTTCGGAATGGTAGCAGAGAATGGCGTAGATCATGTCGATACTCCCATGGATGGCATATCAAGGACGAACGAGCCGGCATCATTCCGACAATGATCGCAAAATTATGGGAGGTCCGGGCGCTGGAACAGTACGGCCACGCTCAGGAGTTCGCGACATTGCAAAATGCTTGCCGGGACAAATCGTATATTCCCGCGTCTCGTGATCTTCGGATAATATGCCGGCTGAACCCAAGATCGCTCGCGGAAGCTCCCATGTCTCGGCACATCACAGCCGGCGGGTCGCTCGATCGCCGGACACTGCTCAAGGGCGCCGTAGGGGCCGGCCTGACTTTGTCCGGCCTGCCTGCATGCATGACGGGTCCGGCCAGGGCCCAGTTCAAGGCCGACCCGTTCTCGCTCGGCGTCGCGTCCGGCGATCCCGCGCCGGACGGTTTCGTCATCTGGACGCGGCTCGCGCCTCAGCCGCTGCTCGTGCGCGGCGGCATCGGCGTGCTGCGGATCGATGTCAATTGGGAGATCGCCGATGACCCCGCCATGAAGCAGGTGATCCGCTCCGGCACTGCCGTCGCGCGGGTCGAGGTCGGCCATTCGGTCCATGTGGAAATCGAGGGGCTCGAGCCGGGGCGCGACTATTTCTACCGGTTTCGTGCCGGCGGCGCCGAAAGCCCGATCGGGCGGTCGCGCACCCTGCCCGCCCCGGGCGCCGAGTTGGCCCGTCTCAGATTCGGGGTCGCCGGCTGCCAGCAATGGGAGGGCGGCTTCTACACCGCATGGCGCCGGATCGCCGAGGAGAATTTCGATTTCGTCTTCCACTACGGCGACTATATCTACGAGTATCGGGCATTTGCGGCCGATCGCAACAGCCGCCCGCCGCCGCGGGCGATGCCTGCGGATTTTCCGAACTGCATCAATCTCATCGACTATCGACGTCGTTACGCGCTCTACAAAAGCGATCCGGACCTGCAGGCCGCTCATGCCTCCTGCCCGTTTCTGTCGAGCTTCGACGACCACGAGGTCACCGACAACTGGGCGGCCGAATCCGATCCCGCCAACACGCCCGCCGAGGAGTTCCTGTTCCGTCGCGCGGCGGCCTTCCAGGCCTGGTACGAGCATATGCCGGTTCGCCGCAGCTTGATCCCGCGCGGTCCCGATATCCTTGCCTATCGGCGGTTCCGGTTTGGCGGCCTTGCCGACGTCGCGGTGCTCGATACCCGCCAATACCGGTCGAAGCAGCCATGCGGCGACGGGGTAAAAGGCTGCGACGACGCCGACGCACCGGGCCGTACCATGATGGGGGAGGCGCAGGAGCGCTGGCTTGCCGAGCAGTTGAGGGCGCCGCAGGCGACGTGGCAGGTGCTGGCACAGCAGGTGCTGTTTTCCGCCCTGGATTGGCGCTCGTTCCCCTGGGCGAAGCCGTCCGACGTCCCGGCACGCGATCTCGACGCCTGGGACGGCGCCACCGCCGGCCGGGACCGGGTCTTGCAAACGCTTCGCGATGCCAAGGTGGAGAACGCCGTCGTGCTGACCGGTGACGTTCATATGGGCATGGCGTTGGAAATCAAGGACGACTGGCGCGACGCGAATTCGCGGTGTCTCGGCACCGAGTTTCTCGCCACCTCGATTTCGTCGGGCGGCGACGGCAGCGCGTCCCTCGCGAACGCGGATGCACTCCATGGCGGCAATCCTCACCTCAAATTCATCGGCAATGAGCGTGGCTATTCGCGCCACACAGTGACGCCGGAACGGTGGCAGGCCGATTTTCGCGTCGTCGAGAAGGTCACCACGCCTGGAATGCCGGTGACGACGCGCAAGTCCTTCGTCGTCGAGGCCGGCCACCCCGGTCTCATGGATGCGTGACCAAGCCCGCTTGGATTTTCGACGCCGGCAGCTCGCGACGCGCGGCCGGACGGCGGCTTTGGCGGCGCCCGGAAACGTGGCATGATGCGGCAACGAAACGAAATACGCGTGCCGCCCGGCATTCCGTTTCCTCACGGCCAGTCGCGTTCGCCAACAAGCGTTCCAATGAAGGAACGTGTCCAATAAAGGGAGGACTCTCATGAAGAAACTCTGGCTGCTGGCGACCGTGCTGGGCGTTTGGCCCGCGTTCGGTTTGGCCCAGACGATGGACGAGCTCGTCAACGACGGCAAGAACACGGACAACGTGCTCAACCACAGCATGGGGTTGGACCGCAAGAGCTACAGCCCGCTCAAGCAGATCACCAAATCCAACATCAAGCGCCTGGTGCCGATCTGGAGCACCAGTCTCATGAACGACTTGGGCGAGCTCTCGGCGCCTGCGGTCTACGACGGCGTCATCTACGCCATCAACGGCAAGTGGACCTTTGCGATCGACGTCGAGACCGGCAAGCAGATCTGGCGCACGGCGGTCGAGATCGATCCCGAGGTAAAGCGTCCACCCATCACGCGCGGCGCGCCGGTGCTCTACAACGGCAAGCTCTTTCGTGTAACGGTCGACAATCATGTGCTCGCCCTCGACATGAAGACCGGCAAGCAGATCTGGAAGCAGAAATTCGCCGATCCGAAGCTGGGCTATTTTGCGAGCGGCGCGCCGATCATCGCCAATGGCGTGTTGATCTCCGGAATGGCCGGCGGAGAATCCACCACCCGCGGCTTCCTCGACGGCTGGGATCCCGAAACCGGCACGAAATTGTGGCGCCGCTACACCATCCCCGCGCCCGGTGAGCCCGGCTCGGAGACCTGGCCGAAGAACAGCGACGCTTGGACGCGCGGCGGCGGCCCGACCTGGCGCTCGGGCTCCTACGACCCGCAGCTCGACCTCGTCTACTGGGGCACCGGCAATGCGGAGCCGTACGACCCGAGACCCCGCGAGGCGCTGGACAGCCTGTACACCTCGAGCTTGCTGGCGATCAGGCCGAAGACCGGAGAGCTCGTCTGCTATTATCAATACACGCCCAATGACGTGTACGACGTGGACGGCACCGACGAGAACGTGCTCGCCGACATCCAGATCGGGGGGCAGACCCGCAAGGTGATGATCCAGGCCAACAAGAACGGCTTCATGTACGTGCTGGACCGCACCAATTGCAAACCGATCGCCGCGAACCCCTACGTCAAGGTCAACTGGGCCACTGGCATCGACAAGGACTCCGGCCGCCCCGTCATGACCGGTATCTACAAGGACTTCCTGGCGGGTCAGGAGGTCGAAGTCTGGCCGTCGCGCGGGACCAACGCGGTGCCGATCGCATTTAATCCGAACACCGGTCTCGTCTACGTGAACACGTGGAACGTTCCGCGCATACAAAAGCTCGCCGCGCAGAATCCGCAAACGCCGGGATCGGTTTCCACCGGCGTCGTCGCCCGCAACCCCACAATCAGGCCGGGCGAGGTCGTGGGCAGTTTCGCGGCGATCAATCCCGTCACCGGCGAGAAGAAATGGGAGGCCCCGTTGATCGATCTGCCGAGTGCCGCGGGCATGCTCGCGACCGACGGCGGATTGATATTCACCGGCAAGCTGACCGGCGAGTTCGTCGCGCTGGACGCCGACACGGGCGCGACGCTGTGGCAGTTCAAGACGAGCTCGAGTGTCAATTCCACCGCGATCACTTATACCCACAAGGGTCGGCAATTCGTGTCGATTGCGTCGGGATTGGGCGGCTCCGTCATCCCGCGCTTCGCAGCAGGCCGGGTTCCGACCGGCGGCTCGCTGTGGACGTTCGCATTGATGCCGGAGTGACACCGGCTCGGCATATGCCGAGGGCGAGCATGCGCTCGGCATAGCCGCACTTGAACGCGCCCATCGGGCGCGACGAGAGGGAGGACAGGGATGCGCTACCGAAGTTCGATTTGTGCGATTGCGCTCGTTGGCGCGCTTTGCATCACGATCGGCGCCGCCTCGGCCTGGGACGACTCAAAATACCCCGACTTCAGTGGACAGTGGCGTCCGATCGGCGGCCCGGGTCGGTGGGCGCGCGACCAGAAGGCTCCGCTCACGCCGGAGTACCAAGCAATCTTCGAGGCCGACGCATCTGAAGGCGGACAGAGCTTCCACAACAAGACCTATCTGTGCTGGTCGCCGGGCATGCCGCGCGTCACCAACGGCTATGGCGAGCTCGAATTCGTCATAACGGCTAGGACGTTTCACATTCTGGTCGACCACATCTATGACAACCGCCGAATCTTCACGGACGATCGCCCGTGGCCTGAGCACCTGACACCAACGCTCCTCGGCACGTCCATCGGCCGATGGGTCGATGAAGACGGAGATGGCAAATACGACGTCCTCGTCGCTGAGACGCGCGGTTTCCGCGGTCCTCGTGCCTTTGACGCCACCGGCCTGCCGCTGCACAAGGACAACCAGACCATCATCAAGGAACGCTTTTACATCGATAAATCCGATCCGAACGTCGCCCACGACGAGGTCACCGTGATTGACAACGCACTAACGCGCCCCTGGACGGTGACGAAGAATTACCGGCGCGACCCAAAGAAGATCTTTCCCGAATGGAACGAAGAGAACTGTCCCGAAACCAATAACCATGTCGCTGTCGGCAAAGAGGATTACATGGTGAGCGCGGACGGCCTTCTCATGCCCACAAAGAAGGGTCAGAAGCCGCCGGATCTCAGGCATTTCAAGTAGACGCCGCGCAGCCCGCACAGGGACGAGGGCGCGCAACCCCGGTAAACCATGAAGGGGAGATCGACATGAATGCGCAACGGCATTTGCTCTTGCTGGTGACATTGGCGGCGGCTGTTGTCCCCGCCTCGGGGCAACAGGTGGCGCCCACGGCCGCGCCGGCCCATATCGGTGCGCAAAGTGCCGCGTCCATCCCGGATTTCTCCGGCATATGGCGTCACGGGAACCTTCCCTGGTTCATACCGCCTGCGTCTGGTCCCGGTCCGGTAACGAATCTGTCGCGCGAAAAGGGTACTGGCGTGAGCGACTACAGCTCGCTGGTCGGTGATTACAAGAACCCGATCTTGCAGCCCTGGGCCGCAGACGTTGTGAAGAAGAAGGGCGAACTGTCGCTGGCCGGCATCACCTTTCCAAGCCCGTCGAACACATGTTGGCCCGAACCCGTGCCGTATCTTTTCAAGCACGCAGCAATGCAGATGATACAGCGACCCGACCAGATCGTGATGCTTTTCAATGAAAATCATGAAGTCCGTCGCGTGCACATGAACGAGTCGCATCCGGCGAAGGTGAAGCCGTCCTGGCATGGCGATGCCGTCGGCCATTACGAAGGCGATACACTGGTGATCGACACAGTAGGCATCAGGACCAATCGTCCGTTTGCCATGATCGACTTGTTCGGCACGCCGTACACCGAGAAGCTGCACGTGGTGGAACGCTATCGGCTGGTCGACTACGAAGACGCGAAAGACGCGATGCAACGAGGCACAAAGGAGAATCGGCGCGCCGGCGGACCCTATGACCCCAACTATAAGGACAAGTACCTGCAGGTCCTTTTCACGATCGAGGATGAAGGCGCCTTCACGACGCCTTGGACCGCGGTCATGATATATTTGCGCGACCGCGGCGAATTCCGGGAAGCGGTCTGCGCCGAAAATACGTTTTCATTCCATAACAATAAGGATGCGGACTTCCCGCATGCGAACCAGCCGGATTTCTGATCGGGCAAAGAACGCACGCGTCGGGAGCACTTGCGCTGGCGTCGCCGTCGGCTGGGAAAACACGACATATGGTGCAGGTGCTCCATGCCCCGCAGTTTGGGAGGGAAAGGTTCCGCGTGCCTAAGATGTACGGTCCTGGACGAGCCAATTGGTGTCCGATGGGTCCAGTGGCGGGGGCCAAGCGGACATGCTCACGCCGCTACGTCAAATGCGCGATGATCGGAGCGCACCAAATGGTGCTCACGCATGCTGGGCGCGGCGGTGCTTGTCCAGCATGTTGATGGCGCGCCGAGCCGACAGCATCGCGCCCTCCTGCCAGGCGCCGACGTGGCTCAAATGCTCGCCGGCGAAATAGAACGGACCGTCCGGCTCGCTGAGCGCGGCATAGTTCGGGTCGCGGTCGGTCTTGTAGCGCGCCGCGATGCCGAGGCTGTAGGGCACCTTCGCCCACGCAATCGCCATCGGCTTCTCGAGTTCGCGGCCACGGCCGGGATGCAGGCCCTCGATGGCGGCACGGCTCAGCTCGAACTGCTCGCGCAACGACTTTACGGCGAGTTCGTCCACCGGGCCGCGGCTCACATAGCCGCCGAGCAGAATGCCCTTTTGCGAGAACAGCCGGTCGCTCGGATACCACACCAGCGCGGTCGGGCCCTTGACCCAGGAAATCCCGCCATAGATCTGGTCGTCGATTTCCCAGAACCGGCGTGACTGCCAGGCGATCTTGATGGCGTTGCCGTATTCGATGGCGCGGATCGCCGCCCCGCAGGCGGCGGAGAAGTCGTTTTCGATCGGCTCGAGAACCTTGAGCGGTATCGTCACGATACAGTAGGAAGCCTCGATGGCATTGCGCTTGCCCGACCGCTTGTCCGTGTACGCGATGGCGACGCCGTTGTTGCGGCGCTTTATGGCAGTCACCTCGCTCATCAGGCGCACCGCCGGACCGAGCTTCTTGGCAAAGGCCGCCGGAATCCGGTCCATGCCGCCGACCGGCTGGAACATGGTGGCCTGGAAATCGAAGCCCTCCTCGAACATCACGGCGGTCCACATGTCGATGTCGAGGAGCGTGCGGAGCGCCATCGGATCGCGCCGTTCGCCGGCCTGGTCTCCCGCGGCCGGCAAGCTCTTGTAGCCCGATCGCGTCGATCCCTTGAACAGGAGGTCGGGACTGAGATCGCCGTAGGTCCGCAGGAACGCGATCATGCGGTCCTTGTCCGCGGCGGTGAGTTCCCCATCGAGCGCGCCGCGATTGAGCGCCTTGCCGAGCAGTTCGGAAATCTCGCCGCGCACGTCGTTGTGGGCCTGGCGCATTTCGATGGGCTTGCCGTCGTTGGCGGCCGGATTGTAGAGCCGCGCGCCGCGGCTGGTGTTGATCTCGACCTCGAGCGCGACGCCGAACTCCCTGCAATAGCCGAGCACCGCCTGGTGGGCGCTCGGAATGCGCGCCGGACCAGCGTTCCAGTACATCTCCGGATCGAATTCGCAGAGCTGCCGGGTGCCGTCGTTCATGTCGAGCCGGGTGCCGCGCCTGATGCTCCAGTTGCGGCCGCCGACGCGGTCGCGCGCCTCGAGGACTGTGCAATCATAGCCGGCCTTGCCGAGTTCGTAGGCGGCCGACAGTCCCGCGACCCCCGCGCCGAGAATGACGACCTTGGTGCCGTGCGCCTCGCCCTTCTGCAGCGCCAGCGGTTCCGCCACTCGCGGCAGTGCTCAAGAGGCCCATGGCCTGCATGGTGAGATAGGTCGCCCGGTATCCGCCGACGCCGCCGACCTGCTGCAAGAATTCCCGACGCGTGCCGCTCATGCTGGCGCCTCCCTGGCCTGACGGACCCGATGTGACGCAAATAGCATGCCTTGGCGCGGCGCCCGATCGATCCCGGCGGGTCCTGGCTCGGATCGCCGGACGCTTCCAATCGTCTTCTGTGGCTGCGTCCGGCCTTCAGGACACTTGGAGCAGGGTGCCGACCAGCCATTCCGGCGCATCGACCATCACGTCATGGCCGGAGGTGGTCGTCTCGAAGGTGCGCCATGACTTGTCGGCCTTGCACTCAGCCAGCGCCTTGTCGAAGGTCGGCTGCGGATACCTCGCGGCGCGGATATAGGTCTTCCTCTCCACCCGCTCGCGTGCGCCGGTGAGCTTGATCGGCTGCAGGCCCACGCCGGTCGGCTGCGGGGTGAGCTTGGAGTCGACCCAGGCGCGGTCCTTTTCGTTGACGAAGAACGCCTCCGCCTTCGGCGCAGGACGCCCGGGCTCGCCCTTCTCGACGGCGGCCAGCAGGGCCTTGCGGAACGTCTCGGAGGTGTAGTCGAACCCGCGCTGACCGCTTTCCGGCTTGAAGGCGTCGAGCCAGACGATCGAGGCGACGCGGTCGCCGATCTGCTCGACGGCGCCCGAGCCGGGCCAGCCGCCGTAGGAATGGACGACCAGGCAAATATCCCTGAGGTCCTCCCATTTGACGACGTTGACGATGTCGGTGATGTGAGTGTCGAGATTGATATCCTTGCTCAAAAGATGCGAGCGCTCGCCGAGCCCGGTGAGAGTGGGCGCAAACACCTTGTGGCCCTGCTTCTCCAAGAGGTCCGACACGCGCCGCCAGCACCAGCCCCCGTGCCAGGCGCCGTGGATGAGCACGAATGTCTTCGGCGCGCTTTGCGCGCGTGCGGTGCCGACGATTTCGCCGGGGGCTGCGGCCGCGACGAGGCCAGCCCCGGCGGCGACACCGCCGACCATGCCGCGGCGGGTGATGTTTGATTCATTCATGACGTCTTCTCCCTTATGGGGTTCCGTCCTTGACCAATGACTCACGCCGGCGGCGGCAGGAACACGATCTCGTGCTTGGCGGCGAGCGCGACCACCTCGTCGGGCTTCTGCTCCTTCATGGAGTGGATCGCCCAGAACAGGTCGTAGAGCCGGCGCGTCGGCGTCACCCAGAACAGGCACTTCACCGCCTGGTCCGACTTGTTGAAGAGCCCGTGGGCGATCGTCATGGGCAGCCGGATCAGGTCGCCAGCGGTGGCAAAAAACTCGCGGCCGTCGATCACGCAATCGAGCCGTCCCTCGAACATGTAGATGAACTCGTCCTGGGTCGGATGGATGTGCGGCGGCACGAAGGTGCCGGGCGGAAACGTCGCGTGCCAGGAGAACGAGTGCTCGGACACCTGCTTGGGCACATAGGTCTGGCCGAGAATGTTCCACACGATCCCGTCGATGCCGGTGCCGGCCCGCGTGACCCCTGCGCTCATCGCCTGCATAGATGCTTCTCCCCGCGTCTTGCTCGCCTCGCGGCCATCCGGCGGCGCGCCACCGCTGCGCGCTGCCAAGCCATTCAACCATGAATTCAGCGCGGCAGAAACTATCCCGTGCGGCACCGATGGCTCCGTCCGGCGGCTTCGAGGGCGCCGAACATAGCGACCGGCGCGTCAGCCACCTTCACAAGCTTGGTATTAAAGTTAAGATCGCCTGGATCAAGCGCGGCGAAGGTGTGGGACGGACCTACAGGACGTCCGGTCCCAAGGAGAATGCTATGAAAACAGGGATTTCGATGCTCGCCGGAGCGGCGATCGCGCTCGCGTCCACCGCCGCGGGGGCGCAGGAGAAGCTCAAGATCGGCCTCATCACGACGCTGTCGGGGCCCGCCGCAGTGCTCGGCCAGCAGCAGCGCAACGGCTTCAACCTCGCCCTCAAGACGCTCGGCAACAAGCTCGGCGGCCGCGACGTCGAACTGCTGGTCCAGGACGATGAGCAGAAGCCCGATGTCGCCGTGTCCAAGGTCAAGACCTATGTGGAGCGCGACAAGGTCGACTTCGTGGTCGGGCCGATATTCTCGAATATCCTGCAGGCGATCCTCAAGCCGGCGACCGACGGCGGCGGGTTCCTGATCAGCCCCAATGCCGGCACCTCCAATTTCGCCGGGCCGGAATGCAACCCAAACCTGTTCGTCACTTCCTACCAGAACGACCAGAACCACGAGGTGCTCGGAAAATACGCGCAGGACAAGGGCCTGAAGAAGGCCTTCATCATGGCCCCGAACTACCAGGCCGGCAAGGACGCGCTCGCCGGCTTCAAGCGCTACTTCAAGGGCGAGGTGGCCGACGAGGTCTATGTGCCGCTCGGCCAGCTCGACTATTCAGCGGAGCTCGCCCGCATCTCCGCGGCGGCGCCGGATGCGATCTTCGTGTTCCTGCCCGGCGGCATGGGCGTGAATTTCGTCAAGCAGTTCCGCCAGGCCGGACTCGCCGACAAGATCACCTTCCTGTCCGCCTTCACGGTCGACGAATCCACCCTTCCGGCGCAGCAGGACGCCGCGCTCGGCTTCTTCGGCGGCGCCAATTGGGCGCCCAATCTCGACACGCCCGCGAACAAGCAGTTCGTCGCCGCCTACGAGAAGGAATACAACGCGGTGCCCGGCAGCTACGCCTTCCAGGCCTACGATGCCGCGCAACTGATCGACAGCGCGCTCAAGGCGACCAAGGGCTCGACCGCCGACAAGAACGCGTTGCGCGCCGCGATGATGAAGGCCGACTTCAAGTCGCCGCGAGGCGCCTTCAAGTTCAATACCAATCATTATCCGATCCAGGACTTCTACCTCGTCAAGGTCGCCAAGCGCCCCGACGGCAAGTACGAAACCGAGATCGCGCAGAAGGTGTTTACGAACTACGCCGATCCCCACGTCAAGGACTGCAAGATGAAGTGAGACGTGCTTATCCCTCCCCGACTTCGGGGAGGGTGGCCGAGCGAAGCGAGGTCGGGTGGGGGCCAGGGGCACAGTGAGCGAAACAAGCAAGAACCCCACCCTGCCCTCCCCGAAGACGGGGAGGGAAAGGTAGACCGCCCTCTCCATGACCACTACGCTTCTCATCGTCCAGGTGCTCAACGGGATTCAGCTCGGCGTGCTGCTGTTTCTGATCGCCGCCGGGCTGACCCTGGTGTTCGGGGTGATGGACTTCATCAACCTCGCCCATGGCGTCCAGTACATGCTCGGCGCCTATTTCGCCGTCATGTTCTACGGAATGACCGGGAGCTTCGTGGCGGCGCTGGTGCTGGCGCTCGCGGCCTCGCTCGGATTCGGGCTGCTGCTCGAATTTGCGGTGTTCCGCCATCTCTATGACCGCGACCACCTCGACCAGGTGATCGCGACCTTCGGCATCATCCTGTTCCTGAACCAGGGCGTGAAGATCGTGTGGGGCGCGGCGCCGTTGAGCCTGCCGATCCCGGAAACGTTCTCCGGCACCGTGGTGCTGATGTCCGGCCTCGTCTATCCGGTATGGCGGCTCGTCATTATCGCCTGCGGGCTCGCAACCGCGGCGCTGCTCTATGCCATGATCCGGTTCACGCGGGTCGGCATGCTGGTGCGCGCGGGCGCCACCAATGCGCCGATGGTCTCCGCGCTCGGCGTCGACATCCGACGCCTGTTCATGATCGTGTTCGGCTTCGGCACCATGCTGGCGGGCTTTGCCGGCGTGATGATCGCGCCGATCCTTTCGGTCGAGCCGGGCATGGGCGACACGATCCTCATCCTCGCCTTTGTCGTCATCGTCATCGGCGGCATCGGCTCGATCCGCGGCGCCTTCCTGGGCGCAATGCTGATCGGGCTGGTCGATACGCTCGGCCGCTCCTTCGCCGTCGACATCCTGCGCCTGTTCATGGCGCCGTCGCCGGCGCGCACGGTCGGGCCGGCGATCGCCTCGATGCTGATCTATCTCCTGATGGCGGTCGTGCTCTATGTGCGCCCGAGCGGCCTGTTTCCGGCGCGGGGCCGCTGATGGCCGCGCTCGACCGTGTGGAGATCAAGGCGAAGCCCGGCCCGCGCGCATCCGCCGATGTCATCGTGCCGCTCGTTCTGCTCATAGGCTTTGCCGTGCTGCCGCTCGCCGCGGCCGGAGCGCAGAGCTATCTCGTCAGCCTGTTCATGCGGGTCATGATCTTCGCCATCGCCGCCATCGGGCTCGACCTCATTCTCGGCTACGGTGCGCTGATCTCGTTCGGCCACGCCGCCTTCATCGGGATCGGCGCCTATGCCGTCGGCATTCTCGCGGCCCACGGCATCCACGACGGTTTCGTCGCGCTCGCCACGGCGCTCGCGGCCGCGATGCTGTTTGCGTTGCTGACCGGCCTCGTGTGCCTGCGCACCAAGGGCGTCTACTTCATCATGATCACGCTGGCGTTCGGGCAGATGGCGTTCTTCACGGCGAGTTCGCTCGCGCCCTATGGCGGCGATGACGGCCTCACCATCCACATGCGCGACACGGTGTTCGGATTTTCCCTGCTGGAGAATCCGCGGGCCTTCTACTACCTCGTCCTCGCCTGCCTCGTCGCGAGCTACGGGCTGTGCCGGGCGCTGATCGCGTCGCGGTTCGGCCGCGTGTTCCGGGGCGCGCGGGAAAATCCGGCACGCATGGCCGCGATCGGGTTCGACACCAGACGCTTCCAACTCGTCGCCTATGTCGTTTCCGGCGCGCTCGGCGGCTTGTCCGGCTTCCTGCTCGCCAATTCCACCGACTTCGTCAGCCCCGCCTACATGTCCTGGCAGCGCTCCGGCGACCTCCTGATCATGGTGATCTTCGGCGGCATGGGCCGGCTCTATGGCGCGGTGATCGGCGCGCTGGCCTACCTGCTGCTGGAGGAGCGGCTCGCCGACTTCACCGAGAATTGGAAGGTCATCGTCGGGCCGCTGCTGGTCATCGTCGCCGTGTTCGCCCGCGGCGGCCTCGTCGGCGTCGCCGCAGAGGCTGTGGAGCTTGCGCCATGGCTGACCCGGTCCTGCGCATCGAGGATCTGCGCAAGCATTTCGGCGCGCTGGCCGTCACCGACGGCGTGACGCTCGACGTGGCGCCGGGGGAATTGCACGCCGTCATCGGCCCTAACGGCGCCGGCAAGACCACGCTCATCAACGAGATCTCCGGCTTCCTCAAGCCCGAGAGCGGCCGCATCCTGTTCGACGGCCGCGACGTCACCGCGCTGCCGGTGCATTCCCGCGCACAACTCGGCCTCGCGCGATCGTTCCAGATTACCTCGATCCTGCCGGGCTTCTCGGCGCTGGAGAATGTCGCGCTCGCGGTCCAGGCGCGCTGCGGATCGAGCTTCCGATTCTTTGGCGACGCCGCCGCGGAGCCGGCGCTGAACGAGCCCGCCCGCGCGGCACTCGAAGAGGTCGGGCTGGGCGAGCGCATCCACGTTCCGGCCGGCGCGCTCTCCCACGGCGAGAAGCGCGCGCTCGAGCTTGCCATCGCGCTCGCCATGGCGCCGAAGCTGATCCTGCTCGACGAGCCGACCGCCGGCACCGGCCGCGAGGAATCCGACCGGCTGGTGGCACTCTTGGCGCGGCTCAAGGGCCGCTTCGCCATGATTCTCGTCGAGCACGACATGACCGCGGTGTTCGCGCTCGCCGACCGCATCTCCGTGATGATCTACGGGCGCATCCTCGCGAGCGGCGCGCCCGCCGCCGTGCGCAGCGATCCGCAGGTCATCGCCGCCTATCTCGGCGACGAGATGGAGTAGCGGCGATGCCGGCCATGCTCGCTATCGAACATCTCGCCGCTGGCTACGGCCCGGCCCAGGTGCTGTTCGACATCGATCTCGCGGTTGCCGAGGGCGAGGTGGTCACGCTGCTCGGCCGCAACGGCATGGGCAAGACGACGACCATTCGGGCCCTGATGGGGCTGTTGCCGGCGAGCGGCGGCGCGGCGCGCTTTGCGGGCGTGCCGCTCATCGGGCTGCCGCCCTATCGCATCGCCCAGCTCGGCCTCGGCCTCGTCCCCGAGGGACGGCAGATCTTTCCGACCCTCACGGTGGAGGAAAACCTGATCGCGACCGCGGCCGCGCGGTTCGGGCCGCCGCGCTGGCAGCTGCGCGAGGTCTACGGTTTCTTCCCGCGATTGGCCGAGCGCCGCTCCAACATGGGCAACGAGCTCTCCGGCGGCGAGCAGCAGATGCTCGCGATCGGCCGCGCGCTGATGACCAATCCCAGGCTCCTCATCCTCGACGAAGCGACCGAGGGATTGGCGCCGCTGATCCGCGCGGAAATCTGGGCCTGCCTCGCCCGCCTCAAGCAGGAGGGGCAGGCGATCCTGCTGGTCGACAAGCATCTCGATGCGCTGGTCAAGATCGCCGACCGCCATGTGGTGATCGAGAAAGGCAACGTGGTCTGGACCGGCGACTCGGCCGCGCTCGCCGCGGACGGACAGGTGCGGGGGCGCTATTTGCAGGTGTGAGAGTGGGGCTTCGTCATTCCGGGGCGCGCCCTTCTTCGCGCGAACCCGGAATCCAGACGGCCGTGCGGCTGACTCCTGGATTCCGGGTTCGGCCTAGCGGCCGCCCCGGAATGACGGAGACCAAATTCACCCTTTTTGAACCGTTCCAATGGGTCTAAGCTCGCCTCAAGCGAATGCAGCAAAGCATTGCAGACAACACCACAGGGAGGAGACGATTATGGCCAAGCATGATGAATCCCGCCGTGCGTTCCTGGTCGGCGCCGCGGTCGGTGCAGGCGCCGTCGCCGGGACTTCCATCGTCTCAGAGGCGCTTGCCCAGAATCGCCACCCCAAGACCAAGACCGCGGAGGTGCCGGACGCCCACGGCCACGACAGCGGCGAAGGCCACGGCGCATTCCTCAACGACGACAACGCCGCGACGGTCGCGGCATTCGCCGAGCGGCTGATGCCGGGCGCGCCGGGCAAGCCGGGCGCGCGCGATGCCGGAGTGCTCAACTACATCGATCTCGCCCTCGCCGGCGCCTATTCCGACCAGCAGGATTTCTACCGCCGCGGACTCGCTGCGCTCGACGCCTATTGCCGCAAGACCTTCAACCAGCCGTTCGTGAAGCTGAGCGCGGCCCAGCAGGACGAAGTGATCACCGCGCTCGAGCAGGGCAAGGCGAGCGATTTCACCTACCCCACCGCGCAGGCGTTCTTCAACGCCGTGCGCACGCACACCATGGAAGGCATGTTTGCCGACCCGATATATGGCGGCAACAAGGACTTCGCCGGCTGGAAGCTGGTCGGCTTCCCCGGCGCCCAGCCGTTCTTCACCCCCGCGGACATGCAGAGCAAGCAGGCTTTCAACCGCGCGCCCATCACCGGCCTCCAGGCTCAGGCCAAGACCACGTCGCGAAAGGTATGAGCCATGGCAACCGAAAAGACTGACGTCGTCATCGTCGGCGCGGGCGCCGTCGGTGGCATCATTGCGGCCGAACTCGGCAAGGCCGGCATGAAAGTTATCGGCCTGGAGCGCGGTCCGCGCCTCAAGACGGCCGACTTCAACCCGCATGACGAACTGCGCTACTTCCAGCGCCAGGATCTTCGCCCCGACACCAAGCGCCAGCCCGTGACCTGGCGGCCGAACCCACGAGCGCGCGCGACGCCGGTCGGCAGCCTGAGCTATGGCAATCAGGCCGGCGGCGGCACCGTGCACTACGGCGCGGTGTCGTGGCGCATGCATGAGGACGACTTCCGCGCCCGCTCCCACACGATCGAGCGCTACGGGCTGTCCGCGATCCCGCAGGACTCCACCATCGCCGACTGGCCGGTGAGCTACGCCGAACTGGAGCCGTTCTACGACAAGGCCGAGTACGAAATCGGCGTGTCGGGCCAGGCCGGCAATCTCTCCGGCAAGAAGATCGATGGCGGCAATCCCTTCGAAGCCCCGAGACGGCGGGACTATCCGCTGCCGCCGCTGAATTTGGATCAATCGGGAGTCCTATTCGACGCAGCATCCAAGAAGCTCGGCTTCCACCCGTTCTCGACGCCGCGCGCGATCCTGTCGCAGCCCTATAACGGCCGGCCCGGCTGCACCTATTGCGGCTTCTGCCAGTCGTTCGGCTGCCATGTCGGCGCCAAGTCGAGCATCCTCGTCACCAAGCTGCCCGAGGCCGATGCGACCGGCAACTTCAAGCTGATCACCGGCGCCATGTGCCACCGCGTCAACAGCGACAACAGCGGCCGCGTCACCGGGGTGTCCTATTACGGGCCCGACGGCTCCGACAACACCATCGAGGCGGAGATCGTCGTTCTCGGCACCTTCATCTACGACAATACGCGGCTGCTGCTGCTGTCGAAGACGGAGAAGTTCCCCAACGGCCTCGCCAATTCGAGCGGCCAGCTGGGCAAGCACATGATGGCGCACATGATGCCCAACGTGTTCGTCGGCTTCGAAGACCGGCACGTCAACAACTACATGGGACCGAGCGCGCAGAAGCACACGATCGACGACTTCAATGCCGACAATTTCGACCACGGCGGCGCCGGCTTCATCCGCGGCGCGCAGATATCCGTCGGCACCCCCAACCTGGAGGGCGGCCCGCTCGCCTTCATGTCGGTCGGTACGCCGCCCGGCGTCCCGCGCTGGGGCGCAGGGTATCGCGACCACCTCGCCAAGGCCTATGCGCGGCACGCCGTGATGGTGGCGCAGACCGAGAACCTCGCCTATGGCGACCAGACCATCGACCTCGATCCCAATGTACGCGACGCCTGGGGCATGCCGGCGCCGCGGATGACCTATGACTGGCGGCGGCCCAATGAGCTCGCCCGGGTCGAGTTCATGATGAAGAAGATGGAGGAGATCGGTCGCGCCATGGGTGGCGCGCAGGTCTGGCGCAACCCCCTCGGCCCGGGCGCGCCCGGCGCCCATCACGAGGGCGGCACGCGCATGGGCAACGATCCCAACGTGTCGGTGGTGAACAAGTACGGGCAGAGCTGGGACATTCCCAACCTGTTCGTCATCGGCTCGTCGACCTTCCCGTCCATGAGCGGCTTCAACCCGACGCTGACCATTCAGGCGCTCGCCTTCATGAGCGCCGACGCCATCGCCAACAAGTACAAGAAGAGCCCGGGGCCGTTGCTGTAACAAACGGTATTGCAAACGCCGGCCGCCCTTCTCCCTCCCCATCTGCGGGGAGGGCCGGGGTGGGGGACGCCGGCGCCGCGCTTGTGGGAAGCAAGAACCCCACCCTGCTCTCCCCGAAAACGGGGAGGGAAAAGCAAACAAAGCGAGGGAGGAGACATCATGGCCACACAAAAGACCGACGTCGTCATCGTCGGCGCCGGCGCGGTGGGCGGCGTCATGGCGGCCGAGCTCGGCAAGGCGGGAATGAAGGTCATCGCGCTCGAGCGCGGCCCGCGTCTTGCGACCGCGGATTTCATGCCGCATGACGAGCTGCGCTACTTCCAGCGGCTGGACCTGCGGCCCAATCCGAAGCAGCAGCCGGTCACTTGGCGGCCCAATGCCAAGGCGCGCGCGGGCAAGCTGCCCAAGCTCGACTACGGCAACCAGGCCGGCGGCGGTACGGTGCACTACGGCTCGGTGTCGTGGCGCTTGCACGAAGACGATTTCCGCGCGCGCTCCCACACTATCGAGCGCTACGGTGTGTCCGCGATTCCCTCAGGCTCCACGCTCGCCGACTGGCCGCTGAGCTATGCCGATCTCGAGCCGTTCTACGACAAGGCCGAATACGATATCGGCGTATCCGGGCAGGCCGGCAACCTCCAGGGCAAGAAGATCGATGGCGGCAATCCGTTCGAGGCGCCACGGCAACGGAACTATCCGCTGCCGCCGCTGCGGATGGAGCAGGCGGCGGTGCTGTTCGATGCCGGCGCCAAGAAACTCGGCTATCATCCGTTCTCGACGCCGCGGGCGATCATTTCGCAGCCCTACAACGGCCGACCCGGCTGCACCTATTGCGGTTTCTGCCAGGGGTTCGGCTGCCATGTCGGCGCCAAGTCGAGCATCCTCGTCACCAAGCTGCCGGAGGCCGACGCGACCGGCAACTTCACGCTGATATCGGGCGCCATGTGCCACCGCGTCAACAGCGACAACAGCGGCCGCGTGACCGGGGTGTCCTATTACGGACCCGACGGCTCCGACAACACCATCGAGGCGGAGATCGTCGTTCTCGGCACCTTCATCTACGACAACACGCGGCTGCTGCTGCTGTCGAAGACGGAGAAGTTCCCCAACGGCCTCGCCAATTCGACCGGCCAAGTCGGCAAGCACCTGATGACCCATATCGGCGCGCGGGTGTTCGCCACCTTCGATGATCGCTACGTCAACAACTTCATGGGGCCGAGCGCGCAGAAGCACGTGTTCGACGATCTCAACGGCGACAACTTCGATCACAGCGGCCTCGGCTTCCTCCGCGGCGCCCAGATCTCGGTCACCGAGGCCGACATCGAGGGCGGCCCGATCGCCGCGGCGATGAGCATGCAGCCCCCGCCCGGGGTCCCGCGCTGGGGCGCGGCCTATCGGGATTTCATCGCCAAGGCGTTCACCCGCTATGTCGGCGTCGCTGCCCAGACCGAGAACCTCGCCTATGCCGACCACACGATCGACCTCGATCCCGACGTGCGCGACGCCTTCGGCCTGCCGGCGCCGCGGCTGACCTATGACTGGCGCAAGCCGAACGAAGTGGCGCTGATCGAATTTCTCAAGAAGAAACTCGAGGAAACCGCCCGCGCCATGGGCGCGAGCCAGATATGGCACACTCCGTCAACGCCGGGCACCCCCGGCTCGCACCACGAAGGCGGCACCCGCATGGGCAACGATCCCAACTTGTCCGTAGTGAACAAATACGGTCAGACCTGGGACATTCCCAACCTGTTCGTGGTCGGCAGCTCGACCTTCCCGTCCATGAGCGGGTTCAATCCGACGCTCACCATCCAGGCGCTCGCCTACATGAGTGCCGACGCCATCGCCAACAAGTACAAGAAAAATCCGGGGCCCCTGCTGTAGGGGCGCTTTCCCTCCCCGACTTCGGGGAGGGTCAGGGTGGGGTCTTGCTGACGATCATGAAGAAGACCCCACCCCGGCCCTCCCCGAAGTCGGGGAGGGAGAAGAGCGAGCTAGATCTCCACCTGTCCACCGAGCTCGATGACGCGGTTCGGCGGGATGCGGAAGAATTCGGTCGCCGCCAGGGCGTTGCGATGCATGACTTCGAAAACCTTGCATCGGATTTTGCCGAAACGCGACGATTTTTCCGGCACGATCGTCACCCGTCCGACGAAAAACGACGTGTCCATCATCTCGAAGCGCAGCCCGTGGGAGCTGCACTGTGCAAGCAGGCGGGGAACGTTCGGGCTCTGCATGAAGCCGTAGTACGCCACGACCGCGTGGAAGTCGTCGCTGAGGTGGGTGAGTTCGATACGCTTGTCCGCGGGAACGCGCGGAATGTTCCGGGTCACCACATGCAACAGGACGATGCGCCGGTGCAGGATCTTGTTGTGCTTGAGATTGTGGAGCAGCGGCACCGGCACGACATCGATCCGGCCGGTCAGGTAGACGGCGGTCCCTGATACGCGGGTCTTGTCGTGCACGTGGGCGATGAAATCCGCGAGCGGCAGCGTATCGCGTTCGAGCTTGCGCAGCAGCGCCGTCCGCCCCTGCCGCCAGGTCGACATGGCGAAGAACAGCAGCGCGGCGACCACCAGCGGCACCCAACCGCCTTCGACGACCTTCATGAGGTTGGCGGCGACAAAGGACAGATCGACCACGGCGAACAGGCCGGCAACGCCGATCGCCAATGGCAGGCTCCAGCCCCACACCTCGCGCATAGTCAGGAAGATCAGCATCGTGGTCAGCAGCATCGTCAGCGACACGGCAACGCCGAAAGCGGCCGCCAGGTTGTCGGACGAGCGGAATGACAGCGCCAACGCGACGGTGAGCCCCATCAACACCCAATTGACGAAGCCCACATAGATCTGGCCGTAGCCCTCCGACGAGGTCTGGGTGATGTGCAGGCGCGGGCACAGGCCGAGCTGGATGGCCTGGCGGGTCATCGAAAAGGTGCCGCTGATGATGGCCTGGCTGGCGATGATCGTCGCCACGGTAGCGAGCGCCACCAGCGGCACCTGCAGAACCGACGGGCACAGCAGGAAGAACGGATTTCCGCCGGCCTCCAGCCCCCCGTCGACCACGATGGCAGCTTGGCCGGCGTAGTTCAGGAGCAGCGTCGGCAGCACAAGGCCATACCAGGCGAACCGGATCGGCCGGGGGCCGAAGTGTCCCATGTCGGCGTACAGCGCCTCGGCGCCGGTGGCGCATAGGAATACGCCGCCCAGCACCAGAAAGCCGGTCATTCCATGCCCGAACAGGTAGGCGAGCCCGTAGCGCGGATCGAGCGCCGCCAGCACGCCGGGATGGCGAAGGACGCCGGACAGTCCCAGCACGCCGATGGTGAGGAACCACACGGTCATCACCGGCCCGAACAGCTTGCCGATGCGCCCGCTGCCCTGGGGCTGCAGAGCGAACACCGCGATCAGGATGACGACCGACAGCGGCAATACGTAGGGCGCGAATTCCGGAACCGGCGCCTTGATGCCCTCGAGCGCGCTCAGCACGGAAATCGCCGGCGTGATGGCGCCGTCGCCGTAGAGCAGCGCCGCCCCCAATATGCCGATCGAGATGACGCCGGCGCGTTCGCCGTGCTTGATGCCCAGAAGCGACATCAGGGCGAGGATGCCGCCTTCGCCGTCATTGTCGGCGCGCATGATGACGGCCACGTATTTGATCGAGGTGGTGATGATGAGCGTCCACACGATCAGCGACAGCATCCCAAGCGCCACTTCGGGCGTGGCGGCGCCGCCGGCCCAGTCGAGCGCCGTCTTGAACGTGTAGAGCGGGCTGGTGCCGATATCGCCGTAGACGACGCCCAGCGCCCCCAGCGCCATGGCGGCGAGGCCGCCGCGATGGGGATCCTGCCTGGAATCCGCTGGCTCTGCCGCGATCGTCAACGCGCGCTTCTGTCCGATGGTGTCGGGATCGACTGGCGCCGGAATCGCGAAGTTGCAATCCGGCCCTCAATTCATCCTATCCGGTTCACTTCGGGGAGGGATAGACTTTAAAATGACGCCCATTCCTTCGATAGGACGCGGGCGACGACAGCCGCCCCGCCGTGGCCGTCGGGCTTGACGATGGCGGCGTCGCCGAAATTGATCTGCACGCCCAGCGCGGCCTTTACGTTGGGGAAATGCGTGACCAGGATCGTGTTGGTGCCGGCCTCGGGCACGGTCGCGATCATCCGCTTCATCATCTCTACGCGCTCCGGCCATGGCGGCGGCGCCGGCGTACCCGGCGCGGCAACGAAGGCTTCGAGCAGCAGGGCATCCGACGTTTCCGTCCGTCCGAAGCCGAGGCGGGCCATCTCGATCGCCCGGCAGTAGCCGCTCGCAAGCACCTTGCCGACGGGGATTGCCGCCTTCTTGAAGGCTTCGCCGATCGCGCGCGCCTGGTCCTTGCCGGCGTCGTTGAGCATGAGCTGGCCGGTGCAATTCGCGAGGTCGAGGGGTGAATCGTCTTTTGGGTTTGCCGCACTCTCATTGGTCCGCCCATGGCGAATGACGACGACGTAGCCGCCCTGTTTGAGGTCTTCGAACGCCGCCCGAGCCGACTGTTGCGCGACCAAAGGCGTCGCCTGCATTCCAAATCCAAGCGACACCGCTAGCATGAGCAGCAAGAGACGACATGTCATGAGCGCTCCTTCCCTACTGGGCGAAAGACCCGCCCAATGATGACGAGACCTCCTCCATCGTCAAGGCGATTGGCGCGGCAGCCTCGAAGTGCCGAGGATTCGTCGGCGCGCATCGTGTAAGCTGTGGCAGCGCGCTCGCGGACAAACCCGCGTTCGACATGGGAGGCGTTTGGTGAAGGGGCTCTGCCTCGTGCTGTTCCTGGCGCTTGGGCTGGCGTGCGCGGCCGACGCCGCCGCGGCGCAGGGCCGCGAGGCATTCCTCGCCGGGGCGACCATCCATTGTCCCGGCTGCGACCTGCGCGGCGCGAACCTCGACCGCCGCGACCTCGCGGGCGCCGACCTCTCCGGCGCCATCCTCGAGGGCGCGACGTTCTCCCGGACCATCCTGCGCGGAGCCAACCTGTCCGGCGCCAACCTCGCCGGCGCGCGCCTCAAGCGTCACGACCTCACCGGTACCAACCTGTCCGGCGCCGACCTTCATGACGCGACGTTTCACCGGGCCATCCTGCGCGGAGCGAACCTCTCCGGCGCCAACCTCACCGGCGCGAACCTCAACCTGGCCGTGCTGACCTCGGCCAACCTGGAACGCGCCACCATGGTCCAGGCCATGCTGTTCCAGGCCGAAGCGAACGGCGCCGACTTCACCAAGGCAAACCTGACCGCGGCGCTGATGGGGAACGCGAGGCTCACCGTCGCCAAGCTCGACGGCGCCGACCTCAGCTTCACCGACCTCTGGGAGGCGAGGCTCACCAATGCGAGCCTGCGCAACGCGACGCTGACCGAGGCGAACCTGCATGCGGCCACCCTGTTGCGGGCTGACATGAGCGGCGTCACCGGCGACCGCACCACCCTGGTGCGTGCGAGCATGCACGGCGCCAAACTCGCCGGCGCCGTGCTGCACGGCGCGGACCTGTTCCAGGCCGACCTGGTCGAGGCCGACCTCAGCGGAGCCGACCTCGGGTCGTCCCGGCTGTTGGCGGCCAAGCTGTTCAATACGAACCAGACCGACACCAAGTTTTCGGGCGCGATCATGCCGGACAACAGCGTGCACCCGTGATCGCGGCCCGGCCCTCGCCGCATCGACGCGACCCGGCCGAAATGGTATCGTTGCTGCCTCAGATACAAAAAAATTGGGAGGATGCAGATGACCAAACGGGCACGTTGCGCGGAGCGGCTTGGCCTTGCGGGCTTGGTGGCGGCCACCACGCTCGGCTTTTGCTTCTCGGCGACCGCGGCGGAGACCACCTATCAGCGTCTCCTGAACGCCGCCTCCGAGCCGCAGAACTGGCTGATGCGGATGGGCAATTACAGCAACTGGAATCATTCGACGCTCAACCAGATCAACCGCAGCAACGTCGCCAATCTCAAGGTCAAGTTCATGGCCTCGCTCGGCGATCCCGCTCGTCCCAACAAGGCCACGGAGTATTTCACGCCGCTGGTCGAGGACGGCTTCATGTATGTGGGCAACCAGTGGCAGCAATACTGGAAGTTCGACGTCAGGAACGAAAAGCCGACGGTGGTGTGGAAGTTCGACGCCAAGGTCCAGGGCGGCGGGCGGAGCGGCCACAGCGTCGCGCTGCTCGGCAACAACATGTACTTCAACACCAACAACGACACCTCGATCCCGCGCCTGGTCGCGCTCGACAAGAATTCCGGCCAGGTCGTGTTCGACGTCAACACCACGGCGCCGGAAGTCGTGCCCAATCAGGGACACTCGGGAGCCCCGCTCGCGGTGAAGAACATGATCGTCATCGGGCAGGGAAACCGGGGCGAGAACGGCCGCGGCTATCTCGCGGCCTATACCGCCGACACCGGAAAGCTGATCTGGCGGTTCCTGGTCGTTCCCAATCCCGGTGACCCCGGCTCCGAAATCCTGGGTCGACAAGCGCACCATTCCCACCGGCGGCGGCGCGATCTGGACCGAGCCGTCCTACGATCCGGATACCAATCTCATCTATGTCGGCACCGCCAACCCGGTTCACATGTTCGATCCGCAGGGCCGCCCGGGAGACAATCTCTATACCAACTGCATCATTGCGATCGATGCCGATACCGGCAAGCTGAAGTGGTACTTCCAGACGGTGCCCAACGAGTCCTGGGACTATGATTCCGTCGCGATCACGCAGCTTTACGACACCCAGATCGGCGGCGAGATGCGCAAAGTGCTGTCGCAGACGAACCGCAACGGCTTCTTCTATACGCTCGACCGCAGCAACGGGCAGTTCGTCCAGGGCAAGCCTTTCACCACCGTGAACTGGACCGCCGGCCTCGATCCCAAGACCGGCAAGCCGCTGGACTACGACGCGACCAAGACCGTTCAGGACTACGCCGGGCTCGCCGTCCGCTACGGCAAGAAGGCCATCGACGTGCGCCCCGCCCATTACGGGATGCCGACGCTGATGCCGAACACCTACGATCCGACCCGCGGCCTCGTCTACTTCAACGCGATGATCGGCGAAGCCAACTATTTCAACACGCGGCCCTTCGATCCGGAAAAGCAACTCATCGGCGGAGGTTTCCGGGAGATCTTCTGCGGCGCCCACACCAAGGAAAACGCCGTGGAGCCGATCGAGCGCAGCGTCCGCAATCCCAACTGCAAGGTCAGCCACGGGCTGCTCGGCGGGATCGACGTCCACACCGGCAACACCGTGAAGAAGCTGGAGTCGTACTACCCCGCCTATTCCGGCGTGCTCGGCACGGCTGGCGACCTGCTCTTCATGGGCGACATCATGGGCAAGATATCGGCCTACGACAAAGACACCATGGCGGAGCTGTGGAGCTTCGAGACCGGGACCGCCTTCGCCGGAGCGCCGATGACCTACTCGGTGAACGGCAAGCAGTACATCGCGCTGGTGCTCGGCGGCCGGCTTGGCCGGGATGAAGGCTCCTTCCCGGAAGCTGCGGCGCTGGGCCAGAACGTGGTCCTGATGGTGTTCGGGCTCTGATGCGTGATCTTTGTAGGGTGGGCAAAGGCGCGCTCTCAGCGCCGTGCCCACCGCGGTGCCGATGGTGGGCACGGCGCGCAACGCCTCGTGCAATTGGGGGGGCCGCGCCGCGCGCCTTTGCCCACCCTACGATCTTGACCGCGCTGGCCCTGGTCCTCGCCGGCGCGGCGCGGGCAGAGCCGCCGATGCCGCAGATCTGGGACGTGACGCCGGGAACCCCCGTCGGCGAATTGCCGGATGACGCCTTCGTCGATCCCGCTTGCGGGACCAATGGCGGCCCGCCCGGCCTTCCCATCGGCAACTTCGAGAGCTTCGCGAAGTGTCGCGCGGAATCCTCCGGCCTGCGCGAGATCTGGTTTCGCTATGACGACGAGGTCGAATACATCGCCCGCGCCGCCCGGGATGCCGATGCGGTGGCCCGCAGCAATGCGATGGTGGTGCTGGGCCAACCGGTGATCCTCTCCCTGCTCGTCGACCCCGCCGGCCTCGTGCAGGGATACCGGATCATCACCGACCCGCATGCCGACGAAGAGCTGCGGATCAACGCCTACACCGTCGCGATCGCCTTCAAGGCGCGCTTCGGCACCGACGGATGGGCGTGCGAAGAACTCGCCCGCAATGACGGGGAAACTCCGATCACGGGCATGTTCGTCAAGGAGCGCTGCCGCAAGGCGTCGGACGGCCAGGAGGTCGTGGTGGAGAGCCGTTACTACTACAAGCCCGGACAGGCGATGCTCGACCCCAACACCGGCCTGCCGACGGTGAACCAGTTCGAGAGCTCGGCGCGCATGCAGATGGTCGCGGTCGACGCTGGGCGGAAATAGCTCAGGTTCTCACTCCATCCACCAGGTCATCGCCATCAATCCGATGGCGCCGCCCGCGGGCCGCCCGGCGCGAAACCATACCGCACGCATCCGCGTATCGAAAAATTCGAAACAAGTGTGTGAACCAGTTCACGCCGACCACGCGCAGAAGGGGGCATGAGTTGAGTCGATCCATGCAGCGCAGGTCGAATACATGTCCAGTCTGAGCAATGGAAACACGTGCTATTTTTGCAAAAAGGGCCATTTCGTCGAGAAATCCGAGGAGATCGCCTTCAAGCAGTGGACCGACAAAGGATATGTATTCTGCCGCGTGAAGCTCGCAGTCGGCGTCTGCGATCACTGTGATTCGAGGGACTGGAACGCGCAAACCGAGGCCGCCATTCGCGAGGTGGTACGCCGGGAGCGCGACAAGCTGAACTGATCGGTGCTCGCCGCGAGCCATCGGAGGGCACTCTTTCAGCGTCAACTGCTTTTCCGCGGCTTAGCGAGAAACACGCGCGGCAGCCGCGCCGCCTTGAAATCAGGCTAAACGAGTTTGCGACTCTTTTCGTCGGAAGCGACGCGAGCCGGAGTTGGTTTGTTAGCCATCACAATTTTCTCCGCGTGCGTCGAAATCTTCAAGTTTCACAATATGTTGACACCACAGCCTGCGCCCTTTCGGCAACCCGCGAGAGAGTATTTGATTGATGGAAAAAAACGTTTGGTAAGTCCCTTGTGCTTAAACGGAACCGGCGCGGGGACCTTCGCGTTGACCTTCGGCTTAACCAAGAGGTTTTTCGATGAAAACCTTTGTCTCAGTGATTGCGATCGCCTTCTGCCTCGCGGCGTCGCTCTTTGCCGTCTCCCCCGCCGCTGCGGAGTATCTGTTCTATCGCAATTCCAGCGTGCTGGACGACCACTGGGAATTCGGCGGGCCCGTCAGCCGCCTTGACCGCTACGATCTCGCCCGCGAGCTCGCCCGTGAGGCGGAGCACCGGCGCATTCGGACCCGTCTGGGCGACCCGGACCTCGGCTGCCGGGCCGCGCTGACGGACCGCATAGAAATCGTCAGGCCGGGTGCGGGCGTTGTCGTGATCGTCTGCCGGTAACGGCGGCGGCACTTCTGGCTGGACCCGAGGTCCACCGTCGCGCCGCGGTGACCCGGTGATCCGTACCTTCCCGTAATGTCACTTTGCAATGGCACTTGGAGACGCGCGCGGTAACGCGCGTCTCGATGCACGCCAACTGCACGTCCGCAAGCGTTCCGGTTGCGCCGCCGGCCGGCGCCCGAGCGCCGTAGCGACGGCCGCGACACTCCCTCCCCCAGGGCTTCCAAAACGCCGCCGGACCACTATCTTGCCGGGACTGCATCCCGCCCTGCCCCCCGAGAGGCCCCACATGACGGCGACCCACGGCTTCAAGCTCATCCGCGAACAGAAAGTGTCGGAAATCAACTCCGACGCACGCTTCTACCGTCACGCCGCCACCGGAGCGGAGTTGCTCTCGCTCCTCAACAACGACGAAAACAAGGTGTTCGGCGTCAGCTTCGCCACGCCGCCCGCGGACTCGACCGGCGTCGCCCACATCCTCGAGCATTCGGTGCTGTGCGGGTCGCGCAAATACCCGATCAAGGAGCCGTTCGTCGAGCTGATGAAGAGCTCGCTCAACACCTTCCTCAACGCGATGACGTTTCCCGACAAGACCTGCTATCCGGTCGCGAGCCAGAACGTCCAGGATTTCTACAACCTGATCGACGTCTATCTCGATGCGGTGTTCTTCCCGCGCCTGACCCCGCAGATCTTCCAGCAGGAGGGCTGGCATTACGAGCTCGACGCCGCCGATGCGCCGCTGATCTACAAGGGCGTGGTGTTCAACGAGATGAAGGGGAATTATTCCTCCCCCGACAGCATGCTGCGCGAACTGTCGCAGCGCTCGCTCTATCCCGACATCACCTATGGGCTGGATTCCGGCGGCGACCCCAGGCACATCCCCGACCTCAGCTATGAGGAGCTCAAGGCTTCCACCAGCGCCATTACCACCCCTCCAATGCGAAGTTCTTCTTCTATGGCGACGACGATCCCGAACGAGCGCCTGCGCCTGCTCGGCGCCCGCCTCGCCGAATTCAGCGGCATCGAGATCGATGTCGAAGTGCCGCTGCAGCCGCGCTTCACCGCGCCCAAGCGGCTGACCCGCACCTACGCGGCAGGCAACGAGGACCGGCAGGGATCAGAGCGCCGGGGAGGGGCGCAAGGAGACCATGCTGACGGTGAACTGGATGTTCGACGAGCCTGCCGACATCGAGACTGCCCTCGCCTTCGACATCCTGGAGCACATTCTGATCGGCGACGGCGGCCGCGCCGCTCTACAAGGCGCTGATCGATTCCGGGCTGGGCGAAGCCCTCGCCGGCACCGGCCTCGACGACGGCCTGCGCCAGCCGATGTTCTCGATCGGGCTCAAGGGCATCGACGCCGCCGATGCCGACAAGGTGGAACGCCTGATCATCGACACCATCACGGGCCTCGCCGAGAAGGGCATCGATCCGCCGACTTTGGAGGCCGCGCTCAACACCGTCGAGTTTCATCTGCGCGAGAACAACACCGGGGCATTCCCGCGCGGCATCGTCTTCATGCTGCGCTCGCTGCGCTCATGGCTGCACGGGCGCGATCCGATGTCGCCGCTCGCCTTCGAGGCGCCGCTCGCCGCCATCAAGGCGCATGTCGCCGCCGGCGAGCGCTATTTCGAGAACGCTCATCCGCCGCCAATTCATCGCCAGCCCGCACCGCACCGTCCTCGTCCTGAAGCCGGACCAGGAGCAGGCCGAGCGCGAGGCGAAGGAGGAAGAGGCGCGGCTCGCCAAGGCGCGCGCGCCGCCATGAGCAAGACCGATCTCAATGCGGTCGTCGAGGCGACCCACACGCTCAAGGAGATGCAGGAGCGGCCCGATTCGCCCGAGGCGCTCGCCACCATCCCGACCCTCAAGCTCGCCGACCTGCCGCGGACGAACAAGCTCCATCCCCATCGAGGTGACGACGCTGCGCGACACGCGGGTGCTCTACCACGATCTCTTCACCAACGGCATCGTCTATCTCGACGTCGGCTTCGACCTGCACACGCTGCCGGCGGACCTGCTCTCCTATGTGCCGCTGTTTGGCCGCGCGCTGCTCGAGACCGGCGTCGGCAATGACGACTTCGTGCGGCTGTCGCAGCGGATCGGCCGGTCGACCGGCGGCATCCGGCCGCAGCGATGGACGTCGGCCGTGCCCGGCCGCCCGGCATGCACCGCCTGGTTCAATCTGCGCGGCAAGGCGCTGCCGGAGCAGACCGGCGAGCTGCTCTCGATCCTGCAGGATATTCTTGCGCGCGCGCGGCTCGACAACCGCGAGCGGTTCCAGCAGCTGGTGCTGGAGGAGAAGGCGGCGGTAGAGTCGCGGCTGGTGCCGGCCGGCTCGAGCTATGTGGACCGACGCCTGCGCGCCAATTTCTTCGAGAGCCGACTGGGCCGACGAGCAGATGGGCGGCGTCAGCTACCTGTTCTTCCTGCGCAAGCTCGTCGACGATCTCGACACCAACTGGGAAAGCGTCCTCGCCGCGCTCGAGCGCATCCGGGCGACGCTGTTCAACCGCTCGCGTCATGCTGTGCAACGTCACTGCGGCGGCCGCCGACTGGAACCGCGTGAAGCCGCAGCTCGCCGACTTCCTCGGCACCCTGCCCCACACACCGGCGAAGGCGGCGCCGTGGCGGGTCGCCGACACGCCCGCGCGCCGAGGGGCTCGTCATTCCGGCCCAGGTCAACTATGTCGGCAAGGGCGCTGATCTCTACCGCGCCGGCGTCAAGCCGAGCGGCGCCCATCTCGTGGCGCGCCGCTATCTCCGCACCACATGGCTGTGGGACAAGATCCGGGTGCAGGGCGGCGCCTATGGCGGGCAATGCATGTTCGACCGCTACTCCGGCGGCTTCACCTTCGTGTCCTACCGCGACCCGAACCTGCTCGCCACCCTCGACATCTATGACCGCACCGCGGACTTTCTCAAAGGCGCCGACCTCAACGAAGCCGAGCTCACGCGCAACATCATCGGCACCATCGGCGAGGTCGATACCTACCGCCTGCCCGACGCCAAGGGCTTCGCCTCGATGCAGCGCTACCTGATCGGCGACACCGATGAGGCACGCCAGCGCATGCGCGAGGAAATCCTGTCGACCACCGCGGCCGACCTGCGCAAGCTTCGCCGACGCCATGACGGAGGTCGCCACGCACGGCCGCATCGTCGTGCTCGGTTCCGAGCAGGCCATCGAGGGCGCCAACAAGGAGCGGCCGGGGCTGCTCAGCGTGTCCCGGGTGATGTGAGCGGCGCGGCCGGTGCAACGCCGGCCGGCCCGTCGGGCCGACGTTAACTCTGAATCGGCGGGGATTCGGCCGCCGACGCCGTCGCGTTAACGACGCCGATCGAAAGTCCCGTCCAGCTGTCCGCACGACCGCCGCGGTGGGTTATTTTCCCGCGATCATCGTCGTGCCGGAGACGCGCCAATACGGAGACCTTCCATGTCCGATGCCGAGGTTGCGCCGACACGCCTTTCGGCGCGGCGCGACCGGGCGAATGCGCGGCGCGGCGTCGCGCGCTTCGTGTTTACGCCGACTGCGCATCCCTGCGGCGTCGAGAGCTTTACGCGCAGGCTGGCGGATGCCCTGAACGATCCGGCCGGGGACTACGGGCCGCTGGCGGTTTCGGGACGCTGGCGCGACCTCCCCTCGCTGTTCGGCGAAGTTTCCAGGTCCCGCCACATCATCTTCAATTTCCCGCTCAATGCGTGGAAACGAATGATCGTGCAGCCGCTGCTGCTGCTCCTCACGGCCGTGTTCAGCGGCCGCCGCGTCAGCGTCTTTCTTCATGAATGGACGGCATTGCACTGGCTGCGCCGCCTGGTGCTGGCGCCGTTCGTCATTCTCAGCGATACCATCGTCGTGGTTTCGCCCTACGTTGCCGATCAGCTTGCGGAGGATCGGTGGTTCGGCCGGGCGCGCACGAAATGCCGCTTGGTGCCGCATCCGCCGACGGTCCGTCCGCAGGCGCCGCGCGTCACTGAGCGCGTGCTGAGCGTCGCGCGCGCTGCCGCCCACTGCGACATCGTCATCGGCACCTTCGGCTCCATCTACAAAGGCAAGGCTTCGACGGCCCTGCTCGACGTCTGCGCTGATTTGCACAGCAGGGGCGTCCGCGCCCTGCTGATATTCGTCGGCAGCTACATGCGCTCTCTCGACGACTACGAGGCCGAATTCCGCGCGGCCGTGAGACAAAGAGGCCTTGATGACGACGTCATCGTCACCGGCTATGTGGAGGACGAGGGCGAACTGTTCGCCCTGTTCGAGCGCATCGGCGTTTTCCTGTTCCTGTTTCCGGAAGGCTTGACGGCGCGGCGCTCCAGCGTGATCGCCTGCCTGCAATCCAACCGGCCGGTCGTGGTTTCCGCGCCGCAATCGCCGTCCGAGTTCGAGCATCACACCGGCTGGACCGACGTGATCGCGAGCGAAGCGATATCCTTCGTGCCGCCCGGCGCCGACGGGGCCCAAATTTCCGACCTGCTCCTGGCCGCAGCTCGAAAGGCCGGTTCAATGCCGGCCTTCGACGGCGACGCCTGGTGGAGGGCGACCACCGAAGCCGCGCGCGCCATACTGAGATGACGGGGTGATGCCACCCGAAGGCTCGGATCGAAGCTCTCGGAAACGCTCGTAGTCAGGACTTGCGCCCAGCCGGAGCGCCGCAGGCGTCCTGCCAGCGTCGGATACCGTCCCAGATCTCCGCCGCCGTTTCCGCGAACCAGAACAGCTCACGGTCTTCCGCATCGATGACGCCTTCGTCGACCAGGAAATCCGCATCGAAGGCGCGGCGCCAGAAATCTTGGCCCACGAGCACGATGGGCAGCGGATTGATCTTGCGGGTCTGCACCAGGGTCAGGACCTCGAACAGTTCGTCGAGCGTGCCGTAGCCGCCGGGGAAAGCGACCAGCGCCTTCGCCCGCAACAGCAGATGCATCTTGCGCAAGGCGAAATAACGGAACCGAAAGCAAAGATCCGTCGTGATGTACGGATTGGGATATTGCTCGTGCGGCAGGTCGATGTTGAGGCCGACGGATTTTGCGCCGACATCGAACGCGCCCCGGTTGGCTGCTTCCATCAGTCCGGGGCCGCCGCCGGTCATGATCACCAGCTTCGATGGCGAGCGAGCGTCCCAGGAATTGCCGTCGACCAGCCGTCCGAACTCGCGGGCAACTTCGTAATAATGGCTCTTCGCCAGGATTCGTTCGGCGATGGCGAGCTTGCGGGCCACATCGCCGTCGCCGGGATTGGCGGCGAGAGATCGGCGCAACGCCGCCGCCTCGCGGGCCGCGGCCCCGGGCTCCGGAATTCGCGTGCTGCCATACACGACGATGGTATCGCCGATGCCGTGGTCCCTGAGCAGCAGCTCAGGCTTGAGATACTCGGCCTGCAGGCGAAGCCCTCGCATCTCGTCGCGCTCGAAGAACGCCTGATCCTGTTCCGCCAGCCGATAGCTGGGGCTCGCCAGGATGGCGCGCACCCGGTCGGGGGCGTCGGGGTCCTCGTCGGGCGACTTCGGCCGATGCCACGGCAACGGCTGATCACGCATGTCCGGATGCGCGGGTTGCGGTATCCGCGATTTTTCGGGCGGCGCCGATCGCTTGTTGCTCATCGCTTGTTGTTCACCGTCTGTGAAATCCCGGCTTATGGCCGGCGCGTTGCGGCGGCCTTGTCGACTTCTCCAGCGCTACCCTGCGCGATCTGCCAGCGAGCGGCAACAGAATCGCCTCGCGGCAGCTCAACGAGGCTCCTGCAAAGTTATGATGAATGCAATGATGTCTTCTCGCTCGTCACGATTGAGATATGGATCGGCCATACGACCCGGCGGCGGAACAGCGGGCAGGTGCGAGAGGTATCGGCGCAACGACGCGGCGGTCGTGTTCGGCATGTTGGCGATGGTGCGGAAGTCGGGCGGCGGCGGGGTGCGATCGATGACCGGCGCGAAAGGTTGATCCGGCGACACGACATGACACCCGGTGCATGCCCTGAGCGCCAGATCGCGTCCCACCGCCGCGCGGCCCGGCGCCGACGAATCGCGTGCAGCCGCGGTCGCCGCAATCGAGACGATGAACGTGACGGACAGCACGGCCACGACGAATCCGTCCGGATCCCGCCGGTGCCAATCCCATCTCCGATCCTCCGTTACACGCATTGCATTGCGTCATTCGCCGACGCAAACCGTTCAATGGAGCTTCACATGCGGCTCGGTGCGCCGGGTGAGCAATCGCGCGACGGTGTCGAGACCGACCTTCAGCGGCCCATGCAGCGCCGTCTCGTGCATCTTGTAGAGCGAGCGATACATCAGGCGGGCGACATATCCCTCGATCAGCATGCCCTTCCCGGCGAGGAAGCCCATCAGGCTGCCGATCGTCGAGAATTCGCCGAGCGACACCAGCGACCCGAAATCGTGGTAGACGAACGGCTGGACGGGCTCACCCTCCAGGCGACGTTTGATCTGCTTTACAAGATGGGAGGCTTGCTGGTGCGCCGCCTGGGCGCGCGGCGGGATCGGGCGCTTCTCCCCGTCCGGCACCAGATAGGCGCAGTCGCCCATGGCGAAGATATTGTCGTCGCGCGTCGTCTGCAGGGTCGGGCGCACCACGAGCTGGCCGGACGCGGTCGCCTCCAGGCCATCGAGATTCTTCAGCACGTCCGGACCGCGCACGCCGGCCGCCCACACCACGAGCTCGGAGGGTATGAAATCGCCGCCGGCGAGATGAACGCCGTCCGGCGCCACCTCGGTCACGCGTGCGCCGGTTCGGATCTCCACGCCGAGTTCGGCGAGAAGCCGCGCGGTCGCGTCGGACAGCCGCTTGGGCAGCGCCGGTACGAGACGATCGGCGGCCTCGATCAGAGTGATCTTGATGTCCTTGTCGGGGTCGATCTTGTCGAGCCCGTAGGCGACGACCCCGCGCACGGTGCGGTGCAACTCCGCCGACAGCTCGGTGCCGGTCGCGCCGGCGCCGATGATGGCGACGTGAAGCTGGCCGGGCCGGACCGGTTCCGCCTGGGTGTGGGCGCGCAGGCAGGCATTGACGAGCCGGCGGTTGAACCGCTGCGCCTCCTCGGGCGTATCCAGGCAGATCGCATGTTCCTTCACGCCCGGCGTGCCGAAATCGTTGGATGACGCTGCCGATGGCGATCACCAGCGTGTCGTACCCGACCGAGCGCACCGGCGTGATGAGACGGCCCTCTTCGTCGATGTTGGCGGAGAGATGCACCAGGCGCCGCGCGCGGTCGAGGCCGATCATCTCGCCGAAGCGGAACTTGAAGCCGTGCCAATAGGCCTGGGCGAGATAGTCGAGCTCGTGCCGGGAAACGTCCATGCTGCCGGCGGCGACTTCATGGAGCAGAGGCTTCCACAGATGGGTGCGCGCCTTCTCGACCAGCGCGACGTCGGCGCGGCCGTGCCGGCCCAGCGTATCGCCGAGCCGGGTGACGAGTTCGAGCCCCCCGGCGCCTCCGCCCACGACGACGACGCGATGCAGGCTGGCGCTCGGCACAGCCACAACCGCCCCGGAGTCCGTCGTCGTGATCGTCATGGCGGGAGCCCCTGTCGGCCGGCCCGGATCATCGGGCCTCCAGTGTGCGTTTATAGCCTGCGATTTTGCGCGTCCCAATGCTGTTCGAGATTAGCGATCAGCGCCGGGCTGAAATGGCAATAGGCCTGCTCCCGCCCATAGACGGCGAGATAGCTCAGAAAAGTGTCGATCGGCTCCTGTACCACGCGAAACTGACGCCGGTTGGCGACCGCGCTGACCACGCCGGAGCTCGTCAGCCCCTCGATCACGCCCGCCAGCGCACGATCCATATTCTCAGGCGATGCGATCTCGTCGCAGATCAGCCGGCCTTCCGGGCTGTCGCATTCGAGCCGCCGACCGTACATGATCGCCTGGCGCGCGATGCGGTCGCCAGTGAAGCGCGGCAGCCGCATGTTGGCGGCGCCGGGAATGATCCCCTCCTTGCGCGCCGGCAGGGTCAAATAGGCGTCGGACGCGGCCAGCACGTAATCCATGACGAGCAGGTGCTGGCAGCCGCCGCCGATGGCGAACGCGTCGACCGCCGCGATCCAGGGCTTCTCGCTGGTCGATCCGACGGCCTCGTCGGGCGGTAGCTCTGGCTGCGCCAGACCGCGCAGGATTTTGTTTTCAAAGCCGAGAATGTGCTTGAAGTAGAACAGGTACGAAATCTGTCCGAGATAGAGGTGCGTCAGGTTGATGCCGGCCGAAAACACGCGCCGCCCGGCATATTTCGGATGGTCGACGAACCCGCCGCGCAACACCGCCACGCCGGTCGCGGGATCGAGGATGGCGAGATCGACCGCCGCCTCGATCGCATCCAGCGTCGAATCGTCGAGCGCGTTGAGGAATCGCGGGTGGCGCATTTCCACCACGGATGCCCGGCCGGTGCGTGATACCGCCGCCGCGCCGAGATCGATCGAGCCGTGCTTGACGAAGTACGCCAGGCGCTCCGGCGTCTCCGGCCTCGGCAGCAACATGGCGTGGCAGAGGTGGCGGGCGGATGCGGCGTGGGCGAAGACGTGCGACAGAAAGATACCCTGATCGATCTCGAGGCCGTCCTTGCCCTTCAGCGATTGGCCGGCCTCCTGCGCGACTGCCTGCGCTGTCGGCACCAAGCCGGGCACCGCAGCCGCGGCATCGTAAACCAGTTCCTCCACACGAACGAACCGGCTGAAATCCCTCGTGAGCTGGCGATAGAGCCTCTCGACGTGGACGGTCAGGAAACTCTCCCGCGCGTCGCGCTCTTCGCGCAGGATCAGGTCGCACGCCGCCGCTTCGTCCGCATTGCGCGCCGACTTGGCAGGAAGCCCGGCGCGCAGCTCGGCGCCAATTCGCCAGTATTTGGAGAACGCCGCGACATCCTGGTCGAAAGCGCCTCCGGGACGCGGGGATGACTTGAGAAAGCCGTCCGCAGATTCGACAGGAAGCCCGGCGCGGGCAAGCAGCGCAGCCCGCTCCTGCATTGTTATTGCCGCATGTGACGAATCCCGCATCGTCTGCTTTCCGGTCATCAAAGGCGTTCTGCGAAGTCGGCAAAAACCCGATTCGTGCGACGCATTTTGTCCTTTCAGGCAGCTTATTCGCCTGAAAGGGATATTTCACGAGCCGAGCGGGAAAAATTCAAGCGCGGCCTCCTGCCGCGAAACGTCCCGAAGCTACTTCGGATCGCTTCAACCGCCGCAAAGCCGGAGTTTATTAGGAACGTCGGTAAGGCTCGGCAAGCGCGGCCGGCGCGGTCTGGCGTCCCACCAGTCCGGCAACGGCGAACAGGGCCATCAGATACGGCATCATGATCAGCAGCGCATTGGGCACGGCGATCCCCATGGCCGGCAGCTGGAACTGCAGCGCGGTGGCGGCGCCGAACAGCAGGCAGGCGAAGCATGGTGCCCAGGATCTTCCAGTTGCCGAAGATGACGGCGGCGAGCGCGAGGTAGCCGGCGCCGCTGGTCATGCCCTCGGTGAAGGTGTGGATGTCGCCGATCGACAGGAAGCACCCGCCAGCGCCGCCATGAAGCCTGTGAACAGCACCACCAGCGTAGCGGGTCGCGTATGACCGAGAGCCCCGACTTGTCGACGGCGCGCGGCTCCTCGCCGGCGGCGTGGATCGTGAGGCCGAGCGAAGTGTAGCGCAGCACGAAGGCCGTCAGGGCGATGATCGACGATGCCGAGATAGAGCAGCCAGATCTGCTGGAACACCGCGTCGCCGAACACGGGGATGTCGCCGAGCAAGCGGCGGCTTCCATTTCGTCGAGGCCCGGAATCTCCTCGCGCGAGCGCGACCCGAAGATCTCGCGGTAGGCGAGGGTCGTAGCTCCCAGCACCAGGATGTTGATGCCGATGCCGGTGACGATCTGGTTGGCGCGCAGCGTGACGCTCAGGAACGCCTGCAGCGCGGCGACCGGGAACACCGCCACCACGCCGATGCCGAGCCCGATCAGCGGATTGCCGGTCGCCCATGCGCCGACCGCGGCGGCGAAGGCGCCGGTCAGCATCATGCCTTCGAGGCTCATGTTGAGCACGCCGGCACGCTCGCTGACGAGTTCGCCGATGCCGGCCAGCAGCAGCGGCATCGCGAGGCGAATCGACGAGCCGATGAAGACGGCGAACAGCTCCCAGGTCATCGCGCCGCCCGCCTGTCGAGCCAGAACGCCGCGCCGGCCAGCGTGATGACGATCAGGCCCTGGATCACCAGCACGAGCGCGGTCGGCACGCCTGCCACCATCTCCATGTTGATGCCGCCCGAGCGCAGGAAGCCGAACAGCAGCGACGCCGCGATGACGCCCGGTGACCGAGCCGCGCGCCAGCAGGCCGACCACCAGGCCGTCGAAGCCGTAGCCGGACGAGAAGCCGTCCTTGAGGACGTACTGCTCGCCCTGGATCATCAGAGAGCCCGGCGAGGCCGCCGAGCGCGCCGGCGAGGGCCAGCGCCGCGATGACGGTGCGTGCGTAGGAAATGCCGGCCCGCCGCGCCGCAACCGGGTTGAGCCCGACGGCGCGCAGCTTGGCGCCGAAGATCGTCTTGTCCAGCACGATCGCGACGACGATCGCGATCACGATCGCGATCGGCAGCCCGATGTGCAGCGGGAAACGAGTAGTCGCCGGTGAGCAGCGGCAGCTGGGTCGATTCCGGGATTTCCAGCGATTCCGGCAGCGTCGCCGACGTCGTCATCGGCTGGCGCAGCAGCGCCTCGGACTGCACCGACCAGTAGACCATCCAGATCGCGATGAACGACAGCAGCAGCGTGCTGATGACCTCGTTGGTGCCGGCCTTGACCTTGAGCACGCCGGCAATCGCGCCCCAGAAGGCGCCCGCCGCGATCGCCGCCAGCATCGGCACCAGGATCGGCAGCCGCAGCGGCAGGTTCGCGACGCCCGCCATAGAGCGCGACCGCCGTGGCCGCGATGCCGCCGACCGCGATCTGTCCCTCGCCGCCGACATTGGTGAGGTTGGCGCGGTTGCGCGAGGACGAAGCCGATGCCCACCAGCGCGAAGCACCACGCTGCGGTTGATCGACACCGCGATCGAATAGGGCGAACCGAACGCACCGTCGCACGAACGCCGTGACGGCCGACCGCTATCGACACGCCGCATGAAGGCGACAAGGCAAATGCCGACCAGCGCCGCCGCGGCGACCGCCGCCGACGGGAACGAGGATCGACGAATGTCGGCGCCATCGCGCGACGGCGGGCAACGCAGCCTCGGCGCTCATTGGACGCGCTCTGCTGCTGCGTGACCGGCTGTTGCATTACTTGCCATGGCGCAGCATCCACTGCGTGGGCTTCGCATTGCGGAGCGCGTCCATGCGCATGTCCCGCCATCATGGCGCCGATCGTCTCGCGCTGCGCCGGGTCGGCGGCGCAGGTGCCCATGATCCGGCCGCGGTAGAGCACGATGATGCGGTGGGCGACGTCGAGCAGTTCGTCGAGCTCGGACGAGATCAGCAGCACGCCGACGCCGCGCGCGGCTGGCGGCGCGGATGTGGCCGTAGACCGCGTCGACCGCGCCGACGTCGAGGCCGCGGGTCGGCTGCGCCGCGATCAGGACGGCGAGGTTCGCGAGCGTCAGCTCGCGCGCCAGCACGGCCTTCTGCTGGTTGCCGCCGGACAGGCTCGAAAACGCGATCTCCGGGCCGGCGGCGCGCACGTCGAAACGGCTCCATCAGCTCGAGCGCCGCGGCATTGACCGCGTTGCGGCGAAGAAATCCGTAGCGGGTGAAGAGATCGAGGCGACTGAGGAAGATGTTCTCCGCGACCGTCATGCCGGTGATGCAGCCGACCGCGTGGCGGTCTTCCGGCACCACGCCCACGCCGGCCGCCGTGACCGCCTTTGGGCTCGCATAGGTGAGCTCGTCGGTCCTGGACGAAGAAGCGCCCATCGGTCGGCGCCACCATGCCGGACAGCACCGCGGCGAGCTCGCTTTGGCCGTTGCCCTCGACGCCGGCGACGCCGATGATCTCGCCGCGGTTGAGCGTCAGGGTGAAGTTGTCGAGCCGCGTCACGCCCTGGGCATCGCGCACCGTCAGGCCGTCGACCTGCAGAACCTCGGCCTTGTTCGGACTTCCTGGCGTCGAGGTCCGCCGCACCCGCCGGCGTGCCGCCACGGCTACTGCAGTCGCATCGGCCGCGTTGCCGCGCGCATCGGCGTCGCGGTGGATCATGGCGCGCACCAGGGCATCGATCTCGGCCGCCGGGTTGTGCCGAGCTCGCGACGACGCGGCCGCCGCGCAGCACGGTGACGCGGTCGGCCACCTTCTTGATCTCGGCGAGCTTGTGGGTCACCAGCACGACGCCGCAGCCGCGTTCCGCGACGCGCTGGCACACGTCGAGCAAGCGCCGCGATCTCGTCGGGCAGCAGCACCGCGGTCGGCTCGTCGAGCACGAACAGACGCGGCTCGCGCATCAGGCACTTGACGATCTCGACGCGCTGGCGCTCGCCGACCGAGAGGTCCTCGATCTTGGCGAACGGATCGAGCGCCAGGCCGTATTGCTTCGCCAAGCTCGTCGAGCGCGGCGCGCGCAGGCGCCGCGATCGAGGACGCCACGGGTCTGGCCGAGCAGCAGGTTGTCGACCACGGTCATGTCGCGCACCAGGCTGAAGTGCTGGTGGACCATCGCGATGCCCCTGCGCGAGCGCGTCGCGCCGGCGCCGCCGGTCGATACGGCGCGCCGCGAACTCCATCGTGCCGGCGTCCGGGCTGGACCGCCGAAGATGAGGTTGCAGAGCGTCGATTTGCCGGCGCCGTTTTCGCCGAGAATGCAATGGATCTCGCCCGGCGCGATGTCGAGCGAGACGTCCGACAAGCGAGGAGCTTGCCGAAGCGCTTGGTCATTCCCTGCACGGCAAGGAGCGGAGCGGCCGGCGAGTTCACGTGATCTTACCTTCCGGACACGGCAACGGCGGTCGCTTGCGCGAGACGATGGACGCGGCGTCAGATGCCGCGTCCAAACATCGTATCACGTCTTGCGCATCAGACGTTGCGCGTCAGCCCTTGAGCACGGTGATCTTGCCGGACATGATGTCCTTCATGATCTCCTCGAGCTTCGTCTTCTGCGCGGGCGTTACCGCCGCAGACGACCATGCTGGAAGCTTCCGGCCCCATCTTCAGGCCGAACTCCTTGTAGCCCGGCTTCCAGGTGCCCTTCACCATTTCGTCGATGGCGTATTGCACCTGATAGCCGACGCCGGTGATGCAGTAGGCGACGTACAGCGGATCGGGCCGCAGCGGTCGGTGTAGCTGCCGATGATGTGCGTGCTCTTCTCGTTGGCGGCCTGCTCCATGCCGCGCAGGCCGAGATTGAGGATGTGATAGTGGACGTCGGCGCCTTGCGCGATGGCGGCCAGCGTCGCTTCCTTGGACTTGGCGACGTCGTCGAAATCGCCGGTGTAGTTCTCGACATACTTGATGTTCGGGTTGATGTATTTCGCGCCCTTGCCGAATTCCTTGCCGGCATTGACGATCGACGGAATCTCCATGCCGCCGACATAGCTGACGCCGCCGGTCTTGGAGAGCATCGCCGCCGCGGCGCCCGCCACGAAGGCGATCTCGGCCTGCTTGACGTCGTAGCCCGCGACATTCGGCAGGGCCTCCGCCTCGTTGCCGCCGACGATGGAGAACTTAGTCCGCGGGAAGCGCTTCGCGATCTTGTAGACCGCCGCCTGGGTCTGGCCGCCGACGCCGATCACCAGGGCATTGTTGGTGGCGAGAGTGGTCAGCGCCTGCTCCATGTCGGCGTAGTTGATGTTCTCGATCATCTGCACCTTGATCTTGTCGCCGTACTTCTTCTGCGCGGCGACGAGACCGTCGTAGCCGGACTCCATCCAGCCCTTGTCCGATTTCGACCCCGGAATGAGAATGCCGACCTTGATCGGATCGGCGGCGAAGGCGTGGTGCGGCAGGGCGAGCGCGACGGTGACGGCCGCCGCACCCAGGATACGTCGAAACAACATCGTCAATCTCCCTTGAAACTGTTCAAAATCAACGGGCGGACCCGCTTGCGCGCACAAGGGAGCAAACCGTATGCCACCTCTCTTGTCATTGAATCAAAAAGGTTTTTCGGAGATTTCGGCGGCAAAAATAAATAAGTGCTTATTATATTGTCAGTCTGGCGCAAGTTGCGGCTTTTTGCTGCGCAGTCGCCGCCGGCGGGATCCGAAATGCATTGAATTCCGCGGTCCGGCGCTGGCAGGAAACTTGCTCTCTCGCTTCGCGGGAGAAGACAGCCCGTTCCACCGTGAGGGAGATTCAGAATGTCTGCACCACGCCAACGGACGCAGGAAGCGCAAGGTGGCGCGCTCGGCTTTGGCCAACACCACCAGTGGTGGGCTACGGAGACCGAGGTTGATATGGCCGTGGCCCCGCCCGCGCCAGTCCCGGTGCGGATCGCGTGTGAGCCCCAGGCCGTCACCGTCGACCTTCGTCGGACCGCCATCATCGTCATCGACATGCAAAACGACTTCTGCGCCAAGGGCGGATGGGTCCATCATCTGGGCGCCGACTACACGCCCGATCGCGCGCCGATCGAGCCGCTGCAGCGCCTGCTCCCGGTCCTGCGCGAAGCCGATGTTCCGGTGATCTGGGTCAACTGGGGCAATCGGCCCGACCTCGCCAATATGCCGCCCAACCAGATCCACCTGTACAAGCCGAAGGGCGTCGGCGTCGGGCTCGGCGATCCCCTGCCCGGCAGCGGCGCGCCGGTATTGCAGAAGGATTCCTGGGCGGCTGCCGTGGTCGACGAACTCAAGCAGGAACCGCAGGATATCAAGGTCGACAAATACCGCATCAGCGGATTCTGGGACACGCCGCTCGACAGCATCCTGCGCAATCTCGGCACCCGCTCGATCCTTTTCACGGGTGTGAACACCGATCAATGCGTGCTGCATTCGCTCACCGACGCGAATTTCCTAGGGTACGGATGCCTGCTGGTAAGCGATTGCTGCGCCACGACATCGCCGGACTTCTGCACCGAGGCGACCGTGTGGAACGTAAAGAAGTGCTTCGGCTTCGTGACCGACTCCAACGCGATCATCACGGCTCTGCGCGCCCGCGCAACCCGCTGACCAGGCCCTTGCGTGGACACAAGCCGGCAAAGCGGAGGCAGATTCGGCGCCTTCATTCCGGGCGCCCGATGCATCCGGGAGCCGACCGGGCACGGCCGGCTGGATGGCCTTACCTTCGCGGTCAAGGATCTAATCGATGTCGCTGGATTCCACACCGGCGGGGGAAATCCGCATTGGCTCGCGAGCCATCCGGCAGCCACGACATCGGCGCCGGCGGTCGACGCCTTGCTCGCCGCCGGCGCGAGGCTCGTGGGCAAGACGATCACCGACGAACTGGCCTTCAGCCTGGAAGGCGACAACGCCCATTACGGCACGCCGGTCAATCCCGCCTGCCCCGACCGCCTTCCCGGCGGCTCCTCGAGCGGGTCCGCCGTCGCCGTGGCCGCCGGGCTAGTCGACTTTGCATTGGGAACGGACACCGGCGGATCGGTGCGGGTGCCGGCGAGTTTCACCGGCATCTACGGGTTTCGCCCGACCCACGGAAGCGTCTCCACCGCAGGCGTCGTGCGGTTCGCGCCGGGTTACGACACCATCGGCTGGTTCGCCCGCGACGCCGATATGCTCCGCCGCGTCGGCGAGACACTGCTGGGCCCGGGCCCGGGACGGGCACGGATGTCTCGTTGCGTCGCCTGGTGCGCGGCCGCGATGCCTTTGCGCTCGCGCATCCAGACGGCGGACCGCTTCTCGAAACGCATGCACGCCGCTGGGGCGCGATCGAAGAAATTACCGTCTTCGACGACGCACGCGACGAGTGGCTGGAATGCTATCGCGTCCTCCAGGGCGCCGAAATCTGGGAGCAGTTGGGACCGTGGATCAGCGCCACACGTCCCACCTTCGGCCCGTCGATCGCCCCGCGTTTCGCCGATGCGGCCGCGATCCAGCCGCCCGCGGTGAAGCACTATCGCGCGCTGCGGCAGACGATCGCGGACCGCCTGCGTGCGCTGATCCCCGCCGGGACCGGACTGGTGATACCGACGACGCCGGGTCCTGCGCCGGCCAAATCCGCCCCGTCCGACGAGATCTCATCGTTCTACCGGCTGGCCCTGCCGCTGAATGCGATCGCCGGCCACGCGGGCCTGCCGCAAGTGACGATCCCGGTCGCGCAAATCCAGGGATGTCCGCTCGGCCTGTCGATCGTCGGTGCGCGAGGCTCCGATCATGCGCTGCTCGGCTTTGCCGCGAAAGTTGCAGATCCCTTTGCCGATCGGAGACAGCATGTCTGATCTCGAAGGAACGCTCGGCGTCAAATCCGTGGCGTTTCCCCCGCGCCGGCCGCGGCGAAGCCCGGCACAGGCGCGCGAGAAGATCATGAGGACCGCGACTGCGGAATTCGCGCGCCACGGCTTCGCCGGTGCGCGAATTGCCAGGATCGTGAAAAATGCGGGATCGAATCCGCGCATGATCTATCACTATTTCGGCAGCAAATCGGCGCTTTACATCGCCGTTCTCGAGAACGCGCTCGGCGGATTGCGCAGCAAGGAGCTGCGCATCGACATCGAGCATCTCGATCCGCTGGAAGGGCTGCTGCAGCTGTTCGAATTCATGAATGGGCACTTCGAGCAAAACCGCGATCTCGTGAGCCTGCTGACGACCGAAAACATGCTGAAGGCGCGCTACATGCGCAAATCCGCCAGGATCAGGGACATGTCGTCTCCGGTCCTGGACATGATCTCGAAGCTCCTGGCGAAGGGCACCGCAAGCGGTCAATTTGCAAAAGAGCTCGATCCGCTCCGTCTCTACGTCCTGATGGTCGCGCTGAGCCAGTTCCATTTGTCGAACGTCTACACATTGTCGATCATTTTCGCGAGCGACCTGTCGAGCGAGCAGTGGCGCGCGGCGCGAAAGGCCGACGCGTGCAGGATGCTGGCAGCGTTCCTGAAAACGAACTGAGCCGCGATACGCGACGCTGCGGTGGGTGAACTCCGCCATGCCTACCGATCCTGCGCGTCGATCGCCCAGGACGACGATCGCGTCGTCTTGCCGCGGAGGCAAGCGAGTTTGTGCGGACGGGCTACAGTTGCGCGGATTCATCTGGGGGAATTTGTGAAGCAGATTACAGACAGCCTCGCCTGATCGGGACATGCTGTACGCCGTTTTGAAGCAGCTCAGTGTCGTGTCCGCTTGAGTGCACCTCGGGAAAAGTATGTTGTCTGATCGGCGGAAAGGTTCCACCGTCGGCTCTCATCCCCGATTTGCGCTAAGATGTTCAAGCACAGGAGGCTTGCCCTTGCCCAATCCCGGACAACCAACGATCGCTCCTGGCGCGACCGGCGATGCGGTCCGCAGGCTTCAGCGCGCCCTGCGGCGCACTCCAGATCCTGGCCTTGCCGTCAATGGCGTGTTCGGGCCGGGGACAGAAACCGCAGTCAAAGAGTTCCAGCAAGGCGCCGGGCTCGTGGTCGACGGCATCGTCGGACCGCTGACTTGGGCTGCCCTTCCGGACGGTGGCCCCATGCCGACCCTGCAGAAAGGGTCGACCGGCGATGTTGTCCGCAGCCTGCAACAGGTGCTCACCAACGGAGCGCCCGGCCAGTGGAACACAACCCCGGGAGCTCTCGACGGCAGCTTCGGCCCCAGGACCAAAGCATCCGTCGAGGCCTTTCAGGCCTGGTTCGGCGTGTCGTCGGATGGCGTAGTCGGCGATCGGACCTGGGCGGTGTCGCTGAATGCAGCGAACGCAACCCTCGAGACTGCGGTCGGGCTTCAATACGTGGCCTATTACGTCCTGAAGTTCACGATGCAGGCGCAGCAGCAATCAAACTGGTGCTGGGCGGCAGTTTCAACCAGCGTCTCACATTTCTACGACCCAAACAGTTCGTGGACGCAATGCAAGGTCGCCAATGTGCAGCTCAGTCGGACCGATTGTTGCGGCACGGGTGCGTCGGGCCCATGCAATGTCTACGGCTTCCTGGACCAAGGATTGTCGGAGGTCGGACACTTCGATCATCTGCAGAATGGGACCACGACCTTCGAGGTGTTGCAGAACGAAATAATCGCCTCGCGGCCGCTTGGCATTCGCGTCGCCTGGCAGGGCGGCGGCGCCCACTTCGTAGCCGCCATCGGCGCCGAGGAGGGTGACCTCGTTCTCGTCGGGGACCCGGGGTCGGGCACCAATTCGCTGGTCGACTACACGACGCTCGAGACGAGCTACAACGGTTCCGGAACGTGGACGCATTCTTACTTCACCAAGTCCTGATTCTCTGGCTGTGGAGACCCGACATGCCGCTCGATATCGCGCAAGCGCCCGCCGCCTCGATATCTTCATTGAATGCCGTATTGCCGAAAGTAGCGGGCAGTCGCGGCATTGCGTTGCAGGCCCCGCTTCTTGCGCAGGGCGCGAACAGGGCGCTCCAGGAAAAGGGGCCATCGGACGCCCCGAGGCCTCTGCTCTCCTCGCCCGTTTATGTGCTCGGGCTCGATGCAATCGTGACTGGGCGTGATTTCTCCTCCGCGAAGCTCGCACTCTGGACACACTTCCTGGCCTCGGTCCCAGATGGCGACAACCAGGTGGTGGCGGCCGACGTGAACGCGGACACCTCGCGGTTTGCGTCCCTGAAGGAGGGACCGCAGGTATTGGCATTCTACCGCCAGGTCCAGGCGCTTGTGCAGGCACCCGACATCGGCCCACAGTCTTTCGAACTGGCGCAGTTACGCATTCCGGCCTTGCACGTGAAAGCGGTCTGGCTGAAGGACAAGGCAGGGAGTGGCGACGTGGTCATCCCGGTTGCCCCCACGGACCCCGCGCTCACGCCGGGGAGACGCTATTCGGTCCCGGAATTTCTCGCGGCGCTTCGGCCTGCCGCCGAGTCGGCAATTGCTCATACGGATCCGCTCAAAGGCGGGTAGTAACGCGATTATTCAACGCCGAATTTTGCAAAGAACCGGGTGCGATTACATCATCTTCCCCAATAATTCCCGCGCCTCGGAGTTCGCGGACGCCTCGTCAACTTCTCCGTCATCTTCCCGGGGACTTGCCGTCGTCTTGCCGAGGCGCGGTTTTGGCATCGCCGTCAGGAGATTGCGGCGCCGGCGGGGAGGCATTCACACCCTCGGGCACCGACAACGGGGTCCTCATGCGGTCCGCCGGAATCGCCGGCCGGACATAGGGAGTCGTATCGGGAGGGGAACTTCGCAGTGATCCCTGATTGGGAACTCGTCGTGTGTCAGCCCTCGGATCCTGCCCCATCGCCGAACCCAAAAGCCCGCCTATGTCCGCCAGGGACAGCACCATCGCCACCACATGCCCCGCGGAACGACACCTCATGCATTCGTTCTCCGTTTCACCTTACCTCCGCCGCTGTGCTTGGAGATGGGGAACCGGAGAAGATAAATCAATCGCACGCGGAATTAGCGAATGTGCGACTCCCAGCCGGCGGGTGCGGAGGCGGTGTCGCCGCATACGGGCGGGGCCAATGCCGCCCCGGCAATCGACCCGGAACGGCCTTACCTGAACAACATCACGGCAACTAGAACCGGACCGTGGCCGTTCCGGCGTCGTTCCCGATCATGAGCGTTACCGTCGCGGGGTTTTTCGTTTTGACGAGATTTGGATTTGCCGTTCCATGGAAGGTGTACGAGCTGGGCCCCGTCTGGACGAGCGTCGCCTTGACGTTCAAGCCGCCAACCACACCGCTGAAGGCGAAGCTGCCCGGTGCGGTCTGGGTGAATGAACCCGGCGGGATCGCCAAGGTGAAATTGTTGATCTGTATGGTGACCGTTTCCAGCAGGGGATAGATGCCGTTGCTGGTGGCTCCAAGAGTGAAGTTGCTCCGAAGGTTGAACAGGGGCTGGAACGAAGAGATCGTCAGTTTGGATGTAAAGGCGCTGAAAGGAACCGGCGGCACGCACGCCTGGAAGAAAATCGGGTCGTTGTTGGCGAACGGCCGTCCGAAAACGGCGCCATTGCCCGTGAAGCTCCCGTCGAAGCAAAAATTGATCGCCTTCATCTGCATATAGTCGCCGAACACACGCTGCGTGGGGTCGCCATTGTCGGTCGCGGGCGAGAGGAAAGTTGCGAGTTGCTGGGTGTTGAAATTCGCCCCTTGATCGCTGGTGACCGCAAGCCAGGTGGTGAACTGCGGGAAACCGGAAACCATGCCGTTATAGGTGTAGAAGAAGACCCCGACTGTAGAGCCCTCGCGGGTGACCGCGACCGACGGCAGGGCGGCTTGCACCGCCCCGCCCACTACGAACGTCTCGGGCCCGATGGTGAGTCCCCCGGCGCCGTTGTCGAACAGGCGCCGCATCGCGAGGCGATTGTTCCCAGCCCCGTCGCGATTTCCGTAGACGACGTAGACATCGCCCGTCTCGGGGTCGACCGCGGCGTGGTCCACACCGCCGAGCAGCGCGTTGACGGTGCCGAACTTCGGCTCCGGTTGCGTGCTGTCGGCGGTCGCCACGATGATTCCGGTAGGGCTGCCGTTCAAGCTCCACGTCATGCCCTGGTCCGTAGAACGGTTCAGGATGTATTGGATCGTTTTCGGATTGTCCGTCGAGTTCGCGCAGTTGGCAGTGCAATTCTGATACAGGCTGTAGACCCACCCGTTGCCCTGGTCGGCAGCTAGGCGATGGCCGGGATTGATCGCTCCGGTGGAGAGCTCCGACCAGCTGGTCCGACGTGAATTGCGGCGGCTCGCTGTTGATCGATGCGCTCACGCGCATGCCCGCGGGGTTCGCTGAAAGATCGTCGTACCCAACATAGACGTTCTCGGATTGGGCGTTGGCGGTGCCGCGATTGAAGACCAGCCAAGGCTGGTCGGCACTGCCGATCGACGTCGCCGCCAGGTTGGTTCCCTGTGCAATTCCGGCGACGGTCCACCAGCTCCATCCGGCCGAGCTGGTGGGGAACGTCGTCGACCCACTATACACATTGTCGGGCCCCTCGGTCAGGAACGCGCCGAACATCACGTTGTTCAGCCCGTAGTCGATGGTCTGGTCGCACGGACAGCCAAGGGTGCCAGCGACGCCCGGAGGGAACGGAACCGAGAACGCCTTCGTCCATGTCTGCCCATTGTCGATGGAATGCCACAGCGGCGCGTTGACGCCCCATGATCCGCTGAAGGCGCTCATGGTGATTTCGCTGGGATTGAGAGGATTGATGGCGATGCTCGTCTCGCCGTCATTGAACAAGTCGGTGTTGGTGAGGTTGGGGTCGGTGTTGTTGACCACCGCATCGATGACTTTGACGATGTTTACAACAGGACTGACGAGCGGCTTCACCACCGGCGGCTTGGCCGCGTGCGACGTCGGTCCGGCGGTATCGCCGGCGATCAAGGGACGTGTGTACGGCGTCGCATCCCGCGGCGAACTCCTTTCGGCCGCCAACGTGGGCGTCGCCGAGTAAAGCACGAGACCGAGCCCCACCATGACGTTCAGCACAAGCTTGCCCATATCCAACCCCCCGATCTCAAAATTCGTCCGGTAGAAGCGCGCGCCCGATCGGGATCGCGCGCCTGTACGCGCCTAGTAAAAGCGATAGTTCAGGCCGATCCGCCCTATGCTTCCGCTGTCGTGGTAGCGGGCGGAAAGCACGGTCGGCGACAAGCCGGTGCACGTGGTGCAGACGGCATTGAGCGTGTGGTTGCCGAGGTCGTAGAAGAGATACTCGCCCTTGAGCGACCATGCGCCGAGGCCGACCTCGATACCGCTGCCCGCGGTCCAGCCGAACGGCGTCGCAGTGTCGGCCGCCCCGATGGCGGCCAGGCCCCCGCCTGTGGTGTTGTTCAGGGTGTAGGCGTAGCTCACGTTCGCATAGGCTGCGCCACCGGTCGCGTACACGAGGATATTGCCCCAGGCCATGCCGAGGCGGGCACGCGTGGTTCCGATCCAGCCCATGTCCTGGGAAGCGGAAGAGGTCAGCGGAAAGAAGGGCGGAACATTGGTGCTGATCGCTTCGCCGATATTGAGCTTGGTGCCGGAGAGGTCGGTCTCGATGCCGAAAACCCACATTGACCGCTGATAATTGCAACCGAGTTGTCCGCCGCCGATCAAACTTGATCCGCCGTATTTGAAAGCGGTCGGGATCGCGCCGCCCGCCGCCGCGGGCCCTGCGCCGGACCCTCCATCAGCGACGGAAACATTCGTGTTGTCGTTCTGCCTCCAAGCCGCGCCGATGCTTCCGCCGACATAGCACCCGGTCCAACCGTAGGCCGGCGCGACCATTGGCAGAGCCTCGAACGGCATGTCGGCTGATCTGGCCGGGGCGCTCAACGCGATCAGCGCCAGTCCCATGGCGACAGCATGCTTCATGATCATCCCCCGGCAGTCGGCGTAAATCACCATCCGGCACGCGGCCATTCGCGTGCGGCGTCAGCAGATCTCTTTTCTGACAGATTCGAAGTTAAGAACCGATTAACCACGTTAGACGTTGGCGTACCGCAATTTCATCCAACGGCTCGGCGTGAAACGTCGGGTGGTCCGTGCAGGGACTTCATGCCGCACTGCGCTATCCCCGACCTCTTTGTGATGTACATCACAAAGAGAAATTGCGATCTCCGATAGCCTCCCATCCGTTGTCGAAGCAAACGCACGGGAGATCACCATGAAGCAAAGAATTTCAATCGGCGCAGTGTTGATTGCGATGTCGATATTCGCCACGTCGGCGGCCACTGCGGCCGCGCCAAATGCCGGGCTCGGCAGTCCGCCTTCCGGCATCCATTCGGCGCAGAAGGCTGAGAGAACTCACCGGCCCAGTTGGATACAAGTTATTCGGTACAAAGCCATGGCCATGATCGCCGTCGCGAAAGGCCGCATGGAGGCCGCCGGCGCTCGGGAAGCGAGAGCAAAGGCCGCAATGGCCGCAAAGGCAAAAGAGTCTCAGCATCAATGAAAACGCGGCGCTGACGGGGCTTTGTCTTCCCGCCGAGGCGATGCAACCGTCTCTGTCAGCACGGCATATGGTGGGCCCGTCAGGACTCGAACCTGAAACCAAGCGGTTATGAGCCGCTAGCTCTGACCATTGAGCTACGGGCCCCCCGCCGCGTTCTTAGCAACCGGAGAGCCTGCGGGGCAATCATTTGCTCTGCCGTCCCCGGGGGTCCCGGACGTTGGATCGGTCGGCTTCACTCACCCTTTGAGGCGGCGTGGCGACTTCCAAACGGACGGAGGATGTGTCCGGATCGCATCACCGCCGCGCTCCGGCGCGTCATCCCGGCGCTGATGACCTTCAATTCATTCCACAAATCGGGCGACTCTGTTACCTTGGCGAATCAGCGCCGTGCGTCGTGTCATCGGCAATCTCATAACCCCGTGTCGCGCACATGCTGCCCAATTTTACCGTCGTGATCTGCGGTGCGGTTCTCACCGTGATCATGCTCGCGGTGACGGGCTCCGGCCTCATCGCGCCGGAGACGCGCACGCGCATCGGCGAGATGCCGGAGGTCGGCCGGCCGATGATGCAACGCATGATCGCGGAACAGGCCGGGCAGGCGCAGTTTGCGGTGATGGATCTGTCGCGCCGGGCCGAGGAACTCGGCCGTCTGCGCGATCTGGTGGCGCCCGCGCTCGTCGTCGCCCCGGCGCCTGCCGTCCGGGAGGATGACGCGCCAAAAGAGACGGCGCCACAGGAGACGGCGCCACAAGAGACGGTGCCACAAGAGACGGCGCAAGAAGCGACCGGAGAGACCACCCGAGAAGCGAGCAATGCACCTGAAGCGCAGGGAGATCCTGATACGCCGGCGGCACCGGCGCCACCCGCCATTGCAGCGGCTCCGGAGCCAGCCATGGTTCCGGCGCCGGTCCAGGCCCCGGTCATAGTCGCCGCCGTAGCTCCGGTCGCCCTGCCTCCTGCCCCGCAGAAAGAAGACGGTGCCAAAGCAGCCGCGGATCCCGCAGCGGCCGGTCCGCGCGCCCCGGCCGACGTCGATTCCATGGAGGCAATGATCCCCGGGACCCAAACCGCCCCCCAGTCGATGGCTGCACTGGCTGGGACCGAGGAGGTCGCGCCAGCGTTCCGCGTCGATGGCCGCATGAACGTCCGGTTGCCGCGAGGGCTGCGTGGGGCCAAAGCGACCGTCCTCGTGAAAAGACCGGCGCGCCACGCGACCCGTCGTTCGCATCGGCATGTGCGCCGCGCCTATGCGGTCCGCACCGGGCCTCCAAACCCGTTCGGTCTGCCCGGCACCCAGTACAGGTAGCCTCGGGTTCCCCGGCCTTGCGGCGTTTCATTTACGGGCGTGAATCGCCTGAAATTTCCCGATAAGTCGCCTTGTTGCTTCAATGAATTGGTAGGCCGCCCGTCCCAATATTCGGGAACCAGACGTCGGGGTCACGACACTAACCCGGCACGAATGCAATCCAGCCCTGCGAGCCCGGCGATTGCGGTGCGATCGTTTTGGTAGCACATGCCGGTTACAGATTTCGAGTTGTCTCCGCGTTCGTGCAGTTGCGCGATCGTGGGAAAGGGTCAGCCGCCGCAGCTCCGGCGAAGGAGAGCGCCATGGTCCGCCACGCCAGTCATTTCGATGGTATCGACGCCATCGTCCGCGCCAACAGGACCGTGTTGCTCGGGCTGCTCTGGGGTGCGCTGTTCGCGTGTGTTGCCGTGGCGTCGGTCTACGATGTCGGCCGCTGGGTCAACCTGTGGTGAGCGCGCGGCCGGCTTCGCAGTGTCCCGTCAGAGCGTAGACATCCCACCTCAGAGGTGAAGCACCCGCTTGGCATTGGTGCTGAGGATCTTCACCTTGTCCTCGTCGCACAGCGGCACCGCCTTCCATCCACGCGGTCGCCGGCTTGTTCTCGACGAACGGCCAGTCGACCGCGAACAGCACGCGGTCGACCCCCATCTCCATCACCGAGCACAGCAGCGCCGGATTGGAAAAGTTGCCGCTCGTGGTGATGTAGAAGTTGCCGCAGAACACGTCGCGGAAGCTCAGCGGCTTCTGCCCCGGCCGCGCCAGCGCATGGTCGATGCGCCACACCAGGAACGGCAGCGTCTCGCCGAGATGGCCGAGAATGACCTTCAGGCGCGGATGGGCGTCGAACACGCCCGAGAGCACCATCCGGATCGCCGTGGTCGCGGTCTCGACCGTGTAGCCCCAGGCCGGCCGCACCACCATGGGGAATTCCTTGATGTAGTCGGCGTAGTAGACCTCGCGTCACCGCCGCATCCGGCAGCGACGGATGCAGGTAGATCGGCACGTCGAGCTTTTCGGCGCGCGCATAGATCGGCCAGAACCGCTTGTCGTCGAGGAATTTCCCGTGGGCCATGCCGTGGAGCATCGCGCCCTTGAAGCCGAGCTTGGTGACGCAGCGCTCGAGCTCGTCGGCCGCGGCGGCGGGGTCGTCGGTCGGCAGCGACGCGAAGGCGGCGAGCCGCGTCGGATGGGCCGCGATCGCCTGGTGCAGGCGGTCGTTGACCCGCCGCGTCAGCGGCACCGCGATGTCGGCGGGAATCTTCTGCGCCGCCGGCGCGCCGTGGGACAGCACCTGGATGTCGATGCCGGCCTCGTCCATCTCCTTGATGCGCAGCGCGCCGAGGTCGAGCAGGCGCTGATGCGTCTCGCCCGGCCGTCCCGCTTCGACGCCGGTGAAATGGGCCGCCATCTCCGGGTCCCAATAGTGCTCCTCGATCGCGATGACCGGGCATTTCGGTTTCTTCAGCATGCGCGTTTCCGTCTCCCTGATGTCCCCTCTCCTATCGAGGGCGCAGGGGCCGGCGTCAAGCGCCGCGCGAACTTTGCTATAATCGCGCCCAGTTCCCGGGGGCGCCGGGCACCGGATCGGAGAGGCGGATGCACGTGTTCAGCCTGGAGCGGGAGCAGGAGTGGAATCCCGCAAAGCATGTCGAGAAGATTCTGGGAGCTGTCGCCGGCGGCGACGTCACCGTCGCCTGCTGGGAGCCCGGGCAGATCAGCCCCTACCACTGCCACCCCGACGCGACCGAGATCTATTTCTGCTTCACCGGCGGCGGGACCATGCGCACGCCGGAAGGCGAGGTCGAGGTCGCGCCCGGCGCCTTCGTCGTGCATCCGCCGGGCGAACTGCACGAATACGCCAACGGGCCGCAGCGCACCCTGCTGTTCCGGGTGCGCTACGGCGCCGACATGGGCGCCCGCTTCTTCGCCTGGCGCGGCCACGCCGGCTGGACGCAATCGGGCGACGACGCCGCCTATTTCCGCGATCACCCGCCTCGTGCGGGATAGGGCTGACACGGGATAGAGCGGTTCGGCCAGGTTCGAACCCGTCATGCGCGCCCGGCGCGCATCCGGCTGAGGGAGGCACTGGGCATGACCACGATCTACAAGATCTGCGAGCAGAAGATGTGGGCCGACGCCGAGCGCGACGGCGTGTTCGGCGGCTCCGCCGTCGACTATGCCGACGGCTACATCCACTTCTCCACCGCCGCCCAGGCCGCCGCCACCGCCGGCAAGCATTTCGCCGGCATGACCGGCCTCGTCATCGTCGCCGTCGACGCCGAGGCGCTGGGGCCCGCGCTGAAATGGGAGCCCTCCCGCGGCGGCGCGGTGTTTCCGCATCTCTACGGCAAGCTGCCGCTCACCGCCGTGCGCTGGGTCAAGCCGATGCGGCTCGACGACGACGGCCGGCACATGCTGCCGCCGCTGGAGGGCTGAATTCGGGCTGGCCGGACTGCGCCCCAATCACGTCGTCGCCGGACTTGTTCCGGCGATCGCGATCAGGAGGGCACAACACTTCCACAGGCGCACTTTGAACAGAGCAGTGCCCCATAATCGAGATAGCCGGGACAAGCCCGGCTATGACGGTGTTGATGTCTGACGCGCCGCCACTCAAGGCGCCACGATGCGTGGCCGCCGGGCCCGCTTCAATTATCCAAGAAGCTCCGCAGCTTCCTGCGACCGCGACGGGTGCTTCAGCTTGCGCAGCGCCTTCGCCTCGATCTGGCGGATGCGCTCGCGGGTCACCGAGAACTGCTGGCCGACTTCTTCCAGCGTGTGGTCGGTGTTCATGCCGATGCCGAAGCGCATGCGCAGCACGCGTTCTTCGCGCGGGGTGAGCGAGGCGAGCACCCGCGTCGTGGTCTCGCGCAGGTTCGACTGGATCGCGGCGTCGATCGGCAGGATCGCGTTCTTGTCCTCGATGAAGTCGCCGAGATGGCTGAATCCTCCTCGTCGCCGATCGGGGTTTCCAGCGAGATCGGCTCCTTGGCGATCTTGAGGACCTTGCGGACCTTCTCGAGCGGCATGCCGAGCTTCTCGGCGAGTTCCTCCGGCGTCGGCTCGCGGCCGATCTCGTGGAGCATCTGGCGGCTGGTGCGCACGATCTTGTTGATGGTCTCGATCATGTGCACGGGAATGCGGATGGTGCGCGCCTGGTCGGCGATCGAGCGGGTGATCGCCTGCCGGATCCACCACGTCGCATAGGTCGAGAACTTGTAGCCGCGGCGGTACTCGAACTTGTCGACCGCCTTCATCAGGCCGATATTGCCTTCCTGGATCAGGTCGAGGAACTGCAGGCCGCGATTGGTGTATTTCTTGGCGATGGAGATGACGAGGCGCAGGTTGGCCTCCACCATTTCCTTCTTGGCCTGGCGCGCCTCGCGCTCGCCCTTCTGCACCATCTGGACGATCTTGCGGTATTCCTGGATCTCGAGGCCGGTCTCCTCGGCCAGCGAGTGGATCTGGGAGCGCAGGTCCTTGATGCGGTCCTTGTCGCGGGCGACGAGGTTCTTCCAGCCGCGGGCCGAGAGCTTGGAGACCCGGTTGAGCCAGCGCGGATCGAGCTCGGAGCCGATATAGTTCTTGAGGAAGTCCTCGCGCGAGACGCCGTGGCTTTCGGCGAGCCGCATCATGCGGCCTTCGAAGCCGACCAGGCGCTTGTTGATGTCGTAGAGCTGCTCGACCAGCGAATCGATGCGCGCCTGGTTCAGCCGCAGCGACTTCACCTCGGCGATGATCTCTTCCTTGAGCTTCTTGTACTTGCGCTCCTGGGCCGGCGACAGCGTCGTGCTCTTGAGCTTGAACTGGATGTCCTGGTCCTGCAGGCGGCGCAGGCGCTTGTAGGAATCGGCGACGTTGTCGAAGGTCTCCAGCACCTTGGGCTTGAGCTCGGCCTCGATGGCGGCGAGCGACATCGAGCCTTCGAGATCGTCATCGTCGAGCTCGCCCTCCGGCGGCTCGCCGTTTTCCTCTTCGCCGGGCATGGCGTCGGGCTTGGGCCGGAACGGGGTCGCGGCCGCGGGCGCGGTCGCGGGCGCCACCGTCTGCGGCTGCGCCACCGCCCCGACGGCGCCGGGCACGCCGCTTACCCCGCCATCGGCGGGGGCCAATGCGGGGACGTTCTTGGCGTCGGGGCCGGCATAGGTCGCTTCGAGGTCGATGATGTCGCGCAGGAACACCTTGCCGTCGTTGAGCTCGTCGCGCCAGATGATGATGGCCTGGAAGGTCAGCGGGCTCTCGCACAGGCCCGCGATCATCGCCTCGCGGCCGGCCTCGATGCGCTTGGCGATGGCGATTTCGCCCTCGCGGGAGAGCAGCTCGACCGAACCCATTTCGCGCAGATACATGCGCACGGGATCGTCGGTGCGCTCGCCGGGCTCGGACTTCTTGGTCTCGGCCGGCGTACTGCGCGCGACCTCGACGAGCTCGCCCTCGCTCTCTTCCTCTTCGGGCTCCTCGCGCGCCTCTTCGGTCGCTTCCTCGGTCTCGGCTTCCTCGGTCTCGATGACGTTGATGCCCATCTCGTTGAGCATCGCGAACACGTCCTCGATCTGGTCGGAGGTCACCTCCTCGGAGGGCAGCACCGCGTTGATCTGCTCATGGGTGACGTAGCCGCGCTTCTTGGCGGCCTTGATCATCTTGCGGACCGCGGCGTCCGAAAGATCGAGCAACGGCAGCGGGGCGTCGGGCGTGTCCGGGGCGTCCTTTTCCGGCGCCGCGTCGTCCTTCTTTTCCTTCAGCGCTGCCTTCGCTCTGCTTGCCATGGATAAATTCTCCAGCGGGGTCGCGCCCTCGCCTTAAGTGACCTGACCTGTCGAAGCGGTGGGTCGACTTATCCAAACAGATGAGAACCATCCGTTGGGGTCGCACCACCGGGGCGAAACGAAAGCGGCCGCAGCCGTCCGAATCGCGCCGAAGTGTCGCCGAGACCGCTTAAGTCCCGCTTAACCCTGTCCGCGTGCCCTGTTCCGCAGCCTATCCCAAACGCTTGAAAAGGCCGGAGTTTCCGTCGCGCGGAACCATCCGGCCGATTGGCCTCGCCATCTTTATAGCCCGCGCCCCGGCCTTCCGGAAGACGCCCCGAACCCTTCTATGGACGCTTCCGCGCCATCGACGGCCGAAAGACGCCCCTGCACATCCTGAAGCCGCGCGAAGTTCTGTTCGCTCGGCTCATCCCCCAGTGCCCGTTCGGCCTCTTTGAGCTCCTTATTTAGCGTGCGGTTCTTACGATGCAAGGTAAGAACGTGGTTCCACCACTGGCGGATATCCTCGCTCGCCGCGCCCTCCCGCGCCGGCCAATCGGCGAAATGGGTGACCGCCGCCCTCGATCCGGGCGAGGACCGCCCCGCAGTTCGCGCGCCAGCAACGCCGCGCGCAGCGCCTCCGCCGTGAGGTGGTCGAGGCCGGCGGCGGCATCCAGCATGGACCGGCGCAGCAAGTCCGCGTCGCCATTGAGGAATTCGAGATCGGCGAGTTCCTCCGCATGGCTTTCGATGAGCCAGGGATGATTGCAGGCGGCGATCAGGATCAGGGCCTCGCGCGGCGGCAGCGCCGTGCGCGAGCCCCGCACGATGGAACTCGCCTGCAACCGGGCGCTGGCCGGGCCGAGTGCGGGGGCGAACCCGCCCGGAGCGAAGGCGCCCGATGGCAGCCTCCTGCCCCCATCGCGGCGCTCTCCGCGGCTGGGCTGCTGTCCCCGTCGGTCCGGTGCGAACCGCCCCGGCGCCGCAGGCGGGGCCACCAGGTTGCGCAGGCGCTCGCGCAGGTCCTGGCGGTAATAGCGGCGCACCGCCTCGTCCGCGATGCTGTTGGTCAGCTCGTTGATTCGCGCCTCCAGGCCGGCGCGGCGCTCCGGCGTGTCGAAGCGCGCGCTTTCGGTTTCCCGCGTCCACAGCACTTCGCCCAGCGGCCGCGCGCCGGCCAGCACGTCGGCAATCGCCCCGGCGCCGCCGGAGCGGACGAGATCGTCGGGATCATGGCCGTCCGGAAGCGCGGCGAACAACAGGCTCTTGCCCGGCTTGATGTGAGGCAGCGCGAGGTCGATGGCGCGATAGGCGGCGCGGCGGCCGGCGGCATCGCCGTCGAAGCACAGGATCGGCTCGTCCGCCATCTTCCACAGCAGCGCCAGCTGATCCCCGGTCAGCGCGGTCCCCAGCGGCGCGACCGTCGCCGCGTAACCCGCGGTCACCATGGCGATCACGTCCACATAGCCTTCGACCGCGATCACGGGAGCGCCCGCGATGGGCCGCCTGGCGCGCCGCCGCGCCGTTGTAGAGCGTCGCGCCCTTGTGGAAGAGCGGCGTTTCCGGGGAGTTGAGGTATTTGGCCGGCGCGTCCTTGTCGAGCGCCCGGCCCCCGAACGCCACGATCCGCCCGGCGAGATCGCTGATCGGAAACATCACCCGGTTGCGGAAACGGTCATAGGGCACGGGGATGTCGTCGCCGTGGACCAGCAGCCCGGTCTCGATCATGTCCTCGACGGAGATGCCGAGATTGCCGAGATGCTCCTTGAGGGCGAAGCGCTCGGCCGGCGCGTAGCCGATGCGGAATTTCACCTGGGTCGGCGCATCGAGCCCGCGGTCGGCGAGGTAGCCGCGCGCCTTGGCGCCGGCACGCCCGGCGAGCGTCGCCTCGAAGAACGCCGCGGCCTGCTCGCACACGTCATGCAGGGTGTGGCGGCGGCTCTCCTGGGCCTCGGCTTCCCGCGAGAGCTTGGGCACCGCCACGCCGGCGAGCGAAGCCAGCCGCTCCACCGCCTCGGGGAAGGCGACGCCCTCGGTCTCCATCACGAAGGCGAAGATGTCGCCATGCTTGCCGGACGAGAAGTCGTGGTAGAAGCCCTTCTGATCGTTGACGAAGAACGACGGCGAGCGCTCCTTGTTGAAGGGCGACAGGCCCTTCCATTCGCGGCCCGCCTTGCGCAGCTTGACCCGCTTGCCGACGACCTCCGATACCGGAAGCCGGGCGCGCAGCTCATCGAGAAATTGCGGCGGAAAGCGCATGGCTGATTCGTCACTATGGCGCAAAACTAGAGTCTATATAGAGCCGCCGGAAGCTACTGCGCCGGCAAAGTGGCTTGTCCCGGTTATTCACAGGGCTGCTGACCTCTCCTAAATGGCTTGACGACGCACCCAATTCAAGAAAGTCCGCCGCCGTGAAGAACACCGCATGCCCCAAGCCCATGTAGACGCAATCCTGGCGCGGCTCCTGGCGCTCCACCCCAAGCGGATCGACCTGTCGCTCGACCGCATGTGGCGCGTGCTCGAGGCGCTCGACCATCCCGAGCGCAAGCTGCCGCCGGTCATCCATGTCGCCGGCACCAACGGCAAGGGCTCGACCATCGCGTTCATGCGCGCCATGCTGGAGGCGGCGGGCGCGCGCGTGCACGTCTATACCTCGCCCAATCTGGTGCGGCTCAACGAGCGTTTCCGCCTCGGCCAAGAAGGCGGCCAAGAGGGCGGCGGCGCGTTGGGCGGCGGAGTGCTGGTCGGCAATGAAGAGCTCGTCGCGGTACTCGCCGAATGCGAGCACGCCAACGGCAACGCGCCGATCACCGTGTTCGAAATGGAAACCGCGGCCGGCTTCCTGCTGTTCTCGCGCCATCCCGCCGATGCGCTGCTGCTCGAAGTCGGGCTCGGCGGCCGGCTCGACGCCACCAATGTGGTCGCCGCTGCCGCTGGCGAGCGTCATCACGCCGGTATCCATCGACCACGTCGATTTCCTCGGCGACACCCTGGAGAAGATCGCGAGCGAGAAGGCCGCCATCTTCAAGCGCGGCGTCCCCGCGGTGGTGGGCCGCCAGACCGAGGGGCCGCTGTCGGTGATCGTGCAGCGGGCCGGCGAGATCGGCGCGCCGCTCCATGTGGCGGGGCAGGACTGGGTGGCGAGCGAGGAACGCGGCCGCCTCGTCTACCAGGACGAGCACGGCCTGCTCGACCTGCCGAGCCCGCGCCTGTTCGGCCGCCACCAGATCGACAATGCCGGCACCGCGATCGCGGCGCTGCGCGCGGCCGGCTTCATGCTGGCGCCGGCCGCCTATGACAAGGGCCTGGTGCGGGCGGATTGGCCGGCGCGCATGCAGCGCCTCACCGCCGGCGACCTTCTCGCCCATGCGCCCGCCGGCAGCGAAGTCTGGCTCGACGGCGCCCACAATCCCGGACGGCGGCCGCATCGTCGCCGGCGCGCTCGCCGACCTCGAGGAACGGGTGTCGCGCCCGGTGGTGCTGGTCGTGGGCATGCTGGCGAGCAAGGACCGCGAGGGCTTCCTGCGTAATTTCACCGGGCTGGCGCGGCGGCTCATCGCGGTGCCGATCAGCCAGGACAAGGGCGTGCCCGCCGAGGAGGTGGCGCAGACCGCGCGCGCCATCGGCATTCCCGCCGACGCCTGCCCCGACATCGCCGCGGCGCTGTCCCACATCGCGGCGATCTCGACCTCGACCCGCCGCCGCGCATCCTCATCACGGGGTCGCTCTACCTCGCCGGCGAAGTGCTGGCGGCCAACGGCACCCCGCCGACGTGACGGGGCGTCAGCTCACGCCCACAGGCGCTCGCCCTTCATGTTCTTGTAGAGGTCGGCGACGAACTCGCCATAGCCGTTGAACAGCAAGGTCGGGCGGCGCTCGCTGGAGCCGATCACCTGCTCGGTGGCCTGGCTCCAGCGCGGATGGGAGACCTCCGGATTGACGTTGGCCCAGAAGCCGTATTCGGAAGCCTGGAGGGCCTCCCAGAAGGTCTTGGGACGCTTGTCGGTGAAGGTGATCTTGGTGATCGACTTGATCGACTTGAAGCCGTATTTCCACGGCAGCGCCAGCCGCAGCGGGGCGCCCTGCGACTTCGACACCGGCTTGCCGTAGGCGCCGGTGACGAGGAAGGCGAGATCGTTGGTCGCCTCCGCCATGGTCACGCCTTCCACATAAGGCCAGGGATACCAGCTCGCGCGCTGGCCGGTCGCCATCGCGGGATCGAGGAAGGTCTGCATCTGCACATATGTCGCCGACGACAAGGGGCGCGCCATTTCGACGAGCTTGGCGAGCGGGAAGCCGGTCCACGGTATCGCCATGCCCCAGGCCTCGACGCAGCGGTGGCGGTACAGCCGCTCTTCCAGCGGCATCTTGCGGATGAGATCGTCGATGGCGATTTCCTGCGGCTTCTCCACCATGCCGTCGATCTTGACCGTCCACGGCCGCACCTTCAGCGCCTGGGCGGCGCGCGAAATCGATTTCGACGAGCCGAACTCGTAGAAGTTGTTGTAGGTGGTGTTGATCAACTCCTCGGTCACGGGCCGGTCGAGCTTGAACTTTTCGTTGCGCTTGGCGGGATAGAGGTCCTTGGTCGGATCGGGAACCTCGCTCGCCCGCTGTGCCAGCGCCGCGGCCGGCGACAGCGCGATAGCCGCCGCTCCCGTCGCCGCAAGGAACGCGCGGCGATCGAAGAACAAGTGTTCGGGAGTGGCCTGATGCTCCGGTATCTCCCATCCGTGGCGGCGAATGATGTGCATGGGTTCTCCTCCGGGGATTCGATTGTCGCCAAGTACTGTTGCACCAACAGCTACGTGCGAACGGCTTCACCGGCAAGTCACACTTCCGGCAACGAATGTGATCCTATAGTAACACCTTCCGGGACATGCGGGGGCCCCCTGTTGTTCCTGCCGATAGCCCCGCCCGCAGCCCCTATCAGCCCCATCTTCAAGAGGACGTGTTCATGGCCAGAGGCCCCTGGATCGATCATTTCGGCGACAACTTCCTGTGGTCGAACGCGACCCTGATCATCAAGGGGATGGCGCCCTACGGCGTGGTGGCGCTGGAGGAGATGGATCGCGTCTGCGAGAAGCTGCGCCTGCGCCAACACGAACCCCACGCCTGGCTGGAGGAGTGGGGCGCCATGGCCGAGCTGATCGAGAAGCGCGCCGATGCCGCCGCGGCCGAGGGACGCAGGCACAGCGCCGGAGATTATTACCTGCGCGCCGGGAACTACTTCTACAATGCCGAGCGCTTCATCCTGCCGGGCGAGGAAAAGCGCGCCTGGGGCCGCAAGGCCTATCGCTGCTACCACACCGGCATCAGACTGCGTCACCCCAACATCGAATTCGTCGAGGTGCCCTATCAGGGCACGACCCTGCCGGCGCTGTTCATGAAGGGCGCGGGCGTCACCGGCCCGGCGCCCACCGTGGTGATCGTCAACGGCATGGACAATGCGAAGGAGATGAGCATCTTCTTCGCCGGCATGGAATTCGCGCGGCGCGGCTTCAACACGCTCGCCGTGGACGGGCCGGGCCAGGGCGAAAGCCTGCGCATCCGCGGCATCCATGCCCGCTACGACTATGAAGTGCCCGGCGCCGCCGCTTACGATTATCTCACGACGCGAAGCGAGGTCGATCCCAAGCGGGTCGCCATCATGGGCTACAGCTTCGGCGGCTATTATTCGAGCCGCATCGCCGCCCGCGAGCACCGCTACGCCGCCGGGATCGCGCTCAGCGCGCTGCACTGGGATCTCGCGGGCTGGCAGACCCGGATCAAGGAGAAGAACAAGAGCGCCCCGACCACGGTCGCCCAGTCGAACTTCCAGTTCCAGTGGGTGGTCAATGCCGCAACGCCCGACGAGGCGATCGAGATCGCGCGCGGCTTTTCCATGAAGGACGTGGCGAAGGACATCGCCTGTCCGTTCCTCATCACCCATGGCGGCAACGACCGCGTGGTGCCGGTGGAGAATGCGCCCAAGCTGTTCGAGGCGGTCGGCTCCAGGAACAAGACGCTGAAGATCTTCTCGACCGAGGAGGGCGGCGCCGAGCACGCCCATGTCGACAACCGCCAGATCGGCATCGACTTCGCCGCCGATTGGCTGGAATCAGTGATCAGTGATCAGTGATCAGAGCATAGGGTGGTGCACGCTTCGCCCCGTGCCCATGCGGAAATTTTCGGCAGAGGGCATGCTTCGCTTTGTTGCACTGATCACTGATCCTCACCGCGCCGGCTGCAGGTACTGCTTCTCCAGCATCACGTGGATGCCCTTGTACTCGTTGACCACCTGGGTGACGCGCAGGTCGGCGACGAGGCTACACAGCATGTAGGCCTCGTGGCGCTTGAGCGTGGTGCGGCTCTCGATCAGGTCGAGCATCTGACGCAGCGCGACGACGACGCAATCGTCGAGGTCGGGATCGAACGCCATGGTGATGACGTGGGTCGGCGTCTCCGCCATCGGCCAGGCGAGGCTCATGTCGTCGCGCACGGTGAGGCGGAAGCGGCCGATCAGGCCGGTCTCGATGGCGTTGACGCAGACCTCGCCGTCGCCTTGCGCGGCGTGGCCGTCGCCGACCGAGAACAGCGCATTGTCGGTGAACACCGGCAGATAGAGCGTGGTGCCGGCGACGAGTTCCTTGTTGTCCATGTTGCCGCCGAACTGGCGCGGCTGGATGCTCGACACCGTGCCCCAGGCGCGCGGCGGCGCGTTCGCCATCACGCCGAAGAACGGGCGCAGCGGAATCTCGGTGCCCCACGGCAGCCGGCCCACCATGCGGTTGCGCTCCAGCGCCACGTGGATCATCTGCGGCTCGGGGAAATCATAGGGCAAGGCGCCCTTGAGCGGGCGGATCGCGGTGTAGCCCCAGTCGTAATGGAGCGCGATGTCCTCGATGTCGACCTGGAGCACCTGCCCTGGCCTTGCGCCGCGCACCGCCACCGGCCCGGTGCACATGTGGCCCGGCAACATGCGCCGGGTCTTCGCATTGTGGATGTCGTAGAGCGCCTGGGGAATCGAGGCCGGCGGCGGCGGCAGCGCGTCCGGCGGCCCCGAGACCGTCGAAATCGTCACCACGTCGCCGCTGTCGATCGACGTCGCCGGCGCCAAGGTGGCGTCGAGATAGCCCCAATGCACCGTGCCGGCGCCCGCTTCCAATCGCACCGTCATTATGATCCCGCTTCGGTGAGTCCCAAGGTACAGTCGGCCGGCACGCCATGATGGGGAAGGCCCGCCCGCCGCACAAGTGGGTAGCGCAGCGGAGCGCCGCGGGCGCAAAAAAAGCCGGGCCCGTAAAGGCCCGGCATAGTTTGGCCGATTGAGGATCGACCATCACCTTCCAGAGGGAACAGCCGGCGGCGGGTACCAAACTGACGCTACGACCAGCGCCGCCAGCACCCGACATATGGCGCTGGAACCGGGATCGCGGCACCTCGTGTCTCGCATGCCTGCCATGCCCCGGTGGCTCACGCGGTCCCGAAACTTTCAGGCGCCCTAATAGCTCCAGCGCTGCGCCTTGCTGACGAGGAAGTCGCGGAAGGCCTGCACACGGGCAACCGACTTGAGCTCTTCGGGGTAGACGAAATAGGCGTCGAGCGCGATGGTTTCCTCTTCGCCGAACAACTGCACCAGCCCGCCATCCTCTTCGACGATGTAGTCCGGCAGCATCGCGATACCGAGGCCGGCCTGGCACGCCCGCAAGATGCCGATGATGTTGTTGATGACGAGATGCGGCGTGCGCGGACCCTTGCCGTTGCGGCCGACGTCGACCAGCCAGCGGGTGTTCTGCAGGAACGATGGCACATTGCCGCCGAGCACCAGCAGGTGATGCTTGTCGAGTTCGTCGTGGGAACGCGGCGTGCCGAAGCGCTTGAGATATTCCGGCGAGGCATAGGCGTGGAAGTGCACCGAGAACAGCTTGCGCTGGATCAGGTCGGGCTGCGTCGGCAGGCGCAAGCGGATCGCCACGTCCGCCTCGCGCATCGCGAGGTCGAGTTCCTCGTCGGTGGTGATCAGCGTGATGCGGATGTCGGGATAGAGATCGCCGAACTCGCCGAGCCGCGGGGTGAGCCAATGGACGCCGATTCCCACCGTGGTGGTGATCTTGAGGTCGCCGTTCGGGCGCTCGCGGCTGTCGGTCAGCTTGGCGCGCGCCAATTCGAGCTTCATGAACACGTCGTGGGCGGTGCGATAGAGCAACTCGCCCTGCTCGGTGAGAATGAGGCCGCGGGCATGACGATGGAACAGGGACACCGTGAGTTCCTGCTCCAGCGCGCTCACCTGGCGCGAAACGGCCGATTGCGAAAGTCCGAGCTGCTCGCCCGCATGGGTGAAGCTGCCCGCTTCGGCGGCGGCGTGGAAGACCTTCAGCTTGTCCCAATCCATGATCGTTCAAAATCGCGCGTGCGAAATTCCCTGGATGGCTGCTGCGCGGGATCTGCCCGCGAGCCCGGAACATTCCGGCGTTGCAATCCGGTCCCGCTCGTGCGGAGCCGGCATTCCGCGCGGCCTATTCGGCGGCGGCGCGGTTGACTTCATGGGCGGCGAGAAAGCGCTCCGCTTCCAGCGCCGCCATGCATCCCATTCCCGCCGCGGTCACCGCCTGGCGATAGACGTCGTCGGTGACGTCACCGGCCGCGAACACGCCCGCCACCGAGGTGGCGGTCGAGGGCGTCGTCTTGATGTAGCCGGACGGCTTCATCTCGATCTGGCCGGCGAACAATTCGGTGGCCGGCGTATGACCGATGGCGATGAACACGCCGTCGGTGGCAATCGTGGAGTGCGCGCCGGTCTTGACGTTGCGCAGCTTGACCTCGGCGACCTTGCGCGGGTGTTCCGGACCGCCGATCTCGGCCACCTCATGGTCCCAGATCACTTTGATCTTGGGGTGCTTGAACAGGCGGTCCTGCAGGATGCGCTCGGCGCGGAACGCGTCGCGGCGATGGACCACCGTCACCTTGTCGGCGAAGTTGGTGAGGAACAGCGCCTCCTCGACGGCGGTGTTGCCGCCGCCGACCACCACGACGTTCTTGCCCTTGTAGAAAAATCCGTCGCAGGTGGCGCAGGCGGACACGCCATGGCCGCGGAAGGTCTGCTCGGACGGCAGTTCCAGCCAGCGCGCCTGGGCGCCGGTGGCGATGATGAGTGTGTCGGCCAGATAGGCATCGCCGGAATCGCAGGCGATGCGAAACGGCCGCCGGCTGAGATCGACGGCATTGACGTGATCGGCGACGAGCCTGGTGCCCACATGGGCCGCCTGCTTCTCCATCTGCTCCATCAGCCAGGGGCCCTGGATGACATCGGCAAAGCCCGGATAGTTCTCGACGTCGGTGGTGACCGTGAGCTGGCCGCCCGGCTGGATTCCCTGGATCAGGATCGGTTCCAGCATGGCACGCGCCGCATAGATGGCGGCCGTGTAGCCGGCCGGCCCGGAACCGATGATGACGACCTTGGCATGGATGGATTTAGACATGCTTTTTTCTCTAAACAGGTCCGCTCTCGGCCGGGCCGAAGTCCCAGGGCCGGCCGCTCGGCGCAAGGCGCACCGTTCCGCTCATGTAGGGGCTTTGCCAAAGCTATGCAAGAAACGCAACCCTGAAATCGAACTTTTTACCAGCTTCAACATGTTGGTAACGCGGCCGTGAAGAGCGGCGGCGCAATAAAGTGTCCACAACGGGGCGTCCCGCGCTACAATCGGATTCGGTCGCTGCCCTGACGGGGCGCTTCGGCCCATTTTTCAAGCAGATTCTCCGGCGCGGATTGCACTTGCCGGCTCATGCGGAGACGCTACCGGTGCGACGCCTCGATGCCATCGATCGCCATATATTGCGCGAACTCCAGGAGGACGGCCGCATGACCAATGTGGAGCTGGCCAAGCGCGTCGGCATTTCGGCCCCGCCCTGCCTGCGCCGCGTCCGCGCCCTCGAGGAGGCCGGCTACATCCGCGGCTACCGCGCGCTCCTCAACGAGAAGGAACTCGGCTGCGAGGTGATCGCGTTCGCCATGGTGCACCTGTCGAGCCAGGCCGAGGCGGATCTCCAGGCGTTCGAGAGCTTCGTGCGCGGCCAGCCAATGGTGCGGGAATGCTGGATGCTGTCGGGCGAGATCGATTTCATCCTCAAATGCGTGGCGCCGAACCTGCCCAAGTTCCAGGCCTTCGTGACCGACCTGACCGCGGTGCCTCACGTGCTCAACGTCAAGACCACGCTCACGCTGCGCAATTCCAAGGACGCGCCGATCGTGCCGATGGAATTGCTGCGTGCGCCGCCGGCGTGAGGCGGCCGGCCCTCAGGCTTGGGCGTCCGGCGCCCGAGGCGCTGGGGCCGCAGTTGCAGCGGCATCCGCATCGGGTGTAGGCGCAACTGCAACCGCATCCGCTGGCGCCGCCGCGGCGGGTTGCGCAGGCGGAGCCTCAGTGGCGCTTGCCGCCGGAGCGGTCGCCGCAGGCTCGGGTGCGGCCGGTGCAGGCGGCGGCGGAGGTGGTGGAGGCGCTTCGACATCGAAGCTTTCCGGGCTCTCCCCGGCCCGCCGGCGCGCCCACATGACGGTGTAGGCCTCCTCGATGTTGCGTCGCATGAGGTCGGTGTCGAACAGCGGACAGGTCGACCTGTTTTCGGCGAGCCGCTTTTTTATTTCCGCGAGGATGTCCCGGTCTTCCGCGAGCCATTGCGCGAGCGCGGCGTAGTCGGCCAGGCTCGACGTCACGAGCTCGCTGAGCCCGAGGCAATGGAGCTGGCTCGCGGCCACCCTTCCGGCGAAGGTATCGCCGCGGCAGGTCAGCACCGGCAGTCCTGCCCACAAGGCGTCGCTGACGGCGGCTTGGGTGCTGCAGGGGAGTGTATCCAGGAACAGGTCGGCGAGGCGGTGGCGCGCCAGGTGCTCGGCCTGCTCGATGCGCGGAGCGAAGACCAGGCGCTCGGGGTCGACGCCGCGCGCGGCGGCATGCCGGCGCAGATTGTCCTTGGTGCCGTCGCTGACCTCCGACAGCCACAGCACGCTGCCTCCGACTCGGGTCAGCAGCCCCATCCAGGTGTCGAACACCGGTGCCGAAAGGATGCCGTTGTTGAAGCTGGTGAACACGAACCCTTTCTCGGGCAATCCGGCTTCCTTGCGGGTCGGTGTCGTTTCGGCGATGACCCGATTGGCGTCGTTGACCTGGTAGCAATCCGGCAGGCGCACCACCTTCTCGGTGTAGAATTCCTCTTCGCCCGGCGGCACCACGATGGAATCGGCGATGACGTAGTCGATGAAATCCGCGCCCATCGTGCCGGGCCAGCCGAGATAGCTCACCTGGATCGGCGCCGGGCGAGGGGCGAGGATGCCGGGCCGCGCATCGGGGCAATGGCCCATGAGGTCGACCGCGATGTCGATTTGGAGGTCGCGCAGGCGGTGGGCGATGTCGCGGTCGCCCAGTTCACGCATGTCGTGAAACGCGTCGAGTGCCGAAACCACGCGCGTGCGTGCGGCCGCGTCCTCGTCGGCGCCGAACGAAATACCGGTGATCTCGAACTTCGAGCGGTCGTGCCGCTCGAACAGGCCGGCCACGAGGGAGGCCGTGGCGCCGCCGGTTGAAGTTCGCCGACAGGTAGGCGACGCGCAGCTTGTCGTGGCTGCGCGCCGGCGCGGCGATGAAGGGAGCGGATACGGCCGGAATCCGATCACGCACATATTGGCGCGCGCAAGCGAGCTGTTGCCCCGGCGTGCTGTCGTAGTGGAGCAGCGTGAACGGAGCGACGGCCGACCTGCCGTCGTGCACGTGCAGATCGAGCTGGAACGCGATCTCGGCGGTCCGCGTCCAGTCGCACAGCCTTGCCACGCACATGGCGAGGCGGTCGAGGACCGTGGCCAGCGGCGTCCGCAGCACGAGCGTCCTCTCGTAGCTTTGGAACGCGCCGGCAAAGTTGCCGATCCCCATGAGCGCGTCGCCGCGGTGACAATGCGCCATCGCGTCGTCCGGCGCGAGCGCGAGCGCCGCGTCGAAGCACTCCAACGCCTCGCGGTACTGCCTGATCGCGCTGAACGCGAGGCCGCGATTGACGAGCACGCGTGCGCCCGCCGGAGCGAATGCGAGCGCGCGGTCATAGCTTTCCAGCGCTTCGGAGTAGCGCCTGAGCGCCAGCAGCGCATGCCCCCGGTTGTTGAGGGCGGCGGCATTGGCCGGCTTGATCGCCAGCGCCCGGTCGTGGCAGGTGAGCGCCTCCGCGGGACGGTCGAGCCCCTGGAGCGCGACGCCGCGGGCATCGAGCGCCGCAGCATCGTCGGGGCGCAGCGATACTGCGCGCGCCAGCGCCACCTCCGCCTCCGGGAAGCGCCTGAGTTCGGCCAGAGCGATGCCGCGCTGGGCGAGCGCCGCGCCATTGTCGCCCTGGTGCGCCAGCACCTTGTCGAGTTCGCCGAGCGCTTCGCGATAGCGACCGAGCGCGTTGAGGGCGACGCCGCGATCGAACCGGACCTCGAGATCGTCCGGCCGCAGGATCATGGCGCGGGCATAGCTCAACAGCGCCGCTTCGAGTTTCTGATGGGCCTGCAGGGCGCGGCCGCGGCCGCGGTGGGCCTCGAAATTTTCCGGCCGGGCCGCGATCAACTGGTCGTAGCTCGCCACCGCTTCGTCGTAGCGGCCGAGCACGGTCAAGAGGGCGGCCCGGTTGAAATGAGCCTCCAGATAGTCGGGCCGGATGGCGAGCGCCCGATCGAAGCTCATGATCGCGGCGGCCGGCCGATTGAGCCCGCGCAGCGCGGTGCCGCGGTTGTTCAGCGCTTCGGGGTGACGCGGATCGATGGCGAGCGCACGATCATAGACGGCGACCGCCTCGGCGTGGCGGCCGACTTCCTGCAGGACGATGCCGAGATTGCACAGCGCATCCACCGATTTCGGGTTGATCGAAATCGCCGACATGATCAGCGCGCGCGCCTCCTCGTTGCGCCCCTGCTGATGGCGCAGCACGCCGAGCAGATGCAGCGCATCGAAATGGCTGGGCGCGTCGGCGAGGATTTCCGCGTAGATCGCCTGGGCCGCTTCGAGGTCGCCTGACTGATGAGAATCGACCGCCTTGGTGAGCAGCGGAGCAAGGTCGACGGAATGCCGGATCAGGCGCATCGCGTGATGATAGTTGAACCGGTTGCCGACTCAACAGCGGCGAGTTCGCACGCCGGCTGGTCGTGCCTTTCCCGCAACATGCGGCCGGCCCGCAAAGCGGCCGACCGTTCGGATCGGATCACTTGCAAGCTCGACCCATGATCCCGAAAGTTGCAGACTTTTCGGCGAGGATCATGCGTCAACTCTGAACGATCGGAGCGCGGTAGATTCGACTGCGGGCAACATGTAACCCGTGCGAAAAGCCCGGGCGGCGCGCTCAGCGCCACTCGACCTTCACCACCTCGTAGGCCTTGGCGCCGCCGGGGGTGACGACCTCGACATTGGCGCCCTTCTTCTTGCCGACCAGCGCCCGCGCCAGCGGCGAGGTGATGGAAATCCGTCCCGCCTTGGCGTCGGCTTCCGGCTCGCCGACGATCTGCCAGACCGCTTTCTTGTCGGTGTCCTCGTCGATCAGGGTGACGGTCGCGCCGAATTTCACGGTGTCGCCGGACAGCTTGGACACGTCGATCACCTCGGCGCGCGCGAGCTTGTCCTCGAGTTCCGCGATGCGGCCCTCGTTGTGCGACTGCTGCTCCTTGGCGGCGTGATACTCCGCATTCTCAGACAGATCGCCGTGCGAACGCGCATCGGTTATCTGCTGGATGATGCGCGGACGCTCGACTTGCTGGCGGTGCTTGAGCTCGTTTTCGAGAACGGAATATCCCGCCGCAGTCATCGGTATCTTATCCATCGATCCTCGATCCCTCGATCCTCCGGCAAAAAAATCGCCGATCGCGGTCCGGATTCGATTCCGGAAACGCGATCTGCTCGACTTCTGTGCCTACCTGGCGCGCGCTGGCCCCGTTTCCCATCCGGGCTCAGCTCACAAAATAGCTTTGCAGGGCACGAACCTCGAAGTCACCCCCGAGATAGGCTTTTATGCCTAGCGCCGCCGCAATGGCCCCTGAAAGAGTGGTGTAGTACGGGACTTTATGCAAGAGGGCGGCGCGCCTGAGCGCGCGGGAATCCGCAAGCGCCTGGGCGCCCTCGGTGGTGTTGAAGACGAGCTGGACCTCGCCGTTCTTGATGGCATCGACGATGTGGGGGCGGCCTTCGAGCTGCTTGTTGATCTTGGCCGCCTGCACGCCGTGCTCGGAAAGATAGCGCTGGGTGCCCGAGGTCGCGATCACCTTGAAGCCGAGGTCCGCCAGCAGCTTGACGGCGGGGAGGATGCGCTCCTTGTCGACGTCGCGCATCGAGACGAACACCGTGCCGGCGCGCGGCAGCCGGGCGCCGCCGCCGATCTGGCTCTTGGCGAAGGCGATTTCGAAGGTCCGGTCGATGCCCATGACCTCGCCGGTGGAGCGCATTTCCGGGCCGAGCACGGTATCGACGCCGGGGAAGCGGGCGAACGGGAACACCGCCTCCTTGACCCCCACATGGGCCGGCCGCGGCGGCTTGAGGCCGAAGCCGGCGAGCGGCTCGCCCGCCATCACCCGGGCCGCGATCTTGGCGACCGGCAGGCCGATCACCTTGGCGACGAACGGCACCGTGCGCGACGCGCGCGGATTGACCTCGAGCACGTAGATGTGGCCGTCCTTGATGGCGTATTGCACGTTCATGAGGCCGCCGACATTGAGCGCCAGCGCGAGCGCCCGGGTCTGGCGTTCGAGTTCCGCGATCGTCTCCGCGGTGAGCGAATGCGGCGGCAGGGCGCAGGCGGAGTCGCCGGAATGGATGCCGGCCTCCTCGATGTGCTCCATGATGCCGGCGATGAAGGTGTCGCGGCCGTCGGCGATGCAGTCGACGTCGACTTCGATGGCGTCGGAAAGATAGCGGTCGATCAGGAGCGGCCGCTTGTCCGACACCGCGAGTTCCGACGGCCGGTCGAGCGCGGTGGCGAGACGCGCCACGTAGCGGTCGAGCTGGGCGCCGTCATGGATGATCTCCATGGCCCGCCCGCCCAGCACATAGGACGGCCGGATCATGATGGGATAGCCGACCTCGTCGGCGATGGCGCGGGCGCGCTCCGGGCTGGTCGCGATGCCGCTGCGCGGCTGGCGGATCTTCAAGGTGTCGAGCAGCTTCTTGAAGCGGTCGCGATCCTCGGCGAGATCGATGGCGTCGGGCGAGGTGCCGAGGATCGGCACTTCGGCGTCTTCCAGCGCCTGGGCGAGCTTGAGCGGGGTCTGGCCGCCGAACTGCACGATGACGCCGTGAAGCGTGCCGTTGGCACGCTCGGTCATGACGATCTCGAGCACGTCCTCTTCCGTCAGCGGCTCGAAATACAGCCGGTCCGAGGTGTCGTAGTCGGTCGACACCGTCTCCGGATTGCAATTGATCATGATGGTTTCGTAGCCGGCCTCGTCCAGCGCGAAGCAGGCGTGGCAGCAGCAATAGTCGAATTCGATGCCCTGGCCGATGCGGTTGGGGCCGCCACCGAGGATGATTACCTTCTTGCGGTCCGACGGTGCGGCTTCGTCGGCGGGAACGCCGGCGAACGGCGGCTCGTAGGTCGAATACATGTAGGCGGTGGGCGAAGCGAACTCGGCCGCGCAGGTGTCGATGCGCTTGAACACCGGGCGGACGCCGAGCCGGTGCCGCCGCTCGGTGACCTCCGCCGCCGCGAGCCCGGTCAGCTTGGCGAGCCGTGCATCGGAGAAGCCCATGGATTTGATCCGGCGCATGGCACCCGCCGTGCTCGGCAGGCCCTTGACGCCGATCTCCGCTTCCGTCTCGACAATGCCGCGGATCTCCGCGAGGAACCACGGATCGATCCTGCAGGCGGCGTTGATGGTCTCGTCGGACATGCCGAGCCGCATTGCCTGCGCGATGATGAGAATGCGGTCGGGCGTCGGGACCCCGAGCGCGGCGCGGACGGCGTTCTTGTCGTCGCCTTCGCCGAGCCCCTTGATGTTGATCTCGTCGAGGCCGGTCAGTCCGGTCTCGAGCGATCGCAGCGCCTTCTGCAGCGATTCCTGGAAGGTGCGCCCGATGGCCATCGCCTCGCCCACTGATTTCATCGAGGTCGTAAGGACGGGTTCGGCGCCGGGGAATTTCTCGAAGGCAAAGCGCGGAATCTTGGTGACGACGTAGTCGATGGTGGGCTCGAACGAGGCCGGCGTCGCGCCGCCGGTGATGTCGTTCGCGATCTCGTCGAGGGTGTAGCCGACCGCGAGCTTGGCGGCGACCTTGGCGATGGGAAAGCCGGTCGCCTTGGACGCCAGCGCCGAGGAGCGCGACACCCGCGGGTTCATCTCGATGACGACGAGGCGGCCGTCGTCCGGATTGACCGCGAACTGCACGTTGGAGCCGCCGGTTTCGACGCCGATCTCGCGCAGCACCGCGATCGAGGCGTCGCGCATGATCTGGAATTCCTTGTCCGTCAGCGTCAGCGCCGGGGCGACGGTGATGGAATCGCCGGTGTGCACGCCCATCGGATCGAAATTCTCGATGGAGCAGACGATGATGCAATTGTCGGCCTTGTCGCGCACCACCTCCATCTCGAATTCCTTCCAGCCGAGCACGCTTTCTTCGATCAGCACCTCGGTGGTGGGCGAGGCGTCGAGCCCGCGCTCGACGATCTCGAGGAACTCCTGCTTGTTGAACGCGATGCCGCCGCCGGTGCCGGCGAGGGTGAAGGAGGGCCGGATGATGGCGGGGATGCCGATGTCCTCCAGCGCTTCCAGCGCCTCGATCAGGCCCTTGGCGATATAGCGGCGCTTGCGCTCGGCTTCGCCGGCCGCCCAGCGCGCCCTCATAGGCCTCGATGGCATGGCGCTCCAGCCTCGGGCGAAAGGCGCGCCGCCGTGATCTTGTCGATCCCGCTCTGATGCAGGTCGCGGTCGGCCTTCTTGAGGTCGGAGGCGTTGGCGAGCGAGGATTTCGGCGTCTCGAGGCCGATCTTCTTCATCGCCTCGCGGAACAATTCGCGGTCCTCGGCCTTGTCGATCGCCTCGGCGGTGGCGCCGATCATGGTGACGCCGTACTTCTCCAGCACCCCCAGCCGCCGCAGCGACAACGCGCAGTTGAGCGCGGTCTGGCCGCCCATGGTCGGCAGCAGCGCGTCCGGGCGTTCCTTCTCGATGATCTTGGCGACGATCTCCGGCGTGATCGGCTCGATATAGGTGGCGTCGGCGACATCGGGATCGGTCATGATGGTGGCCGGATTGGAATTGACCAGCACGATCCGGTAGCCCTCTTCCTTGAGGGCCTTGCAGGCCTGGGTGCCGGAATAGTCGAACTCGCAGGCCTGGCCGATGACGATCGGTCCGGCGCCGATGACAAGGATTGAAGATGATGTCGGTGCGTTTCGGCATGGATTCCCGGCAAAGCCTTGATCGGGCATAAAAAAAGGCGTCGTCTCAAGCGCCGCCCTTGAAGCTCCCCGCGCGCGTGCTCAAGGGCCCGCGGCGGGCGGAGCCTTAGCCCATTATCCCCGGCGAGGGAAGAGTGCACTGCGCAATGCGGCCAGGACCGGGGCGCGATGCACAGAAAATGAGGCTCGCAACACATGGGGCGAGTACGGCGGAAAGAGCCGTCCACAGCATCAGCTGCAACTCGTGGCACACGCCGTGGACAGCAATGGGCCCAACAGCGGACCTGACCGGCCGAGCAGAGCCTCGGCGTCCTTAAGCGTGTATCCGCTCCAATCGGATTTTGCGACGATCAAAAGTTCCGCTCACTCGGGCACGACGGCTTTCGCGTTGTCACCTGAAAAAAGTGCCGGCACGTCGAACTTGCCGGTCTGCAGGTCATATCTGCAGCGCCAGCCGTTCACCACGCCGGTCTGCATGGGTTTGCGACCCTTGACGTCGGCATCCCCCGACAGGGCGATCAGAAGATAGCGGTTCGCCGGCCAATCGACGCCGAGTCCGCGATAGTTCTCTTCAAGCCCCTCCAACAGATACGCCAACTCGTGATACTCCGGCGCCTTCACGATCTTTCGCCAGTCGGGCCGAGTCTTCATATAGTCCCACGCCAGGTTGCCGAGCGGCTTCTTGCTCGCGCGCAAATAGCCCTGCGGCTTCAGGCGGTACAGATGGAGCGTCGACGTGCCCGAGCCGATCTTTTGCACGCGAACGATCCATTTCAGGTCGTTGGTGAAGATAAAATCCGCGGGATAGCCGGCCGGCTCCGGATCAAGCAGCGTGAATGTGCCCTGCCGGCGCACCCAGAACTGCCATTTCCAGTCGTCCGTATCCTTGTTCAGGTATTGCTCGATCGTTATCGCGCCGTCCGGCGATTTCTGGGTGAATTTCTCGTCGATCTTGTAACCAGCGGGCGGAGCCGCCGGCTGCGCGGCGGCCGCCCCACTGCAGACGCCGATACTGCTGGCAATGAGCAGGCCGATCCAAGATGTCCTACCCTTCATTTTCTGACTCCTTGCGTTTACCCCGCGGCCGGACGGGCCAGGAAGGTCATGCGCGAGCCGATATGGCCGATGTTGACGTCAGCGCGAGTGGCGGTGAAGCCGAGCCGCTTGAGCCGCGCGGTCATCTCCGCCTCGCTGTAGCGGGTCAGGCCGAACTTCGATCGCAACCGCCAATAATCGGAGAAGAACGTCCGCACCAGGCCGGTGAAGGCGGCGACGAGGAAGCCGTTGGCGGCGGCGAACCGCAGCAGCGCCCAGGCGTCCGAAACCGCGGGCACTTCGTGGGGCACCACGTCGCCGAGCAGGAACAGCCCATCGGGCTTGAGGAGGCGGTGGAACAGCGCCGCGATGCGGTCGAACTCCTCGCCGGACAGGTACTGCGAGACCGAATGGAGCACCACGAGATCGAAGGAACGGCCGGGCATGGCGGCGGCATCGTCGGGGGAGACCACCGTGATTTTCGGATTTTTCTCGAAACGCTCGACCAGGCGGGCGCGGACGCTGGGCGCGGCATCGACCAGCACCAGCCGGCCCGCCGCCGCGGCGATCCGGTCGGCATGGAGCGCTTCGCCGCAGCCGTAGTCGAGCACGGCCGCCGATGGGGAGGGAACATAACGGGCGATCTCGTCGGCGATGGTCGCATAATGCACGTCGCGGTGGAGCGCATTCACGTAGATGGAATGGGGGGAATCGTAATAGGCGACCCAGTCTTTCAACTTCGAATTCATTTCGGGACTCGCACGACCGGCTGGGGCGGGACCAGGATGAAAAGAACCGCCCGGGATTGCCCGGCGTGCCCTGATAGAGGTTCCTGGTCTGGAAGTTGATGAACTGGGTGCCGGTCTTGCCGGTGGCGCGGCGCCGCGCCTCCTCGACGCAGGCCGTGTCCTCGGCCCGGCAGACCGCCACCCAGCCGTCGCCTTCGAGCCGCTCGTCGGAGACCCAGGGGATCCCCTGCAGGGCAAAGTCGGGCACGACATCGGGATGATCGGGGCTGTAGAACGCGATCGCCGCCGTGAGGTGCGGGTCGCCCATGACGATCCTCAAGAGCCGGCCGATCGAGATGTGCCAGTCGCGGGTGACCTCGAAGCTCACCTGCTTGTAGTATTCGCGGCCCTCCGCGGTGCCTTCCGTGTGATAGCGCGAGGCGAGCCATGGCGCTGCGACGAGCGCCGCGATCGCCAGCGCGAAGACGAGGGCGGCGATGCGGATGGTGGCGGTGCGGGTCGCCTGCGCGGCTGCCGGCCGCAACAGCAGGATCGGCAGCAGAAACCATGCCGGCGCCGATCCGTCAGCCGTCAGCACCGTGCCGGCGAGCGGCGCCAGCAGCGCGCGCAGCACCAGCGGGACGACGAACACGACGGCCAGCAGGCGTCCGTCCGGGTCCGACGGCCACAACGCTTCGCGCAGCATCGCCCGATCCGGCCGCACCACCAGCCAATAGAGGACGAGGGGCACGGCGACGCCCGCCACTCCGAAGCCGGCATAGGATGCGAGCCCGCTCATCACCTCGACGAACGGCGCGCCGGTATGTTGCGCGATGACGTCGGAGAGCGGCGCAAAGCCGTTCTGGTAGAGCCAGTAGACATGCGGCGCGACGACGAGCGCGGCCATCGCCGCCGAGATCCAGGGCGAGCGCGAACGCAGCCAGGTCCAGCGCGCCGGATGCATCAGCACCGCCGCGACAAATCCGGCGAGCAGGAATATGGACTGGTATCCGCCGAGGAGCGCGAGCCCGGCCGCCGCACCGGCGAATGCTGACCGGACGCTCACCTGCAGGACAGGCGCGCTCGTCTCGAATGCGCGCAGGAAACCCAATGTCGCGACCGGCCACGCCCACAGCAGGGTTCGATCGGAATCGAAATGCTGGCTGTAGACGCAGTAGAACGGCGTCAGCAGCAGAAACAGCAGCACGAGGATCCGCTTGTCGCCCGCGACAACGCGCCGCGCCACGAGATCGACGGCGAACAGCGCGAACCCCGCATTGACCGCCGCCAGCAGATAGATCGCCCAGTCGACCGGCGGCGCCAGCAGGAACCAGACCGCCGCGATGAGCGCGCCGAGCGGCGCTGCTCCGTGATAGCCCGGCGCCGGATGCAGCGCTCTGGCATAGGTATCGAGGAACTCCGACGGCGGCCCGACCGAGGCGTTGGAAATGAGCTGAAAGCTCGTCAGCGCCGCAATGAATACGAAGACCAGAAGCCGTGTCGTGCGCCCGCTCGGCTCGTTGTCGAGCCACGCGCCCAACACCTTGCCGACCGGCCCGTTTTCCGGCTTCAGATATGCGAGGACATCCATGGGAGCGACAGATCTTGTGCGGCGTCGCGGTCTTCTATCACGCCCGCCGTTTGTCGCGCATCAGGGCGACGAAACGGTCGAACAGATAGTGGCTGTCGCGCGGGCCCGGGGAGGCCTCGGGGTGATATTGCACCGAGAACACCGGCCGGTCCTTGAGGGCGATGCCGCAGTTCGAGCCGTCGAACAGCGAGACGTGGGTCTCCTCGACATGGCCCGGCAGCGACGCGCGGTCGACCGCGAAGCCGTGGTTCATCGAGGTGATCTCGACCTTGCCGGTGGTGAGGTCCTTCACCGGATGGTTGGCGCCATGGTGGCCCTGATGCATTTTCACGGTGGTGCCGCCCACGCGCGATGCCGAGCATCTGGTGGCCGAGGCAGATGCCGAAGGTGGGCAGGCCGGCATCGATCAGGGCGCGAATGACGGGCACCGCATATGCGCCGGTGGCGGCGGGATCGCCGGGGCCGTTGGACAGGAATATCGCCGTCCGGCTTGAGGTCCATGATGTCCTGCGCCGAGGTGGTGGCCGGCACCACCGTGACCGCGCAGCCGGTGCCGGCGAGCAGCCGCAGGATGTTGCGCTTGATGCCGTAGTCGATGGCGACCACGTTGAATTTCGGCTCCGCGGATGGCTCCGATTCCTGCCGGCCGTAGCCGACATTCCACTGCCACGGCGTCTCGTCCCAGGTGAAGCGCTGGCCGGCGGTGACCATCGGCACGAGGTCCATGCCGACCAGGCCCGGCCATTCCCGCGCCTCCTTGCGCAGCGCATCGACATCGAACTTGCCGTCGCCGGCGTGGGCGATCACCGCGTTGGGCATGCCCTTGGTGCGGATCAGGCTGGTCAGGGCGCGGGTGTCGATCCCGGCCAGGCCGATGATGCCGCGCGCCTTGAGCCAGTGATCGAGATGGCGCCGCGCGCGATAGTTCGAGGGATTGGTGATGGCCGAATGCAGGATCACGCCGCGCGCCCCCGGCGTCGCCGCGAGGTTCACCGTCTCGATGTCCTCGTCATTGGCGCCGACATTGCCGATATGGGGAAACGTGAAGGTGATGATCTGCCCGGCATAGGAGGGGTCGGTGAGGATCTCCTGATAGCCGGTCATGGCGGTGTTGAAGCAGACCTCGCCGACCGCTTGGCCGGTGGCGCCGAAGCCGAAGCCTTCGAGCACGGTGCCGTCGGCCAGCACCAGGAGGGCGGTGGCCGGAGGCTCCGACCAGGCGGAATCGTCTTGTTTAGGGGTCATGGGGAGACTACATAGCCATCGCCCGCGCACCCGTCAAAGCCACCGCCAAAGGCGCACGCCTTCGAGGACCCCATGCTTCGTGACGATATCAATTCCGCCCTCAAGGAGGCCATGAAGGCAGGGGACGCGCGGCGGGTCTCGACGCTGCGGCTCGTCAATGCCGCGCTCAAGAACGCCGACATCGAAGCGCGCGGCCAGGGCAAAGGCCCGCTCGGCGACGACGACATGCTCGGCCTGCTCCAGAAGATGATCAAGCAGCGTCACGAATCGGTCGAGCTCTACGACAAGGGCGGCCGTGCCGAACTCGCCCAGCAGGAGCGCGAGGAGATCGCGATCATCTCGGCGTACCTGCCGAAGCAGATGTCCGAAGACGAGGTCAAGGCGGCGATCGCCGATGCCATCAAGGACACCGGCGCGGCCGGCATGAAGGACATGGGCAAGGTCATCGGCGCGCTGAAGGCAAAATTCGCGGGCAAGATGGATTTCGCCAAGGCGTCGGGGCTGGTGAAGGCCATGCTGACGGGGTAGTACAGCGTTTCCGAGGTTTGAAGCATATCGATGTCATCAATCAACCTCGTCCTGAGGAGCGCGCTCCTGCGCGCGTCTCGAAGGACGGCCACAAGCGAGATCGTGCTAGCGTCCATCCTTCGAGACGCGCCTTCGGCGCTCCTCAGGATGAGGTCCATGGGTTTGAATTCTGTTCGTCCAAACCGACTGGTTTCATGGAATCGATCCACTAGTCATCGGTAGCGACGCCGAGATCGACGCGCGCATAGCGGGAAGGAAATCGTGATGAGGCCATTCGCCACCGGCTTGATTGCATCCGTACTCGGCATCGCGCTCGGCGGGGCTGCGCTCGCCCAAGAATTGGCAAGAACTCAACGAAAGACATCGCGAGCTATCCAAGCCGGCCGATCCGCGTGCTCACCACCACCAGCGCCGGCGGCCTGAGCGACATCTTCATGCGCGCGCTCGGCGAAGAGCTGCACAAGCGCTGGGGCCAGCCGCTGCTGATCGACAACCGGCCCGGCGGCGCCCAGAACGTCGGCGTGAGGGCCTGTGCCGAGGCGCCGGCGGACGGGTATACGATCTGCATCATCAACGCCGATCCGCTGACCTACAATCCCTTCCTGTTCAAGAACCTGCCGTTCGATCCCGACGCCGTGCAGCCGGTCACCGGCCTGTTCCATTTGAGCCAGATCCTGGTGGTGAGCGCGGCGCTTCACGTCAAGACGGTGAGCGAGCTCGTTACCTATTCCAAGCAGAAGCCGGGCACCCTGAGCTACTCCACCGCCTCGCCGCCGCTCGCGCTCTACATGGAAAACCTCAAGAAGGACTACGGCGCCGACTGGGTCCGCGTTCCGTTCAAAGGCGGCGGCGACGCCGTCAACGGCATCCTCAGCGGCTCGACCCCGATCGGCCTGATCGGGGTCGGCAATGTCATGGGACACATGCAGGCGGGGACTATGAACGGCCTCGTGATCGGCAACGACCTGCGCTCCCCGCTGTTCCCCGACGTCCCGACCCTCGCCGAGACCGGCTATCGCGGGGCGAGTTCGCGGAGCTGGTACGGCCTGTTCACCCCGCCCGGCGTGCCGCGCGCCATCGTCGACAAGCTGGCGAAGGAAGTCGCGAGCATCATGGCCGAGCCCGCATTCCGCGATCGCAACCTGATCGGCCGCGGCCTCGTACCGGGCATCAATTCGCCCGACGCGTTCGCCCGACAGATCCGCGAGGACCGCGCCATCGCCGGCCAGGTGGTGAAGGACTCCGGCCTGGAAATGCAGTAGCGCTCCGGCCGTCTTTGATTTGCGCATGATCTCGTCCGAAATGTCGGCAAACCTTCGGGATCAGAACTCTCGCGTTTTAAGTGCCACCCAGGGGAGCCCCATGGCAACGCCGTCAGCATCAACCCGTCCCGGTCGCGGGCGCATCTATGGTTCGATCACCGAGACCATCGGCGACACGCCGCTGGTGCGCCTCAACCGGCTGCCGCAGATGCAGGGAATCAAGGCGCAGATCCTGGCCAAGCTCGAATTCTTCAATCCGATCGCGAGCGTCAAGGACCGCATCGGCGTCTCGATGATCGAGGCCATGGAGGCCGACGGCCGGGTCGGCCTCGACACCACCATCATCGAGCCGACGTCGGGCAACACCGGCATCGCGCTCGCTTTCGTCGCCGCCGCGCGCGGCTACCGGCTGATCCTGGTGATGCCGGACTCCATGTCGGTGGAACGGCGCAAGATGCTGGCGCTGCTCGGCGCCGAGCTGGTGCTCACGCCGGCCGCCGGGGGCATGACCGGCGCGGTCGCGCGCGCGGAGGAGCTCGCGCGCGAGATCAAGAACGCCGTCATCCCGCAGCAGTTCCAGAATCCGGCCAATCCGGAAATCCATCGCCGCACCACCGCGGAGGAAATCTGGAACGACACCAATGGCGGCGTCGATGTCTTCGTCGCCGGCATCGGCACCGGCGGCACCATTACCGGCGTCGGCCAGGTGCTCAAGCAGCGCAAGCCCGCGGTGAAGATCATCGCCGTCGAGCCTGAGGACAGCCCCCTGCTCTCGCAAGGGCGCGCCGGCCCGCACAAGATCCAGGGCATCGGCGCCAATTTCGTGCCGGAAATCCTCGACCGCTCCGTGATCGACGAGGTGCTGACGGCGAGCAACCAGGCGGCATTCGATACCGCGCGCGCGCTCGCCCGCTACGAGGGCATTCCGGGCGGCATCTCATCGGGCGCCGCGGTCGCCGTGGCCTTGCGCGTCGGTGCGCGGCCGGAAATGGACGGCAAGATGATCGTGGTGGTTATCCCGTCCTTCGCCGAGCGCTATCTGTCGACGGCGTTGTTCGACGGACTTTGACCGCGGGCCTGATCCTCGCCTGAAAAGCAGTCTCTGGTTTTGAGCGGGTTCTGGTTCCGAAAGTCCGCAACCCCTTCGGGACGCCCTAATCCTGCGGCGAAAAACCCGAAGCCTGTACGACCGAATGCCACCGCTTGAATTCTGATTTCATCAGTCGGGCGAAGTCCACCAGCGTGATGGCGTCGACCTCGATCGATAGTCTTCTCAAGCCGGCTTTGACTTCATTTGCCTTGAGGGCCTGCTGGATCGCATCGTTGAGGTTCTCGATGGATTCTGGAGGCGTGCTTGCTGGAACGAAGATGCCCCACCAATCCACCGATTCAAGCTCCGCGTAGCCTGCTTCGCGGAATGTCGGCACATCGGGGAGATAGATGCCTCGTTGTGGCCTGCTCGTCGCCAGCGCCCGAAGGGTGCCCGACTGGATGTAAGGAAACGGGGTGTCGATCGGCAGGATGCCCGACGCGATCTGCCCTGCCAGAAGATCTTGAAGGACGGGTGCCGCGCCTTGATAGGGAACGTGAAGATATTCGAACCCGGCGGCACGCGCCAACTGGACGCCGGTGAAATGAAGTGGCGATCCGGCGCCCGGCGATCCGTAGGTTGCCTCTTCAGGGTTCGCCCGACACCAGGCGACGAAATCGGCAAGTGTCTTCACGCTGGTGGGCACCCTCGAACCGATCGTCAGAAGGTACGAGACCTCGCCGACGGTGGTGACCGGAATGAAGTCTTGAAGCGGATCGTATCGCAGCGTCCTGTAGACGTGCGGGTAGAGGGTCATCGTCGCCACCGGCGCAAGAAGGAAGACCGAGCCGTCGCAGGGGGCGGTTTTCAAGGCCTCGATGGCAAAGCGGCCCGCTCCGCCCGACCGGTTCTCGACAATGATGGCCGGCGCATAATCCCTCATCGCGACGGCGAGGAGCCTTGCGATAACGTCGGTCGTTCCGCCCGGTGGAAAACCTACCAATATGCGCGCGGTCCTGACGCCGGCGTGTGCGGCGCCGTGCTGCACGAGGCCTGTTGCGCCGAAAGCGAGGGCGGCGGCAGAACCAGTCAACAGATGACGACGGGTCATCATCGACTGCCCCCACGGGTTCTGTTCCGGCCGTGCGAACAAGTCCCAACTGAATGGCGCGCACGGGCCGCGCCGAGAATGAGAGGAGCAGGCGCTTGCATCGAAACGCGCGCTATGTTCACGCCGCTTCCAATGAGGCGACGGAGAGGCAGGAGCGGTCCAGCTAGTATGTCGTGATGACGGAACATGCGTCGGTCGGAATGAATGCGCTGAATTCGGCGTCGGGATTGAAACCTTCCCCCACGACCGCAGTTCCGTCGGGGTTCGCTCGATACAAATAAACCAGTCTCGCAAGCGGACAGCCTGCATGGGGTCCGAACAAATCTGGGGCGATCGAAACACCGCTGAGCGCTCGTATGATCGGCGTACGGGGGTCTCGAAACGCGTAGATCATCGGCTGGTGGGGCGGCTCCACACATTCGACCGCAACGAAGAACATCGACTGATGATAGAAACAATGGCCTTCGGCGAAGGTCCTGTTGCCGACCTGCACGTCCTCGAACACTTTTACCATTGTTCCATTGCCGTCGCACGCCTCGAACTGAAACAGGCGCTCGAGCACGAACATCGGCGCATCCTTGAGCCGCGTCTTGAACCGGAATGTCCCGAGAATGAGGTCGAGCCGCTGCCGCGCCGTCGTGTCCTGCGAAAGACGCGCCAGATTGGGAAGAATCTGCAGGCCCTCGGGTGTGGAGCGCGGCGCTTTTCCAAGCTTCGCAAACAGCGCTTCCTGGTCGAGAAGCAAATCCGCCAGGGTCAATTGGAGGCCGCTCAGAAGCTGGCCGACCGTCGACGAGAGCGTGACCGACACCCGTTGCCGGGCCCAGCCGTTGATGAGTTGCCTTGACACACCGCTGCGGCGCGACAGCTCCGATTGCGACAGCCCACACTCATTGATGACGAGCGCGAGATTCGCCGCGGCCCGCCGCATGTCGCCGTTCACCGAGCGCGCCAACGGTGCATCCTGGCCGCTGGGCATTCGATACGAGTCTTGCTGCATGAGCCCCTACTCGCGGTACACCCGTTCCCCTCAAATCGTCCTGACCGCGAAACGATAAGCCGCCGACGGTCACAGAATCAAGACACCTGTCGTCTCGGTGCGACAGTTATCAAAACAACTGTCGCCTCGTTTCGACAGTTGTTGCGGCGAGCTGGCGGGATGCCCGAGAATAATATTTAAGGCGAAAAAGTATCGAATATCAGGCAAACCGGGAAAAACTGCTGCGATTTGCTCGGCGATCGCGCGTCCGGATGCTGAAGGGACTGTGAAGAAACATATGAAAATACTCGAAAGGGCCGACACGCACCCTTCACCATGGCACGCAAAACGAGAAGAACGCGCGTCGCGCGTCGCGACAGCTGTCGCGCCAAGGCGCGGATTTTCCGATTTGCCGCGACAGCCTGACGTGACGTGCAGACTTCTGAAAGCGCGGCGAAAGCGACTATCACAGACGCCATGGCGCTGGAGGTCAGCGTCCCCCAGAAGGAGCAAATGTCATGAACAAGATCGTCGAGCTGAAGATCGAAGAGACCAAGGCAGTTGTCGGCGGCATCAAGGTCAGCGCCCCCCCGGTGGCGGTCGGGACCCGCCCGCCGCTCACCGCGACCTTCGCGGGCTGATCCGGCCAGAGCGCGATCCGTTTCATTTGAATCGCATCGCACTCTAAACCTTCCTAATTCATTTACCAATCCACGACGCCGAAAGCCGGCGTCAAACCCCAGAAGGAGAGAATGCCATGCAAAAGATCGTCGAGCTGAAGTTCGAAGAGACCAAAACGGTTGTCGGCGGCAACAAGATCGGCTCGGTCCCCGTGGTGGTCGGCGCCAATCCGCCCCCGGTGATCGGGCGCACCGGAGCCCTTCCCTCGCCGTCCACACCCGCGAGCTTTGTCTGACGGGTTCGCACTTCGAATTCACCACCCAATCCCCGGCGCTGGAAGTCGGCGTCAAACCCCAGAAAGTGAGAAACGTCATGCACAAGATCGTCGAGCTGAAGATCGAAGAGACCAAGGCCGTTGTTGGCGGCAACAAGATCGGCTCGGTCCCCGTGGTGGTCGGCGCCAATCCGCCCCCGGTGATCGGGCGGACCGGAGCCCTTCCCTCGCCGTCCACACCCGCGAGCTTCGTCTGACGGGTCCGCACTTCGAATTCATTACCCAATCCCCGGCGCCGAAAGCCGGCGCCAAACCCCCAGAAGGAGAGAATGTCATGCAAAAGATCGTCGAGCTGAAGATCGAAGAGACCAAGGCAGTCGTGGGCGGCATCAAGATCAGCGAGCCCCCGGTTGTCGGAGCCACCCCCCCGACGGCCCTGCGCCGCTGATCGGGCTTGAGTACGATCCGATTCATTTGAATCGGATCGTACTCAAGTTTTTTAGACTTTTCGAATTTGCGCATGATCCTTTTCCGAGGACCATCTTGTTCGACCTGCCTGGACCCAATACCGGAGCCTTGACGTGAGAACCACACACGCCGGCGGCGCGAATAACCGGTTGCGGCGAACCCTCTCGGGCCGGGCATGACGACGGACGACACCGCCGCACCGACCGACCGACCCCCGCTGTTTCGGCCGGAGGTGGCCGAGCGCAACTGGGAAATCCTCGAATCCCGCGGTCTGCTCCCCCATCCGCCGCGCCACGCGACCCTCGTCATCGTTGTTCTGACCGCAGTCTTCGTGGCCGCCGGCGTCTTCATAGCGCGCGGCGCATTCCCGCGCGTCGAATTCGCGCCCGGATATCTCGAGCCGACCGCGGGCGTCGTCCGTCTGCGCGCTCCCCGGCAGAGCATCATCGGCGCCGTCTACGTGAAAGACGGACAACGCGTCGCCAGCGGGGATTCGCTGGTCAGCCTGCAATCGGGCCAGACCATGGAGTCCGGCGCCGGCGCCGAGGCGGAAATCGCCGCCCAGCTCGAGAGCCAGTATCGCGACATCGAAGCCCAGATCGCGCGCGAGAGCGTCTGGAGAAGGAACGAAGAGCGCCGCCTCTCGGTGGCGCATGACCAGCTCGACCGGGACATCGATCTGCTCGCCGTCGCCATGCAGACGCAGCAGCGGCAAGTGACTTTGACGCAGCAGCACGCCGACCGCATCCGCGACCTCGCCGAACGGGGCACGGTGTCGCTCGACGAGCTGCAGCGCCGCGACCTGGCGGTGCTCGCCCAGCGCCTCGCGTTCCAGAATTCCGAACGGGAGATCGCCTCCAAGCGAGCGCAACTCGTCGCCGCGCGGATCGCGATCGAACAGATTCCGACCGTTGCGAACGAACGCCTGCGCGCCCTGCGCGAGGGGCTCGCAAACGTGCAGCAGAGACGCATCGAGCTGGAAACGCAACGCGCCCTCATCGTGCGGGCGCCGCTGAGCGGACGCATCGCGGCCGTCCCGGTGTTCGTGGGCGCCGCCGTGGACAGCGGCAGCCTGATCGCCGCGATCGTTCCGGACGAAAGCGAGCTGCGCGCGCGGCTGTTCGTGCCGACCCGGGCGATCGGCAAGGTCCGTCCCGGCCAGACCGTCTCGATTCGCTACGATGCCTTCCCCTACCAGAAATACGGGACGTTCAAGGGTCAGATCGAGGACGTCTCCAACTCGGTGATCCTGCCCCAGGAAGTGGAGAAGGTTTCGCCGGTGAAGCTCACCGAGCCGGCCTACGTCCTGGACGTCGCGATCCGGCGTCAGACCGTGATGCTCGACGGCGAGCGACAGGCAGCACTGCGCCCGGACATGCTGCTCACCGCGACGATCGAAACCGACCAGCGGACCATTCTCGGCTGGATCGGCGAAAGCGTGTTCGGAGTCGCCCAGCCGTGACATGTGTCGACCCAGCGAGTTGAAAGATGTTTTCCCGCTTTCGCCATCTGCCATTGGTGCGTCAGGCCGAAGCGACCGAGTGCGGGCATGCCTGCCTGGCTATGGTCGCCTCCTGGTTCGGGCACCGCATCGATCTCGTTTCCCTTCGGCTCAGCCATGCCACGTCCGCGAATGGACTGAGCGTTCACACGATGGCGCATCTGGCCGAACAGATCGGGCTCAAGGCCCGTGCCCTCCGGCTCGAGCCGCAGTATCTCGCGCACCTCAAGATGCCGGCGGTCCTGCACTGGGACATGAACCATTTCGTGGTCCTCAAATCGGTGGGACGGCGGACGTTCGTGATCCACGATCCCGCCCGCGGCGTGCTGCGGCTGTCGGCCAAGCAGGTCGCGGACCATTTCACCGGCATCGCCGTGGAATTCTCGCCGGCGGAGCACTTCACGCCGATCCGCATGGAGCGGCGGCTGCCGTTGACGCGCCTGTTCAGCGGCGCCGGCGGGATGGCCCGGCAGGGCGTCCAGATTCTCCTGCTCTCGTTGTTCATGGAGGCGCTGCTGCTGGTGTCGCCTTGGTACCTGCAGATCGCGATCGACGACGTCATTCCGCGCGGCGACACCCGCGTTCTGCTGTTGCTCGCGGCCGCATTCGCGGTCGTCGCCCTGTTCCGGCTCGTGACCGAGGTCGCGCGCGCCCTGCTGCTGGTCTACGTCCAGAATCAGCTCGATCTCTCGATGTCGAGCCGGATGTTCACCCACATGCTCAGATTGCCGCTTTCGTTCTTCGTCAAGCGCGATGACGGCGACATCATCTCCCGTTTCCATTCGCTGGACCCGATCCGCCACCTGCTCGCCGAGGGCATGCTGCTCGCCATGATCGACGGCATCCTCGCGATCGCAACGCTAGCGCTGATGTTCGTGGTCAGCTGGCCATTGGCGCTGGTCGCGCTCGCCTCGCTCGGGATCTACGCCGTACTGCGGATCTGCTTCTATGCTCCACTGTATTCGCGCGGCGAGGATGTCGTTCGCGCCGAAGCGAACTACATGACGCATCTCATCGAGAGCATCCGCTCGGTCCAGGCCATCAAGCTCTTCAACGCCGAGGGCGCACGCGAATCGCAGTTCCTCACCCGCGTGGCCGACGCCGTCCACGGCCGCGCCAACCAGCAGCGTCTGACCGCGGTGTTCGTCGCGCTCCGCGAGACCGTCGTCATGCTGGAGCAGGTCGCCTTCGTGTCGGTCGCCGCATATCTTGCATTGAACGGGCAGATCACCATCGGGGTGCTGTTTGCGATTCTCGCGTACAAGACCCAGTTCATCACCGCCGGGGTTCACATCATCGAGAAGGTGATCGCGTTCCGGCTGCTGCGGCTGCACCTCGATCGCGTCGCCGACATCGCCATGACGGACCAGGAACCGGCCTACCGGGCGCCGCCGGCCGACCGCGCCCCCATCAAAGGGCGCATCGAGGTGTCGCGCGTGAGCTACCGCTATTCCGAGGCCGAACCTTTCGTACTCAGCGAGTTGTCGCTGCGGGTCGAGGCGGGCGAAAGCGTCGCCATCACCGGACCTTCCGGGTGCGGGAAGACGACCTTGATCAAGATCATGCTGGGGCTGTTCGAACCGACCGAGGGAGAGATCCGGGTCGACGGCATGGCGATGTCGGCATTCGGGGTGCGGGCCTATCGGCGCCAGGTCGCGACGGTGATGCAGGACGACCAGCTCATGAGCGGCACGATTCTGCAAAACATCTGCTTCTTCGATGATTTGCCAGATCCCGCATGGGCCAGCGAATGCGCCCGGCTCGCCTGCATTCACGAGGAGATCGTGCGCCTGCCGATGGGCTACCGAACGCTGATCGGCGGCCTGGGCAGCTCGCTGTCCGCCGGCCAGCGCCAGCGCGTGCTGCTCGCCCGCGCGCTTTATCGCCGGCCGAGCATCCTGTTCGTCGACGAAGGCACCGCCAATCTTGACGTCGAACTCGAGCGGCGGATCAACCAGACGCTGCTGACCTTGCCGATCACCCGCATCCACGTCGCCCATCGGCCGGAAACGATTGCCCTCGCCGACCGCGTCATCCGCCTCGGGCATTCCACGGAGGCGACAGGCGAAGTGGAGCTGCAGGCCGCCGAGTGACGTGGCGCGCCCTGGCGCCTCACGCGGTCTGCTGCTTCCGCGTGTCGGTGAATCAAAGGCAAGTACCTGCCATCACCTTATGGTTTTCGGGCATCAACCTAGACCAGGCGGCGCAGCCCGCGCCCGGCAGCAAATTTGCTGCGCGGGTTGACTTAGATCGCCCCTATCTCTTTTCCAGCTAATGGGTCGAAATCAAACAAAGGTGCGCTCGCCGGCATAATCGAAGTGTTGCTGAAGAGCACCAAGTCAAAGAAATTGTTTGCGCCTCGACCTTAAAGCCAGCCGCACGCTCCTTTAATTGTCTATGCTGGCACACCCCCCGTGAGTGCCTCGAGGTTTTTCGATTCGCACCCGTGCGGCCGCACGGAATGCCAGGACCAAATTGGGGTGGTGCACGATGAGGGGCGTTTACGGGAGTTCTCCCTCCCCAGGGCATTTCCGGCTCGTCACCGCAATTGGGGTGGCTTCTGTTCTGGCCGGCTTCCTGATGACTGGCTTTGCGCCGCCGGCGCAAGCACTGCCCAGCTTCGCCCGCCAGACCGGACAGCCCTGCGGTACCTGCCACACCGATTTCCCCGCGCTGACTCCGTTCGGCCGACGGTTCAAGCTGCTCGGCTACACGACCGGCGGCGGCAAGTTCCGCACGACGCCGTTCGGGGCTCCACCCCCTGATGACGCAAGGACCGCAGCCGACAAGCTGCGCAACTTTGCCAAGGCCATGGATTCCGGCAAGGACGAGTCTGACAAGGCCTGGGTGCCGCCGGTTTCGATGATGGCCATCGCCGGCTACACCCACACGCAGGCGTCGCTGGCCCCCCCGACCGCCCCTTACAGCGCCAATGACAACGTCGTGCTTGCGAACCCGTTCAGCGTATTCTGGGGCGGAGCCGTCACCGAGCACATCGGCGCCTTTGCACAGGTCACCTACGCTCCCCCCGGCCCGGGTGATTTCGCGGACTCAGTTCGGGCACACCTGGACCTGGGACAACACCGACATCCGCTATGCCAACACGACGATGATCGGCAACTTGGACGTCATCTACGGCATTACCGCCAACAACAACCCTACGGTTCAGGACGTCTGGAACACGACGCCGGCATGGGCCTTCCCCTATACCGCGTCAAACATCGCCCCGACGCCTGCGGCCGCCACGCTCCTTGAAGGCGCGTTTGCCGCGCATGTCGGCGGCGTCGGCGCCTATGTCTACCTCAACGACATGCTCTATCTCGAAGCGACCGCCTACAAGACGCTCGGTTTCAAGCAGCAGAACGCAGTCGGGACCAATCCTTTCGACGCGCCGGGCCTGTTCGACGGCGCCGCGCCTTATTGGCGCGCGGCCTTGGAGCCGCATTGGGGCAACAATTACCTCATGGTCGGTACGTTCGGAATGGTGGCCGACGTTCATCCCTGGATCGATTCGTCCTTCGCGCTGGGAACGACCGGGACTTTTCCTCAAACCGACCGATACACCGATGCCGGCTTCGACACGCAATATCAGTATCAGGGCGATAATTACTGGTTCACCCTGCGCGGCAGCTATATTCGCGAGTACCAAAACCTGACTGCGAGCTTTGCGAACGGGTTCTCCTCCAACAAAAACGACCAGCTCAGCAGCCTTCGCCTGCAGGCCTCGCTTGCTTATGGCGGCGACAACAGAATCGTGCTCACCGCCCAGTATTTCGACATCCAGGGCACCTCCGACCCGCTCCTCTATGCGGGCCTTGCGAGCGGCATCAGCCCCAACAGCAACGGCTGGATCGCCGAGCTCGCCTACATCCCATTCGGGGTCAATCCGGCGCCGGGCTGGCCGTGGTTCAACGCACGCGTCGCTCTCGATTACATCGTCTACGAAAAATTCGACGGCACCAAGACAGGTGCCAGCGGCAACAACACGATGTTCCTCAGTCTCTGGCTGGCGATGTAGGGCCCGCGCATGCATACGAAGAGGTCTGCCATGAAAAAGCTACTGCTCGCAGCTGCTGCGGTCTTGTTGGCGAGCATCGCGGGTCCCGCGCTCGCCGCCGACATGCCGCTCAAAATGCCATGGGCGGCGCCGGTGCCTGGTTTCAGCTGGACCAGCTGCTATCTGGGCGCGCATATCGGAGGCGGCTGGGTCCACAAGGACATCACCGACCCTGTAGAGCTTGTGCAGGACGCGTTCCTGGGCGGGGTTACAACGGGAGTCACCACGGTCCAGGTCAGCCCGACCGGGCTCGTGGTCGGCGGCCAGATGGGTTGCGATTACCAGTTCGACTACACCAACTGGGTGCTCGGCGCCGAAGGTGCCGTTTCCGGCGCGAACCTGCGCGGCAATACCAATGTCGCGCTGCCCCTGGGCAATCCCGGCGACATCGCGACCGTCACGGCGAAGACGGATTTCCTTCCGAGCGTGACGGCGCGTCTCGGCTATGCCCTCGGCCCCTGGCTGCTCTATGTCAGGGGCGGCGCCGCATGGGCCGGCGACAAGTACAGCGTCACCGGCACATTCCTGGGGACAGCCTACGGTTTCGAAGGTTTGGACAACCGCTTCGGCTGGACCGGAGGCGGCGGCGTCGAATGGGCGTTTGCGGACCTTTGGTCGGCCAGGCTCGAATACGACTACGCGCAACTGGGCCATCACAGTTCGGTGATGACCGACGCGATCAACGGGCTCTCCGGCGTGCTGGACGTCAAGCAGAGCGTTCAGACCGTCAAGCTCGGCGTGAACTTTCACATGTGGTACGGCCAGTAACCACCGAACGAAGGACGCGGGGCCGGATTATGAAGGTCATCAGCTCAAAGTTCGCGCTGCACACCGCGATCCTGGCCATTGCTTTCTTCGCGGCCGGCGGCGCGGATGCCGCGAACCGGGCCGCCTTTTCAAGGGGAAACCCTCAGGCCAAGATAGAATATTGCAAGGACTGCCACGGATTGTCGGGGCAAGGCTATCGCGGGTATTTCACCATGCCGCGACTCGCGGGCCAGCAGACCGAATACCTGGAGAATCAGTTGCGGGCCTTCGCCGAACGCACGCGGGACAGGGACTTTCTTTTAAATATGCCCAGGGTGCATGGTGTCAGCCCGGAAATGCGAACCGCTTTGGCCGCGCACTTCAGGACTCTCGATCCCGCACCCATTGGCGGCGGCCCGAGAAACCTCGTGGGCACCGGGAAAAAAATCTTCGAAGAAGGGGTTCCCGAGGGCAACATTCCCGCATGCTCGGCCTGTCACGGCCCGGATGCCAAGGGGCAGAACGCAATTCCTCGCCTGGCGGGTCAGCTCTATTCCTACACCGTGAGGCAATTGACGGATTGGAACAAGGAGCGGGGTCAGGCCGCGTCGAAAAGTGACACGACGGCCGTCATGACGCCCATTTCGCACAACCTCACTCCGTCGCAAATCGACGCCATCGCAGCCTACCTCAGTTATCTGAAATAAATCCGCCGGTTTGAGTTCGCTGAAAGCACGAAGTCTTGAAAGCTCGGATCATGAAACTCATCAGGTTCACAGTGGCGATCCTGGCAATCGTTTCCTCTGCCGGGGCCTCATCGGCCGGTGATGTGGAGTCCATCAGCAGGAATTGCACCTGGTGCCACGGAACATCGGGGCACGGCTATGCGACTGCGCCGCAATTGGCCGGGCAGAGACACGAATACATCATGAACCAGCTCTACGATTTTCGCACCCACGTGCGAGACAACCCGTTCTCACAACAATACATGTGGGGAGCCGCCGCAAATCTCGGTCACCGGACGGCAGACGATCTGGCGCTCTATTTCTCGGTGCTTCCTCCCAAAGCCGCCAATGATGGAATCAGGGAACTCGCGGCCATAGGAAGAGAGATTTACCAGGAGGGAAATCCGGAATCCAATCTCGTGCCCTGCGTCGCCTGCCATGGCCCGAATGCCGAGGGCGTCAGGGAGATTCCTCGTTTGGCGGGTCTGTCGTACTCCTACCTGAAGAGGAGGCTCGAGCAGTGGAGCGAAGGATATCACGCGCGCGCGGAACCTCCGATGCCCCGAATTGCGAGCAAGCTGTCCCCGGACGAAATCGTTGCCCTCGCGTCATATCTCAGCTTCGTGAGGTGAACTCCGCGGGAGAGATCGATGCTGCCACGAAGGGGCGGCACGCCGAACGTCCGTAAGACGCGCACGCGCTTTCGATTGTGATCTGGATCAAAGTGCCGATCATTTCGGTGGCGTAAGAGACCGAGACAAGTGGAGGCTCGATCATGAAGGTCGTCAGCTCAGGATCGGCGTTGCAAGCGGCGATCATCGCAATCGTTTTCTCGAGCGCAGGTCATGCACAGGATGCGGCCACCGTTTCGAAGCGGGACCTCCAGGCCAAGATAGAATATTGCAAAACCTGTCACGGGGTGTCGGGGGAAGGTTACCACGGGTATTATCCGATGCCCCGACTCGCGGGACAGCAAACCGAGTACATCGAGAATCAGCTGAAGGCTTTCATCGAGCATAGGCGGCAGAACAACGTCATGTTCAACGTGGCGCACGCTCTCAACCCGGCGATGCTGACGGCCCTTGCCACCTATTTCAAAGATCTCAATCCTAAGCCCATTGGCGGTGCTCCAAGAGAACTCGTGGCCACCGGAAAAAAAATCTATGAAGAGGGGGTTCCCGGTACCGATATTCCTCCATGCGCTTCCTGTCACGGTCCACAGGCGAAAGGTGACGGGCCATTTCCTCGTTTGGCGGGTCAGCTCCATGACTACATCCTGAGGAAGCTGACGAACTGGAGCAAGGAGCGGGGGCAGGATCCGGCAAATCCGGACACGTCCGCGATCATGGAGCCGATTGCGCACGGCCTGACCGAGTCACAAGTCGCCGCCGTCGCGGCCTATCTCAATTATCTGGAGTAGCTCCTTCCGTTTGGTGCAGATGATGGTCGGCGGCATCCTCGCCGTCCCGGCTGCAATCGCCGCTCACCGCCTCGCATCCGGCGCGTTCTTCCGGGGGGCGGCCGCGTGTCTGCTTTCTTCCGGATGTCGCCTGTTCTTCCTTCGCGTCGTTCGCCACCCGCAGATTGGCAAAATTGGCCGATTTGAAACCGCCCCGGCTTCACGCGCTCCTGCTGCTTCTTCATGTCGTCGAACCACGGGCAGACGCCTGCCATCACCTCGTAGTTTCCCGGCAGCACCTGGACCGGGCGGCGCAGGCCACGCTCGGCATTGGCGAGCCGCATGGCGCGCGCCTCGGCGCGCTGTTCCGGCGACAGCCAGGCGCGGTCGTGGCCCCAGATGCTCGGGCCTTCCTTGCGCTCGGAGGGTTGCCAGGTCTTGGGGTCGATGTCGCGGGCCCCCCAGCCGGATTCGGTCATGAAGCCTGATGGGTTCCAGGTGTAGAACGAGGTGACGTAATCGCCGCAGTGGCGTCCGAGCGTCACCGCGAGGCGGCTCTTTTCCCCGTTTGCTTCGCCGGCGACGAGGTCGTAGCCCTGGCCGACGTCGTCGAGGCTGAACAGCTCCAGCATCATGTGATGGACCGCATTCTTGCCGGTGGCGGCAAAGGCGATGCTGTGGTGGCGCGGGTTCACGTGGAAGAAATAGAGCTCATAGGGCCGCAGGAAATAGTCGCTGAGGCGGAACCCGAGGATGTCGCGGTAGAATTCCATCATCTCCTCGATCCGCTCCACGTGCAGGACCACATGGCCGAGCCCGAGCGCGCCGGTGCGGAACCCGGAAATGTTGCGTCCGGGCACGAACGGGTCGGCGGCGGCCTCGGCGCCATGAAAGAATTCCAGCCGGTTGCCGAGGGGATCGTGCACCACCAGGAGATCGGCGACATGGCGCTCTTCGGCGAGCGCACGCACGCCGCGCGCCACCTCGATGCCGTGGGAGTCGAGATGCGCCCCCAGCCGGTCGAGCGCGGCGGCGTCCTCGACCTCCCAGCCGAAGAAGCCGATGCCCTCGCCGCCGTCGGCGTTGACGATCAGCCGCTGCTTGCGGTCGTCCATGCGCAGCGCCAGCGTGGCGCGGCTGCGGTCGATCGCCTGCAGGCCGAGCAGCCGCGTCCCGTAGCCCGACCAGTCGTCGATGTCCTTGGCGCGAAGGCCGACATAGCCGAGGGATTGAACCAGCATGCGACACCTCTTCCAGCACTCGCCCTGCGTCGCCAGCCCGACGCAGCGCCGCTCCAAATCTAGCAGAATTTTTGCTCGCGCCGACGCGATTGGTATCTCTTCCTAGCCGTTCACGGTCTGGACTCTTATGGAGCGCCACCACTTGAGTCTACATTGATGTGATTCGCCGCTCGGCCAGGGGGCCAGCTGCGAACGCCGGGGCGGGGTTAAGGGTGGGGGCCCCGGCGCCCAAGTTTTTTGTTTCCGTGTCATTGATCGTTTCGGCGGTGCGCTCGCCCTGGCCAGGGGAAGGAGCGCGTCGTCGCGAAGGATTGCGGTCCTGTCGTATCGGCGGCGGCGGACGGGGTAAGGGGCAGCGGATGCCGGACCTGATCCGGGCGAGCGGCATGGGGATGCCACCGCATCGGCGCAGATGCGCGATGCTGGCTGCCCTCTGCGTTCCCAGCACGTCCGTCGCGCTCATGAGCCTCACCGGCCAGGCGGCGGCGGAGGGCGACCCCATCTCGCTCGGGCTCGCCTATGTGGAGGCGATCAAATCACTCGACCAGCACGAACTGGCTGGGCTCGCGCTCTTCATCGGCGTGTTGATCTTCGCGGTGGTCAGCGCCGTCCTGCTGGTGCGCACCTATGAACGCCTGGGGGCGCAGCGCGCGCGCACCGATGCCGAGGTGGCGGCGCTCGCCGGCGAGATCGACCGGCTCTACGATCTCCTGCTGTCGGAGCCGCAGGTGGTGGTGGCGTGGAACGCAACGCCGCGCCGGAGATCATCGGCGACCCCGCCATCATCGCGCCGGACCTCACTGCCGACCAGCTTCTGACCTATGCCGCCTGGCTGCGGCCGGAACAGGCGCTGCATCTGGAATCCCATGTCGACCGGCTGCTCGGGCGCGGCGAGAGCTTCACGATCTCGCTTACCTCGGCGTCCGGCCGCTATCTCACCGCCGAGGGCCGCGCGATCGGCGGCAGCGCGGTGCTCAAGCTCGCAGGACGTGAGCGGCGTCAAGCGCGACCTCGCCGATCTCGCCCATCATCACCAGCAGTTGCAGGCCGAGGCCGACGCCCTGCGCGCGATCGTCGAGGCGCTGCCCGCCCCGGCATGGGTGCGCGATGCCGACGGCCGGATCGCCTTCGTCAACTCCGCCTATGCCCGCGCGGTGGAAGCGCCCGACGCCACCAGCGCCGTCGCCGCCGGCCGCGAGCTTCTCGACAGCGCGACCCGCGCCGATCTCGAGCGCGGCCGCACCGAGGGCACGGCCCTCGCGCGGCGCGCCGCCGTGATCGTCGCCGGTGCGCGCCGCATCTTCGACGTCATCGATGTGCCGGTGGCGGGCGGCAGCGCCGGCATCGGCCTCGACGCGACCGAGGTCGAGACGCTGCGCGCCGAGATCGCCCGCACCGTCCAGGCCCACCGCCGCACCCTCGACCAGCTCACCACCGCGGTCGCCATGTTCGGCGCCGACCACAAGCTCGCCTTCTACAATTCCGCCTATCGGACCCTGTGGGACATCGAGCCGGTTTCCTCGACGAAACCCCGACCGATTCCGCCGTGCTCGATCGCCTGCGCGCCGCGCGGCGGCTGCCCGAGCAGCAGGATTTCCGGGTCTGGAAGGCCCAGCTGCACGAGGCCTACCGCGCCACCGAGCCCAAGGAATTCGAGTGGCATCTGCCCGACCTGCGCACGCTGCGGGTCGTCACCACGCCCAACCCCGACGGCGGCGTCACCTATCTGTTCGACGACGTCACCGAGCGGCTCAATCTCGAACGCCGCTTCGATGCCCTGATCCGCGTGCAGCGCGAAACCCTCGACAACCTCTCCGAGGCGGTCGCGGTGTTCGGCAGCGACGGCAGGGTGCGCCTGTTCAACCCGGTGTTCGCGAAGATGTGGAGCTTGGCGCCGGACGCGCTCGACCAGCGTCCCCATATCGACGCGGTGATCGAGTCATGCCGGGCGTTCCATGCCGAGGAAGCGACCTGGCAGACGCTGCGCGCCGCCGTCACGGCGCTCGAGGACCGCAACCCGAAGACCCTGCGCATCGAGCGCACCGACGGCAACGTCATCGACTGCCGCACCGTGCCGCTGCCGGACGGGGCGACGCTGGTCACGTTCCACGACGTCACCGATTCCGTGAACGTCGAGCGCGTCCTCACCGAACGCAACGAGGCGCTGGTGGCGGCGGACACCATCAAGATCGATTTCGTCCAGCACGTCTCCTACGAGCTGCGCTCGCCGCTCACCAACATCATCGGCTTCACCCATTTCCTCGGACGATCCCCACGACCGGGCCGCTGACCGCGAAGCAGCAGGAATATCTCGGCTACATCACCGCATCGAGCAACGCGCTGCTCGCCATCATCAACAACATCCTCGACCTCGCCTCGATCGGCGCCGGCGCGATGCAGCTCGACCTCGAGCCGGTCGACATCCGCGCCACCATGCACGCCGCCGCCGAAGGCGTGCAGGACCGGCTGGTCAAGAACAACATCAGGCTCGACATCAAGGCGCCGCCGGACATCGGAAGCTTCGTCGCCGACGAGCGCCGCATCCGCCAGATCCTGTTCAACCTGCTTTCCAATGCAGTCGGCTTCTCGCCGCCCGGCGAAACCGTAGTGCTCACCGCGCTGCGCGCCGCGGAATCCGGTGATCTTCGCGGTCAGCGACCACGGCCCCGGCATTTCCAACGAGATCAAGGATAAGGTATTCGACTGGTTCGAATCCGACACGCGGGGAACCGGCCATCGCGGCGCCGGGCTCGGGCTCTCGATCGTGCGCTCCTTCGTCGAGCTGCATGGCGGCAAGGTGCGGATCGAGTCGGTTCCAGGGCAGGGTACGACGGTGGTATGCATTTTTCCGGTCGCGGCCGCCGCCTCGCTGAGCGCCGCCGAATAGGTGAATGACGGCGCAGACATCGATGCAATCGAACCCAACCGGCGCGGCGAGCTTCACGATCGCGCTGGCGAACGAGGAAGCGACGCGGCGTCTCGCCGTCGATCTGGCGAACCTGCTGGCGCCCGGCGATTTCGTCGCGCTGTCCGGCGACCTCGGGGCCGGCAAGACCACGCTGGTGCGCGCCATGATCGCCCATCTCGCCGGCGACGCCGAGATCGAGGTGCCGAGCCCGACCTTCACCCTGGTGCAGACCTATGATCTGCCGCAATTCGCCCTCGTGCATGCCGACCTCTACCGGGTGTCCGGGCCGGGCGAACTCGCCGAGCTCGGCATCGACGACCTCCCCGGCGCCGTCGTGGTGATGGAATGGCCCGACCGCGCCGGCGATGCGCTGCCCGCCGACCGCATCGACGTCGCGCTCGCGCTGGGTCCGGAACACGAGCTCGAACGCCGCGTCGCCCAAGTCACCGGACAGGGCGCCGCCGCGGCGCGGGTCGCCCATCTCGCCGCGCTCCACCGGTTCCTCCATGAGGAGGGCTACGAGGCGGCGCAGCGCAAACGGATCGCCGGCGACGCATCGAGCCGCTCCTATGAGCGCCTGACCACGGACGGGCGCAGCTTCATCGTGATGAATTGGCCGGCCAGGCCGGACGGGCCGCCGGTCAAGCGCGGGCTGCCCTACAGCGCGATCGCCCATCTCGCCGAGGACGTGAAGCCGTTCGTCGCCATGGCGCAGGGGCTGCGCGAGCGCGGCTTCTCGGCGCCGAAGATCTACGCCGCCGACTGCGACGCCGGCCTCGTCGTGCTGGAGGATCTCGGCACCGAGCTGGTGGTGGCGGGCGACCCGCCCAAGCCGATCCTGGAACGCTATGGGCGCGCGACCGACCTCCTGGTCGCGCTGCACGGGCTCGACCTGCCGGCGGCGCTGCCGATCGGCCCGCAGGTCGAATATGCGCTGCCGAGCTACGACCTCGATGCCTTCCTGATCGAGGCCGAGCTGCTGGTCGACTGGTATCTCCCCCACCGCGGCGGCGCCGCCTCCGCGGAGGCGCGCGCGCATTTTCAATCGCTGTGGCGCGACGCGCTGCGGCCCGTGCTCGACGCGCCCAAGACCTGGGTGCTGCGCGACTTTCATTCCCCGAACATGATGTGGCTCGGGGAACGCGAGGGCATCGCAAAGATCGGCCTGCTCGATTTCCAGGATGCGGTCCTGGGGCCAGCCGCCTACGACCTCGCCTCGCTGCTCCAGGACGCCCGCGTCGACATGCCGGAGGAGGCCGAGATCGCCCTGTTCGGCCGCTATGTCGGGGCGCGGCGCCACGTGCGATCCGGGGTTCGACGCGATCGCATTCGCCCGGCTCTATGCGACGCTTGCCGTGCAGCGGGCCACCAAGATTCTCGGCATTTTCGCCCGGCTCGACCGCCGCGACCACAAGCCGCAGTACCTGCGCCACATGCCGCGGGTGTGGAATTATCTCCGCCGCGCCCTGGCGCATCCCGCTCTGGACGCCCTCGACGGCTGGTATCTGCGCAATGTCCCGCCGCCGGAATGAATGAACTGGTAACCATACCGAGGTTATGCTGGTAAAGGACCGACCCTGAGGCGCGTGCCGGACGGGCCCGGCCTTGGCTGACCCGAGGATGGGCTGCCAGGTGGGAGGACAGTATCCGCGTCACATTCCTGTTGAGTTGGCCGAACAAACTTGTTTGATTCGTTCGAGGTTTCAATGACGAGCACTGCCCGACCCGCCGTCCCGCGCGCCGCCATGGTTCTGGCGGCCGGGAACGGCATTCGCATGCGTCCGCTCACCGATCGCACGCCCAAGCCGCTCATCCCGGTCGGCGGCAAGCCGCTGCTCGACAATGTGCTCGATCGCCTCGCCGCGATCGGGGTCGAGACCGCGGTCGTCAACGTCCATCATCTCGCCGATCAGATCGAGCGCCATCTCGCCGGCCGGCGGGCGCCGCGCATCGTCATTTCCGACGAGCGCGCAAACCTGCTCGATACCGGCGGCGGCGTCGTCAAGGCGCTGCCCACCCTCGGCGCGGCGCCGTTCTTTCATCTCAACTCCGACACCATCTGGATCGACGGCGTGAGGCCCAACCTCGTCCGCCTCGCCGAGGGCTTCGACCCCGCGAAGATGGACGCGCTGCTCCTGCTCGCGGCGACCTCCGGCAGCGTCGGCTATGCCGGCCGCGGCGACTTCGCCATGGCCCCGGACGGCCGGCTGCGGCGCCGGACCGAGCGCGAGGTCGCGCCGTTCGTCTATGCCGGCGTCGCGATCCTCTCCCCTGCCCTGTTCGCCGGCGCGCCGGACGGGCCGTTCTCGCTCAACCTCCTGTTCGATCGCGCCATCGAGGCGGGCCGGTTCTACGGCCTGCGGCTCGAAGGCGTGTGGATGCATGTGGGAACGCCCGACGCGATCGCCGCCGCGGAAGCCGCGATCCTCGCCAGCGCGGCGTGATAGACTGATCCGATTCGCAATCAGCTGAGCCTTCGATCGGAATGCCCTGGTCGGGCGATCCCGTCGTCGCGACCGTGCCCATCCCAGTGCCCATGAACCCGCGCGTATTCACCATACCGCCGTCGGTGCCGTTCCTGCCGGCGCTCATCGGCGCGCTCAGGGACGGCCGCCTGGTCGAGGGCCTGTCGGCCGCCGACCCGCTCGCCTTGGCCGGGGCCACCATTTTCCTGCCGACGCGGCGGGCCTGCAGGCTCGCGCGCGACGCCTTCCTCGACGTGCTCGGGGTCGAGGCGGCGGTGCTGCCGCGCATCGTGCCGATCGGCGACATCGACGAGGACGAGCTTGTCTTCGCCGACATGGCGACCGGGGCCGCGGCGCTCGATGCCCTCGACCTGCCGCCGGCGCTGGGCGGGCTCGAGCGGCGCTTCCTGCTGGCGCAGCTCGTTCACAAATGGGCCGAACGGCTGGAGCCGCGCCGCGGGCGAGCCGCAGCTGATCGTGCGCCACCCGGCGGCCGCGCTCGCGCTCGCCGACGATCTCGCGCGGCTCATGGACGACATGATCACCCGCGAGGTGCCGTGGCAGCGCCTCGACGGGCTGGTGCCGGACCATCTCGACGAATACTGGCAGCTCACCCTGCAATTCCTGCGGATCGTCAGCGGGGCGTGGCCGGCGATCCTCGCCGAGCGCGGCGCCATCGAGCCGGCGGAGCGGCGCGACCGCCTGATCGCCGCCGAAGCGCGCCGCCTCGCCGCGGCAACCGGCGCGCCCGTCATCGCGGCCGGCTCGACCGGCTCGATGCCGGCCACCGCGCGCCTGCTCGCGACCATCGCCGCCCTCCCCCGCGGCGCGGTGGTGCTGCCCGGCCTCGACACCGCGCTCGACGACGCCTCGTGGAATCTCATCGGCGGCGGCGCCGACCCCGCCGAGGCTCACCCGATCGCCGGCCACCCGCAATTCGCCATGCATGGCCTGCTGGCGCGCATCGGCATCACCCGGGGCGAGGTGGTGGCGCTCGCCCCGCCGGCGCGCCATGGCCGCGAGATCCTGCTCAGCGAGGCGCTTCGCCCGGCGGCGGCGACCGACCAATGGCGCGGCAGCCTGGCCGCGGCCAATGCCGGCGGCGGGCTCGACCGCGCCATGGAAACCATCACCGTCATCGAAGCCGCCCATGTGGAGGAAGAAGCGCTCGCCATCGCGGTCGCGCTGCGCGAGGCGCTGACCGTCGCAGAACCGCACCGCGGCGCTGGTGACGCCCGACCGCGCGCTGGCGCGCCGGGTCGTGGTGACGCTGCGGCGCTGGAACATCGATGCCGACGATTCCGGCGGCGATCCGCTCGCGGAAACCGCGGCCGGCGTGTTCGCGCGGCTGGTCGCCGCGGCGGCGCTCGACCGGCTGTCGCCGGTGGCGCTGCTGGCGCTGCTGAAACATCCGCTGGCCCGGCTCGGCGCGCCACCCGGCGCCCATCTCGGCGCCGTCGCCACCCTGGAGCGGGCGATCCTGCGCGGCCCGCGCCCGCGTCCCGGCGCGGCCGGGCTCACCCATGCATTCGAGACGTTCCGCGCCGAGCTCGCCAAGCTGCGCGCCAAGGAAGCCGTCGCTGATCCACCGCAGCGAGCCGCGTGCCATGCTCCACGACGGGGCGCTGGAACACGCGCGCGCGCTGCTCGATCGCATCGCCGCGGCGCTGGCCCCACTGGAAAGCGTGGCCACCGCAGGCGAGCAGGATTTCGCCGCCCTCGCCGCCCGCCACCGCGACGCCGTCGTGCAGATGAGCCTGGACGGCGACGGCATGCCCGCGGCGTTTGCCGGCGCCGACGGCACGGCGCTGGAAGCGGCATTCTCCGACATCGCCGAGAATGTCCGAGCCTTTCATGGTGGCGCCGGGCGACTATGCCGAGCTGCTCGGCCTCGCCATCGGCGACCGCGTCGTGCGCCGGCCCGGCGCGCCGGACAGCCGCATCCGCATCTACGGTCCGCTCGAAGCGCGCCTCACCGGCGTCGACCGCGTCGTCGTCGGCGGCCTGGTCGAGGGCGTGTGGCCGCCCGATCCGCGCACCGATCCCTGGCTCAGCCGGCCGATGCGCCACGCGCTCGGGCTCGACCTGCCGGAACGGCGCATCGGCCTGTCCGCCCATGATTTCGCCCAGCTGCTCGGCGCCGAGGAGGTGTTTCTCACCCGCTCGGCCAAGCTCGCCGGCGCGCCGACGGTGGCGTCGCGTTTCCTGCAGCGGCTCGCCGCGGTGGCGGGCGAGGCGCCGTGGCGGGCCGCGGTCGCGCGCGGCGAGCGCTACCGCCATCTCGGCCGCAGCCTCGATCAGCCCGTAGCGCCGCCGGCCGCCGGTGTCTCGCCCGGAGCCGCGGCCGCCGCGGGACGCGCGACCACTGCGCCTCTCGGTCACCGAGATCGAGCACTGGCTGCGCGATCCCTACACGATCTACGCCAAGCACATCCTCGAGCTGGCTCAGCTCGACCAGGTCGACGAGCCGCCCGGCGCCGCCGATCGCGGCAGCGCCATCCACGCCGCCATCGGCGAATTCACGAAGATCTATGCCGACCGGTTGCCCGACGATCCCTATGCGGAGCTGCTGCGCATCGGCCGCACCCATTTCGCCCCGCTCGACGACTTTGCGGAGGCCCAGGCGTTCTGGTGGCCGCGCTACGAGCGCATCGCCGCCTGGTTCGCCGATTTCGAGAAGCGGCGCCGCGGCAGGGTCGCGTCGGCCCAGGTCGAAATTGCCGGCGAGCTGGAGATTCCGGCCGGCGAGCGCACCTTCCGGCTCGTCGGCCGCGCCGACCGCATCGAGCGGCTCAAGGACGGCGGCTACGCGATCCTCGATTTCAAGACCGGGCAAGTGCCGTCCCACAAGCAGGTGAAGATCGGCGTTTCGCCCCAGCTCACGCTGGAGGCGGCCATGCTGCGGCGGGGCGGATTTCGCGACATCACAGAGCCGGCACGCTCAATCGCCGAACTGGTCTATGTCAGGCTCAAGGGCGGCGAGCCCGCCGGCGAGGAACTGGTCGTCGCTTTCAAGGGCAGCAGTCCCGACGCAGCAGCGGATGAGGCGTTCGCGCGGCTCACCACGCTCGTCACCCGTTTCGAGGACGAAGCGACGCCGTACCTTTCCCTCGACCTGCCGATGTGGACGCAGCGCTACGGCACCTATGACGATCTCGCCCGCGTCAAGGAATGGTCGCTCGCCGGCGACGACGAGGAGGGCGAGCCGTGAGCCCGCGCCCGATCCCCGACGCGGTGCGGAGCAGGCAGGCGGAGGCGTCCGACCCGTCGTGCTCGGCCTTCGTCGCGGCGAATGCGGGCTCCGGCAAGACCCATGTGCTGGCCCAGCGCGTGATCCGGCTCATGCTCGACGGCGGCCCCGGCGGGGTCGATCCCTCGCGCATTCTCTGCATCACCTTCACCAAGGCGGCAGCCGCCAACATGGCGGCGCGGGTCTACGACCGGCTCAAGGGCTGGATCGCGCTCGACGACGCCGCCCTCGATGCGGCCATGCGCGAGATCGGCGTCACCGCCATCGATGCCGGCAAGCGCGCGCGGGCGCGGGTCCTGTTCGCCGCCGCGCTGGAGACGCCGGGCGGGCTCAAGGTGCAGACCATCCATGCCTTCTGCACCCGGCTGCTGCAGCAGTTTCCGTTCGAGGCGAACGTGGCGGCGCGCTTCACCGTGCTGGACGACCGGTCCCAGGCCGAGATGTTCGAACGCGCCACGCTCGCGGTGCTGCTGCGGGCGGCGGGCGAACCGGAGAGCCCGCTCGGCCGCGCCCTGAAGCGCGCGGTCGCCGGGGCCGCGGATGTGACCTTCCGCGCGATGGTGCACGAAGCGATCAAACAGCGAGATAAACTAACCAAGTGGCTCGATGCCGCCGGCAGCATCGAGCGGGCCATGGAACAATTGTCGGCCGCGCTCGGCATCGATGCCGACGACGATCTCGCCGCGGTGGGGACGGAGATCGTCGACGGGCCCTATCTGCCGACCGCGCAATGGGCCGCTGTCGCCGCGGTATTCAGCGAGGGCAGTTCGAAGGACGGGGACCAATCCATCCGTCTCCTGGAGGCCGCTGCGGCACCTGCCGAACTGCGGGCGGACAAATATCTGCGCGTGTTCTTCACCCAGGACAACGGACCGCGCAATTCGGTGATGACCAAGTCGCTCGCCAAGAAATATTCAGACTTGGCGAATCGGGTCGCCGTCGAACAGGACCGCCTGATCGGACTGCTTGAGCGCCGCAAGGCCGTCATCTGCCGCGACCGCACGGAGGCGCTGGTGACGATCGCGCGCGAGGTCATCAAATACTACGGCGACGAGAAGGACCGCCGCGGGCTCCTCGATTACGACGACCTCATCGACAAGGCCGGCGAGATGCTGGCGCAGGTCAACCCCGGCTGGGTGCATTACAAGCTCGATCTCGGGCTCGACCACGTCCTCATCGACGAGGCGCAGGACACCAGCGAGAAGCAGTGGCGGATCGTGCGCCATCTGGTGGCGGAATTCGCGGCCGGCGCCGGCGCGCGCGGGCTCCTCACCCGCACCCTGTTCGCGGTCGGTGACGAGAAGCAGTCGATCTTTTCGTTCCAGGGGGCGGCGCCGCGCAAGTACGAGGAAATGCGACGATATTTCGCAAAGCTGTTCGGCGGCTCCGAGACCGCGTGGCGGCAGGTGCTGTTCGACTATTCGTTCCGCTCGGGGCCGAACGTGCTCGGCGCGGTCGACGCGGTGTTCGCCGCCGCCGACATCTATCGCAGCATCACCACCGACGAAGCCGGCATGCCCAGGCATCTGGCGCTGCCGGCGGCCGTGCCGGGCGTCGTCGAGATCTGGCCGATGATCGAGGCGGAGCCGACGGCGGAGATCGAGGGCTGGGATGCGCCGTTCGACGCAGTGTCGGAAGCGAGCCCGCGCGCTATGCTCGCTGAAAAGATCGCCGCCACCGTGCGCGGCTGGATCGAGAGCGGCGCGGCGGTCGGGGCCCAGCGCCGCCCGCTCACCGCGGGCGACGTGCTCGTTCTCGTGCGCCAGCGCGGCGCGCTGTTCGAGGCGATCATCCGCGCCCTGAAGAATGCAGGAGTGGCGGTCGCCGGCGCCGACCGTCTCGTGCTGACCGAGCACATCGCCATCGTCGACCTGATGGCGCTCGCCGATGCTCTCCTGCTGCGGCAGGACGATCTCGCCCTCGCCACCGCGCTCAAGAGCCCCTTGTTCGGCTTCGACGACGATCTCCTGTTCAAGCTTGCGTGGAACCGGCGCGCCAGCTTGCGTCGGACCCTTGCCGAACGCGCCGGGGAGAATCCCGTGTTTGGCGCCGCCGATGCTCTGCTGAACCGCTGCGCGGAGAAGGCGCGCCACGTGACGCCGTTCGAATTCTTCGCGTGGCTGCTCGGCCCGGAACTGGGGCGGCGGCGGATCTTCGCGCGGCTCGGGGTCGAGGCGGCGGATGCGATCGAGGAGTTTCTCCAGCTTGCGCTCGACTATGAGCGGCGCGAGCCGCCGTCCTTGCAGGGCTTCCTGGCCTGGCTGCGCGCCGCCGAGGCCGTCGTCAAGCGCGACATGGAAATCAGCCGCGATGAGGTCCGGGTGATGACCGTGCATGGCGCCAAGGGCCTGGAAGCGCCGGTGGTCATCCTCGCGGATACGACGACCCCGCCGGCGGGCCCGCCGGGGCCGAGCCTGCTGTCGGTGCCGCGGCCGCGGGCCGTGCCGGAAGCGCCGCCCTGCCTGGTCTGGCCTGGCCGCAAACAGGACGATGTCAAAACGGTAGGCGACGCGCGCGCGCTGGCGAAGTCCGAGGCCGAGGACGAGCATCGCCGGCTGCTTTACGTCGCCATGACCCGTGCCGCCGAGCAGCTGATCGTGTGCGGCTGCGAGGGCAAGAAGAGCAGGCCTGCCGGCTGCTGGTACGACCTCGTCTATGGGGGGCTGTCGGGCAAGCCCGGCTTCGAGGAGGTCGGCGAGGGCGACGCCAAGGTGTGGCGTTACCGCATCGCGCCGGACTTGGGCGCAATATCGGCAGGCCAAACTCCGCCTGCGCCCGCGACGCCCCCTGACGCCCCGGTGTGGCTGACGACTCCGGCCCCGCGCGAGACCGCCCGCGCAGTGACGCTTACGCCGTCGACCGCCTATGAGGAGACCGCCGCGCCGCGCCGATACGCGTCGAGCGGGCAGGATGCCCGGCGCGCCCTGCAGCGCGGGCGGCTGGTGCACCGGCTGATGCAATCGCTCCCGGATATTCCCGCGAGTGAGCGGGGCGCGGCGGCGCGGCGCTACATCGCCCGGGCGGACGCTTCGTTCGAAGGCGACGAGCGGGATCGCCTGGTGGCGGAGGTGCTCGGGCTCCTCGCGGATGCCCGCTTCGCCCCGCTGTTTGCCGCAGGCAGCCGGGCCGAGGTGCCGATCGTCGGCCGGCTCCACTGCCCGGGGCGCCCCGACGTGCTGGTGTCCGGCCAGATCGACCGGCTGGTGGTCACCCCGGACGCCGTCCTGATCGCCGACTACAAGACGAATCAGGTCGTGCCGGACACCCCGGAGGCGGCGCCCCAAGCCTACATCGGACAGCTCGCGCTCTATCGGGCCGTGCTCGGCAGGATCTACCCCGGCCGGACTGTGCGGGCCGCCCTGGTGTGGACCGAAGGCCCGGATTTGATGGAATTTTCGCCATCGGCCCTCGATGCCGCGTTCGCCCGCGTCACCTCGGCGTGAGCCCGCCTTGACGCTTCCGGGCCGCCTCCCTACGTTTCGGCTTCAACCAACCCGGGGGCGCCGGCCGCGCCCAGTCTCACGCGCAATCCAAGTCTCAGGCGCAACGAAGGTGTCCCATGGGGGTAACTAAGGTTTCCGATGCCGATTTCGACGCCCAGGTGCTCAAGTCGGCAGAGCCTGTCGTGGTCGACTTCTGGGCCGAATGGTGCGGTCCGTGCCGCATGATCGCTCCGGCGCTGGAGGAGATCGCCGGCAAGCTCGGCGGCAAGGTCAAGATCGTCAAGCTCAACGTCGATGAGAACCCGCAGACCGCCCAGAAGTACAACATCATGTCGATCCCGACCCTGATGCTGTTCAAGAAGGGCGAGCTCGCCTCCAGCCAGGTCGGCGCCGCGCCGAAGGCCAAGCTGGAGCAATGGATCACGGCAGCCGTCTGAACGGCGCCCTCGCAAAGTCCGTCGCAGCGGCCGGCCATGTGCCGGCCGTTTGCGTTGAAGGAGCCGGACGCCCCGCCACCCCGTCAGATCACCGCGGCGGCGCCGCCGTCGACGGGCCAGGCGCTGCCGGTGACGAAGCTCGCGCGCTCCGAGGCGAGGAAGGCGACGACGGCCCCGACCTCGCGGCCCTCCCCCATCCGGCCCAGCGGAATGCGGGCGACCCGCGCCGCCCGCGCCTCCGCCTCGGTCTTGCCGCTGCGCGCGGCCTCGGCGCGGATCGTCTCATCGAGCCGCTCGGAGTGAATTACGCTCGGGATCACTGCATTGATGAGGATGCCGTGCTTGGCGAGATCGCCGGCGACCGCCTTGATGAGGTTGAGGATCGCAGCATTGTTGAGCCCGACCGACACCGCGGCCGGCTGCGGCTGACGCGCCGCGCCGCCGAGCACGTTGACGATCCGGCCCCATTTGCGCTGGCGCATCAGCGGCGCAGCGAGGCGCAGGCAGCGCGCGGTGCCGTCGAGCTTGTCCTCGAACATGCGGGCCCATCTCGCCTCGTCGAGGGAAAAGAAATCGCCGCGTCCGACCACCGCGCCGCAATTGACGAGAATGTCGAGCCGGCCGAACTCGGCCATGGTGCGCTCGAACACCGCTCGCACCGCGGCTTCGTCATTGAGATCGGCGGGCGCGCCGACCACGCGGCCTCTGGCCAGCGGCGCCAACTCCGCGCAAACCGCGGCATTGCGCGCGCCGTCCTTGCTGAGCAGGACGACATCGGCGCCTTCTGCGGCAAGCTCGGCGGCGCACGCCTTGCCGATGCCGCGGCTCGCGCCGGTGACGATGGCGACGCGTCCGGAAAGACCGAGGTCCATCGCCTCAGCCGGTGTATTCGAGGATGTGCATGCCGGCGCCGGCGCGGTCGATCAGGTAGAGCCGGCCGTGCTCGTCGGAGCCGATGTCGTTCGACTGGATCGCCTCCTGGCCGTCGGGAAGCTCGGGCACGTAGCAGCCGATCTCGCGGGGACGCAGGGGATCGCGGACATCGACCGCCCGCAGCCCGGCGTTGAAATAGGTGAGGAACACGGTGTCAGCCCATGGCCCTTCGGCGGGGATATTCTCAAGGATGTTGTGGGCGCCGAACCGGCCGGGGCGGTCGAAGTACTTCTCCCGCTCCGGGAAGAACGTCGCGACCGGGATCGGGTTCGTCTCCAGCCGCGCGTCGATGATCCACATGAACTGGCTGTCCCAGTATTTCTGCCGGGCACGGGCCTCGTCGGTGACGACGAGGTAGGGCCGGTTGCCGATCGGCCAGCAGGTGTGGGTCGAGCCGGGAAACGGCGGCGACCATTGGACGTGGCCGAGCAACTTCATGTCGCGCAGGTCGCTGCAGTCGATGATGGAGATGCCGCCTCCCCACCAGGCGCAATACATGCGGTTGTCGCGGATCATCGGTGGGCCGTGAAGCGTGATCGCGCTCTCCGCCGGCATCGGATCGTTGCCCTCGCCGTCGCCCTCGGTCTTCATCCACGGCAGGCCCCAGATGCTGACGACTTCCGGCTTGAGCGGATCGCTGACGTCCAGCGTCCAGATCACCCGCTTGTTCCAGCCCGGCGCGTCGTTGGGCAGGAACGCGAGCTTCCGCTTGTTGTCGACACCGAACCGGTGCGGGCCGCTGCCGGGCGTATCGTAGAAGCCGACTTCGCGGGGCTGGTCCGGCTTGCTGATGTCGAAGATGAAAAGCCCGGCGCGGGCGTTCTTGCCCTTGTCGCCGACGAGCCTCTCCGAATTGACATAGAGATGGTGGTCGCCGACCACGCGGACCTTGTGGCAATGCACGCCGGGCGGAGCGCGGAACTCGTACACTTTCTTCGGGTTTCGCGGGTCGCGCACGTCATGGGCGGTGAAGCCCTCTGGCCCGTTATAGCTGGCACCACCGACCGCGCCGACATAGGCGTAGCCCTTGTGCACCTCGACGATGCTGCCGCCGCCCCAGGCCGCCGAGCGGTCATGCCCGAGCAGCTTGAAGCCCTTGGATTCGGCGGGTTGGCGTGTGCTCATGTCAGTCCTCCCATGGGATAACGGTTCGAGCCGATAAAACTTCCCCCTCCCCTTGAAAAGGGGAGGGCTGGGGAGGGGATCGCGGGCCGCAGGCGTAGCGCTTGCCGCGCCTCTGCGGACCCCCACCCCAACCCTCCCCCTGAAGAAGGGGGAGGGAGTCGGCTGGCGACAGCCGGAGCACACCGAGCTCCAACCAAACTGATTTTTTCACCGCGCTTCGACAACTGCATCATGATTCAATTCGGAATGTAGCGGCTGCCGATGGCGGGCTGGCTCTGGCCGAGGCCGGGCAGTTCCCACACGCCGGCGCCGCCGGGATTGCGATCGGCGCTGATCTGCGCATCGATCAAATAGGGCCGCCCCGTGGCGATCCCCTTGCGCACGGCGTCGCCGAGATCTCCCGCGCGGTCGATCCGCACGCCTTCGATGCCGGCGGAGCGCGCCATGGCGGCGAAATCGGGATTGTAGGGCAGCCCGGTGTCGGGATGCTTGAAGTCGGTGGCGAGCTCGCGGCCGCCGAGATAGCCGCGTTGCAGCCCGCGGATCGAGGCATAGGCGTAGTTGTTCCACACCACCCAGACCACGGGGATGTTGTATTCCACCGCGGTGCCCATCACGCTCGCATGCATGAAGAAGGCGCCGTCGCCGCACACCGACACGCAGGGGCGGTCGGGCGCAGCGAGCTTCGCTCCCAGCACGCCGGCGACGCCGAAGCCCATGGGACCGAAGCCCATGGAGCCGATCAGCGAATCCGGCCGCCGCGGCTTGCAGAACTGGATCAGCCAGTTGTGGTGGATGCCGATGTCGCTGACGAGGATGGCGTCGGCTGGCAGCGCCTTATCGATCTCATAGGCCGCACGCTGGGGATTGATCGGCGAGGCATCGTCGACGAAGCCCGGCGCGATGAACGCCTCCCATTCGCGCCGATAGCCGGCGATGGCATCGAGCCATTTCGCCCGCGCCGCCGCGCGCTCGCCGATGTTCTTGCGCCGCTCCAGCGCGCCGAGCACCTGGCGCAGGAAGGTGCGCACGTCCGCCATCAGGCCGAGGGCGACGGGATAGTTGCGCGCGATCTCGTCGGGGTCGATGTCCACATGGATGAGCTTGGTCGGCGGGATCGTGAAGGAATAGCCGGGCAGCCACGAGCTCGAGGTGCGGTCGTCGAACCGTACGCCAAGCGCCAGCAGCACGTCCGCCTGGCGGGTCGCGTGATTGGCGTGATAGGGCCCATTGCGGGCGACGAGGCCGAGACCGAGCGGATTGGAGGCGTCGATTCCGCCGATGCCGCTCGCCGAGGAGGCCACCGGGATCTGCAGCTTTTCGGCGAGCGCGAGGAGATCATCGGCGGCGCCGCCATACTTGACGCCCTGCCCGATCAGGATCACCGGGCGCTCGGCGGCGAGCAGCATGTCGACCGCCTTCTCCACGCCTTCAGGGTCGGCGCCGCAGCGGCAGGAAATATTGGCGCTCCACTCCTGCGGCTTCGGCGTCTCTTCCGCCGCCGCCTCGCGGAACACGTCGAACGGTACGTCGAGCACCACCGGGCCGGGCCGCCCGGTCACCATGGTCTTCCACGCCTGGCGCACCGCGAGCGGCACCATCTCGCCGCGGGTCGGCTGGAACACCCGCTTGCAATAGGCGCGCACGGTGGAGGGAAAGTCCGCCTGGTAGTGGCGGTAGAGCTCCTGGAACGCGCCGCGGTTGAACTGGCTGGTCGGGATGTTCCCGGTCACCGCCAGGAACGGCACCGAGTTCGAGAAACGAGTTGCCGAGCGCGATCGGCAGGTTGGCCGAGCCCGGGCCGCACGAGGTGAAGGTCGCGGTCGGCTGGCCGGACACGCGGTAATAGACATCGGCCATGAACCCGGCGACCGTCTCGTGATGGACCGAGATGGTCTTGATCTCTTCCGCACGCCCGTAGAGCGCGTCGATGAACTGGATGTTGCCGTGGCCGCACAGCCCGAACGCATATGGCACCTTCTCGCGGATGAGGTAGTCGACGATCACCTGGGCGCCGTCGAGCATGTTCTTACCGGCCATATGGGGGCTCCTTTGGGGTCCCGGCGCGCGCGAGCGGCGGCACCGGGACGAATGCGGGCGCATTCATGGAATTGCGGGAGGCCGGGGTCAAGGGCGGGGCGGGCAATCGTCGGGGTCAAGATTGCGGAGCCGCTCGACCTGCGAACTAGCCTTCCGTTGGAATGCTCGGTTAGCCGCCCTCTTCATCGCAATGGCGGTGCACCAACGACGACCTCGTGAATAGGGACCTTGGTCTCTAACACCACTATCGGCGAATAGCCGTACGGTCGCGATCCAATTGAATCACATCGACTTCTGCAAATCCGACCGCGATCACATGCAACGCGTTACGCTCGCTCGGAGGCGTTGGATCTTCGAGCCGCATCCCACGAAATCGGGATGCACGGATACCGACCTAGAATTTAATCCGGTAACGACCAGCCGCTGGAAGCCGTGCTGCCCGAACTGTGTCACCGACGACAGCTATGGCGATTTTCGCAATGGCGCGCGCGAACCGCTCATGATCGATGCGAAACTCCGGGAACGGGATCTCCTCGCGCTTCGAGCAACGTCTCGCCGGGGTGCTGGGCGGCAGTCCGCAGCTCGTGAGCTTCTTGGTCATCGGGTCGGCATCCTCCGCTTGAGCAATCTTCGCAGCGCCTACGTCGGTGGCAGTCGCGTTCGGTGCCACGGCCGTATGCGATCGCGCCAATTCCGGCGCGGCGTCGATCGCGTAGGTCGGCCCTTTTTGCGTCGTGCCGGAGCGTTCACGTGGGCTCGGAAATCCCAGCACGTTCCGTCCAACCTGATTCGCGATTTCGTCGTCGAGCCGCGCAGACCTTACAGCTTGTCGATCCGTCTCGTATTCTGCCGACGGAGCCGCGTCTATCGTCGGTCGCGAAAACATCGCTGCAGGCCGCATGATGCACTCCCTGAACGACGGATCATTCCTTTCGGCAATGCGCTCATGGGCATTCTCGCGATATAGGTCGGCGAACTTTTGAAGGCCGGATACGAACTGATGCTCTCCATCTCCCCTCACCGCAACGCCCCCGCCTCCTCGCCCCCATCCACCCCCGCGAGCCACTTCGCCCCGGCCAGCACCAGCATCGCGATGACGATCTGCAGCATGGTCAGCGCCGACAGCGCGCGGAAGCCGCCCTCCTGGTACATGTCGTAGATGACGACGGAGAGCACTTCGAGCTTGGGCGAATAGAGCAGGATCGACGCCGACAGCTCGCGGGTGAAGGCGACGAACAACAGCGCCCAGCCGGCGGCGAGACCGGGCTTTAGCAGCGGCAGGGTGATGCGGCGGAAGGTGGTGAACCAGCTCGCCCCCGCCGCGAGCGAAGACTTCTTCGAGCTCGGGATGGATCTGCTTGAGGGTCGCCGACACCGAGCGCACGCCGATCGGCAGATAGCGCGTCATGTAGGCGACGAACAGGATCCAGATGGTGCCGTAGAGCACGAAGGGCGGCGTGATCCAGGCATGCAGCAGCCCCACCGCCAGCACGATGCCGGGAAAGCCCATGGGGATCATGGTGAGCACGTCGAGCAGCTTCGATCCCGGCAGGCGGATGCGCTGGGACAAGACCGCGATGAAGGCGCACAGCACGATGGTGACGGTGGCGCCGACGGAAGCGATGAACAGGCTGTTGACGATGGCGCGCTGGGCGGCGGGATAGTCGAACAGCACGCGGTAGTAGTTGGCCAGCGTGAACTGCTCCCAGCGGAAGTCCGCCGTCCAGATGGTGCGGATCGAGCACACGAAAATGGTCACGATCGGCAGCAACACCGCGAAGGCGAGATAGACGAGGCACAGCACCAGCACTGCTACACGCCAGCGGCCGAGGCCGATGCGGCGCGGCGGGGCGCCCTTGCCGCCGACGGTGGTGTAGGAGCGCAGCCCCAGCAGGCGCTTATGCAGCCACAGCCCGCCCAGCGCGATCGCGAGCAGCGTGACGCTCAGCGCGGCGGCGAGGCCGTCGCGGGGCGGATAGACCGATTGCGCTTCCCAGATGCTGGTGGTCAGCACCCTTATCTTGGCGGGGGTGCCCAGCACCGCCGGCACCGCGAACTGCTCGGCGGCGAGGATGAAGACGAGGAGCCCGCCGGCGAGGATCGCCGGCAGCGCCAGCGGCAGCGTCACCTTGAGCGTGGTCCGGAACACGCCGGCGCCGGCGGAGAGCGAGGCTTCCTCCAGCGCCGGATTCATCGAGCGCAACGCGCCGCAGACCAGCAGGAACACCACCGGCGCCTCGTAGAGCGATTGCACGAAGATGATGGCCGGCAGCGAATAGGCGTTGAGCAGCGGCCCGCCACCGCCGAAGAAGCGCCACGCCTGGTTGATGAGGCCGGTCTGCGGACTCGCCAGCAGGATCCAGGCGAGCGCGCCGACCAGCGGCGTCGATATGAAGGGGATCACGGAGGCGAGCTCGACCAGCCGCCGCCCCGGCATGTCCGTGCGCACCACCGCCCAGGCGAGGAAGGTGCCGGCGGCGACCGCGATCACCGACGTGCCGGCGCTGATGATGATGGTGTTGAGGATGGCCTCGTAGTTGCGCAGGCTGGTGTACGCCAGGACGTACCACACGCCCGACAGCGCGCCGTCATCGGTGCGCACCGACTGGTCGAGCAGGATCAGCGCGGGATAGACGATCAGCACGCACAGGAACAGGATCACTGCCACATGGGCGGCGAACAGCGGCGTCATCCACGCGGGGCGGCCGCGGAGGCGCGCGGCGGCGTGCGGTGCGTCGGCTAGGCTCGACATCGATCGCGCTTCGATTTCATTGTTGTCATCGCCCGGCTCGACCGGGCGATCCAGTAACCACGGGACTGCGATTCGGGCACGGCGTGAGTCCCACCGATGGCACCGGGGTTACTGGATGCCCCGCTTTCGCGGGGCATGACATCGAATTGAACGAAGCGTCGGAGTCATAACGCCGGAGTTAATCACTTGAACAGTTCGATCCACTCGTCGAGCAGCTCGCGCTGCTGCGGGAAGAACTTGTCCATGTCGGCGACCGTGCTTGCCATCAGCTTGGTGTCCTTGATGAGGCGGCGGCCGCGCTCGGCCTTGGCCGGCGTGATGTCGTCGCGCAGCGACACGGTGCCGTACTTGGCTTCCCAGACTTCCTGCGCTTCGCGCGACAGGGCGAAATCGAGGAACTTCCTGCCGAGTTCGGGATTGGGGCCGCCGGCCGGTAGCCCGATCACCTCGTAGCTCGCGGGGATGCCTTCCGGTGGCTGCACCAGATAGAGATTGGCGCCCTTCCCCATCGCCGCGACCACGTAATAGTCCAGCAGCATGGCGGCGAGCGGCCGCTCGCCGGAGATGATGGTGTCCGTGGTCTCGCCGGACCCGTTGCGCACCAGTATGTCCTGCTTGGCGAGCTTCTCCATGAACGACTTGCCGTAGGTCGAACGCATCGCCGCGTACCAGTGCAGCGCGGCGCCGCTGTAGAGGGCGTCGGACATGGTCATCCGGCCCTTCCATTTCGGATTGAGCAGGTCCTCCCAGGTCTTGGGCGCCTCCTCCGGGCGGATGTGGTCGGCGTTGTAGGCCATGCTCAGGGTGAGCGCGTTGATGGGGGTCCAATAGCCGGGCAGCCGCGTCGCTGCCGGATAATGCGCGCTCTCGGGTGAGTCGTATTGCGCCAGTATTCCCTTGCGCGACCACAGGCTCATCAGCCCGGGGATCGAGATGTCCATCACCGAGAAGCGGACCTGCTTCGCACGCACTTCCTGCTCGATGCGCTCGGTGAGCTTGACCCCGCCGATACGGAAATACTCGACCGCGGCGCCGGTCTTGGCCTTAAACATCTTCGACCACTCTTCGTCCGCCCCGGAAGCGGACGCCGAGTACCACAGGATCGACTGCTGCGCGCCGGCAGGCCGGGCGAACAGCGCACCGGCCGCAACCGCGGCGCCGGCGCCCACCACCGTGCGGCGCGAGAAAAGCGCGCGCGTTCCATCGCTCATGGGAATCTCCGGTTCCGCTATTCCGCGGCGACCTCTTCCAGCGTCGGGCACTTCTTCATCTCGACCCGCTGCTCGTATTTCTCGTAATTCGTCTTGTCGTAGATGGCAGGCTTGAGCACCAGCTCCTGCGGAACCGGCTGCTTGCGCAGGTTGCGCGCCGCCAGCTCGGTGCTCAGGCAGCCCAGCACGAAGCCGTTGAACTCACCGGAGGCCAGCATCCTGCCGTTCTTGATCAGCTCGATCGCCTCCTTGCTGCCGTTGATTCCGACGATCAGCGATTTGCGGCCGCGCTTGTCCAGGGTGTCGGCCACCGCTGCCGCCATCGAATCGTTCGCGGCGAGCACGCCGTCGATCTGCGGATAGGTCTTGATCCAGCCTTCCATCACGTCCTGGGCCGGCTTGCGCTGGTAGTTGCCGGACTTGGACGCCAGGAGCTTTACCCCCGCGACCTCCTTGATCGCTTCGTTGAAGCCCTTGAGGCGCTCGGTGTTGGTCACGTTGCCCGCGATGCCTTCGAGGATGACGACTGTCCCCTTGCCGCCCATTTCCTTGAGCAGGCGGCGCGCTACGGCGAGCCCGATCTGGTAGTCGTCGGGAAGCACACGAGAAACGAACTTGCCGCCGACGCTGCGGTCGGTCACCTCGGTCACGGGAATATCGGCGGCGTTGATCTTCTCGATCGCCGGCACCAGCTTCTCGTTGTCGACGGGATCGAAGATGATCGCGTCCGGCTTGTTGCGGATGGCGTCCTCGACCAGCTTGGTCTGCTCGACGACATTGTCCGGGGTGGTCGGCACGTAGTGCACGACCTTGACCCCCAGCGCCACCGCCGCCGCATTGCTGCCGACGCGGATCGCCTGGGAGAACGGATTGGTGTTGTTCTTGGTGAAAAGCGCAATGGTCTGCGCGCTCGCACCGCTGGCGGGAAGCATGCCCGCTGCCGCCAATGCAATCAGGACCGGACTCAGACCCTTCATGGTTTCTCTCCCTTGGAACGCACCTCTGTTGGGGAGACATTCCACCATGCCGATGCAGATGGGAAGGGGGGTATCGAGCCCCGACGCTTTTCGCCGCACCGGCGTCGGGGGCCCGGAACAGAAGATAAGTCTTTGTTCCAATGATACAGGCGGGCTGCACTTCCGATCATTGACATCGAACGGAGCGACGCTGAGGCGCCGGATCAGGCCCGGCTTCCTCGACCGCCCGGCTTGAGCACCGCGCAAGGCGCCGCGTCGTCACAATCCGGCATACCATTGGTAGCCGCGGTCTTCCCAAAAGCCGCCCTTGCCCTTGCCGATGCGGTCGAGCCGCTCCACCGCCTCGATGCGGGTCAGGTATTTTGCGTGCTTGTAGCCGACCTGGCGCTCCACCCGCAGGCGCAGCGGCGCGCCGTGGCGCACCGGCAACGGATTGCCGTTCATGCCATAGGCGAGAATGGTCTGCGGATGCAGCGCGTCGAACAGATCGAGGCTCTCGTAGTAGAAGCCGCTGCGGTCGGGCGTGCGCACCAGCTCGTCGATACAGTAGAACACGACGTAACGGGCCTGCGGCGCAAGTTCGGCCTCCTTGAGCAAATGGCTGAGCTGGACGCCGGTCCACTGGCCGATGGCACTCCAGCCCTCGTCGCAATTGTGCATCGTGATCTGGGTGCGCGAGGGCATCGCCCGAATCTCCTCGAGCGTGAGCGTCAGCGGCTTGCGCACGAGGCCATCTACGGTGAGCTGCCAGTTCTCGAACCCTCGCATCAGCATCTGGCGATACTGCGGACTCGGCGGCATCTCGGTGCCGTTGGGCGGGAAATCCGGCGAGATGTCGGCCATGGCGTATTCGCGCACCAACGGTTGGCCCGCGAGCAGCAGGCGCTGCGCACGCAGCGAGGCGGCCTGGCCGAGATCGAGGAACCAGCGGAATTGCGGGGCATCGGAGATCTGCTGGTCGCAGCCCGACAGCAGCGGCGCCGCGGCCGCCGCCGCGCCGGCTGCGATTAGTCTGCGGCGGGTGATGAGCGGCTTCATGCGCCTCGCTCCGGCCGGACGACATAACGACCTGTGATCATCGAACGCATCCCGTTGAAAGCTCCCGCGATCAAGACCTGCACGACATGGACGATGACGAAGAGCACCAGCAGGTTCGCCGCCAGGAAGTGGATGGTGCGCGCCGACTGACGCCCGCCGAAAATGTCGAACAGAACCGGCGCCGCCGCAGTGACCGCCGGCGACATGGTGAGCCCGGTCAGGACCATCACCAGCAGTGACGACGATCACCCCGATATAGGCGAGCTTCTGCAGCACGTTGTAGCGCCGCGCGGCTTCGCCCCGCGGCGTCCGCAGCCGGATATGGTCCCACACCTCAGCAAGGAAACGGCGCGGGCGCAGTTCGCCTGCAGTTGGCGCGAGATCCCGGCGAAAATGGCCGGACCACAGGCCGAACAGCAGATAGACGGCGCCGTTCACCACGAGCAGCCAGGCGAGCGCGAAATGCCAGTCCCGCGCCAAAGCGAGGCCCGGGCCACCCGGCAGTGTGATCCAGTTCGGGAAGGCCATCGCGGCGGGATCGCCGTCGGCATCGGCGGAGACGCCGAGCACGCCTGTGGTCTCGAAGCTCCAGCCGCCGATACGGGTGATGCCGGTGAGCTCGTCCTTCTCCGAATCCTCGATGGCGCCGATCGAGATGAAGGAGGGCATGCCGCGGTAGCCGTAATTTCCCCAGTAGAGCGAGGGGTGATAGTTGAAGAGACGCAGCCCGCTCATCAGGAGGAGAGCGAGGCACAGCGCATTGATCCAATGGGTCACCCGCACCACGGCGCTGTGCCGGTACATGACCTCGCGCGCGGGCGCCGGGGTGGGCGCATCGACGACAGGGACGGCAGGGCTTTGCTCGGCTGACGGCCATGGCTCGATCCAACGCCGCGTATGGCGTGACGCGATTCTAGCACCGCGGCCCCGGTGCGCAAACACGGGTGCGGCGATGTGCAAGGGACAGCAAGCGCGGCCCGGATTGAGCGCCACCGAAATCCGGGACCGCCCTATCCACAACCGCAACGCCGCTCCCGGGTTTCGCTGGTCGGGCTCAACCCAGGCTACGGCGCTCGCCTCGCTGTTCACGCCGTGAAGAATTTGACGAAATGATCGTAGACGCGGTCGGGCGCTTCCTCCTGCAGGTAGTGGCCGGTCGGGAGCGGTTGGGCATCGACGAGGTTGCTCGCGAATTTGCGCCACACCGTGGGAAATTCCTGGGTCGGCGGCGCCCCTCGCGTTCCCCACAATATCAGGAGCGGCATCCCGATCTGGCGATCCTTGTCGGCCGAATCCATCTCGAAATCGATCGTGGCGCCCGCGCGATAGTCGCGGCAGGAGCCGGTTATCGTCTTCTTGGTGAAGCAGCGGATGTATTCGTCGAACACGATCTTGGGAGGATGCCGGTTGCTGCCGCGGCTCTTGAGGAACCATTCGGCGGGAACGGAGCTCATCAGCGTTTCGGGAAACGGCTCTGCCTGTGCCATGAACAGCCAATGCCAGGTGTTGAGGCCCCATTTCATGTTTGCATTGGTCCACACGTGATAATTCGGCAGCATGTCCAATAGGCAGAGCTTCATCACCCGATCCGGATGATCGAGGCACAGGCGATGGCTCAAGCGCGCGCCGCGGTCGTGGCCGGCGAGGTAGAAACGCTGGTGGCCGAGGCCCTCCATCACTTCGATCATGTCCTCGGCCATGACGCGGAAGCTGTAATTGACGAGATTGGGGCCGGGCTCGGGCAGCGAGCTGTCGCCGTAGCCGCGCAGATCGGCGAGAACCACGTGGTAGTGTTCCGCAAGCCGCGCGGCGACTGCGTACCACAGCACGTGATTGTTCGGGTTGCCGTGCAGGAGCAGCAAGGGCGGGCCAGAGCCGCCATGGCGCACGCGGATGACGGCGCCCTTCGTGCGCATGTCGAGATGCTTGAATCCCGGGAACAGGGCCGCGACTTCCGCGCTGCCCCAGCGCGTCGGATCGCGGGCATAGTCGGCAGACGTCGCTTCTGCCAGCACCGTCGACTGATCCGCCAATGCCGGCGTGGCGACGCTCGCCGCCGCCGCGCCTGCGGCCAGGGCCTGAACCAAGCCGCGGCGGCTCAAGCCTTCTTCGACCTGTCCGGATTGAAGTTGCGTGGTCATTTCAGCCTCCCTGCTGCGTTTTCAAGCCCGGTTCGACAATCGCACTGTCATCCGGACTGCTTCATTACTCCTTCCGCGCTCTCAATGAGAAGGACAATGGAAGCCGGGGATGTCCATCCGGGAGACGCCAAAGCCCGTCGGGTGCGGGCACCATGAACTGCAAACCCCGCCAGGGAAGGACCTCGTGTTCGTGGAACATCTGGATGGTCAGTCCGGCCTCGATCAACGCCCCCAAGATCGCCGACAGCGGGTGGATCCATTCGCGCGTCGATTGATGTGTCATCACCGTCGGATCGCCAGTGTAGGTCGTTTCGCTCTTGAATTCGAGCGGGCGATCGACCGGCGTTTCGAAATCGTAGGTCGGCTCGAGCTTGCCGCCCCGTTCCTCCATGAGCATGAAGCCGGGGTGGGCGTCAGCGAAATAGAGCTCCCCACCGGGCGCCAGGACGGTCGCGATGACACGCGCCCAGACCGTCAGATCCGGCAGCCAGCAAATGGTCCCCCAGGTGACATAGACCAGGTCGAAGGGTCCGGGCGCCAGCCGGGGCGCTTCATCTACTCGGCCTTCCACGAAGTCGGCCTCGAGCCCGGTCTCCTCCGCGAGGCGTCTCGCCGCGCGGATTGCTTCGGCGGAAAAGTCGAGACCGGTGGCAATCGCGCCGCGCCGAACCAGGCGGAGCGTATCGATCCCCATGTGGCATTGAAGATGGAGCACCGTTTTTCGAGCGATGTCTCCGAGTTCGGCGGCTTCGATTGAATGCAGCCTATCCTCGCCGGACCGCACGCGATCGAGCCCATAGAAGCCCGTCGAATCCCGCGCATGAATGATTGCGCGTTCATCCCAGTTCCGACGATTGATTTCAATCGGATCGGTCATGGATGGTTTCTCGGTTTGGCGCAGCAAGGTACCTCTATAACTGCACCCCATGAGCTGAGACGCAACACCGAATCCGGGCCGGGGCCGGAATGATCGCGCTTCCTTTTTTGCTCCCTCCCCCGCTTGCGGGGGAGGGAGCCAAAACCTTGGCCGGAAATGACCGACGATTGACCTTTCGGCCGCCTAGCCGGGATGATAGGGCTCGGGACTCGCCGCCTCCGCGTTCGCGAGAGAGAACAGAGAGACGATTGCCCCGAATTGACGGCGCTAAAACATGTAATACGCCGTCCACCGCCCATAGGCGACGACTGCGATCCAGCAAGCGAGCGAAATCGCGCCGGCCAGCCGCGCGCTCAAGGGAACCGCGGCGCGGTCCCATTTCGCGACCCCGCGATAGGTGATGTACTGGAACACCAGCATGTTGACGCCGGCGGCGAGCATCAGCAGCAGCTTCATGCGGAAAGCATAATTATTGTAATACTTCACGGCCTGCCCGGTGAACATCAGCACGCCCGTGAGCGCCGCGATTCCGAACGCGGCCCAGGTCCAAGGCAATGCCTGGCGGCAGATGTCGGTGACGGCGCAGTCCTTCGATGCGACGCCGAGGAGCCGCAGGTCGACCACGGCGATCATGCCGAACACCACCGAGATCGCGGCGATATGGACCATGTCGATGGCCGAAAATCCGAAAATCGCTTGCGAGACGAACAGCGCCACCGGCGTGGTTTCCAGCCAGTGCAGGAACGGGATGGGTTGCACGTTATCAGCCCCCTCGATTGGTTCATCGCGATGAATGGAGCTCAGCCGATGAGATTTGCCATCCACCGTCCGCGCCCGGCGAGCGTCACCCCGAGCCAGAGAACGAGCGTCGCGGCGGCGGCGAGGCTCATCATACGGCGCACACGCGGGTTTTTCTCCCACAGCGCGTCGCCGCGCATCGCGACTGCGAGAACGAGCGTGGTCGCGATCGCGGGCGCCATCAGCCACAGTTTCACCGGCAGGGCGGGATCGCGCAAGCTCCTGGGATTGCCGACGATCAGCGCGACCCCGGTCATGGTGACGACGACCAGCGACGCCCAGATCCAGGGCAGGTAGCGATGCCCTCGCGCGGCGATGGTCTGCGTCCGCGATACGCCCCACAGCCGCAGCGAGATCATGATGACGGACGACAGCATCATTGCGGTCGCCAGGATGTGGATGGTCTGGAGCAGCGGGAACAGCCATGCGATCCGCCGCATCGCCAGGCTGAGCGGCAGGCCTGTCAGCCACTGGGCGAGATCGGCCATACCGGATGCTCCCTGTTGCGCCGTCGCGACGCCGCCGGGCCGCATCAGCGGCACCGTCCATCAGCATGGATCATACCGCCCGAATGTCCAGTGGTCGATTTCCCCGCATCGATTTTCGCAGTCGGCCGCGTATCCGACCCGCGTTGCGGCGGGACGCGCGGATGCCTATGCTGGCCGGCAAGACAAGAAAGCAAGATTTTGCTCGGCCGGTCGCAAAACGCCGGTGGGCACATTGGGAGGACAGCCATGACATCGCAATCGATCGCCGCCGCGCTGGCGATACTCGGGGCCGCCGGCGTGGTGACGCTGGCGGGCATCGCCAATGCGGCCGAGATCAGGGTGATCGGCTCACCCGGCACAAGGGAGCCCTACACCCTGCTCGTGCCAGGCTTCGAGAAAGCGACCGGGCACAAGGTGGTAACGATCTGGAGCGGCGTGAACGATGTCGCCAAACGGGTCGCCGAGGGCGAGGTCGCCGACGTCGTCATGGTGCCTGCCGCCCAGATCGACAGCCTCATCAAGCAGGGCAAGCTCATTCCGGACACCCGGGTCGATGTGGCGAAGTCCGGCATCGGCGTCGCCATTCGCGCCGGCGCGCCGAAGATCGACATCAGCTCCGCCGAGGGCCTCAAGAAGGCGCTGCTGGCCGCCAAGACCATCGCCTACTCCGCCGGGCCGAGCGGCGTTCACATCGCGGACCTGATCCAGAAATGGGGCCTCACCGACCAGCTCAAATCCAAGATCGTCCCGCCGCGCCCCAACGTGCCGATCGGTGTGGTGGTGGCGGGCGGCGATGCCGAGATCGGCTTCCAGCAGGTGAGCGAATTGCTTCCGGTGAAAGGCATCGACTATCTCGGCCCGCTGCCGCCGGACATCCAGGAGGTCACCGTGTTCTCCGCCGGCGTGCACAAGAGCGCGGCCGCCGCCGATGCAGGCCGGGCGCTGCTCAAGTACCTGACTGCGCCCGAGGCGGCCCCGATCATCAAGAAGACCGGCATGGAGCCGGGCTGACCGGCATGGCTCGCCCGACGAGACTTCACCGCCGCCGGTTTCTCGAGATGGCCGGCGCCGCGGCGGCGCTGCCGCTCGCCGGGCCGGCCATGGCGCAGGCCTATCCGGCGCGGCCAGTGCGGGTGATCGTCGGCTATGCCGCCGGCGGGCCCACCGACATCGCCGCGCGCATGATCGGCCAATGGCTATCGGAGCGGCTCGGCCAGCAATTCGTCATCGAGAACCGTCCAGGGGCGACCGGCAATATCGGCACCGAGGCCGTGGTCAACGCGGCGCCCGACGGCTACACGCTGCTGGTCGTCGCCGCCTCGAACGCGATCAACACCACGCTCTACGAAAAGCTCAGCTTCGTGTTTCACCGCGACACCGCGCCGGTCGCCGGCATCATCCGCGTGCCCAACGTGCTCGAGGTGACGCCGTCGTTTCCGGCCCGCACCGTTCCCGAGTTCATCGCCTACGCCAAGGCCAATCCGGGCAAGATCAATTTCGCGTCGGGCGGCAACGGGACCTCGCAGCACGTGTCCGGCGAATTGTTCAAGATGATGGCCGGCGTCGACATGCTGCACGTGCCCTATCGCGGCTCCGCGCCGGCGCTGACCGATCTCATCGCCGGCCACGTGCAGGTGATGTTCGACGCGGTATCGTCCTCGATCGCCTATATCAGGGCCGGCCAGGTCCGCGCGCTGGCGGTGACCACCGCGACCCGGCTGGAGGCGTTGCCCGACCTGCCGACGGTCGGCGATTTCGTGCCGGGCTACGAGGCGAGCGCATGGTTCGGCGTCGTGGCGCCGAAGAACACCTCGGCGGAGATCATCGAGCGGCTCAACCGCGAGATCAACGCCGCCCTCGCCAACCCCGCCATGACGATGCGCCTCGCCGATCTCGGCGGCACGCCCCTGCCCGGCTCGCCCGCGGACTTCGGCAAGCTCATTCTCGCCGAGACCGAGAAATGGGCCAAGGTGGTGAAGTTCTCCGGCGCGCGAGCGGATTAGGCGGCGGGCAAGAAGCCTGCACTTCGTTGCCGGCCTGTCACACGAGTGTCCCGTTAAGCGCCTTTAAATTGTCGTTCCGGGGCGCCGTGCAACGGTGAACCCCGAATCCAGGCAACTCCTGCCTCCTTGCGCCACTGCCCTGATTGCACCACAGCCTGGATTCGGGGTTCGCGCAAAGATGCGCGCCACGGAATGACTGATTGATCTTGCGTAATGATATTGCGAGGGTACACCCCGATCATGCCGGCCGGCTTCCGGCAGGGCATCGTCACTCGAAAACAGGCGGAGCGGACAGTGAGAGATCGATCAAGATCGATCGCAGCGAACTCGATTGCGGCGAACTCGATCGCGGCACTTGGAGGTCTCGCCCTTCTGCTGGCCGCCCTGCCCTACAGCGATCCGGCCGCTTCGAAGACCCGCTTCGAACCCCGCGGCGTGCTGGCCGACATCGAGCGCGCCACCATCGAGCTGTTCGAGCGGGTGTCGCCGTCGGTGGTGGGAATAACGGTGATCACCGGCGCGGACGATCCGGCGAAGTTCAATGTCGGCACCGGGTCCGGCTTCATCTGGGACAGTGCCGGCAATATCGTCACCAACGAACACGTCGTGCACGGCGCCGGCACCATCACCATATGGCTCGGATCGGGCGAGCAGCTCAACGCCGAGATCGTCGGCGTGGCGCCGAATTACGATCTCGCGGTGATCCGCCCGAAGGAAAAGCACCGCCTGCCGCCCGCGATTCCCGTCGCTTCCTCCGCGGGCCTCAAGGTCGGGCAATCGACCTATGCCATCGGAAGCCCATGGGGCCTCGATCAGTCGCTCACGACCGGGGTGGTCAGCGGGCTGCGGCGGGAGATGCCGACGACCAGGGGCCACGAGGTCACCAACATGATCCAAACCGATGCGGCGGTCTATCCCGGCAATTCCGGCGGCCCGCTGCTCGACTCCGCGGGCCGCCTGATCGGAGTGATCGCCATCTCCTACCGGCTCGATGCGCCCAATACGGCGCTGGGATTCGCCATTCCGTCCGACGTCGTGGGCCGGGTCGTTCCCGAGCTCATCAGCAAGGGGCGGATCGCGACGCCGGGCATCGGTATCGTTCCGGCCGATGACGGCGACGCGGCGCGGACGGCGGAGTCGACGGCGTCGTCATTGCCAAGGTTCGCCCCGGATCTCCCGCGGAGCGCGCGGGCCTGCGCGGCGCCGACGCGCAGACGGGCGCCCAGGGCGACATCATCACCGCCGCCAACGGCATTCCCATTCGCACCCCGTTCGACCTGACGAACCTGCTCGAACGGGTCGGCATCGGCAAGACGATCGATCTCACCGTCAGACGCGACGGGAAATCGACCGCCATGGCCGTGAACGTCGTCGACGTGGATCAGCCGCCGCAGAAATGAGTGCTGCAGCGGCGATCAGTGCAGCGACGATCAGTGCAGCGGCGGCTCCATGTCGCCCTTCTTGAGCAGCGCCGCGTTGGCCGGATCGGCCATGTACTTGATGAACGCGGTCGCAACCTCCGGCTGCTTGGAGACCGCGAGCAGGCCGACGCCGACCTTGCCGTATTCCATCAGCTCCGACGGCAGCGGGCCGAGATATTCGGTGCCGGGGAAGGGCTGGATGACGTTGGTCTGCTGTATCCCGATCTCGACGTCGCCGGTGGCCACCGCGGCGGCGACCGGCCGGCCATCGATGATTTTGATTTTGTCCTTGATCTGATCGTAGATGCCGAGCTTCTGGAACACCCTGGTGTTGAACGGACCGGTGCCGAGATTGGTATGGCCGATCGACTTGGCGTCGAGCATCGCTTTCTTGAAGGCTTCGGGCGTGCTGATGTCGGGCTTCGGCGCGCCGGCCTTCACGGCGACCCCGTTGCCGACGCGACCGTATTCGACGACGCTGCCGGGGACGATCTTCCCCTGCTTGACGAACTCGTCGAACTGGCCAAGGCCGAGCGAGGTCAGGTCGCCGGGCGCGCCGGTGGTGATCTTCTGGTAGAGCGCCTGCCCGACCTCGAAGTCGACATTGACCCTGTTTCCGGTGGCCTTTTCAAAGCCGGCCGCCAACTGGCGCACCCCGGTTGCCGTGGCCTGGTTGAGGTAGATGGTGATCTCGGCCGACCTAGCGGGGCCCGCATCCCAAATACCGAACGCGGCAACAAGGCTGAACATCGTTAGTTTGATCGATCGTCTCAAGGCATCCTCCAGCTGTTTCTCGTGTTTCGTGATGGATGAGTTCCGGTCTTGTCCGAAATTCCGAAAAGTCTGCAATTTCTCGAGATCATGCGCTAGCGCGCCGGCGGCTCCATCCCGCTCTTGCGTACGAGCGCCGCGTTCTCCGGGGCGCCCATGAACTTGACCATGGCCGCGGCCACCTCTTTCTCCTTCGAGGACGCGAGCACGCCCGCGGCGAACGAATTGTATTGCTGCAGCTCGGGCGGCAGCACGCCGCCCAGTTCGGCCCCGGCGACGGGGAGGATCACGTTGATCTGCTGCAGCGCGATTTCGACTTCGCCGCGCGCCACCGCCTCGGCCGCCGGGAACCCGTCGAGGAACTTGGTGCGCGCCTTCAACTCATCGGTGAGGCCGAGATCGCGCATGATGCTTCGCGACCATGAGGCCGCTGCCGGCGGTCGAATAACCGATCGACTTGGCGTTGCGCATCGCGCGTTTGAAGGCGTCGACGGAGCCCAGATCCAGCTTCGGCGCGCCCGCCTTGACGGCGACGCCGATGCCGGCGCGGGCGAAGTCGACCCGCGGGCCCACGATCTTGCCGCTCTTGATGAGGTCGTCGATCACGGGCGGATTGAGCGCGACGATATCGGCCGGCGCGCCGGAGCTTGGCGACGGCCATCACGTTCTGCGCAAAGACGGCGTTGACCTTGTGTCCGGTCGCCTTCTCGAAGCCGGCCGCGAGGTCGCGTATCCCCGAAATCACGCCCATGCCGCCCAGCACGGTGATCTCGGCCGCCTGCGCCGCGCCCGGGCCGAGCATGCCCAGCACGGCGAGGCAGACCGCTGCCGCCAAGTTCGTCCACCTTGTCATGAAATCCTCCCGATCATTGTCTTGCACGCGATGCGGCGCGGCCGCGCCTGGGCCGGCGCCAAAAGCTTGGCGGGTCACAGCGGCCTTGCAGGCTCCACATGGGTTTTGCGCAGCAGCGGCGCGGCCTCCGGCGAAGTCATGAACTTGATCATGGCACGCGCGGCCTCCGGCTCCTTCGAGCCCGTCATGAGAGCGACGCTCGACGGGCAGGGAACGTTGAGGAAGCCGGGCAGCGCGCCGACATAGTCGGTCCCCGGCGCTCCCACCATGATGTTGGTCTGCTGTATCCCGATCTCGAAGTCGCCTTTCGCCAGGAATTCGACCACCGGGCCGTCGGCCGTGAACTTCGTCTTGGGCTTGAGCTGCTCGGTGAGGCCGAGCTTCTCGATCCCCTCCGCGATGTGGGTGCCGCTGCAGCCGCGCGAATAGCCGATCGACTTCGCCGCGAGCAGCGCCGCCTTGTAGGCCTCCACCGTGCAGATGTCCGGCTTCGGCACGCCGGCCCGCACCGAGAGGCCGAGACCCGCCAGCACGAACGGCGTCGCGGTGCCGGCCACGACCTTGCCCTTCTTGACGAGAGCGCTCGATCCGCCCGGGATTGCTCGCGATAAGGTCCGCGGGGCCTCCGGAAGCGAGCCTGCGCTCCAGCGCGGCGCCGCCCTCCTGGATCACGTTCACCTTGTGCCCGGTCGCGCGCTCGAACGCGGCGGCAAGCTCGCGCACCCCCGGCGTCGCGCCCTGGTTGGTCAGGATGGTGAGTTCGGCCGCTGCAGCGGACCCTTGCGGCAATGCTCCCGGAAATCCGAGGAGGCGACCCCCAGAATGCACGCCGCAGCGAATTTCCCGCACGCTCCCATGGCTTCCTCCCGCCGTGTTTTTCTCGGCAGCCTGATTGAAGGCTCTGCTGCCGGACGGACGAAAGCTTATGCGGTCTCGCGGCTGTCGGCCAGTGGGCGGATGGCGGTCGGATGGCGGTCCCGCCGCGACGTGATCGAGATGCGGCGGAGCCGCGCCCACCTCGAACCCTATCGTCCCGGTTTGCTCCGCGAAGAGCCCCGCGCATCGGCGGACCACCCGCTGCGCCTGAACGGTGATGCGCGGCAAAGCAGCCGCGTGTACCTGCAAATCTGCGATCTGTTTGGCGGTCCCGGCCTGACTCGAACAGGCGACCTTCGGTTTAGGAAAGCGCTGCTCCGGCCTAACGGGGCGATAACCAAACCTCACGAACACCGCTGGTCGCACGTCCATAATCGCTGCTTTTTCCTTGCTTTCGTTCCTTTCGTGAGGGTAAGTTATGCACTTAGGGTAACGGGGCATAACACCCCCATATGTTTACCCCAACGTTACCCGAGAGGGCGTAGGGACCATGCTAAGAGCCTGACAGCCGCAGCCGTGGCCAAGCTGAAGCCCGGCGCCAAGCGGCGCGAGATACGCGACGGCGGCGCACCGGGATTGCATCTGCTGATCCAACCGAGCGGCGCGAAAACTTGGGCCATGCGTTTCCGGCGGCCAAACGGCAAGCCGGCCAAGTTCACTCTCGGCACCTGCGATGATACGGGGAGGGAGGGCGAGGGAGAGCCAGCAATTGGCGGGCATCTCACACTCGCCGCCGCGCGCCGCTTGGCGGCGGAGGTACAGCGTAAGCGCGCAGCCGGGCATGACGTGATAGCCGATTACGACGCCGAGCGGCGGCGACGCCGCGCCGAAGGTCAAAAGCGCCAAGCCAATACTTTCGGGCAGGCCGCGTGTGATTTCATCGAGCAACATAAGGTCAGGCGAACCGGCAAACGTCCGCGCCGCTGGCGTGAGATCGCGCGTGTGCTTGGCATTGACTATCCGGCGAGCGGCGGCGAGCCGAGCGCGATCAAGGGCGGCCTCGCGGAGCGGTGGAATGATAAGGCGATAGCCGAAATTGACGGGCACGACATTCACGCCATCGTTGACGAAGCGCGGCGCAGCGCGATCCCCGGCCTGCCGCCACGCAACAGTGGCACGTCCGACGCGCGCGGGAGGAAGATGGCCGACGCGCTGGGGTCGCTGTTCAAATGGCTGATGCGCCACCGACGTACGGCGATGACCGCAAACCCCTGCCTTGGCAGCTACCGGCCCGACGCGCCGAGCGCGCGCGACCGAGTGCTGAATTTCCGAACCGACGTTCGCAACGCCGACGAATTGCGCTGGTTCTGGGCTGCTTGCGACGCGGCAGGCAAGCCGTTCGATGCAATTCTGAAATTGCTCCTGCTCACAGGCTGCCAACTCTCGGAAATTGCGCGTATGACGCGCGCGGAGCTGAGCGACGATTTGGCAACCTTGCGACTTCCGGGCGAGCGGACGAAGAATGGCCTGCCGCACAACGTGCCGCTGCCGCCGCTGGCCCGCGAAATACTAGTGGGCGCGAAGCGGATTGAGGGCTGCAAGTACATTTTTTCGACGAACGGCAGAACGCCCGTGTCGGGATTCAGCAAGATCAAAAAGCGCCTCGACGGCGCGATGCTCGCCTCGGCGCAGCGCGAGGACACAACGATCCCGCCGTGGCGCATTCACGATTTGCGCCGCACGGCCGCGACCGGAATGGCCGCCGTCGGTATCCCACCGCACATCATCGAAGCATGTTTGAACCACGTGAGCGGCGCTAAGGGCGGGGTCGCCGGCGTGTACAACCGCGAACAGTACGATCTCGAAAAGCGTGCGCGGCGGCTGCCGAGCACTGGGCGGCGCACATCGAGGGCGTCGTGGCCGGCGAAGCCCGCTAACGTGGTGGCTATGCGCAAGGGGAAGAAGTGATGGGCGCGAGGGGAAGGAAGTCGCAGTCAGAGGCCGAGGATAAGCGAGACGCAAGCCTTCGCGCGTACGAGGAGCGCCTGAGCAACGCGTGGAGAGACCCGCCGCCGCCGGCTTCATCCTTCCAATTTCCCGGTGACGAGGGCGCGTTCTTCCAGGCGGTGATGGCTTACCACGAGTGCGGCGACATTGTCCCGCTAATGGACTTTCTTCGATCCGACCGGCCTTTGTCGGCCGAGAACCGTCGCAACCTTGCTGGCTTGATCGAAATTCTGCATGCACGCTCGCGTCCGCGCCGCCCGGGCAGACCGGGTGGAAAGCTTATGCGCTGGCAAGATCTGACTTACGTTGCGACTTTTCTGGTCGAAAGCCGCCTCAACGCATGGAGAGAGGAGAACGGCACGCGCAAGGTCCCCGACGCAGTCAGAGACCAGCTTGTGGAATCCACGATCCGCGACACCAAGGGCTGGGCGATGATGCGAGGCAAGCCGCCGCTCGATCCCGAGCGCATAAGAACATTGCTCCGTGAGCCGAAAGCCCGACGCCTGTAATCCCCGGGGCAGGGACAAGCCGGCCGTAGACTTGAGTAAGTATCCCCCGGCAAAGCCGGGGGCTTATATGTGGCTCCGCAAGTCAAGAGTTTTTTCGCGGCGTTTTCCCATCGGACAATTGCCTTTGCCAAGGGCGCCGTGCGTGCGGTTGAACAACGCAAGGCGCATGTCTGCATTCATGGCATGATAGCCCTCTTTGCTTGGCCGCGCCGAGCGGTCACCCCCCGAAGCCCGCAGGGTCGCGCCGTAGGCGCGAGGGGTTGACGGCGAAAGCGCGTGCCGAGCAATAATCGTCGTGCAATGGATGCCTCGCGGGTGTTCTGCGCCCGCCAAGCAGAGAGACGTCAAGAGCGAGAGTTCGTGACTCTCTGTCAGCATCTATTTTTCAATCTGGAGGTCCTCCAATCGTTGCGACGTTAGAGTTGCACTTGATGCATATCATCCAAGGCGGAGCCCTTTGTCGAAGCTATGCGACGCTCGCCGCATCAACTTATATCCGGTCGGGCTCGAGCCCAAACCGCTCAAAGCGGCTCTGCGAGGCTGGTGACATGCCCGCAGCTCCGATGACCAAATTCCAGAACATTTCTCAAGTCGGCTTCGCTACCCTCCTGAAATATTCGACCGATGTGCTTACGAACGAACGCACCACACTGTGTTTGCCCTACCACGCCCCTGGCCTCAGTTTTTGGTTGGACCTTGCTGACCCGTCTGCATGCCTCGTCTTCCCTCAGCACGAGCTTCACGGACGGACCACCTCCGTAAACGTCAAACGTCTACTGCCACCCCGGCAGAGCCGGGCGACCTCCCATGGGAGGTTAGGACGGCGCCAACGCAACACGAAAAGTTGCCAGATCGACCAAGGCTCCCATATTTGCTGTGAGGGGCAAGCCAATACCAAAGGGACGATAATGTATACGAACATCCTTATCGCGACGGATGGGTCGGAGCTCTCTGAAAAGGCCGTCAACCACGGCATCGCCTTAGCCAAGCGGATTGGCGCTAAGGTTACTGTGCTGACGGTAGTGCAGCCATTGCATACTTTCACGGCCGAATATGCCGAGAAAACTCTTGGCGCCGCCGCCCGTCTAGCTCAGGCGTCGGGCGTCGAATGTGAGGGAGTCCATGTCGAGCATGATTTTCCCTATCAAGCGATCATCGATACCGCAGCGTCGAAAGGCTGCGACCTGATCGTGATGGCTTCGCATGGGCGCCACGGTATTTCCGCCCTGGTGCTCGGCAGCGAGACAGTTAAGGTACTTACGCATTCCAAGATTCCGGTACTTGTCCATCGATAACCCGAGGAGACGACTGCCAGGCCCCTCGTTTGATAGCCGTTCCGCACCGGGTTCGCGCGCTCGCGCTGGCGGCTTGGGTCCTAGATCGGACCGCACGAGATGTAATATCGGTATGCGCACTACCCAGCAGCTGTGCCGTGCTCATAGCCAATGTACCACATTTCCGCTCGTGCAGCGGCTGGGGCGCGCGAGTGACTCCTGAATCGACTCTCATTACTCATCCGCCTCGGTAGCTCAACGCTATCACGGCACCGAGAAAAGTGCGCAGGTCCCGGTGCTCAAGGCTCCCTGCACCATACGCACGCTTTCCGAATACCGCGGTTCGAAGCGAGAAATCCTCATTATTAAAATCGGTCCCTCCGATCGAGAAAATCATCAAATCACGGATATTGTTGTCTTGAGATTGCGCCTGGGGGGAGGCAGCATTAAGTCGCGGGGACGGACGCGCGATCGGTGGCTCTTTTTCACCAGTTCGCAGGGTGGCTTCGACAGCCAGGGCGTACCTTTGGATGGTGGCTCCGCCTCAACAATGCGTTGGGTGAACACTGTCAAAATGGCCCAACCGGCCGGATTAGCAAAGCATCTGGGAACACTTCTCACTCCGCCGCGACGGCGCGGACCTCGCCTTCGTCGCCTCGTGCGCGCACGCCCCACAGCCAGTTCTGCAGGCGGTCGAGATAGAGGTACACCACCGGCGTGGTGTAGAGCGTCAGCGTTGGCTGAGCGCGAGCCCGCCGACCATGGCGTAGCCCAG
>CAWBSI010000014.1:0-116154 GCA_963791375.1 uncultured Alphaproteobacteria bacterium
GCACGGTAGGAGCCCATTAACCACCGGCGAAATTGGCCGGAGGCGTAAATTCATCCAACAGCGCTGCGTGATATGTCGGGGTTGGCCCGTCGCAGGGATAACCCGATGAAGTCGTCCATCATCCGCACCGGATTCGATACGCTCTATTTCAGCGGGGCCCATGTCCTGCTGCGCCCCTTCTTCGAAGGGGTCGGCGTGATCCTGATGCTCCACCACGTGCGGCCGCCGCGGGGCGGCGCGTTTCAGCCCAACCAGGGGCTCGAGGTTTCGCCCGAATTCCTGATGCAGACGATCGAATGGCTGCGCAGCGAGTCGATCGACATCGTCTCCCTCGACGAGATGTACCGCCGGCTGACCGAACGCGACTTCGGCCGCCGCTTCGCCTGCATCACCTTCGATGACGGCTACCGCGACAACAAAGTCTGGGCATATCCGATCCTCAAGGCGCACCGGGCGCCGTTCGCGATCTACATTCCGACCAGCTTCCCCGACCGCCGCGGCAAGCTGTGGTGGGTCGCCCTGGAAAAGGTGATCGCCGAAAACGACAGCGTCGTCGTGACGATCAACGGCCGGGAACAGCGCCATGACTGTGCGAGCGCGGCGCAAAAGCGCGAGGCCTACGAAACCGTCTATTGGTGGCTGCGCGGCCTCGCCGAGGAAGCCGAGCTCCACACTTTCGTCGAGGCCCTCTCGGCGCGCTACGGGGTCGACATGGCGCCGGTCGGCGACGCGCTGTGCATGACCTGGGACGAGATCAGGGAGCTGGCGGCGGACCCGCTCGTCACCATCGGCGCCCACACCGTCAACCACGTCATGCTCGCCAAGGCGAGCGAGGCGACGGCGCGTGCCGAGCTCGAAGCCAGCCGCGACGTCATCGCGGCGGCGCTCGGAAAGCCGGTCGGCCATCTTGCCTATCCCTATGGCGGGCCCGATCTGGTCGGCAAGCGCGAGTTCCGCATCGCCGCCGAACTCGGATACAAGACCGCGGTGACGACACGTCCCGGCGTGCTGTTCCCCGAGCATGCCGCGCACATGACGGCGCTGCCGCGACTCTCCCTCAATGGCGAATACCAGGACGCGCGATACCTCAAGGTGCTGATGTCGGGCACTGCGACCGCGCTCTTCAACGGCTTCCGCCGGGTCAACGCGGCATAAGGCTCCCCGGTCATATTGCAGCGCATGTCTTTGTTCGACGCCGGGCCGGCCTCCCCTGTGGGCCGCCATCTACCGGGATATCTGCGCGCAGACGCAACATTCTGGCGAGGGAGCATGCTTTGCTCCAATGAAAATGCCGTCGCTTCGGGGTGCGGCCAAGCAGCACGTCGAGTTACAACTGGTGGTGACGTGCGCGGGCGAGTATGCAATCCTTTGCCCACCGAAAAAGCCGGCCGGCAGCGCCGTCTAAACCAGGGAGAGGAACGTCATGTCGAAGCAATCGAAGTCGGACCGCGCCACCCGGCGTAATTTCCTCAAGGTCGCGGCGGCGGCCGCCACCGCCTCGGCGGTGGCCGCGCCCAACGTCGTCAGCGCCCAGGGCGTGATCAACATGCGATGGCAGAGCACGTGGCCGTCGAAGGACATATTCCACGAATACGCGCTGGACTATGCCAAGCTGGTCAACGACATGACCGGCGGCGACCTCAAGATCGAGGTGCTTCCCGCCGGCGCCGTGGTGCCCGCGTTCGGGCTAATCGATGCCGTATCGAAAGGAACCCTCGACGGCGGCCACGGCGTGCTGGTCTACCACTACGGCAAGCAAACCGCGCTGGCGCTGTGGGGATCGGGCCCCGGCTTCGCCATGGACGCCAACATGCTGCTGGCCTGGCACCGGTGGGGCGGCGGCAAGGAGCTTCTGGCGAAGCTTTATGCATCGCTTGGCCTGAACGTCGTCTCGTTCCCGTACGCACCCATGCCGACCCAGCCGCTCGGCTGGTTCAAGAAGCCGATGACCAAGGTGGAGGACTTCGCGGGCATGAAATACCGCACCGTCGGCATCTCCATCGACATGTTCACCGCCATGGGCGCCGCGGTAAACGCGCTGCCCGGCGGCGAAATCGTGTCGGCGATCGACCGCGGCCTGCTCGACGCGGCCGAGTTCAACAACGCCACCTCCGATCGCATCCTCGGTTTCGCCGACGTCTCCAAGATCTGCATGCTGCAGAGCTACCACCAGAACGCCGAGCAGCTCGAGATCACCTTCAACAAGACCAAATACGATGCACTGCCGGAGAAGATGAAGGCGATCATCGCCAATGCGGTCACCGCCGCATCCCAGGAGATGCAATGGAAGGCGATCGACCGCTACTCGAAGGACTACATCGAGTTGCAGACCAAGGACAAGGTGAAGTTCTACAAAACGCCGGATGCAATCCTCAAAAGGCAGCTCGAGATCTTCGATGACCTCATCAAGAAGTACTCGGCGACAAATCCGCTGTTCAAGGAGATCGTCGAATCGCAGATCGAGTTCGCCAGGCGGGCGACGCAATGGGAGCAGGACACCGTCGTCAGCCGCAAGATGGCGTTCGATTACTACTTCGGGCCGAAAGGGACCGTGAAGAAGACCTGACGGCGCATTGGACCGGCAAAGCACCGTTCGGGACCGACCGGATGGTGCTTTGTCATTTCATTCTTTCCTCGGTTTGATCGGCGGCGGCCAATGACGGTCCAAAAATTTCTGCTGACCATCGACGAAATCAGCACCTGGGTCGGCAAGGCTGCGGCCTGGCTGATCATTTTGCTGATGGCCGTCGTCTGCGTCGAAGTGTTCAAGCGCTACATCATGAACATGCCGACGGCGTGGATCTTCGATCTCGACAACATGCTGTACGGATCTGCGTTCATGCTGTGCGGCGCCTACACGCTGGCGCAGAACGCCCATGTCCGCGGCGACTTCCTCTACAGCTCGATGCGGCCGCGCATGCAGGCTTCGCTCGATATCGTGCTGTATGTGGTGTTTTTTGTCCCTGGAATCGCCGCCCTTATATACGCGGGCTTCGACTATGCCTCCGACTCGTGGCGGATCGCGGAGCATTCGAATGTGACGGCGAACGGCCCGCCGGTCTATTATTTCAAGTCGGTGATTCCGATCGCCGGCGTGCTGGTGATGCTGCAAGGCATCGCCGAGATCGTGCGTTGCGTCGTCTGCCTGCAGACCGGCGAATGGCCCAGCCGCCTCAAGGACGTCGCGGAGATCGACGTCATCGAGCAGCAACTTGCGCACAGCGAATATGTCGACGAGGAGTCGCGCAAGATCGCCATCGAGCGGGCGCATGAAATCGACGAGTCCGCGCGCCAGCGCGGCATGGGCGGGGACTTGAACACATGAGCGATCCGGCACTTGGGCTCTTGATGCTCACGCTCATCGTGGTCGTGATCATGATGGGCTTTCCGACAGCGTTTACGCTGATGGGTCTTGGAATTTTCTTCGGCTACATCGCCTTCTACGATCCGACGCATACCTGGGCGGACAATCGCGTCTTCGATTTGATGGTCGAGCGCACATACGGCGCCATGACCAACGACGTTCTGATCTCGATCCCGCTGTTCGTGCTCATGGGATACGTGATGGAGCGCGGCGCGCTGGTCGACAAGATGTTCTACTCGATCCAGCTCGCGTTCCGGAAAGTGCCGGCCTCGCTCGCCGTCGCCACGCTGATCGTGTGCACGTTCTGGGGCATCGCCAGCGGCCTGGTGGGCGCGGTGGTGGTGCTGATGGGCGTGATCGCGTTCAATCCCATGCTCAAGGCGGGATACGACGTGAAACTCGCCTCCGGCGTCATTACGGCAGGCGGCACGCTCGGCATTCTGATTCCACCGTCGGTCATGATCATCGTGTACGCGGCGGTGGCCGGTCAGTCGATCGTCAAGCTGTATGCGGCGGCGATGTTCCCCGGCTTCTTCCTGTCGTTCCTGTACCTCGTCTATATCGTCGGCTGGGCGATGATCAATCCGAAGATCGCGCCGCGATTGCCGGAAGAACAGACGAAAGTGCCGGTGCCGGCGTGGCTGTCGAAGTTCGAGGACGCCTATCGTTCGCAATCCATCCTGATCTCGCTGGTCAAGGGGCTCCTCTCGCCGTCGAGGGCAAGGGAGATCGACGTTGAGGGCCGTCCGGTCGGCTACTGGATGCTGCTCTCGAGTTTCGCTTACGCACTGGTTCCGTTCATGATCGTCGCCGGCTCGTTGGCGACCGTCTGGTGGTACGTCGTTATTCACCAGCAGGCTGCCGTCGAACTCGCGGTAACCGGCGTGCAGCAATTGGGCACGCCGGAGCTGGTTTCCAACGAGGCCACGCCCGCTGAACTGGGGCCGACACTCGAATTCTATCTCTGGTTCTGGGGCATCACGGCTGTCTGCGCGCTGTTGCAGGTCCGTTACTACTGGAGGTTCAACGCCGAGCGGCTCTCGATCGTGAAACTGCTGACCTCGTCGACGATGCCGTTGGGCATTCTCACCATCGTCGTGCTCGCCGTTATCCTGTTCGGAATCTGCACCGCGACCGAGTCCGCCGCCGTCGGCGCTTTTGGCGCGTTCCTGCTGGCGGTGCAAGCCCGCACGCTCGACTGGGATCGCACCAAGCAGGCGGTGTTCCTGACGGCCAAGACCACCGCCATGGTGTGCTGGCTGTTCGTGGGCTCGGCGCTGTTCTCAGGCGTGTTCGCGATCCTCGGCGGTCAGGCGCTGCTCGAGGGATGGGTGCTCTCGCTCAATATGTCGCCGATAACGTTCATGCTGCTGTCGCAGGCGATCATCTTCGTGCTCGGCTGGCCGCTGGAATGGACCGAGATCATCATCATCTTCGTGCCGATCTTCCTGCCGATGCTCAAGCACTTCAACATCGATCCGATCCTGTGGGGCACGCTGGTGTTCGTGAACCTGCAGGCGGCATTCCTGTCGCCGCCGGTCGCGATGTCGGCGTTCTACCTCAAGGGCGTCGCGCCGAAGCACGTCACCCTCAACCAGATCTTCGCCGGCATGATGCCCTATATGCTGATCGTGATCCTGTGCATGGTCATCATGTATCTGTGGCCGGGCATGACGCTGTGGCTGCCGAACTATCTCTACGGCAGTTGAGCGGGCGTCGCAGACAAGACCAGAGGTGCTGACAGTCGGCCGGCGAGGATGCCGGCCGCAACGCCCGGCGTTCCACACCGGCTTCCGCGGTGACGGCGCGGCGGGGGATATTCCGGTTATAGCGGCGTAAACTTTTTTCCAATAAAGCGTAATTGGTTCGGATCGGGCAGCGCTCTGATCTCTTTGATCTTGCGCATGATTTTCGTCGGGACCATCGACGGCTTGTCGCGATCATGCGCCGAAGGCGTTCAATGCCCGGAGATTAGAATGCCGGTTGGCGGAGTGGCTTTGCTGGTCGTGGACAATGCGCTCTGCCGCATCGCCGCGCACAGCCTCGCCGCCCGGTTTCCCGACCTCGCGATCATGGTCGAGGAGCACGTTCCGCGACTGTCGCTGGTGCGTGGCCGGATCAAGCGGTTCGGCCTGGCACACGCGGCTGGGCAACTTGCGTTCATCGGGCTTTCCCGGTGTCTGCGCCGTTCGGCCGCCGAGCGCATTGCGGAAATCATCGCGGCGGCTGGATTGGAGCCGCGGTGGCCGGGCGGAACCGAGTTGATCGAGGTCACCTCGGTCAACAGTCCCGAGGCGATCGCCCGCCTGCAGCAACTGGCGCCGAAGGTCGTGCTCGTGGTGGGGACGAGGATCATCAGCCGCAAAGTGCTGTCGTCGGTCTCAGCACCGTTCATCAATTATCACGACGGGATCACGCCGAAGTACCGCGGCATCCACGGCGGCTACTGGGCGAATGCCCAGGGCGACCTCGCCAATTTCGGCGTCACCGTGCATCTCGTCGATCCCGGCATCGACACCGGCGAGGTGCTTTACCAGGCGCGGCTCAAGCCGTCCGGCCAGGACAATTACGCGACATTCTCCTACCTGCAGATCGCCGCCGCCCTGCCGCTGCTGGAACGTGCCGCGCGGGACGCGATCGCGGGCACCCTGACGCCGCTCCAGGTCGACCTGCCGTCGCATCTGTGGTCACACCCGACGCTGTGCGGCTATGTCGCCACCGGGATCAAGCGCGGCGCCTGGTGAGTCGCGTGAACCCCCACTGCCGTCATCGCCCGGCTTGACCGGGCGATCCGTAGTCGCGCAATCGCGTTCGGGGCGCAGCATCAGTTCCAGCGATGGCGCAGGGATTGCTGGATCGCCCGCTTTCGTGGGCGATGACAGTGAATCCAAATGAATTTCCGAATGATGCGCTATTTGCGCCGCGAAATCGGCAGGTAGTCGCGCGGGGTCGGCCCCGTATAGAGTTGGCGCGGACGGCCGATCTTCTGGCTCGGATCCTCGATCATTTCCTTCCACTGAGCGATCCAGCCGACGGTGCGGGCGACCGCGAACAGCACCGTGAACATGGTGGTCGGGAAGCCCATCGCCTTGAGCGTGATGCCGGAATAGAAATCGATGTTGGGGTAGAGCTTCTTCTCGATGAAGTAGTCGTCGTGGAGCGCGATGCGCTCGAGTTCGAGGGCGACATCGAGCAGGGGATCGTCCTTGATGCCCATTTCGCCGAGCACTTCGTGGCAGGTCTTCTGCATGATCTTGGCGCGGGGGTCGTAGTTCTTGTAGACCCGGTGGCCGAAGCCCATCAGGCGGAAGGAATCGTTCTTGTCCTTGGCGCGCCGGATGTATTCGGGGATGCGGCTGACCGAGCCGATCTCGGCGAGCATCCTGAGCGCGGCTTCGTTGGCGCCGCCATGGGCGGGGCCCCACAGGCAGGCGCAGCCGGCGGCGATGCAGGCGAACGGATTGGCGCCGGAGGAACCCGACAGCCGAACCGTGGAGGTCGAGGCGTTCTGCTCATGGTCGGCGTGCAGGATGAAGATGCGGTCCATCGCCCGCGCCAGCACCGGATTGACCTTGTACTCCTCGCACGGCACCGCGTAGCACATGCGCAGGAAGTTCGAGGCATAGTCGAGCTCGTTCTTGGGATACACGAACGGCTGGCCGATCGAATACTTGTAGGCCATCGCGGCCAGCGTCGGCAGCTTCGCGACCATGCGGATCGAGGCGATGTTGCGCTGCACCGGGTCGGAAATGTCGGTGGAGTCGTGGTAGAACGCCGACAGGGCGCCGACCGAGCCGACCATGACGGCCATCGGATGGGCATCGCGCCGGAAGCCTTGGAAGAACCGGCTCATCTGCTCGTGAACCATCGTGTGACGGGTCACGATGTAGTCGAATTCCGCCTTCTGGGCGGCGGTGGGCAGCTCGCCGTAAAGCAGGAGATAGCAGGTCTCCAGGAAGTCGCCATGCTCGGCCAGTTGCTGGATCGGGTAGCCGCGATAGAGCAGGATCCCTTCGTCGCCGTCGATATAGGTGATCTTGGACTCGCAGCTCGCCGTCGAGGTGAAGCCGGGATCGTAGGTAAATATCCCGGCCTCATGGTAGAGCTTGGAGATGTCGAGCACCTCCGGACCGATGGTGCCCTCGTAAAGCGGGAACTTGTAGTTCTTGTCGCCGAGCGTCAGGGAGCCGCTCTTGGTGTTCGCACCGGTCAATGCATCCATGCTCGTATCCTCGATTAGGTTGCGCTGCAGTGCGCTGCCGAAGTGGCTGCTTGCACACGGATGTTCGCCTGCTCCGCCGGGCGTACGCGCATTTCCAGCCATTATCTGCTAGCGCAGTTGAGTGTGCACTGCAAGATACGCCATGCCTGTTATTAAGTCGCTGCCTCCGCGCCATGCAAGATGCGACTGAAAGATGCAATCCGCGCTGGAAAAACGCTGACGCTCAGGCGGCGTTGCGCGCCTGGTCGGCGAGGCGGGCGAGGCTTTCCTGCTTGCCGAGAACCTGCAGCACCTCGAAAATGCCAGGCGATGTCGGCCGGCCCGTCAGCGCCGCCCGCAAGGGCTGAGCAACCACGCCGAGCTTGATCTCCTTGCGCTCGGCAAAGGCCCGCACCGTGTTCTCGGTGGCTTCCGCGGTCCAGGGATCGACGCTCGACAGGTCGGTCATCAGCTCCGCGAGGATGGCGCAGGCCTCGGGATTGAGCAGGGCCTTCGCCTTGTCGTCGATCGCGATCGGGCGGTCGGCATAGAGAAACCGCGCGCTGTCAATCAGTTCGACCAGGTTTTTCGCGCGCTCTTTGAGCCCCGGCATGGCCGCCTGCAGTTGCGCCTTGAGCTGCGGCGTGAACTTTGCCGCGAGCGCGGCGCCGTTGGCGAGATGCGGCAGCAGGTGCTCGATGGCGTCGACCACATCGGCGTCGCTCATCTGGCGCAGGTAGTGGCCATTGAGGCTCTCGAGCTTGGCGAAATCGAACCGCGCCGGCGACCGTCCGATCTGGGGCAGGTCGAATGCGGCGATCATCTCTTCGGTGGAGAATATCTCCTGGTCGCCATGGCTCCAGCCGAGCCGCACCAGGTAGTTGCGCATCGCCGCGGGCAGGTAGCCCATGGCGCGGTAGGCATCGACACCCAGCGCGCCGTGGCGCTTGGAGAGCTTGGACCCGTCCGGCCCGTGGATCAGCGGGATGTGCGCCATGACCGGCACCTTCCAGCCGAGCGCATTGTAGATCTGGGTCTGCCGGGCGCCGTTGGTGAGGTGATCGTCGCCGCGAATGATGTGGGTGATGTCCATGTCGTGGTCGTCGACCACGACCGCGAGCATGTAGGTGGGGGTGCCGTCCGAGCGCAGCAGGACGAGGTCGTCGAGGTTCTCGTTCTGCCAGACCACGCGGCCCTGGACTTGGTCCTCGATCACGGTCTCGCCGGTCAGGGGGGCCCGCAAGCGGATCACCGGCTTTATCCCCGGCGGCGCCTCGGCCGGGTCGCGGTCGCGCCAGCGCCCGTCATAGAGCTTGGAGCGGCCCTCACTGCGGGCCTTTTCGCGCATCGCGTCGAGTTCCTGCTGGGACGCGTAGCAGCGATAGGCCTGGCCCGCGGCCAGCAACTGCTCGACCACCTCGCGGTGGCGGGCGGCGCGGGCGAACTGGTAGATGACGTCGCCGTCCCAATCGATCCCGAGCCAGCCGAGCCCGTCGAGGATGGCGTCGATCGCCGCTTTGGTGGAGCGCTCGCGGTCGGTGTCCTCGATCCGCAGCAGCATCTTGCCGCCGCGGCCGCGCGCATAGAGCCAATTGAACAGCGCGGTGCGTCCGCCGCCGATATGCAGGAAGCCGGTCGGCGACGGCGCAAAACGGGTGATGACTTGCTCGGCCATGAACGGGAAAAACACCTCGCGACATTCAGGTTGCGGCCCCTGTAACATAGGTCGGGCGGAACTTGTCATGGCAAAAATCGCCGTCCCCAAGCGTGTGCCCATTGAAAATTGGACCGCCGAGGGGCGTTCGTGTAAGGGGCTGGCGCGCGCGTCTTTTCCCTCCCCGGCTTCGGGGAGGGTCAGGGTGGGGTCTGCTTGACCCCAACCCCGTGCCGTAGAACAGGCCCCACTCCGGCCCTCCCCGAAGCCGGGGAGGGAGAAGACAGGGGTGGCGGCCGCGACATTTGTCGAACCTGGGTCGAAGGACATCTGGCAGCAATGACCGCAGCCGAAACCATCATGGAAGCGGGTCGCGACTTCATTCGCGACATCGTCCAGGCCGATCTCGAGAGCGGGCGCTACCGCAAGATCATCACCCGATTTCCGCCGGAGCCCAACGGCTACCTCCACATCGGCCATGCCAAGTCCATATGCCTCAATTTCGGCATCGCGCAGGAGTTCGGCGGCCAGTGCAATCTGCGCTTCGACGACACCAATCCGACCAAGGAAGAGCAGGAATACATCGACGCCATCAAGAATGACGTCCATTGGCTCGGCTTCGATTGGGGCGAGCACCTCTACCACGCGTCGGACTATTTCGAGCAGCTCTACGCCTGGGCGGAGCACCTGATCCGGGCCGGCAAGGCCTATGTGGACGACCAGTCCCAGGACGAGATGCGCGCCGCCCGCGGCACCCTGACCGAGCCCGGCCGCAACAGCCCGTTCCGTGACCGCTCCGTGGAGGAGAACCTCGACCTGTTCCGCCGCATGCGCGCCGGCGAGTTCCCCAACGGCGCGCGGGTGCTGCGCGCGAAGATCGACATGGCGTCCGGCAACATCAACCTGCGCGACCCCGTGCTCTACCGCATCCTCCATGCGAGCCACCCCCGCACCGGCACGACGTGGTCGATCTATCCGAGCTACGACTTCGCCCACGGCCAGTCCGACGCCATCGAGGGCGTCACCCACTCGATCTGCACATTGGAGTTCGAGGATCACCGGCCGCTCTACGACTGGTTCCTGGAAAACCTGCCGGTGCCGTCGCACCCGCACCAGTACGAGTTCGCCCGCCTCAACCTCAGCTACACCGTGCTGTCGAAGCGCGTCCTCACTGAGCTGGTGCGCGGCGGCCATGTGAGCGGCTGGGACGACCCGCGCATGCCGACGCTCGCAGGGCTGCGCCGGCGCGGCGTGCCGCCGGAGGCGCTGCGCGAATTCGTGCGCCAGATCGGGGTCGCCAAGGCCTACAGCGTCGTCGATGTCGCCATGTTCGAGCATGCGATCCGCGATGTGCTCAACCGCACGGCGCTGCGGCGCATGGCGGTGCTGCGGCCGCTGAAAGTCGTGATCACGAATTATCCGGAAGGGCAGGGCGAGGAGCTCGACGCCGTCAACCACCCCGACGATCCCGGCGCCGGCTCGCGGCGGGTGCGGTTCGGCCGCGAGCTCTATGTGGAGCGCGACGACTTCATGGAGAACCCGCCCAAGAAGTTCTTCCGCCTGTCGCCGGGGCGCGAGGTGCGGCTGCGTTATGCGTATTTCATCACCTGCCGCGAGGTCGTGAAGGATGCGGCCGGCGAGGTGATCGAGCTGCGCTGCACCTACGACCCCGCGACGAAGGGCGGCAATGCGCCCGACGGCCGCAAGGTGCAGGCGACGCTGCACTGGGTCGGCGCCGCCGACGCGGTGCCGGCGCAAGTGCGTCTCTACAATCCGCTGTTCGTCAAGCCCGATCCCGACGCCGGCAACTTCGCCCCCGATCTCAATCCGCAGTCCCTGGAGGTGCTGAACGACGCCAGGGTGGAGCCGGCGCTCGCGGGCGACAATTCCGATGCCGTGGTGCAGTTCGAGCGCCAGGGCTATTTCATCCGCGACCGCGACTCGAAGCCGGGGCGGCTGGTGTTCAACCGCACGGTAGGTTTGCGCGACAGCTGGGTGAAGGCGAAGGGGGCGTCGTGACGGGGGCAGTATTTCCGGACGCCAAGAGCGGTTCGGAATTCTGCATTGCGGCAAACCCCGACCGCTCCTGACCTGTGCAAGTTATTGAAATATAATGTTTTATGATCAAAGCACCGTTGTGGCAAAATTGGCACGCAACGCTGAAAAAGGGATTTCAACAATGAATGATTGTCTGGCAATTTGGGCTTTGGCTTTACAATGCTGAGCGTATTTGGATTCGAACCGGGGGGAATCTGAGATGAGAAATTTATTGATTGGTCTGGTTGCGGCGACCGCGCTTGTTGGCGTCGGCGGAACGGCAATGGCGGCGGACATGCCGTTCAAGGCGCCGGCCTATGTTCCGCCGCCGGTCGTTAGCTGGACCGGCTTCTACTTCGGCGGCAATGTGGGTGGCTATGGCGCCGATCAGACCGTAACGACCGACGCCTTCCCGTCGCCCGGCTTCGGTGCGCCCGCCATACTCGGGGCCGGAGTTCCGGGGTTCGGAAACTTGCCGACTTCTCACAGTCTCAACTCAAGCGGCGTGCTCGGCGGCATTCAAACCGGCTACAATTGGCAGGCGTCAAATTGGCTCTTCGGCATCGAAGGCGATGTCGACTTCCTGAATCGCAACGCCAGCAACAATCAGACCGTTCTCGAAACTTTTACCGCTGCTCCGGCCCCGGCATTCAACATGCTGGTTTCGGCCAACAACCACTATCTGGCGTCTTTACGCGGACGCCTTGGCTGGGTAGCGGGCCCGTGGTTGCTCTACGCCACCGGCGGCGCAGCCTGGACTGACACCTCTTATACCGCCACTGCCACAGGATTGGTGGCGGGCGCCGTGTTCCTTCCTGGGATCGGGGCAACGACATCGTTCAGCAACACCACAACCGGCTACGTGGTAGGTGGCGGCGTGGAATGGATGCTGACGCAAAACTGGCTGCTCCGAGCCGAATACCTGCACTACGGGTTTGATGGTTCCTCGGGCAACCTTCCCCTGGTGTTTGCCGCCGGCTTTGGCGCGTGCCCACCCGGGGCTTGCAACTGGGCCGTCCAGTCGTCCAGCCTTCAATTCAATACCGGGCGCGTGGGCCTGAGCTACAAGTTCTGATCACTCGCGAGAGCCACCTCAATCGGCTCATATCGGGTCTCTTAACCCGGCGGATAACCTCCGCCGGGTTTTCATTTGCCGAGCCGCGCGACAGCTGGGCGGGTGAAGGCTAAAGAACGCTCGCTACGTCGGTGTTCACGAAGTCATCGCCGACGAAGAGCAAGCGGCAGGAATGCGACTTAGCCAAGTCATACGAAAAGCAGTCGCCGAAGTTCAATCCGGCAGGGTGCGCGCCTTTACCCCAGCGCTGATAGGCTTCGGTGATCCGCTGCGCGGAGGCCAGCGTTATCGAGACAACTTCGAACCCGAGCCCGTCGATCAAGCTCTGGATCTCGGTTGAGACGTTCCGTCGGGATGCGACGATCAGCGCTTCCGCGACGGTTCCGGCCGAGATCAAAAGCTCGGTCTCGGTTTCGAGCGCCGCAATGCAGGCGTCGGCTTGCGCTTCCCCGAGCACGATCGCCATGAGCGCGGACGTGTCGACCGCGATCATTCCGGCAAGCCGTGCTCGCCGTAGAGGAAGTCCTGGCTTCTCGCAGCCTGCGGTCCGTCGGTTGCCTTGGCGGCTCCAGACATGCGGGCGGCTTCGAGCAGCACTCTGCGTGCCTCGGGCTGCGGAACAGCTTTGACGGGTACCAAGCGCACGGCCGCTTGGCCGTGACGGGTCAGGATAATCTCATCCCCCGCTTCGGCGCGCCGCACCAGTTCGGTCAATTGCGCTTTGGCGTCGGTCACGGAAATCTGCACGTCGGCGTCCAGGTCTGGCGAAGGTAGGGTAACATTGAAAAAATGGACCATCATATGGTCCACGTCAAGTTGGCGCGCTCGTTCCTCTCGCTCAATGTCTCTGGGGGAGTAAGATCCCGTGTCGTTTTCCTACGGTGTCCACTCGACTTGGCCCGGTGCGCGGCGTCTGCCTGTTAAATACTGACGTTAAGCTTAATGGGCGTGGCCCTTTGTGGCGGTGAAAGCCCGCGAACCCCTCAGAAGGCCGGACCGGCGTCGCCGGAGATTCAGCGCAAGTATTTGAAGTGATTACTCTTTTATCCCGGCACCGGCATCGGCTGCAATGCCATGGAAAAAGCCCGCACTCGAATTCGATTTTTCCATAATTTAAGCATTTGGTCCCACACTGTCCGCATAACGGGTTCGACCTTTGGGGGACTGACAGATGAAGCGTCTTTTGATTGCAGCGATGTCGGCGACCGCGTTGGCGGGCGGCATCGGAATCGCAACGGCCGCGGACGTGGCGCCGTACTACCGGGCGCCGCCGATGGTGCCGATCTTCACCTGGACCGGCTTCTACGCCGGCGCAAACGTCGGCGGTGCATGGTCGAGCAACAACGCGCTGTGGAGCCCGCTCCCATCCTCGGCTGCATTCGGAGTATTTCCCATCGCCGGCGATACCGGTGGCTCCTCGGCGATCGGGGGCTTCCAGGCCGGCTACAACTGGCAATTCGCCCCCACCTGGGTGGTCGGTCTCGAAGGCGACTGGTCCTGGGCCAAGACGGGCAGCAGTTTCAATGCGCCGTGGACGACCAACCCGGGCTCCGTCACCGTACCCGGCTCCTTCACCAGCATGAGCTCGACGCTCGACTGGGTGTCGTCGCTTCGCGCCCGCCTGGGCTACCTGGTGTTGCCGAACCTGATGGTCTACGGCACCGCCGGCGGCGCCTGGGGCAAGATCGATTACGCCGCGAGCAATAATGGAGGCGTGGTCCCATATGCGACGAGCACCGCCTTCTCCAACACCCAGGGCGGCTGGGTGGCGGGCGGCGGCCTCGAATGGATGATCACCAACAACTGGCTGCTGAGAGGCGAGTATCTCTATTACAGCCTCAACAGCGCCCCGAGCGTGGTGGCGGTTTCCGGCACCTTCCCGGGATCGGCATTCCCGTCGGGTTATTCGTGGAGCAACACGAATGTGAGCGTGGCGCGGGCGGCGCTGAGCTACAAGTTCTGACCCCGCCGGCACATCCAGATTTCGAAAGCCCCGGGCATGCGTCCCGGGGCTTTTCGTTTCTGAAAATGCGCCGCGATACCCGATGCTGCAGCGCTGTCCGTTGCAACGCTGGAAGGGCGGACGTTCACAAATGTATCGGGCGTCTCGCGCTGTCTAGCGTCACGTTAGCGGCCGGATTAATATGACTATGGTTGCGCCGCCGGCGTCGTCGCAGGGACGACGTACGGGCGCGTATTATGTCGAGGCACACAAGACGATCGCCGGATGATTACAACCGGGCGGAGGCCGTCGTGTCATGCGTCGCATTGCCGTCCTTGTTCTCAAGGTCCTCGTCGGCCTCTTTCTGCTCGCCGCCGTCCTCTACTCCGTCCCGGTGATCGCCGGCCTCGTCGACGACGACATGAAAGTCGATTTCGACCGCGCCGACCCGTCGCTGGTGACGAGCTACGGCAACGGCCTGACGGCCCGGCAGAAGGAGGACTATTACCACCTGAGCCAGGGCTCCGAGATCCTGCCGTGGGAGCTGCTGACCGCGATCGACGTCGCTTCCCCCAATTCGAGCAGGCCGTTCGCGGAGAATCTCCGGCGCTACGGCCTGATGCCGGACCCGGCGCGCGACGACGGGTTGGCGGTGGGTTTGAGCCTGTCGGCCAACTCGTTCACGCTGGGCCTGGAGTTCGTCGGCGTCACCTGCGCGGCATGCCACGTCGGCGAGTTTCGCCGCAACGGCAAGGCGGTGCGCGTCGATGGCGCGACGAACATGCTGAACCTGCAGCTGTTCTATTCGGAGGCCATCGACGCCGTGATGGCGCTGAAGAACGGCACCAAGCTGTGGCATGCGCTCAAGCGCCTGGGCCGCCAGGATTATGAGCGCTACGGCATCGCGGCGCCGCTGGTGCGGCCGGCGATCCTCGTCTACGCGGCCGCCAACGCCGGCCTGAATTGGGACAAGGTCAAGGCGCGGCTCGAACTCATCCAGGTCATCGACGAAGCGAAGAAGAACCGTGATCCGAACCATCCGACCTCGGGCTTCGGCCGTCTCGATGCGTTCGACGGCACGCGCAACTTCCTGCTGACGCGGCTGCGCACGGAAGACAAGGACGGCAAGTTCGAGGTCAACAAGGCCAACCTCGTCAAGCTCGACGCACCGGTCAAGTTCCCGCCGCTGTGGTCGCGCAAGACGCAGGCCGTGACGGCGACCGACGCCGATCCTGACCAGCCCGGTGCGTTCCCTCCGGTCTGGGGCTTCAAGGACTTCGACTGGGTCGAATGGACCATCGACACCGACTCGGTGATGGAGCGCAACGTCACCGAAACGCTCGGCGCCGGCGCGACCGTGGTGCTCGACCCGGCCAAAACCGCGGCGCTGTTCGACAATTCGATCCCGATCGCCAACATGCATCGGCTCGAATGGCTGTCCTACTATATCGATCCGCCGAAATGGCCGGCGGAGCTCTTCGGCGCGATCAAACCCGACCTCGCGGCGGCGGGACAAACGATCTTCAGGGAGACGCTGCGCGGACTGTCACGAATACACCGACAAGGACCGGACACCGAGCGGTCTCATTCATCTGCGCGGCTTCGACCTCGCGCTGGCCGGTACCGACGCCACGGCGGCGCTGCGGATTTCCTGCCCGGTCCCCGAAATCGGGCCGCTGAGCGTTCCCAGGAAATCGTTCACGGCCGAGCAATCGGAGCTGCTGAAGGACTGCGCCGGCGTCAAGCCCGGGGCCGCCTTCGAAGGCAACAGCTTCGCTGCGGTGGTCCAGGCCGCCGTCGACGGCATCAAGCGCAAGGCATTCGCCGCGGCCGGAATGACCGAGGCGCAGCAGCGCAATGTCGAGGATCTGGGCCGACGCAAGGCGATCGTCTGGCGCGACACCCTGCTCGATACCAAGCCGCCCTACGGCCCATACGCGGCGCGGCCGCTGTTCGGCGTCTGGGCGGCTGCTCCCTATCTCCACAACGGTTCGGTTCCGACGCTCTACGACCTGTTGAGCCCGCCGCAACGGCGGCCGAAGGCGTTTCCCCTGGGCCCGCGCGAATACGACCCGGTGAAGCTCGGCTTCGTCGTCGATGTCGCCTGCGCGGGCGAGGATTGCTTGGTCGACACGTCGCTGGTCGGCTCCGGCAATGGCGGCCATACCTTCGGCACCGACATGAGTGAGACCGACCGCATGGCTCTCATCGAATATCTCAAGACCTATTAGGCGGGCGTCCGGCACCGGGGCGCGGCCAATCTCCCGTGGATGACCGGCCGATAGCCCATTGCAGGTTCCCCGTTACCGCGAAAATCGGCTAGGCTCTGCGCTGAGCGGAGCCGCGCATGGCGGGGCAGGGCAGAGCACAGGGACGGGTCGGTACGTGGCCGCGGCCGGGGACGGCGGGCGCCGCGCCGTGGCTCGTTCCGCTTCCAGAGATTGCTGGTCCGCTCGCCGCCAGGCTGCGCGAATGGGCGGCGATGGAGGTCGCGCCGGGGCGGCTCATGCCCTGGCTGCCGGTCGCATTCGGCGCCGGCATCGCGCTGTATTTCACCGCCGAGCGGGAGCCGGTGTGGTGGGTGGCCGCGGCGGTTGCGGCGGGCGCCATCGCGCTCGCGTTTTCGCGCGCGTCCGCGCCTCGTTCCCGGTCGCGCTCGGCTGCGCGGCTATTGCGATGGGGTTCGCCACCGCCGCCATCAAGGCCCATGTCGTCGAGCACACCGTGCTGCGCGCCACCGCCTACAGCGTCGCCATGTCCGGCTTCGTCGAGACCCGCGAGGAGCGCGAGCGCAGCGACCGCATCGTGCTCCGTGTCACCGCGATGGAAGGCGCGCGCCTGAGCGACCGGCCCGAGCGCATCCGGCTCACCGTGCGCAAGGGCAGGGCGCCCGCGGTCGGCGCCTTCGTCGCCATGAAGGCGCGGATCAATCCGCCGACATCGCCGCTGCATCCCGGCGGCTATGACCTCGCCCGCGACCTCTATTTCCAGGGCATCGGCGCCACCGGCCTGGTGCTCGGCGCGATCACGCCGGTGGCCGCGCCGGCGCCGCCGGGCTGGCGGCTGCGGTTCGCCACCGCGGTCGAAGCGATCCGCGACGGCATCGATGCCCGCATCCGCGCAGCGATTCCCGGCGACACCGGCGCGATCGCCTCGGCTCTCGTCACCGGCAAGCGCGATGCGCTCACCGGCAGCGTGTTCGATGCGCTCTTCATTTCGGGCGTCGGCCATGTGCTGTCGGTCTCGGGCTATCACATGGCGCTCGTCGCCGGCGTGGTGTTCTTCATGCTGCGCGCCGGGCTGGCGCTGGTCCCGGGCCTCGCCTTGCGCCGCCCCATCAAGAAATGGGCGGCGGCAGCTGCGCTCGTCGCCGCCGCCTGCTACCTCGTGCTGTCCGGCGCCGAAGTCGCGACCCAGCGCTCCTTCATCATGACCGCGGTGGTGCTGATCGGCGTCATGGCGGACCGGCCGGCGCTGACGTTGCGCACCATCGCGGTGGCGGCGCTCGCGGTCATGCTGCTGGCGCCGGAAGCGGTGGTGCATCCGAGCTTCCAGATGTCGTTTGCGGCGACGCTCGCGCTCATCGCCGCCTATGAGCGCGGCATCCCCTGGATCTCCGCCGGCGCCGACACTTCGCTCGGCGCCCGCGTCGCGCTGTGGGGCGCGCGGGAAGCGGGTTTCCTCATGCTGGCTTCGCTGGTGGCGGGCTTCGCCACCATGCCCTATGCGGCCTATCATTTTCACCGGCTGGCGCCCTACGGCGTCCTCGCCAACCTGCTGGCGATGCCGGTCATCTCGGCGGTGTCGATGCCCGCCGGCCTGCTGGCGCTGGTCGCGATGCCGTTCGGCTTCGACGGGCCGCTGTGGCGGCTGATGGGCATCGGCATCGACTGGATGATCGCGGTCGCGACCTGGGTCGCGCATCTGCCGGGCGCGGTCGGCCACATCCCCGCCTTCGGCATGGGCGCGCTGCTGCTTCGCCACCGCCGGCCTGATCGTGCTCTGCCTGCTGCGCAGCCCGCTGCGCTGGGCGGGCGTCGGGCTCGCCGCCGCTGGCTGCATCGCCGCGCTGATGGCGGCGCGGCCGGACGTGCTGATTTCCGCGACCGGCGAGGTGGTGGCGCTGCGCGGCGGCGACGGCCGCCTCACCGTGCTCAAGTCCGGCAACAACGATGCGATCGCGGTCGGCGACTGGCTCAGTGCCGACGGCGACGCGCGCCCGGCCACGGACCGCGCACTGGCGCAGGGCTTCGCCTGCGATCCCGACGGCTGCGCGGGACGCCTCGCCGACGGCGCCATCGTGGCGGTGGCGCGCAGCCCGGCCGCGCTCGCCGACGACTGCAGCCGCGCCGCCCTGGTCGTGACCCCGCGCGCGCCGCCGCCCGGCTGCGCCGCCATGGTGATCGACCGCAAGGCGTTGCGCGAGACGGGCGCGGTGGCGCTGGTTCATCGCGACGGGAAGTTCGAGGTGGTGGCAGCTCGGCCTGGAGGGCTCGATCGCCCGTGGGCGCGGCACTACGCACCGGGCGAAGCGCGGCCAGCGCCCGGCTCAGTCCCACGGCCGGAGCCCGACGCGACACCGCCGCCGGAGGCCGATGTGGAGGAGTGAACTGCAGAGGAAGCTCGACACAAGGCGGAGGCTCCCGAACGGATCGCCTTGAACGGCATCGATCGGCCCGGAGAGCAGAACACGCTGGGGACCGAAATGTCCCCCCTCAATACCGCCGGAACAGCCCCACCATCTTGCCCTGGATGCGGACCCGGTTGGGCGGCAGGATGCGGACCTCGTAGGAGGTATTGGCCGGCTCCAGCGCGATCGAGGCGCCGCGGCGGCGGAAGCGCTTGAGGGTCGCCTCCTCCTCGTCGATCAGGGCCACGACGATGTCGCCGGTGTCGGCGGCTTCGCTTTTCTTGATGAGGGCGATGTCGCCGTCGAGGATGCCGGCCTCGATCATGGAATCGCCGCGCACCTCGAGGGCGAAATGCTCGCCGCCCGCCGACAGGAGATCCGGCGGCATGTTGATGACGCTCGACTTGTTCTGGATCGCCTCGATGGGCGTGCCGGCGGCGATGCGGCCCATCACCGGGAACCGCGACCGGGCGGTTGCTGTCGTCCTCTACCGAAGGCGCCCGCACCCGGCCGAGATTGCCCTCGATCACGTTGGGCACGAAGCCGCGCGAGCGCCCATTGGCGACGACGCCATGGCCGATCGCGTCGGGCAGGCGGATCACCTCGATGGCGCGGGCCCGGTTGGGCAGCCGCCGGATGAAGCCGCGCTCCTCGAGCGCCGTGATCAGGCGGTGGATGCCGGACTTGGAACGCAGGTCGAGCGCCTCCTTCATCTCGTCGAAGGAAGGCGGCACGCCGGACTCCTTGAGCCTCTCGTGAATGAAGCGGAGCAGCTCATATTGCTTGCGCGTCAGCATCGTCCCAGTCCCCCGGAGTCGTATCCCGATGCGCATTCAGATGCGTATCCGGATACTGTTGTCGTGCAATAGGTCCAACCAAAACAAATCATGAACGGACACTATCCGTTCCATATGTGTTCCGCAACCATTTAATTTGGAGTGAACAATCCGAGGGGATGTCAAAATTCAAGATTGAGGATGACACAAGGTGAACCCGGCTCGGCCGCGGGAGCAAAGGGTTCGCGCACCAGCAGGCAATCGGCATGGGCGAGGGGAACGAGCAGGGAACTGTCCTGGGCGCGGAACGGCGTCGCGACCTTGATGCCGTCGGCGCCGGCATTCGAGGGTCGCGCGCATGTAGTCGGCGCGCTCGTCATTGGCGCGCAGCGCACTGCCGAGCACCGCGGGCTCGAACGGCAGCGACAGGTCGCTGCGCCCGGCGAGACGGCGCAGCAGCGGCACCAGGAACAGCACGGCGCAGACATAGGCGGATACCGGATTGCCGGGCAGGCCCAGCACCTGCATGCCGCCGAGCTGGCCGTGCATCAGCGGCCGCCCCGGGCGCAGCGCCACCTTCCAGAACGACAGCGCCATGCCTTCGGCCGCGAAGGCCTGCTGCACGAAGTCGTAGTCGCCGACCGATGCGCCGCCGGTGGTGACGAGCACGTCGACGCCTGCTTCGCGAGCGCGGCGCACCGCGGCGATGGTGGCATCGAGCCGGTCCGGCACGATGCCGAAGTCGGTGGCCTCGCGCCTTCGCGCCCGCGCGATGGCGGCGAGCGCGATGCCGTTGGAATGCACGATCTGGCCCGCGGCCGGTGGCGTGCCCGGCTCCACCAGTTCGTCCCCGGTGGCGAACACCGCAAGGCGCGGCCGCCGGTGCACCGGCACCGTCGGCGTGGTTCATGGCGCCGGCCAGCGCGATGCCGCGCGCGCTGAGGCGGCAGCCCTTCTCCAGGAGCACGTCGCCCTGCTTGAAGTCGAATCCCTGGCGGCGGACGTTGCGGCCTTTGCTCTCCGGCGCGCTTGATGGCGACGCTGTCGCCGTCGCGGCTGGTGACCTCCTGGATCACCACGGTGTCGGCGCCGGCAGGCATCACCGCGCCGGTGAAGATGCGCGCGGCCTCGCCGGGCCCGATCGTGCCGGTCGAACGGGCGTCCCGCCGCGATCTCGCCGACCACCTTGAGCGCTGTCGGCGCCGCGACGTCGTCGCCGCGCACGGCATAGCCGTCCATGGCGGAGACGTCGGCGGGCGGCTGGGTGCGCAATGCCGCGAGATCGGCGGTGAGCACGCGGCCGACTGCGTCGGCGAGCGGCGCCTGCTCGGACGGCAGCGGCAGCGGCCTCTGCCAGCACCGCGGCGAGCGCGTCGGCGACCGACAGCAGCGCCACGGCTCAGGCCTCCTTGGCGCGGTAATGGCCCGATTTGCCGCCGCTCTTCTCGATCAGGCGGATGCCGTCGATGACGGCGCCGCGCTCCACCGCCTTGATCATGTCGTAGACGGTGAGGCAGGCGACCGACACCGCGGTCAGCGCCTCCATCTCGACGCCGGTCTGCCCGGTGACCTTGACGGTGGCGCGGACGCACCAAGCTGGGAGCAACGTCGGGAGCGTTCGCGTCCGGCGCGATGTCGATCTCCACCTTGGTGATCGCCAGCGGATGGCACAGCGGAATGAGGTCGTGGGTCTTCTTCGCCGCCATGATGCCGGCGATCCGCGCGGCGCCGAGCACGTCGCCCTTCTTGGCGTTGCCGGAGAGCACGAGGTCGAGCGTCGCCGCGCTCATGCGCACCCGGCCCTCGGCGACCGCGACGCGCTCGGTCGCGGCCTTCTCCGACACGTCGACCATGCGGGCGGCGCCGCCTTGGTCGATGTGGGTGAGCTTCCGCCCGGCCATGGCTCAGCCCGCCGCCGCGCTGCGGCGGCTCCGCGGTCGAGCAGGGCGCGGGTCGCCGCCGCGACGTCGGCCTGGCGCATCAGGCTTTCGCCGACCAGGAAGGTCGAGATGCCGGCTGCGCGCCAGCCGTGCGAGGTCGGCCGGGCGTGAAGATGCCGCTCTCGCCGACCACGACGCGATCGCGCGGCACCATGCGGCGCGAGACGCTCGGCCACTTCGAGCGCGGTGACGAAGGTCTTGAGGTCGCGGTTGTTGATGCCGACGAGCGCGCGATTTGAGCCGCAGCGCGCGCTCGAGCTCGGCGGCGTCGTGGACTTCGAGCAGCACGTCCATGCCGAGGCCGAAGGCGGCCGCCTCGATCTCCGCGCGCGGCGCCGTCGTCGAGCGCCGCCATGATGATGAGGATGCAGTCGGCGCCCGAACGCGCGGGCTTCGGCGACCTGGTAGGGCTCGTACATGAAGTCCTTGCGCAGCACCGGCAGCGCGGTGGCCGCGCGCGCCGCCACCAGATGCTCCGGGCTGCCCTGGAACGACGGCGCGTCGGTCAGCACCGAGAGGCACGCGGCGCCGCCCGCCTCGTAGGCGCGCGCGAGCGCCGGCGGGTCGAAGTCGGCGCGGATCAGCCCCTTGGACGGGCTCGCCTTCTTGATCTCGGCGATCAGCGCATAGTCGCCGCGCTCGAGCCGCCGCTCGATCGCCCGCAGGAAGCCGCGCGGCGGCGGCGCCGCCTTGGCCGCGGCCTCGACCTCGGCCTAGCGGCCGCGCGCGCTTCGCCGCCGCGATCTCCTCGCGCTTGTAGGCTTCGATGCGGGTGAGGATGTCGGCCATGGTCAAACCTTATCCGCCGCGACGTCGATTGTCGCGGGACCAAGTCGCAACGGTGTAGCCCGGATGGAGCGCAGCGAAATCCGGGGGCGGCGGTCCCGCATTACGCTGCGCTCCATGCGGGCTACGGGCATTCACGCGTTCGACACCGCGATCAGGCGGTCGAGGCTGCCCTCGGCCTCGCCGCTGTCGATCGCATGTTGCGCGAGCGCGACGCCGTGGGCGAGATCCTTCGCCTTGGCCGCGACCACCAGCGCGGCGGCGGCGTTGAGCACGGCGACGTCGCGATAGGGGCCCTTGATGCCTTCGAGCACCGCCTTGAGCGCCTCCGCATTGGCCTCGGCGTCGCCGCCGCGCAGCGCCTCCGGCTTGACGCGGGGCAGGCCGACATCCTCCGGCGCGATCTCGAAGCAGCGCACCGCGCCGTTCTCCAGCGCGGCCACCGCGGTCGTGCCGGCGGTGGTGATCTCGTCGAGGCCGTCGGAGCCGTGCACCACATAGGCGCGCTCGGAGCCGAGGTTTTTCAGCACCTGGGCGAGCGGCTCGACCCATTGGCGGGAGAACACGCCGACCATCTGCCGCTTGACGCCGGCCGGGTTCGACAGCGGCCCGAGCAGGTTGAAGATGGTGCGGGTGCCGAGCTCGACCCGGGTCGGGCCGACATGCTTCATGGCCGGATGATGGGCCGGCGCGAACATGAAGCCGATGCCGGCCTCGCGGATGCAGGTGCTGATCGTCTCCGGCGCCGATATCGATCTTGACGCCGAGCGCCATGAGCACGTCCGCCGCGCCCGAGCGCGACGACAGCGCGCGGTTGCCGTGCTTTGCCACCGGCACTCCGGCGCCGGCGACGATGAAGGCGGCGCAGGTGGAGATGTTGTAGGAGCCCGAGGCGTCGCCGCCGGTGCCGACCACGTCGATGGCGTCGGCGGGCGCCTCGACGGCAGAGCATCTTGCGCCCGCATGGCGGTGACGGCGCCGGTGATCTCCTCGACGGTCTCGCCGCGCACCCGCAGCGCCATCAGGAGGCCGCCGATCTGCGACGGCGTCACGTCGCCGGACATCATGCTTTCGAACGCGTCGAACGCCGCCTCGCGGCTCAGCGCCGCGCCGGTCGCCACCTGTCCGATCAGCGCCTTGATCTCGACCATGCTGCCCTCAATGCGCCCGGCTCGAAGCCATCAAGCTTGGCTTGCGGCGGCCGGTCGCGGCGTTCCAGTCGCGCGGCGAGGTCGAGGAAGTTCTTCAGGATGAGGTGGCCGTGCTCGGACGCGATGCTTTCGGGATGGAACTGCACCCCGTGCACCGGCAGGCTGCGGTGCTGCGAGCGCCATCACCAGGCGGTCGCCGGTCTCGGCGGTGACCGCGAGGTCCTCCGGCATCGAGGCGCGATCGACCACCAGCGAATGATAGCGCGTCGCCTTGAACGGGCCGTTGATGCCGCGGAACACGCCCTTGCCCTCGTGGCTCACCTCGGAGAGCTTGCCGTGCACCGGGACCGGCGCGCGCACCACCTGGCCGCCGAACGCCTGGCCGATCGCCTGGTGGCCGAGGCAGACGCCGAACACCGGGATGGTCGCCGCCGCCTTCTCGATCAGCTCGAGGCAGATGCCGGCATCGTCGGGCGTGCACGGCCCCGGCGACAGCACGATGGCATCGGGATCGGCGGCGACGACGTCGGCGCTCGCGATCTTGTCGTTGCGGTGCACGACGACCTCCGCCCCCAGCCCGCCGAGATAGTGGACGAGGTTGAAGGTGAAGCTGTCGTAATTGTCGATGAGGACGATCATGGTCGGCAATCGTGTAACCGCGGCCCTGGGGAGGGTCAAGGCGGGCTCCGCGCGCCTCCTGCCGCGACCCGCGCCCCGGGCAAAGCGCCGGCCGGCCGCTGCACGAACGGACTGGCTCTCCCGGAACGAGCCCGCCGGGATCATTTCTCCGGCTTGATGGCCCAGCACCAGGTCGGGAGACGCTCGAAAAATCAACCCTTGCATTCATTCATCTGAATGAGGCGCTGGAGCCCGATCCGGTGAATCCTGGGGAGCCATCAATGCCAATTTGGGGGGTGTTGAATGTCTCCATCCGAAAATCGGGCTCGGTCGACGCACAAGCGGTCCGCGACAGGCGCGGACAGCTGCGAACAGGCCGCCATTGTGAGCATTCATTGCAGTTGAGCCTGCCGGCGACGCCGAGCTGTCTCCCCGGGACCTGATTTCGTCCCGTGATTTCAAAGGCAGCGCCCGGCGCTGTCCGGCAAGCAGAACTCCAAATTCCAACCGACAGATTCGCGGGTGGCTTTCGCCCCTCCGCCCGCGGCTGCGTGCGTCAAAAATCAGGGGCGCAAATCGGGGTTAGGGGGCGATTATGATCAGGACAGTAGGTGTCACGGGGTTGCTTTGCTTTCTCGCAACGACATCCGCTTTCGCGCAACATGATCCGGGCGTGCGCGGCGGATTGAACAATACCGCGGGCTTTCTGCAGTACCGCGGCATTCAGATTCCGCATCCGCCGTTGATCAGCCCGCATCCGGAGACCGGCGCCACGATCACGCCCAATGAAAAGGCGTCGTTCCTCGAGGGCATCAATCGCGCCGGGCAGTTGGAATCGACTTGCGACACCTGCGCGGACGTGACGGACGGTTCGCCGGTCACGGGCATGGGCGAACTCGATCCCCTGTTTCCGCAGTTTCACACCAATTCCAACGGCCTCGGCGCACGTCACAATGCCGACCAGTGCTTCCTGTGCCACGCACAGCCGACCTTGGGCGGTTCCGGCGGATTTCATCGTGCCGAATCCCGGGCAGGGGACGCCGCAGCTGCCCGAAAATCCAATGTTCCGGCTGGTGCCAAACCGCTTCGGCAAGCAGAACGTAGTGCCGTCGTTCGAACGACAATATGGCCCGATCCGGGAAGTCCGCTTCAAATACAAGCCCGACGGCACGCGCGACGGCGGCGTGCATCAGCTTTGGGTCGTGACAGGCATCACGACGGACCCGACCCTCGGCAATTGCGCGATCGTGCAGCCGGATTTTGCAGGTCAATTGCAAGCCGGCAACCTGTCGTTCCGGATCCCGCTTCAGATGCTCGGACTGGGCCTGATCGATTCGATCCAGGACCGCGAAATACTGGGCCGCTTCAATGCGACCGCAAGCCAGCGCGCCGCGCTCGGCATTTCCGGCCATCCCAATCGCAGCGGCAATGACGGCACCATTACCCGCTTCGGCTGGAAGGCGCAGAACAAGTCGATCACGATGTTCGCGGCCGAAGCCTACAATGTCGAAATGGGGATCACCAACGAGCTGTTTCCCACGGCGACCGAGGAAGATCCCAACTGCAACGGCAGCGGAAAGCCGGCGCCCAACGACGTGACCCGCACCCAACCCAATGACAACGACAACCAGGCCTTCAGGAATCCGCTGCATATCCTGGCGGATTGGATGCAGTTCCAGTTGCTGATGCGGTTCACCGACGCGCCGCAGCCCGACCCCAATCCGAGCCCCAGCGCGCGACGCGGCAAGAACGTCTTCAGCAATATCGGCTGCGCCATGTGCCATACGCCGACCATGCGCACCGCGCCGGCCATGAACAGCGCGGTCCTGCAGGACCGGCCGGTCAACCTGTTCTCCGATCTGATGGTCCATCACATGGGCGCCGGGCTTGCCGACGACATCGTCCAGGGCGCAGCGGGGCCGGACGAATTCCGCACCACGCCGCTGTGGGGCGTCGGCCAGCGGCTGTTCTTCCTGCATGACGGGCGCACCAGCGATCTGTTGGACGCCATCAACGAGCATTTCTCGCAGCCGACCGGCACCTATCCGGCCTCCGAGGCGAATGCGGTGGTCGACAACTTCCAACGCCTGGCGCCGAGCGACAAGCAGGCCATTCTCGACTTCCTGCGGTCGCTCTGAACGCGACGTGACGCCTCGGTCGTGCCCGGGAATTCGCGGCGCTCAGCGCCGCCGATTTCCGGGCCTCACATCCGCCGCACCGGGGCGGCGAGTGCGGCGGCCAGGCGAATGAGGTCGGCCTGGCCCGTCGAACCGGTCTTGGCGAAGATGTTCGAGAGATGGGTTCGCACGGTCGGCAAGGCCGAGCCGAGATCATCGGCGATCTCCGCCGGACTTCTTCCGGCAATCAGACGCTTCAGCACCCGAATTTCCGCCGGCGACAGATCGTATACCGCAGCTATCGCCTCGGCCGGCGGAGCTCCGCTATTTTCCTTGGCGGTAATGAAGAGCGCTGCACTCGCCAGCGGCGCGATGCGTGGGCGGACGTCGCCGCTCGTCAGGGGCAGGACATGGATGAAAGCGGGATCGCCCCTGGCCTGCGGCGCCGGCATGCCGATGCCGGCGCCACCGATCGCGGCCTCGTTGCCGGCCGCCTTGGCGATTGCTGCTCGCAATGCCGCGGAGGTCTCCGGCAGACAGGTGCGCAATTCTCCGCGATCGGATCGGATGGGAGAGCCGGCGGCTAGCATCAAGTGAGCGGCCCGATTGGCGTGAATGATGACGGACCGCGCATCGACGAGCACGACGCCGACTCCGATCAGGTCCAGCGAAGCCTCGAAGGTGCAGACCTTCATCGCCTGCATGCCGAGAACGTTGCTCACCGCGATGGCGCGCCGAATATGCGGGGCCAGCAACCGGACGATCGCAACATCGCGATCGCTGATGGCGCCGGCGCTCTGGTGGCGGGACAGCGCAAGCGAGCCGATTCGATCTCTTTGCCGCAGCACGGTCAGATTGATGGCGTCGATGATTCCCTGCGGGCGCAACCACTCATGATAGTAGCGGGAGCGTTGCATCACGGCCGCATCGACGTCGCGCATGGCGACCACGGGCTCGTCGAGCGCGCGCACCTGCAAGTCCGGTACGCTGGCCAGCATGGCGGCGATTTCCGGGCCGTAGAGGATCATGCGATCCAGCCAATCCGCGTCGAAATTCCAATGTTGTTGAAGATGGCTGGTTCCCGTCGTGAGATCGCTGACTCCGATCACTCCTGCCAGGGAGCGCGTCGCCTCGCAGACCTCTCGGATCGCGGCTGGCCACAGGCCGGGATCGAGTGCGCAATCGTAAATGGCACCGACGACGCTGGAAAACTCAGCGTTCGATAATACACAATCCTGCATTGTATCGCCCCGCGCAATTTACAACTTCGTTTCGCAACCTTCTGAGGTGCTGCAGATTTCGTTACCCAAAAATCTTGCGGTCAGATTCCTGCTTCCGAATTCGCAAGCGAACCTCGTCGCCTCCGACCAATTCGAGAGAACACCGCGCTGCCGATCTGCGGACGCCTCTCGGGCGATTTATCAAATATTGGAACGGCGTAATCCGTAGGTGATGTAGTGCCCCGCACCGAATGTCGGGTAGGTTCTTTGCCGTGCCGCTCCGCAAGGAGACTCCGCCAGCAGTGAATTATTCCCGGTGATGCAAAATATTTTTGCCGAGGACCCCAGAAGGCATTGGCGCTCACCGCAAAGTCGCGCGGCGGCTCGTTGAGATCATCCGGTCGCGTCTTTTTTCTGCACCGGCTACTGGTGTAGCCTCAGTCAAGAGCCGCCAACGGCTCCGACTTCCCGCGCAGGTAGCGCTCGCCGGTTGCGCGACCTGCCCGGTGGTAGAACAAAGAATTCAATTGTCGCTTGGGAGGATCGCCATGTTGTCACGTCGCCGGTTCATCAACACCACGCTCGGCGCCGGAGCGGCGCTGGCGGCACACGGCGCGCAACCCGGTTCGGCGCAGGCGCCCGCCGCCCAGCCCGCGCGCAAGCGGCTGATCGTCGACGCCCAGGTCCATCTGTGGAAGGCGGAAACTCCGGACTGGAAATGGGTGCCCGGCATGACGCCGCAGCTTCCCGAGCCCTTCACCATCGAGAAGCTGGTTCCGCTGATGACCGAAGCCGGCGTCGACCGCGTCGTCGTGGTGCCGCCGTCGTGGCCGGGCGACCGCAACGATTACGGCCTGGAGGCGGCGCGGCGTTATCCCGACCGCTTTCACGTGATGGGCCGCGTCACGCTCACCGATCCGAAACAGGCTGCGCTGCTGCCGAAGTGGAAGGAACAGCCGGGCATGCTCGGCGTTCGCGTGACCTTCACGCGGCTCGCGGGCGCCGCCGAGTGGCTGACAAACGGCACGGCGGACTGGTTCTGGCCGGCAGCGGAGAAGGCCGGCCTTCCCGTCATGTTCCTCGCCCCCGGCAACTCACCGGCCTTCGCCAAGATCGCCGAGCGGCACCCGCAGCTCGCCCTCGTCATCGACCACATGGCGCTGTCGCCGGAAATCGCCAAGGCCGGCAAGATTGCGGAGGCGCTCAACGACACCGTCGCGCTCGCCAAGTACCCGAACGTGTCCATCAAGTTGTCGTCGTCGCCGCTCTATTCGTCGCAGCCGTATCCGTTCCGCGACATGACCGTGCACCTCAAGCGCTGCTACGACACCTTCGGTCCGCAGCGTTGCCACTGGGGCACCGACATCACGAATTCATACGACAAGGCGACCTACCGCCAGCGCATCACGCATTTCACCGAGACCCTGGATTTCTTGTCGGAAGACGACAAGGACTGGATCATGGGTAAGTCGATCGTCGCGAAGCTGGGCTGGACGTAGCGCGGGCGGTGCCACGTCTGCTATCGGCCCTATGTCGCAGAAGTGCCAGGCCCCAACTCTTGCGACGCAAACAAGAGAGGGAGACCTTCGCCTCAAGTCCAGATGAAGGGTCGGCCCGTTCCCTTGCGGCCCTGGCCGCGATAGGCTGTCCGCAGCTTCAGAGGATGACGGATGCGACGGCGAGAGTTCATCGCGGGGCTGGGCGGCACGGCTGCAGCGTGGCCGCTCGCGGCGAGCGCGCAGCAGCCGGCGCTGCCGGTGGTCGGGTATCTTGGTCTTGCTGCGCCCGACCCAAACTCGTCCGCGGTGACCTCATTTCGTCGGGGCCTTGCCGACTCTGGCTTCGCTGAGGGCCAAAACATCAAGTTTGAATTTCGCTGGGCAAACAATGACGTGAGACGTTTGCCAGCGCTTGCTGCCGAACTTGTCAGTCGGCAGGTGGCCGTGATCGTCGCGACGGGCTCCCCCGCTTCGGTACTTGCGGCAAAGGCTGCCACCTCAACAATTCCGATCGTCTTCGCGACGGTTGTTGATCCGGTAGAGTATGGATTAGTCGCCAGCCTCAATCGGCCGAGCAGCACCGCGACAGGAATAAGTTTTCTCACCTCCGCGCTCGCGGGCAAGCAGCTCAATCTCCTGCTCGAAATGATCCCCCAAGCGATGACCGTCGCCTATCTTTCCGGTCCGTCAACCGCCCCGGTCTTCGAAGATCTCAGGAGCAACATGCTCGCGGCGGCGCAGGCGCTGGGGCGGCAGATCGTTGTCCTTGAATCTCGGCGTGACCTTGATTTGGACGTGGCCTTCGCGACTCTTATCGAACGACATGCCGGCGCGCTCATTGTCGGAGGTTTCACAAGTCTCGCGGAGCCGAGCAGCCGCCAAAAAATCATAGAGCTCGCAGCGCACCACATGGTCCCAACGATGTATCCCAGTCGCATCTACCCGCTTGGCGGGGGGCTGATGAGCTACAGCGCTGACGTCGACGCTGCCTACCGCCAACTCGGCGTGGATTATGTAGCGCGCATTCTCAAGGGCACGAAGCCGGCCGACCTGCCGGTTCGGCAACCAACCAAATTCGAGCTGATCATCAATCTCAAAACCGCAAAGGCGCTCGGCCTCACCGTCCCGGAAATACTGTTGGCCACCGCAGACAAGCTGATCGAGTAAGAGTTTCACGGCATGGCCGCTCCGGGTCATTCGCGTCGAATCCGCGGTGCTCATGGCGCGTCCGGAAGACCCCTGAGCGCGGCCCCGAAACGGGCGAACGCGGGCATCCTTTCGCAAGCAGGGGGAACTGGTTAGTCTGCTGCCATCGCGCACTGCCCTTGCGGGGTGCCGCAGGGGAGGTGTCAAACGCAGTCTTTGTGCGATCGGCGGGCGAGCGATTGCTGAAAGGCGAAGCAGCGCACCGGGAGCCAATTGCATTCCTGGAGGGCACGTCGATGTTCATCCGAAAAATTTTGGGTATCGCCGCGGGCGCGGCCATTCTCGGTCTCGCATCTGCCGTTCCGCTTGCGCTCACCACGCCGAGCGCGCTCTCGCAGACGCGCCAGATCAAGCTCATCAATCCGTTCCCGCCGGGCGGTACTGCCGACATCATCGCGCGCATCGTGATCGAACAGATCAGCCGCACCCAGGGCGTGACGTTCATCATCGAAAACCGTCCCGGCGCGGGCACCGTAATCGGGGCCGACATGGTGGCGCGGGCCACGCCCGACGGCAACACGCTGCTCATCAACACATCGGCAATGCTCATCAATGCGCACCTGCGCAAGCTCAATTTCGATCCGCTTTCGAGCTTCGAGCCGATTTGCAATCTGACGCAGTCACCTCAAATGATCGTCGTCAGGAGCGATTCGCCGTACCGGAGCATGGCTGATTTCGTTGCGGCGGCGCGCGCAAAGCCCGGCGAGTTGACGCTCGCGACCACCGGGCCCGCGACCGGCGCACACATCGGTTTTGAAAGCTTCAAGCACAAAACGGGCCTATCGATCATATATGTGCCGTTTCCCGGCAACGCCCCGACCGTCAATGCGATTCTCGGTGGCCATGTGACGGCCGGCATCGCCAATTATGCCGACCTCGGAGGACACATCCAGGCCGGCAAGGTGCGAGCCCTCGTCGCGCTCACTCCGACGCGGATTGCGCCGCTGCCCGATCTGCCGACGGTCGGCGAAGCCGGGTACCAAGAGTTCGAGTATCTGACCTGGTTCGGCATCCTCGCGCCCGCCAAGACTCCGGTGCAGACCGCGAAGCAGCTCATCGATTGGTTCGCTGCGGCCCGGCAGGCGCCCGAAGTGAAGGAAAAGCTCGCCGTGCAGGGACTTTTCACAGAAAAGCAATGCGGCGCCGATTTCGCGGCGCTGATGCGCAAGGACTACGAGACCTACGGCCGCGTGATCCGCGACGCCAACATCAAGGGGGAATGAAGATTAGAGCCCGTTGCGTTCACATGGATCGTCTGGCCGGGCTCTTGCAGCCATCGCGAGTGCGGCTCTCCCAAGCGGGGCCGCGGGCAATCCCGGCGATGACGCTGTGGGGTACGTCGACGTGATAGAGACGCGTCACGCCGCCGTCGTCGCGAACCGGTTGGGCGAGGGCAGCAGTATCGCCGCCGAGGTCGACAGCAGGGAAGGGCGGACCAGGATGCAATCGCCGGGCGGCCAGTCGCGCAGATGCGCGATGATGGCCGCCACGTTCGAGCGGCCGTTGCCGATGAACTTGTCGGCGCGCAGCGCCAGGTAGGTATCCGTCATGATCTCCATTCCGAGCCGCGCGCCGTCGGCCGAGGGATCATAGTGCAGGCCGATCGTCGTCGAGGTTCGCTGCGCCCCTGTGGTGACGACCCGGTTGCCGAAGGCGGCCTTGACGCGGGCGAACCAGTGGTCGTCGTCGGTCAGGAGCAGGATGCGCCACGAGCGGTCGATCTCGGCCAGCGCCGTCATGCACGCGTGATTGGCGGCTTCCGAGCCGGGGTCTTCGCGGCCCTTGTCGGAGCCGCGCATGTGCACCGCCACGAACGGCGCGCCCTGCAGGTGTTGACGGGAAAACGCCTGGACGCGCGACAATACCACCGCAGTCGGGCGCAGATACCGCTCGATGAGGTTGCGGTAGACCTGCCCGAGCGATTTGCCGTGCAGGGGATGCGCGGTCGGAATCCAGGGCATGACGTCGACGACGCCGATATAGTAATCGCAGACCGCGATCGTTTCGGGACGGCGCAGGAAGTCGAACGCCGCCGTGCGCGAATATTCGCCATCCCACTTTGCGACGTTCTCGGCCCTCAGGTTGCTCTTGTCCCATTTCGGTGGGAAGCAGTCGGCATCGGGGATTGCGAGAAGCTGATCGATGGTGACGTCGTTCACCGGCGCGAAATAGCGCCGGAACGCCTCGCCGCCGGCGCTGCCGCCGAACAGGCTGTTTTCGCCCCAATGGATCACCGGGGTTCTGCCGGTGACTTCGGCCAGAAGCAGGCAGCCGAGAACATGGGTGGCATCGGACCAGAAGCCGCATCCCCAGCTCTTGCTCAGGAGAAACCGCGTGCGGTTCGCGTTGGCGTCGCCGGCCGCTTTGCGTTCGGCCGCACCGGGTGTGTTGAGTTCGCGCCAGCGCCGCCACATGGTGCGGGAGGCCGTTTCGATCTTGCCGGCAAGCGTCGGCGCCCTGCACCAGTGCCGCCACATGGTGCGGTAGGCAGTCTCGACGTTGCGGGCAAACGCCGCGGCATCGCACAACGGCGACGCCTGGATGCGCGGCCGCAATGATTTCCGCAGGTCGGCGAGGCGCGCGGGACCGCCGGCGAGCGCCGCGGCGGTCTCCACATACGCATCGACGGAGCCGGCGACGAATTCCTCCAGGCCCGCCGCGTTCAGCAGGCTGGCGCCGACCCGGCCGGCATGCCGATCGCCGCGCAGCGCCACCACCGGCACGCCCATCCACAGGGCCTCGCAGGTGGTGGTGGTGCCGTTGTAGGGAAACGGATCGAGCGCGATGTCGATGCGATCGTAAAGCGCGAGGTGAGCGGCGCCGTCCGCCGCCCAGGGCACCAACTCGACCCGATCCGCCGCCACCCCGCGCCCGCTCAGCCGCTCCAGGAACCACGCGCGGGTGACGGGGTAGGCGAACGGCTTGCCTTTGAGCAGCAGGCGCGCGGTGGGCAGGCGGGCGAGCAACTTCGCCCATGCATCCAGTGTCGCCGAAGAAAGCTTGGCCGGGTTGTTGAACGAGCCGAAGGTGACGGCGCGGGTGGTGAGGCGCGGCGGGTCGCTCGGCACCGGCGCATTCTTCGGGCCGCCATAGCAGAGAAATCCGCCGGGAAGCCGCACCAGCGTCTCGCTGGCGTAGGCATCGGCTTCGCCCTCGGGGTCGGTCACCGCATCGACCAGGCGGTAATCGATCGCATCCATGCCAGTGGTGTTGGGATAGCCGAGCCAGGTCACTTGCACCGGCGCCGGCTTGCGCGCGAATGCCAGAAGCCGGCTCTTCGCCGTGTGGCCGCCGACATCGACGAGGATGTCGATGCCGTCGCGCCCGATGCGCTCGGCGAGGCGTTCGTCGGACATCCCGACCGTCACCACCCAGTGGTCGGCCAGTGCCTTGAAACGCTCGGTCACCGCGTCGGGGCGGCTGACCTCCGCATAGCAGAACACTTCGACTTCGCGACGGTCATGGCGGCCCAGCAGCGGCTCCAGGAAATACGCCACCGAATGCTGCCGGAAGTCCGCCGACACATAGCCGACCTTCAGGCGCCGCCCCGCCTTGCGTTCATTGGCATAGGCAGCCGGCCGCGGCATCGCCTTCGCATAACGTTCGTCCCAGGCGCGGTGGGCGTCGAACAGCATCGCGTTGGAAACGCGCTCATCGTAGTTCAGGCAGGTGAGCAGGCTGGTGCTGGCCTGAACGAACTCGGGCTTGAACAGAATGGCCTGGCGATAGGCCGCGACCGTCTCGTCGAGCCGGCCGAGATCATAGAGCGCATTGCCGAGATTGTAGTGGGCGTCGGCGGAGAAATGCTGGATGTCGATGGCGGCGCGGCACGCGACGATCGCCTCGTCCAGCTTGTCCTGGTCTCTGAGCACGGCGCCGAGGTTGGAATGGGCCTCGGCATGATCGGGCTTGAGGCGGATCGCCTCGCGACATTCGCGGGCGGCTTGGTCGAGCATGCCCTGCTGATAAAGGGCGGCGCCGAGATTGGAGTGGGCCTCGCCAAACTCCGGCCGGATGCGGATCGCCTCGCGACAGGCCGTGACCGCCTCGTCGAGCTTGCCCTGCTGGCTCAGCACGCCGCCGAGATTGGAATATGGCTCGGCGAGGTCCGGCTTGATGCGGATGGCCTCGCGATATGCGGCGATGGCCTCGTCGTGCTTGCCCTGGTCGCGCAGCGCAAGGCCGAGATTGGTATGCGCCTCGGCAAAGTCCGGCGCGATGCGGATGGCCTCACGACAGGCCGCGACGGCCTCATCGAGCAAGCCCTGGTCGCGCAGCGCGAAACCCAAATTGCAGAAGTAGGCCGGGTTCTGCTGATTGCGCCGTATCGCCTGACGGATTAGATCGACGGCGATGTCGTGACGGCCGACCTGCTGGGCGATGGCGCCGAGGAGGTGCAGCGCGTCGGCATGGTCGGGTTGCGCCGCCAGCACCTGCTGGTAGCAGGCCTCGGCTTCGGCCAGCCGCCCCGCCTGATGGTGCGCCACGCCCGCCTCGAACGAGGCTGCGACGGCCGCCGCCTCGGCATTTACCGCCACGGAGATGTCCGCCCGGATTCGGCGCCGGCCCCGGGTTGCTCGCGGTTCATGGATCAGCTCTCGGCCGCATGGATGTCGCCGCCGCATCTAGCGCGGGAATGGCGCAAATGAAAGCCCCGGCCGCCAAGCCGGGGCTTGGAAATGCCATGCCGCATCCGGCGATCAGTTTCCGAACTTGATCATGTCGCTGCGCGTCAGCGTCACGCTCTTGGTGAGCACGGCAGGGCCGCCCCCGGTGAGGTGCCAGGCGGCGTACTGCTCGTTGTAGGGTTCTTCCGCCGACATTCCGTCGACCGGCACGACGGCGCTGAAACCGCGCTGCACCGAGCCGTTGCTGGTGCCGACGACCGCGCCCTGGGCGGAGGTTCCCGTCACGATCACGGTCTTGATGCCCTTGGCCTTGAGCCGCTGCTCGAGGTCGGAGCCGATGAACTTGTCGGCGCCGCCGCGGACGACCCATTCGCCGGCTTTGGGGGCGAGCCCCGGGTCGACCATGCCCTCCGGGGTCGGGGTGGTGCCGACCAGCGTATAGAACACCATCATGTCGTGGGCGCGCGCCTCATCGATGAGCTTCTTGACGGGGGCAACGGTGGAAGCGCAACGCGGGCGAACGCCGCAATTCGACTTCATGAGATCGAGAACCAGCAGCGCCGTCGTCTTGGGATCGACCGTCGCCGGCTTGAGCTCGGGGACCGGCGGCGGCTTCACCGTCGCCCATTCCTTGGTGATGTCCATGGAATGCGCCGGCTGGGCGGCGAGCGCCGCGGCGACGGCGGCGAGTACGGCGATGCCGCAGGACAGCTTGACGAGATGCTTCATGATGTTCCTTCCCTTGAATGTTCTTGATTTGCAGCGAACGCGGATGATCCGGCTTTTGCAGCCGCCAGTCTAGCGTGGATCTTGCTGTTGCTCCATCGCAAAGGCGCCGGCGCTGGTCGGCGATTGTCATATCGACCGGCAAAAAAATACGGCGGGAACGATCGTTCCCGCCGCATCCGAACGCGAACTGCGTATTGGTCAGTCTTTGAGGTCTTTGGTAGCAACCGTCGCAACCGGCTCCGCTGTCGATCCCGTGTACAACGGACCCTCGCAGTCGGTCGCTTCTTGGCCGGCCGCAGCAACCGTCACGGTCTCTGTCACTTCGACCACGATGGCGTCGACGGCTTTGATCGCCGGCGCTTCCGATGGCTCGATCACCTTGTTGTCATCGAGCATCGCAACCGGCTCCGCGACGGGCGGCGCCGTTATCGACCCGGTGCCTACGGGTTCCTCACTTTCAGCCGCGTTCTCACCGGGAGCCGCAATGGTCACGGTTTGCGAGACCTCGGCCACGATGGCGTCGACGGAGTGGATCGTCGATGCCGGCGCGTCCTCGGTCGCTGACAGTTCGGTCTGGCCGGCGGCGGCCGACGGCTGATCGACCTCCGCAAGCTTCTCAGCGGCGGTGCAGATATCGGCGCCGGCGCTGTCGAGTACGCAGGACAACTCGCTCTCGGCGCCGCTGGTATCGGCGACGAGGGCGACGACCTCGATTGCAGAAGACGTTTCCTCAGTTTCGGCATAGACAAGAGAGCTGCCGAAGGCGAACGAGGCCGCCAGCACAGCCAAGCCCAAGACACTGGCAAGTTTGGTCTTCATTGTTTTTTACTCCACGCTACATGGGCGAGAGGCAGCCGTGGACGACGACCATCGACAGGCGGGCATGCACCCGCCTGGCACAGTCGATTGATTGTCGAGAACACCCCAACCCCTCTGCTCCCATCGTGGAGCGGGTCCGGTTAAAGAACCATTTCACGCAGTCGCCACGCGCGAAATTTTGGAGCGGCGGGGGTCCCGATTGCGGCAAAAAGCAGGCGATGACAAAGTTCCGCTGCAATGCGGAAACCTGCGAACGGAGCGGGCTCGCAATGAACGCTCTCCGGCGGGAGCCACCGCGAGCGGGCGCCGGCGTGACGAGCCTGCGCGGCCGGCGCTATAATCGCGAAGTGATGGAGGCCTCCATGCGGTTCACCCCGATCGGAAAAGAATTCGCCGCGGTGGTCAAGGGGATGCGGCGCAGAGATTTCGTCGTCAATCTCGGTAGCTTTTCCGCCCTGCCGCTGGCGGCGGCGTGGGCGCAGCAACCCGAACGCGGAGACAACATGCCGGGACCTGCAACGCTCAAGCGCATCCGCACCAAGACCTTGGAGATCGCGTACGAGGAGAGCGGGCCGGAGGCGGGGATCCCCGTGCTGCTCATGCACGGATTCCCGTATGACCCGCGCGCCTATGACGGCGTGGTCCCATTGCTGGTCGCCGCCGGGTGCCGGACCATCGTGCCTTATCTGCGCGGCTACGGTCCGACGCGGTTCCTGTCGGCGGACACGCCGCGATCGGGCCAGCAGGCCGCCATGGGCGGCGACCTCCTGGACTTGATGGATGCCCTCGGCCTGCCGACCGCGGCCCTGGTCGGCTTCGACTGGGGCGGACGCGGCGCATGCGTGGCGGCGGCGTTGTGGCCGGAGCGGGTGCGGTGCCTCGTCACCGCCAATGGCTACAACATCCAGAACATTGCGGCGTCGGTCGAGCCGCGGCTGCCCGAGCAGGAGCACCGCGCCTGGTATCAATTCTATTTCCACACCGAGCGCGGCCGGGCCGGGCTCACCAAGTATCGGCACGAGCTCGGCAAGTTGTTGTGGCAGCTGTGGTCGCCGAACTGGAAGTTCGACGACGCGACCTACGAGCGCACGGCGAAATCGTTCGACAATCCGGACTTCGTCGATATCGTCATCCATTCCTACCGCCATCGTTACGGCTACGCCCCCGGCGATCCCGATCTGGAAGCGATCGAGCGGCGCCTGGCCGCAACACCTGCGATTTCGGTGCCGACGATTGCGCTCTATGGCGGCGGCGACGGCGTCTCAGGGACCCCCAATCCCCAGAGGCAGGCGCGCTTCTTCTCCGGCCCCATTGCGCATCGGATCATTCCCATGATCGGGCACGACATACCGCAGGAGGCTCCCGCGGCCGTGGCTGCGGCCGTTCTCGAACTGATCTCAGCCCCAGGCGCCGGGGACCGCCGCGGGGGCTGATGCACAGTCGGGCCGGTCGGACGGGCATGGTGTGGCAGTGACCGCGGCAGCCGTTGCCGGCGGGTCAGTTACAACAACAAATTCGAGGCCGCTGGGAAATGCTCCATGTCGATGAGCAAGAGCGCACCGCCGACAAGTATGGCGGCTACTCGCTGGTCATTCCATTCGAGCGTTTGGAAACGCACTGCTCGCGACGCTGACCCGCGCCACGGCCTACGCCGAGTTTACAAAAACGCCCAGGGACACTTCGCCCAGGGGATGGTCCCCTTCCGGAATGCTCTCGCCGTTCTTTTGCAGGGCCTCGAGGTAACCAACCAAGGCCTCCTCAGCATTCTTGACCGCCTCCTCATAGCTGGTGCCCCAGCTGTGGCATCCCGGCAGCGCAGGGAAAAAGGCGAGGCATCCGGCCTCGTCCGGGTGGAATTCTATTGAGAGCGTGTAGGCGAGCGTTTTGGGCATGGTGCGACCATAGCAGAAGGACGATCTGAGAGAACAGAGTCTTCACCAACAACGCGGTCGCTAGGCCAAATTACCAAACCGATTCCATGACGGAGTTCAAACCCAGGAACCTCATCCAGAGGAGCCGTGCGCAGCACGGCGTCTCGAAGGATGGCCGCACACGCTGCAGCCTGTGGCCGTCCTTCGAGACGCGCGCAAGAGCGCGCTCCTCAGGACGAGGTTGTTTGAATGAGTCTCGGAAGCGTAGTGTTACTGCCCCTTGCGCGCCGCGCTCGCAAACCGGCGCGCTTCCTCGGCGGCGCGGAACAGGGCCTTGGCCTTGTTGATGCATTCCTGCTGCTCGCTGGCCGGATTTGAATCGGCGACGATGCCGGCGCCGGCCTGGACGTACATCTTGCCGTCCTTGACGAGCGCAGTGCGCAGCACGATGCAGCTGTCCATGTCGCCGGTGGCGGAGAAATAGCCGACGCAGCCGGCATAGAGCCCGCGCTTTTCCTTCTCCAGTTCGTCGATGATCTCCATGGCGCGCACCTTGGGCGCGCCGGAGACGGTGCCGGCAGGAAAGCCCGCGGCCAGCGCGTCGAGCGCGTCGTGGCGCGCGTCGAGCTTGCCCTCGACATTGGAGACGATGTGCATGACCTGGCTGTAGCGCTCGACGAAGAACTGGTCGGTGACCACGACGGTGCCGATCCTGGCGACGCGGCCGACATCGTTGCGGCCGAGATCGAGCAGCATCAGATGCTCGGCGCGCTCCTTGGGGTCGGCGAGCAATTCGTCTTCCAGCGCCTTGTCCTCGTGGGGCGTCGGCCCGCGCGGCTTGGTGCCGGCGATCGGGCGGATCGTCACGGTGTCGCCGCGGGCGCGCACCAGGATTTCCGGGCTGGAGCCGGCGACGGCGAAGCCGTCATAGTCGAGGTAGAACAGGAACGGCGCCGGATTGACCCGGCGCAGCGCCCGGTAGAGCGCGAAGGCGGGCAGCGTGAACGGCGCCTCGAAGCGCTGCGCCAGCACCACCTGGAAGATGTCGCCGGCGGCGATGTACTCCTTCGCCCGCGCCACCATGGCGTGGAACTCCTGCGGCGTGGTGTTCGAGGTCGGCGGCACGTCGAGCGCCGCCGCGATGTCGCTGCGGGCTCCTTGGCGAGCGACCGGTCGAGCGCGTCGACCACCGCGGTGAGCCGCTCGACCGCGCGGCTCATGCGCACGCTCCGCGGTGACGCCGGCCGCCGGCCGCACCGGCGTGACGAGGGTGATGGTGTCGAGCACGGAATCGAAGATGATCACCACGGTCGGCCGCACCAGGATGGCGTCGGGAATGCCGATGGGGTCGGGGTTTGGCGGCGCCAGCTCCTCCATCAGCCGGACCATGTCGTAGCTCAGATACCCGAACACGCCCGCCGCCATGGGCGGCAGGCTCGCGGGCATGTCGATCCGGCTCTCATTGATGAAGGCGCGCAGTGCCGCGAGCGGCGGCTCGGCGCAGGGCTCGAAGCCGTCGGGCGCATTGCGGGCGGTGCGGTTGATCTCGGCGTGGGTTCCGCGGGCGCGCCACACCACGTCGGGGTCGAGGCCGATGATCGAGTAGCGCCCGCGCACGGCGCCGCCCTCGACGGACTCCAGCAGAAAGCTCAGCTTCTTGTCGGCGCCGGTCTTGAGAAAGGCGGACACCGGCGTGTCGAGGTCGGCGACCAGCGTCGTCCACACGACCTGGGTCGCGCCCCGCGCATAGTTGGCCGCGAACACGCCGGCAGAAGGTTCGATCTGCATGGATTCAGGCCCGCTCGCGTAGGGTGGGCAAAGCGAAGCGTGCCCACGTCGAGCGCGTCCGCGTGGGCACGGCGGGTCAAGCATCGCGACATCGATCAAAGCCTTCGGGGCCGCCTTTGCCCACCCGTACAGGTCTGCATCGGCTCGGCCCTCAATTGTTCGTCGCCGCGACCGATGGCCTGGTTGAGCGCCTGCTGGTTGATGTTGGTGTTCAGGTCGGTTTCCAGCTGCGTCGACGTACTGGCTCAGACAGCTCGTCGCCATAGGCGGTGCGCAGCTGGTCCTGGAGCGGCTTTGCCGTCGCGCCGCCGGCTTCGAAGGTCGGCTGCTTGATGTCGGTGACCTTGAAGATGATCCGCTCGTCGCGGGTCTTGCCGTCGGCGGTGCCGATGCCGTCCTTCGCAGTCCTGAACACCTGAGCCACGACCGCGGGCGGCATGATCGCGGTTCCCTGTCGCTTGATGCCCCCATTTGGTCTCGACCATGAGCCCGTCGGCGGTGGCGACATCGGCGAGCGTCGTGCCGGCCTTGAGCTTGTCGACGATCTCCGTGGTCTTGGCGTCGAGGCGCTTGTCGATCTCGTCCTCGCGCCAGCGCGCTTCGACCTTGTCCTTGACCTCGTCGAGCGTGCGTTCCCGCGACGGCGTGATGCCGTCGACCTCGTACCAGACGAAGCCGCCGCCGGGGATCGCCAGCGGATCGTTCTCGGCGCCCGAGCTCGGCCGAGAACGCATCGTTGAGGACGTCGACGCCTTTCGGCAGCCCGGTGACCGGCTGGTCGGCCGGCGAGCGGCCGGCCCGATCGACCGCGTCGATCGATCGCGACGGGAAGATTGAGCTTCTTGGCGATGTCCTCCAGCTTGGTGCCGGAGGCGTATTCGTCCTCGATCTTGTCGCGGATCTTGTTGACCTCGCCCTTGGCGCGATCGACCGCGATGTCGTGCTTGATCTCCTTTTCGACGTCCGCGAACGGCTTGGTTGAGCCCGGTTCGATCTTGACGACGCGCACGATGGCGGTGGCGAAGCGGCCGGTCACCGGGGCGCTGACGCCGCCCTTCGGCAAGCCCGAAGGCGGCGTCGGCGATGGCGGGATCGATCATCTCCGCCTTGGTGACGGTGCCGAGATCGATGTCCTTGTCGGTCAATTTCCGTTCCGCGGCCAGCGCATCGAAGCTGAGCCCGTCGGCGATCTGCTTCGACGCCGCCTCCGCCTCCGCGGCATTGGGGAAGGCGATCTGCTGGACCTGCCGGCGCTCCGGAACGGCATAGCGGCTCTGGCGAATCTCGTAGGTGCGCTTGGCGTCTTCGTCGCTGACCTCGACGGTCTTGGCGAGCTCCTCGGGAGACACCGTCAGCACCACGAGCTTGCGATATTCCGGCGCCCGGAATGCCGCCTTGTGGCTCGTCGAAATAGGTGGTCAGCTGCTCCGGCGTCGGCATCGGGATGTCGGCGAACTTGGTTGCCGTCGAGCACGACGTAGTCGATGCTGCGCTCCTCGTTCTGGTAAGCGGTCGAGCATCTCGGCCGCGGTCTTGGGCGGCGTGAATTCGCCGCCGATGGCGGTCGCGAGCTGGTGGCGCAGCGTCTGCCGGCGCTGCTCGCTGACGAATCGCTGCTCGGAAAAGCCGGCTTGGCGGATCAATTGCTGGAAGCGGTTCTCGTCGAACTGCCCGTTGAGGCCGCGGAACGCCGGATCTTCGGTAATGCGCTTGGCGACGTCCTTGTCGGAGATGTTGAGCCCGAGCTGGCGGGCCCGCTCGTCGAGCGCGGCCTCCGCGATCATCTGGCCGAGAATCTGCTGCTCGAGGCCGAGCGCGCGGGCCTGGTCGGGCGTGATCGGACGGCGCGAGCTGCTGGCCGATGCTGCTGCAGCCGCTCATTGTATTGGTTGCGGAACTGATCGATGGAAATCTCGGTCTTGCCGATCTTGGCGACCGTGAACACGCCGAAGCCGCGGAAAATGTCGCCGATGCCCCAGATGCCGAAGCTGATGACCAGGAACAGCACCACCGCCGCCATGATGATGCGGCCGAGCCAGTTGGAAGAGGCTTGTCGTAGACCTCGAAGCATGGGGCAAACACTGAATTTGAGTGAGCGGGAACGGCCCGCAGCCGGCGATCAGGCCGGCCTTATAGCCGGCTTCATGCGTGCGCGCATCATAGGGTTCGCGCCGCCCCATCGCAACCGATGGCGATGCGGTCCGCCACCGCAGGCCGAGCTTCCCGTAACCGCCATGCCCCTTCCGCCGGCCTCCAGGGTCTGCTAACCGCCTCTGGAGTCCAAATTTTCTCCCTCCCCTTGAAAAGGGGAGGGTCGGGGAGGGGATCGCGGGCCGCTTGCGCAGCGCCTGCCGTACGTCCGCGGACCCCCACCCCAACCCTCCCCCTGAAGAAGGGGGAGGGAGAGATTGAGTCTGTCCGTTGGGGAGTACGATGACGGCACCGCGACGGCCATTGATCGCCGGCAACTGGAAGATGAACGGGCTCAAGGCCTCGGTCGCCGAGCTCGAAAAGATCGTTCGCGATTCGCCGCGACCTGCGCCAACGCATCGATCTCATGGTCTGTCCGCCCGCGACATTGATCATGCCCTTCGCCGCGGTCGCCGACGGCGTCGCGATCGGCGGCCAGGACTGCCATTCCGAGCCGGCAGGCGCCTTCACCGGCGACATCTCCGCCGAAATGCTGGCCGATCTCGGGGCGAGCGCAGTGATCGTCGGCCATTCCGAGCGGCGCTCCTATCATCGCGAGACCGACGACGAGGTGCGGCGAAAGGTCATGGCGGCCTGGCGCGCGGGCCTGCTCGCCATCCTGTGCGTCGGCGAGACCCAGGACGACCGGGTGGGCGGACGCACCCTCAAGGTCGTCGGCGCTCAGCTCCAGGGGTCGCTGCCGGACCGGGCGCGCGCGGACAATCTCGTCATCTCCTATGAGCCGGTGTGGGCGATCGGCAGCGGACTGACGCCGACCCCCGCCGATGTCGCCGAGGTCCACGGCTTCATCCGGAGCCAGGTAGCTGCAAGGCTCGGCGCTGCAGGGGAGAGCGTCCGCATCCTCTATGGTGGTTCGGTGAAGCCCGCCAATGCCCGTGAGTTGATGAGCGTCGCCAACGTCGACGGCGCGCTGGTCGGCGGCGCCAGCCTCAAGGCGGAGGAATTTCTGGCGATTGCCGGCGCCTACCGGTAAAGCGTTGTTTGGTATCAGGGTGTGCGGCGAGGCCACGCATGTCCCACAACGAGGGGACGGGAGGAAACCATGAAGCTCAGTTCATTGGCTGCGGCGGCGGCCCTCGCCATGGCGGCGACGATCGCTGTTTCCAACGACAGCCGCGCCGCCGAGATCAAGGTTCTCTGCTCGAACGGATTCCAGGCGGTGATGGTCGTGGTCGGTCCGGAATATGAAAAGGCGACCGGCCACAAGCTCGTCATCAGCTATGGCCTTGCCGCCGTGCTGGGAAGACAGATCGAGGCCGGCGAGAGCTTCGATCTCGCCATCCTGGCGCCGCCGCAGATCGACGGTCTCATCAAGCAGAACAAGATTGCGACGGATTCCCGCAAAGTGCTCGCCAAGTCCGGCATGGGCGTGATGGTCCGCACCGGCGCTCCGAAGCCGGATGTGTCGACGGTCGACGCCTTCAAGAAGACCCTCCTCGACGCCAAGTCCATTGCGTTTCCGCCGCAAGGCCAGAGCGGCATATATCTGGTCGGCCTGATCGAGCGCCTCGGCCTCACCGCGGCGTTGAAGGACAAGCTCAAGCCCATCGCCAACGGCCCCCTGACGGGCGAGACCGTCGCCAAGGGCGAGGCGGAGATCGGAATTACCCCGATCGGCGAACTGCTCGCCGTCAAGGGCGTGTCCCTCGTTGGGCCGCTGCCAGCGCCGGTGCAGAACTACATCGTGCAGACCGCGGGCATCAGCCCCAGCGCCGCGCAGGGGGCGGCCGCGCGCGATTTCCTGAAATTCCTCGCGGCGCCAGAGAACATCCCCGTGATCATCGAAAAGGGCATGGAGCCGGGCTGAAGCATCTGCGGCTTCTCAGCGCGACGAAACCGAACCGGCTTGGCGTCGGGGTGGGATAATTCTACGATGCGCCGCTTCAACAAGCGGGCTGGTTGCGGCCTGATACAGGGAACATCAGGGAGTGAAATGAGCATGAGGGTGACAGGAATGTTCCGTGCCGGCGCCGCCGCGCTGATGTGTATTGTTGCCGGCGGGGCGGCGGTTGCCGCCGATGCCGAGCATGGCAAGGAGTTGTTCGTGGCCTGCGTCGCCTGCCACACCGAGAAGTCGGACGGGATCGGGCCGAACCTCAAGGGCGTGTATGGCCGCAAATCCGCCGCGCTCGAAGACTTTCGCTACTCCAACCCGATGAAGCGGGCGAACCTTACGTGGAACGCGGAGAATCTGCGGGCGTATCTGATCGATCCCCAGGCCAAGGTGAAGGGAAACCGCATGCCCTTCGGCGGTGTCTCCAATCCGCAGGAGGCCGACGACCTCGTCGCCTATCTCGCGACCTACAAATAGCGCGGCGAACGGCTCAAGCCTCACCGCCGGTGAAAGGAACAGGATGAAACACCAACCCATGCGCCGGCGCGCGGTTCGCGTCCTGACTTGTTCGCTAGCGATGCTCGCCGTCACCGCCGCGTGCGGGGCGGGGCCGGCCGCGGCCCAGACCTATCCGGGCCAGCTGGTTCGCATCGTCGTTCCCTTCACCCCCGGCAGCCAGACCGACATTCTCGGCCGCGCCTATGCGGACAAGCTGCAGGAGATCTGGAAGCGCGACGTGATCGTGGAAAACAAGCCCGGGCTGGCCGGGACCGCGACCACCGCCAAGGCGCCCGCCGACGGCTACACCATTCTGCTGGTGTCCAACGGGCACGCCATGATCGAGAGCCTCAACGCCAATCTCACTTTCGATCCGGTCAAGGATTTCGTCGGCATCGCCAAGATCGCGGTCATTCCGGGTGTCCTCGTGGTAAATCCGGAGACGGGGCCGAAGAACCTCAAAGATCTGATCGAGACGGCGAAGGCCAAGCCCGGCGTGCTGAACTATGCCTCCGCCGGGCTCGGCAGCGCGTCGAGCATCGGCGTCGAACTGCTCAAGGCGCAGGCCGGCATCAATATCGTGCACGTGCCATATCGCGGGCTCCCCGAGGCCCACACCAGCGTCATGCGCGGCGATGCGACGCTGTTCATGACCTTCTTTTCCGCCGGCGGCGACCTCATCCAGGCGGGCAAGCTGCGTCCGATCGGCGTGACCACTTCGACCCGCCTCGCGGTGCTGCCGGACGTACCGACCCTCCAGGAAGCGGGACTCCCTGGCTACGTCTACGATCCCTGGTTCGGCCTGCTGGCGCCGGCGGGAACGCCGAAGGCGGTCATCGCCGAGATCAACCGCGCCATCACGCTCGCGTCCAAGATGCCGGACCATGTGGAGCGCTTCACCCGGCTCGGCGTCGATCTGAAGGTGTCCTCGCCGGAGGAGTTCACTGCCCTGGTGAAGTCGGACACGGAGCGCTTCACGAAGCTGTTCGGCAAGGCGAAGTAGTGGGTACAAGGACCTCATCCTGAGGAGCATCCGCAGGATGCGTCTCGAAGGATGGCCCTATGGCGTGGCGATCCTTCGAGACGCCGTGCTGCGCACGGCTCCTCAGGATGAGGTCGCAATAGTCGTTTCCGGGAGGGACTGCCATGATCAAGCTGACGCGGCGATCGCTGGTCGCCACCGCTGCGCTCGCCCCTTTCGCTGCACGGGCGCAGAGCTGGCCGTCCGGCACGATCCGGCTGGTGGTGCCGTTTCCGCCGGGCGGATCGGTCGATGCGATCGCGCGGATGGCGCAGACCGGGCTGCAGCAGCGGCTCGGCGCCAATGTCATCATCGAGAACCGGACCGGCGCCTCCGGCAGCACCGGCACCGCGTCGGTTGCGAAGGCGCCGCCGGACGGCATGACCTGGCTGTTCGTGTTCGACACCCACGCGGTCAATCCGTTCCTGCTGCCGAGCCTGCCGTTCGACACCGAAAAGGACCTCGATCCGGTGTTGCTGATCGGCACCGCGCCCAATGCGATCTGCGCGCATCCGTCGCGTCCCTACAAGTCGCTCGGTGATGTCATCGCGGCCGCCAAGGCGAAGCCGGAGACCATCACGTACGGCACCATTGGCGCCGGCAGCATCGGTCATCTCAGCATGACCATGCTTTCGAACCGGGCAGGGGTGAAGCTCGTCCATGTGCCCTACCGCGGCGGCGGACCGCTGCTCAACGACACCATCGCCGGCCATGTGGACCTGACCTGCGCCTCCACCGGGCTGCTGGGCCCGCATCTCTCCGGCGGCAAGACCCGCCCGCTCGCCCACACGGGAAAGACCCGGCTCGCCGATTTTCCTTCGATCCCCACCGTGGCCGAGGAGGGCTTCCCCGGCTTCGAGACCTATGCCTGGTGGGGCGTGTTCGCGCCGGCGGGCACGCCGAAGCCGATCCTCGACCGGTTCGGCGCCGATCTCGTGGCCTCGCTGCGCGAGGAGCGCGTCGCCAAGCAACTCGTCGAAAACCAGCTGATCACCCTGTCACTCGGCGGGCCGGAGACGCTGCGGAAGTTCCTGGGCGAACAGATGCGGCTGTGGAGCGACGTGATCCGCGAGAACAACATCAAGGGGGATGTCTAGTTACGGGCGGTCTTTCCCTCCCCGTTTTCGGGGAGGGCAGGGTGGGGTTCTTGCTTCACCCAGCGCCGTGCCGCATGACTGGAAAGACCCACCCCGGCCCTCCCCGAAAACGGGGAGGGAGAAGGCGTGCTGGAAATGCCCGGGCGGATCGTGTAATGACCCCCGCAGCTTCCTATATGACCCCGGTTGGTGGCGCTGCCGCGCTGCGCCGTTCGCTGGCTGAAGAGAAAAAATGCAATGCTGACGGTCGTTATCGTAATTCATCTGATGATCGTGCTGTCCATGATCGGCGTCGTGCTCCTGCAGAAGTCGGAGGGCGGCGGGCTCGGCATGGGCGGCGGGGGCGGCGGCGGCGGGTTCCTCTCGAGCCGCGGCACCGCTAACGTCCTGACCCGCACCACGGCCATACTGGCATTGGGGTTTTTCATCACCAGCCTCATGCTTTCGGTGCTGGCGGGGCTCGATCGCAAGCCGCGTTCCATCATCAGTCCGGGTGGAACAGCGACCGTGCCGGCTCCCGGGTCGCCTGAGCCGCTCGGCGGCGGCGGGGGGCTGCTCGATACGTTGCGTGGTGGTGAACAGGCGCCACCACCGGCTGGCGCGCCGCCTTCGGGGCCGCAAGTTCCGAGATCGCAGTAGTCGAGACGCCAAAGGGCCGGGTTTCCGGCCCTTCGGTTTTTGCGGGTCAGGTAAGCGTTCCCGCCGGGCCCTGGCGCGAGCCCGGCAAAGGCTTGTTTTGGGTTCCCGCGAGCAGCGGCTATCGGGCCGGATCATGATTGAGATCAAAGACTTGAGAGCGCGATCCCGTTCAATTCGATGGCGCTTCCAGGAGAACGGCAGCATGTCGAACAAGGCATTGGATAATTCCGGGATGGCGTCGCTTTGCGCGCTCGTCGAATCGCCGGCCGCGGGATAGAAGTTAAGTCCCATGGCGCGGTATATCTTCATCACCGGCGGCGTGGTCTCCTCCCTTGGCAAAGGCTTGGCTTCGGCGGCGCTCGGCGCCCTGTTGCAGGCGCGCGGCTATTCGGTGCGCCTGCGCAAGCTCGACCCCTATCTCAATGTCGACCCCGGAACCATGTCGCCATACCAGCACGGCGAGGTGTTCGTCACCGATGACGGCGCCGAGACCGATCTCGACCTCGGCCATTACGAGCGCTTCACCGGCCGGCCGGCGACCCGGCAGGACAACATCACCACCGGGCGCATCTATCAGGAAATCCTCGCCAAGGAGCGCCGCGGCGACTATCTCGGCGCCACCATCCAGGTGATCCCCCACGTCACCAACGCCATCAAGGACTTCATCCGCGACGGCAATGACGGCTTCGATTTCGTCCTGGTCGAGATCGGCGGCACGGTCGGCGACATCGAGGGCCTGCCGTTCTTCGAGGCGATCCGCCAGCTCGGCAACGAGCTGCCGCGCCGGCACGCCGTCTACATCCATCTCACCCTGCTGCCGTTCATTCCCTCGGCGGGCGAGCTCAAGACCAAGCCGACCCAGCACTCGGTCAAGGAGCTGCGCTCGATCGGCATCCAGCCGGACATCCTGCTTGTGCCGCACCGACCGGCCGATCCCCAAGGACGAGAAGCGCAAGCTGTCGCTGTTCTGCAACGTGCGCGAATCCGCTGTCATCGAGGCGCGCGACGTCGACAACATCTACGCGGTGCCGGAGGCCTATCATGCCGCCGGCCTCGACACCGAGGTGCTCGATGCCTTCGGCATCGCCCCCGATGCGCTCGAGCTCGAGCGCTGGCGGGTCATCAACGAGCGCATCCACAATCCCGAAGGCGCCGTGACCATCGCCGTGGTCGGCAAATACACCGGCCTCAAGGATGCCTACAAATCGCTGATCGAGGCGTTGTCCCACGGGGGGATCGCCAACAAGGTCAAGGTCGATCTCGACTGGATCGAGAGCGAGGTGTTCGAGCGCGAGGACCCCACGCCGTTCCTGGAGCACGTCCACGGCATCCTGGTGCCCGGAGGTTTCGGCCAGCGCGGCGCCGAGGGAAAGATAAGGGCGGCGCAGTTCGCCCGCGAGCGCCACGTGCCCTATTTCGGCATCTGCTTCGGCATGCAGATGGCGGTGGTGGAAGCCGCGCGCAATCTGTGCGGCATCGCGGAAGCGAACTCGACCGAATTCGGTCCCACGCGAGAGCCGGTGGTCGGGCTGATGACCGAATGGCTCAAGGGCAACGAGCTGCAGAAGCGCGGCATCAGCGGCGATCTCGGCGGCACCATGCGGTTGGGGGCCTATGAAGCGGTGCTGGAGCGGGGCAGCAAGGTGGCGGGCATCTACGGGGCCGGGGAGATTTCCGAGCGCCACCGCCACCGCTACGAGGTCAACACCGCCTACCGCAACCGGCTCGAGCAGCACGGCATGCGGTTCTCGGGCATGTCGCCGGACGGGCTGTTGCCGGAGATCATCGAATACGCCGACCACCCCTGGTTCATCGGCGTGCAGTTCCATCCCGAGCTGAAATCGCGGCCGTTCAAGCCCCACCCGCTGTTCGCCTCCTTCGTCGAGGCGGCGGTGGTGCAGAGCCGGCTGGTGTAGGGTGGACGAGGGGCTGTTAGAAAACTAGACCTCATCCTGAGGAGGCGCGTAGCGCCGTCTCGAAGGATGGCCGCGGGCCGCAGCGTGTGGGACCATCCTTCGAGACGCCGTGCTGCGCACGGCTCCTCAGGATGAGGTCCGTAGAGGTAGGATGAGGTCCATAGAGGATGCTCAGGACCGATTGAATGACGGTGATGAAAACGCCTCCGCCGAACCCCATCGTCGACGTCGGCGCGGTCCGCTTCGGCAATGACCTGCCGCTCGCGCTGATCGCGGGGCCTTGCGCGCTGGAAAGCCGCGCGCACGCCCTCGAAATGGCGGCGGCGCTCAAGGAGATTGCGGGCCGGCTCGGCATCGGGCTCGTCTACAAGACTTCGTTCGACAAGGCGAACCGCACCAGCGCCGCGAGCGCGCGCGGCATCGGGCTCGACGAGGCGCTGCCGATCTTCGCCGAGATCCGCGCGACGCTGGGCATTCCCGTTCTTACCGACGTGCACGAGATCGAGCAGTGCGCCCGCGCGGCGGAGGCGGTCGACGTGCTGCAGATCCCGGCCTTCCTGTGCCGGCAGACCGATCTTCTCCTCGCCGCCGCCCGCACCGGCAAGATCGTCAACGTCAAGAAGGGGCAGTTCCTCGCTCCCTGGGACATGGCGAACGTGGTCGCCAAGATCACCGGTGCCGGCAATGCCGATGTGATGGTCACCGAGCGCGGCGTCTCGTTCGGCTACAACACCCTCGTCTCCGACATGCGCGCGCTGCCGATCCTCGCCCGCACCACCGGGGCGCCGGTGATCTTCGACGCGACGCATTCCGTGCAGCAGCCCGGCGGCCGCGGCGGCACCTCCGGCGGCGAGCGCGAATTCGTGCCGGTGCTGGCGCGCGCCGCGGTTGCCGTCGGCGTCGCCGGCGTGTTCATCGAGACCCACCAGGACCCGGACCGGGCGCCTTCGGACGGACCCAACATGGTTCCGCTGAAGGAGATGGAGGGATTGCTGCGCCGGCTGATGGCGTTCGACCAAGTGGCGAAAGACGCCTCGGCGCAAGGCTCCCAGGCGAAAGACGCAAAGCGATGACGGTGTCGTCCGGGCCGGCCGGCCCGGCGCCGGTCACCGCGCGGCGCGTGCTGGCTGTCGCCGCCTTCGCGAATTTTACCTCGAGCCTGTTCATGCGGGCGATCGACCCGCTGGTGCCGCAGGTCGCGATCGACATGTCGACCGACCCGGCGACGGTGGCGCTGCTGACCACGGCATTCGCCTTGCCCTACGCGGTGCTGCAGCCCGTGCTCGGGCCGCTCGCCGACATGATCGGCAAGACCCGTTTGATGACCATCTGCCTTGCGTTCCTGGTGGTGAGCGCCTTTGCCGGCGCGGCCGCGCCCAATTTCGCGTTCCTGTTTGCGACGCGGGTCGCGACCGGCGCTGCCGCCGGCGGCATTTTTCCGACTGCGCTGGCGCTCGCCGCCGATCTCGTGCCGGTGCAGCAGCGCCAGGTCTCGGTCAGCCGCCTGCTCGCCGCCGGCATGCTCGGCAATCTGCTGGGAACGCCGGGCGCTGGCCTGGTCGGCGATCTCCTGGGATGGCGGGCGTTCCTCGCGTTCGTCGGCGTGCTGTGCGCGGCGGCGCTGGTGACCGCGATCGTCGGCTTTCGTGGTGTCGAGACCAAACGCTCGCGTCTCGATCTCGCCGCCGCGGCCAAGGGCTACAGCACGATCTTCCATAATCCGCTGGCGAAATTCTGCTTCGGCGCGGTGTTCCTGGAAGGTGTGTTCCTGATGGGGATATTCCCGTATGTCGCCGTGCTGCAGCAGCAGAGCAGCGGCCAGTCCAGCGCCGCCATCGCCGGGCTCGTCATCGCCGGCTTCGCGCTGGGCGGCGTCGTCTATTCGCTCACCGTGTCGCGCCTGCTCACGCGCATCGGCGAAGTCGGGCTGATGCGGACCGGGGCCGGCTTCATGGGATGCGGGCTGCTCGCGGTATCGCTGCAGCTGTCATGGCCCTATGAGGCGCTCATATTCATGCTTCTGGGCTGCGGCTTCTACATGATGCACGGCGTCATCCAGATCTACGCGACCGACCTCGCGCCGGCGGCGCGGGGCTCGGCGGCGGCGATCCATTCCGGCTTCTTCTGCCTCGGCATGGCGATCGGCCCGATCTATTACCGCTACGGGTTCGCGTATGCCGGCCTCACCGCGAGCGTCGGGCTCGCCGCCGCCGTCATCTTCGCGACAGGCTTGGTCTGCTCGATGAGGCTGCGCCGCAGCGTGGTGCGGCGCACTGCGTAGGGTGATGAGCGATGGCGCCAATGGCTCCCTCCCCTTGAAAAGGGGAGGGTTGGGGAGGGGATCGCGGGCAACAAGCGTGGCGGTTTGTTGAGAGTCAGCGGACCCCCACCCCAACCCTCCCCTGAAGAAGGGGGAGGGAGTTTCCCTATTCGCGGCCGCGATAGGCGCGCACGCCCTGGTCGGGCACCCAGATGTTGCGCGGCAGCCGCCCGGCCTGCCAGAACACGTCGATGGGCATGCCGCCGCGGGGGTGGAAATAACCGCCGATCCGGAGCCAGCGCGGCTTGAGCAGCGCGACCAGCCGCTTGCCGATGGTGACCGTGCAATCCTCGTGGAAAACGGCGTGATTGCGGAAACTGTTGAGGTAGAGCTTGAGCGATTTCGACTCGATGAGGAAGCGCCGCGGCACGTAGTCGATCACCACGATGGCGAAATCCGGCTGTCCCGTCACCGGGCACAGCGAGGTGAACTCCGGAAAAGTGAAACGGGCGACGTAGTCGGTTTCCGGATGGGGATTGGTCACGCGGTCGAGCACGGCCTCGGCCGGGGCAGCCGGTACCTTGGTGGGGCGGCCGAGCTGGAGAGGCTTGCGTGCCATGTTCGTTCTGCTGCCTTGGTGGTTGGGGGCAGGTGACTAGCGCATTTTCACGCGCGCGGCGAGAGACCGCGCGTTGTGACCGCCGATGGCCGGAATTGCCGGAGGCTGGCAAATCCCATGTGGGTGCAATACGGTTCGCGAAGGTAACGATATAGAACAATTCCGCAGGGAGGAGACAATGCGAATACACTGGATGGCCATTGCCGGAATGGCGGTCATGCTGTCGACGGCGGGCCATGCGCAAACAAATCGGCTCGCTGCGGCGGCCGACGCCATGGGAGCCAGCGAGCCTCAATTCGATCCAGTACACGGGCAGCGGCAACGTGTTCAGCTTCGGGCAGGGCGTTCGAGCCCGGCGAGCGCTGGCCGCGCTTCGTCCAGCGCGTCTACGGCGCCGCGATCAACTACCAGACGCCGGCGATGCGGCTCATCCAGGTGCGCTCGCAGGGCGAGCACCCGCCGCGCGGCGGCGGGGCGCAGGCGGTCGGGGCGGACCAGCGCACGGTCTCGGTCGTCAGCGGCAAATTCGCCTGGCAGGAAGCCGGCAACCAGGCGGTGCCGAATCCCGCCGCGGCCGGCGATCGCTTGCGCCAGGTGTGGGCGACGCCGCATGGCGTGATCAAGGCCGCCATGGCCAATGCGGGGCGCGTCGACGGCAACACCGTCACGTTCAGCGTCGACGGCCGCGAGGTCAAGGCGACGCTCAACGCGCAGAACCTGGTCGAGAAGGTGAGCTACCTGTCGACCAATGAGGTCATCGGCGATTATCCGATCGAGATCGCCTATACCGACTACGCCGACTTCGGCGGGGTCAAGTTCCCGCGCCACATCGTGCAGATCGAGGACGGCCACCCGACCCTCGACATCACGGTCAGCGAGGTGAAGCCCAATGCCGCCGTGTCGATCGACGTCCCGGCCAATGTCCAGACCGCGCCGCCGCCGGCCCTGCGGGTGAGCGTGGACAAGCTTGCCGACGGCGTGTGGTACTTCGGCACGCCCAATGCGCGCAACTGGGCCGTCGAGTTCGCGGGATTATGTCGTGGTCGTCGAAGGCATCGGCAGCGAGGCGCGCTCGCTGGCGGTCATGGACGAGATCGCCAAGCTCATCCCCAACAAGCCGATCCGCTACGTCATCAACACCCATGCGCATTACGACCACGCGGGCGGGCTGCGCACCTATGTGGCAAAAGGCGCGACCGTCGTCACCCATGAGACCAACAAGCCGTTCTTCGAAAAAGTGTGGGCGCGGCCGCGCACGCTCGCGCCCGACCTGCTGTCGAAATCGCCCAAGCCCGCGGTCTTCGAGACCGTGAGCGACAAGAAGGTGATGACCGACGGGACGCAAGACGATCGAGCTCTACTTCATGAAGGGCACCAGCCATAACGTCGCCAACCTCATGGTCTACATGCCGAACGAGAAGCTGGTGTATTGGGGCGACGGCTACAATCCGCCGGAGGGCAACGACCCCAGGGATTTCGGCGCGCACCCCCGAGCAGATGATCGACCTCTACCGGGTCATCACCGCGAACAATCTCGACGTGAAGACGATCGCGCCCGCGCACGGCGCCGGAGCGAGGCCCTACGACAATCTGAAGAAGGCGATCGGATTGATCGCGCCGTAACGGCTCCTCGGCTCGGCACCAGCAATGCTGGCTTTCGAGCCGAAGGCCCGCCGCTCCGGATAAGTCATCCCGCGGTGCCTATGGCCGCCCGGCGCGCGATCCTGTAGAAGCCGCGGCAAAACCAACGCCGGAGCCAGCATGACCGCCATCGTCGACATCATCGGCCGCGAAATTCTCGACAGCCGCGGCAATCCCACCGTCGAAGTGGACGTGGTGCTGGAAGACGGCAGCCTCGGCCGCGCCGCGGTGCCGTCGGGCGCCTCCACCGGAGCCTATGAGGCGGTGGAGATGCGCGACGGCGACAAGAAACGCTATTCCGGCAAGGGCGTGCGCAAGGCGATCGATGCCGTCAATGGCGAGATTTTCGACGCCATCGGCGGGATGGACGCGGAGGCGCAGGTCAAGATCGACGAGACCATGATCGGGCTCGACGGCACGCCCAACAAGAGCCGGCTCGGCGCCAATGCCATTCTCGGCGTGTCGCTCGCCGTCGCCAAGGCCGCCGCGCTGGCGCGGGACCTGCCGCTCTACCGCTATGTCGGCGGCACGTCGGCGCGGCTGTTGCCGGTGCCGATGATGAACATCGTCAACGGCGGCGTGCACGCGGACAACCCCATCGACTTCCAGGAATTCATGATCATGCCGGTCGGCGCGCCGAGCTTTGCCGAAGGCCTGCGCATGGGCGTTGAGGTGTTCCAGACCCTCAAGAAGGCGCTGCACGACGCCGGCCACAACACCAATGTAGGCGACGAAGGCGGCTTCGCGCCCAACCTGCCGTCGGCCGACGCCGCGCTCGGCTTCGTCATGAAGGCGATCGAGGGCGCCGGCTACCGGCCCGGGGAAGAGATCGCGCTGGCGCTCGATCCCGCATCGACCGAATTCTTCAAGAACGGCGCCTACCATTATGAAGGCGAAGGGAAAGTCCGCTCGCGGGACGAGCAGGTGCGCTACCTCGCCGAGCTGGTCGGGCGCTACCCCATCGTGTCCATCGAGGACGGCATGGCGGAGGACGATTTCGACGGCTGGAAGGCGCTCACCGACGCGATCGGCGGCAAATGCCAACTGGTCGGTGACGATCTCTTCGTCACCAACGTCAAGCGGCTGATCGAGGGCATCAGGCGCGGGCTCGGCAATTCGATCCTGGTCAAGGTCAACCAGATCGGCTCGCTCACCGAGGCGCTCGCCGCCGTCGAGATGGCCCACAAGGCCGGCTATACCGCAGTGATGTCGCACCGTTCCGGGGAAACCGAGGATTCCACCATCGCCGACCTCGCCGTCGCCACCAATTGCGGGCAGATCAAGACCGGCTCGCTCGCGCGCTCCGATCGCACCGCGAAATACAACCAGCTGCTGCGGATCGAGCAGGACCTCGGACCGCAGGCACGCTACGGCGGCCGCACCGCGATCAGGGCGCTGGGCTAAAAAATACTTTGGCGGTTGCAGGCGCCACCGTTGACGACCGTGACGGGGAGGGAGGCGTGTGAACCATACCTTCAAAGCAGCCATCGCCATGCTCGTCAGCGCTGTCGTGATAGGGCTCGCGATCGCTTACGTTCCGGACTTGCGCGTCAAGACGATGCTCACGTTTCGGCGCGCTGCGAACTTTGTTGGTTTAGTAGACTGGGACCCTGTGGAAGTGGGTCGGGACGCGGCTCAACGTGGCGACTTTGCGACCGCCCTTGAACTCTGGCGCCCCCTTGCCGAGCAGGGCAATGCCGCCGCTCAAAACCACCTTGGGATGGCATACGAACTTGGCGACGGCGTCCCGCAGGTTTATGCGATTGCGGTGGCTTGGTACCGAAGAGCGGCCGACCAAGGGAATGCCGAGGCTCAGAACAATCTTGGGGCGATCTATGAGGAAGGCAAAGGTGTTCAGCAAGACTACGCGGCTGCGGTGAGTTGGTACCGAAAGGCGGCCGACCAGGGCAACATTGGGGCTCAGAACCGTCTAGGGGAGATGTATGAAACAAGCAAAGGCGTCCCGCAGGATTATGCGACCGCGCTGAGTTGGTACCGAAAGGCGGCCGACCAGGGGAGCCACATCGGTCAGAACCATGTTGGGAAGATGTATGAAGAAGGCAATGGTGTCGAACAAGATTACGGGGTTGCGCTGAGTTGGTACCGAAAGGCGGCCGTCGAGGGGAGTGCCCATGCTCAAAATATTCTTGGCGACATGTACAGAGAAGGGACTGGCGTCCCCCAGGATTACCAAACTGCTGTAAGCTGGTACCGAAAGGCGGCTGACGGAGGCGACGATCGCGCCCAGCGTCTTCTCGGACTCATGTATGAGGAAGGCAAAGGTGTTTCTCAGGACCCGGTCATCGCTCTCCAATGGTTCAACTTGGCTGCGGGCCATGGAAGTGAATTTGAAGCAGCAATTCGGGACTCGTTTGTTCAAAAGATGACCCCGGCGCAAATCGTGGAAGCACAGACACTAGCGATGAATTGGTATCGAAGAGCCGCCGATCAGGGCAATTCCGACGCCCAGTTCAATCTCGCCTTACTCTACGACAAAGGGCAGGGCGTGCCGCAAGATTACACAACAGCGATAAGTTTGTATCGAAAGGCAGCTGACCAAGGTGACGCCAGAGCTCAGAATAATCTTGGGGAAATGTATGAGAAAGGCAAAGGCGTCCCGCAAGATTACCTAACGGCAGTGAGTTGGTACAGAAAGTCGGCCAACAAGGGGAACACCGATGCCCAATCGAATATCGGCTACATGTATGAACACGGCAAAGGCGTAGCGCAGGATTACGCGGCCGGCATCATCTGGTATCAAAACGCAGCGGACCGAGGAAACGCCAGGGCGGAATTATATCTCGGCAGGTTATACGCCAACGGTCGAGGCGTCCCCCAAAATTACGCGACGGCGGCGAGTTGGTATTCAGTGGCGGCCGGCAGCGGCAATTCAGACGCGCAGCGGCTTCTGGGCGAGATGTATGCCGAGGGTCGTGGTGTCCCACAAAACTTTGTCATAGCTCACCAGTGGCTAAACCTGGCGGCCGCAAACGGCGCAGAGGGCGCCGAAGAACTTCGGGATGAGCTCGCCGCGAAAATGACTGCGGTACAAATAACAGAGGCGCAGAGGCTCGCCCGCGATTGGAAACCACGAAAGTGATGATAGCTGCATCCCGGACATCGCGTATTGGCACATTGCTGGCCAGGACGCTGGGACCAGAGTGCCCTCAACTGGCAGAGCCAACTCGAACGGTACGTTCGCAGATGGCCCATCTCGGACTCTACAGCCGTCGCCCGTCACGTCCGCTTTCGGGAGCGCACCGGTCGTGCCGCTACGGCGGCCGCACCGCGAAATACAACCAGCTGCTGCGGATCGAGCAGGACCTCGGACCGCAGGCGCGCTACGGCGGCCGCACCGCGATCAAGTCGCTGCCCTGATGCCGCAGCACGATCAGGGGACGATGACCTCGCAACCAGACGCCACGGCCATCCATGCGGTCCCGGCACAATGGCTGGAGCGCGGCTTTCGGCTTCTGATGATGCGGGAACTCCATACGGAGAACGAACCGCCGGCCTTTGCCTGGATCGAGCAACGTCTGTTGCGCACGCCGCAACGCCTGACCCGTCATGGGCTGTTTTTCGGGAGAGCCTTTCTGCCCGAGATCATGACCTGGATGAGCGAATATCTCGGCCGCCCGGCGCTCCGCGAAAGCACCAGCAAGACTTATCGCAATCCGCTCTGGCCCGTCACGAGTTGGCACGGCGAACCGCGCCTTTGGCCAAGCGGCATTCGCACCGTAGAGTGGTTTGTCGACGTCGTTTTTCAAGACGAGGCGTCATCGACCGCGTTTCGACAGCGCTGGCACGCCCGGCTGATGGGCGAGACGGAAGGGTCCGGGTTTGATGGCGTTGAAACCGAACAGTCCACGTCGAAACTCCAAGGTCCCTGAATTCAGATCGCGCCTGGCGGGTCACGCCCCATATTTGACGAGGTCCGGAAGCCGCTTTGCGAGAGTTCTCAGGACACTTTCGGATCCCTTGACCATCACCTCATAGACGCCGTCCGATCCGGGATCGGTGCCAAACCCTTCATGACCGAAACGGAAATGGGTGCCGCCATTGGGGAGCGGTGAAATCGTCCAGGTGACCGTCGTATCCATATAGCGGCCGAACCCCTTGAGCTCTTCATCGCCGCCGAACCAGCGAAAGCTGATCGCTTTGGGCGCCTCGACGGCGAGCACCTGGCATTTGAACTCGCCGTCCCAGCGCTCGATCGGGCGTCCCCAAATCGTGAACTTATGCCCCACCACGGGCTGGATATCATTGGGAAAGAACCAGACCGCAAGCCATTCCGATCATCGCCTGCCAACCGTTTCAACGGGATATTCGAGATCTACTTCCGTCAGGAAGGAACGCATATCGGAAACGTCGGCCACGGCTGCAACTCCCCGTCTAATTGCGGCGCGCCAGGGATCGCAGGAATCCCTGATATTCGTCGTTCAGTTCCATATCCACCGCAGGGGCCACCTTCAGAAGCAAATTCGCGATGAAATGCTGATCGTTGCGGGTGTCTTCCAAGGCCCCGCGCAACACCGGAATGTTGTCTTCGATGTGGTGGAGGAAGGCGACGCCTTTCTCCGAGGTCTCGGTCCAGCGCTCGCGGGTCCATTTCGCCAAGGGATACATGATCTCGTAGATGAAATTGGATTTGCGCGCCTTCTCGAAGAAGCGCAGGCCCGTGTTCCAGTTTTCCTTCGCGCGCAGCGGCGGCGGCGGGATGTCGGCCAGCAGCAATTTCTTGCCGGCCTGGCCAACGAAATCTTCCAACGTCACGGGTGCATCGATGGTCGCGCGAAAATGCCACAAGCCGACCGATCCCGGGAATTCCTTCCCCGATGCTCTCCACCAGGGCGGCTTCCACCTTATCCACCGCCGGCTTGTCCGCTTTCATCGCGGCGGTCATGCAGAAGGCGAAGACCGCGTCGTTGCCGACATCATGCACGCCGGCCTTTCTCATCTGATCGGTCGATAATGCCGGGGTTATTCCGTCGGCGGGAACCTCGGCTTCACCGAGCCGCTGCGCCTTGATGAACGCGGTGATTTCCAGCCAGCCCATCAAATTCGCGATGAACGCATCGGGATCCACGTGCACAATCGCGAGATTGAGCGGTTCCTTGCGCTTTTTCAGTTCCGCCATGTCGGTCATGAGTGATCAGTCCCGGATTTCGGTCTGGATCGACCGGATGTCATAGGCCGGCGAATTGTCGGGGTTCGCGTAGCCGGACAACAAGGCACGTGCCTTGCCATCCCCGTTGAGCGCGTGGCGGGTGATCTTGCCGATATCACCGCCATAGACATGAACGCCGATGGAAACGGTCTCGGCCGCAGCGTTGGACAGTCGAATGGCTTCACCATTCTCCTGCGAGACGACATCGACCGAACCCGGTTCGACGAGTTTGGCGTCCCCGTTGGGCCGGGGCCCTCCGTCCGGGCTCCCACCGGAGGCGCTGTCGGCGCATGGCGCCGCGCAGGAGACCGAGGATCTCCCAGACGCCGTGTTGGCAAACCAGCATGGCCTGCGCCCCGTCGAGGACGGTGCTGACCACGCAAAAGCGTTCGAGATCATCGCCATAAAGCAGGTAGGGCCGGCATTGCGTTGCACCGGGAGAAGCAAAGGCGACGGGCAGCCAGTCATCGCTCGCCACCAGCCGCGCCATGAGGTCGCGCCCGATCACGAGAATTTCCCGTTCGCTTTCCGCCAGTTCCACCATGGACTGGATGTCCCAGATGAAACGCTTTAGGGGCGCGGGGACGGGTACTCCCATGTCAGACATGGTCGTGTCGGATTCGGCCGAATCGGGGCATTCGTCGCAACGGAATTGTCGCCATTCGGACAAATCTCCAAGGTCGACCAGTAGCGACGCAAGAAGCAGGCCGAGGCGGAATCGCGCCGTTAATCCCGCTTTAACCGTGCCGGCGGCAAACATCGTGGATGGTCATTCGCCCGCGGATTCGCGCGTTCCTGGCTGCGCTCGGCCTCTATGTGCTGGCGGCGCTGTTCATCGGCTATTTCGGCATCAACGCCTATACCGGCAATCACGGCATCGTGGCGAAGCAGAATCTCGACCAGCGGATCGCCGACCTCACGCGCGAGCTCGACGCAACCAGGGCCGAGCGCGAGCGCTGGGAGCATCGCGTCGCGCTTCTCAAGGCCGACCGCATCGACCCCGACATGCTCGACGAGCGCGCGCGGCAGCTTCTCGACTATGCCGATCCGCGCGACGTCACGGTGCTGATCAAGCATCGTTGAAGCCATCCGCCCGCGCTTCCGCCGGGGCTGGATTTAAGCTATGGGATGAGTTCTCCTGGTGGTCCGACCCCGACATTTGTCCCCCGGATGTTGGGACCGGTCAGCCCACTCACTAGTTGAAGCAGTGGGGCGACTTATCCATACGGATGGGAACCGTCTGTCTGGGTCGCATCACTCGCACTCGCCTGAGGACATCAATGGCGTTCGCCCAAGATAACAAACAGGTTGCCGACGTTCCTCGCAGCCTTCCGGAAGCCGGCAATCGCGGTTCGCAGCGCGAAACGGTTCCCGATCTCGGCAAGGACGCCGAGCTCAAGGCCTACCGCGACATGCTGCTGATCCGCCGGTTCGAGGAGAAGGCGGGCCAGATGTACGGCATGGGCCTGATCGGCGGCTTCTGCCACCTCTACATCGGCCAGGAAGCGGTCGTGGTGGGCATGCAGCTGGCCCTCACCGAGGGCGACCAGGTCATCACCGGCTATCGCGATCACGGCCACATGCTCGCCTGCGGCATGGACCCCAAGGGCGTCATGGCCGAGCTCACCGGCCGCCGCGGCGGCTATTCCAAGGGCAAGGGCGGCTCGATGCACATGTTCAGCGTCGAGAAGGGGTTCTATGGCGGCCACGGCATCGTCGGCGCCCAGGTCTCGCTCGGCACCGGCATCGCCTTCGCCAACCGCTACCGCAACAACGGCAAGGTGTGCCTGACCTATTTCGGCGACGGCGCCGCCAACCAGGGCCAGGTCTACGAGAGCTTCAACATGGCGGAGCTGTGGAAGCTTCCCGTGGTCTATGTGATCGAGAACAACCGTTACGCGATGGGAACCGCGGTGACGCGGGCCTCCGCCCAGACCGATTTCTCCAAGCGCGGCCTGTCCTTCAACATCCCCGGCGAGCAGGTCGACGGGATGGACGTGCGCGCCGTCAAGGCGGCGGGCGACAAGGCGGTGAAGTGGTGCCGCGACGGCAACGGCCCGATCATCCTGGAGATGATGACCTACCGCTACCGCGGGCATTCCATGTCGGACCCGGCGAAGTACCGCACCCGCGAGGAAGTCGACAAGGTCCGCACCGAGCACGACCCCATCGAGCAGGTGCGGATGCGGCTCTTGCTGACCAAGCGGGCGAGCGAGGAGGCCTTGAAGCAGACCGACGCCGACGTGCGCCGGATCGTCAACGACGCCTCCGAATTCGCGACCCATGACGCCGAGCCCGATCCGTCCGAGCTGTGGACCGACGTCGTACGCTGAGCATCGAACAGTCCGGAACATCCCATGCCGATCCAGGTTTTGATGCCAGCGCTGTCGCCCACGATGGAAAAGGGCAACCTCGCCAAATGGGTGAAAGGCGAGGGGGACAAGATCAAATCGGGCGACATCATCGCCGAGATCGAGACCGACAAGGCGACCATGGAGGTCGAGGCGACCGACGAGGGAACGCTGGGCAAGATCCTGATCCCCGAAGGCACCGCCGATGTGGCGGTGAATACGCCGATCGCGGTGATCCTCAGCGACGGCGAGGACGCCTCCGCCTTGAAGAACGCGGGCGCGGCCGTCGCTGCGCCGACGCGCGCAATCCCAGCCCGCGCCGGCGCCGAAGACGCCGACGCGCCCGCGATACCGGCTTCCGTCGCCCCGCTGCAGCCGCAGGCAGCGCCCGAGACCGATGTGCCCGCCGGCACCGAAATGACCACCATGACCGTGCGCGAGGCGCTGCGCGACGCCATGGCGGAGGAGATGCGGCGCGACGGCGACGTCTTCGTCATCGGCGAGGAGGTCGCCGAATACCAGGGCGCCTACAAGGTCACCCAGGGGCTGCTGCAGGAGTTCGGCGACCGCCGGGTGATCGATACGCCGATCACCGAGCACGGCTTCACCGGCCTCGGGGTCGGCGCCGGGCTTGCCGGGCCTCAAGCCCATCGTCGAGTTCATGACCTTCAATTTCGCCATGCAGGCGATCGACCAGGTCATCAACTCCGCCGCCAAGACGCTCTACATGTCCGGCGGCCAGCTCGGCTGCTCGATCGTGTTCCGCGGCCCCAACGGGCCGGCCGCGCGCGTCGGCGCCCAGCACAGCCAGGACTTCACGCGCGTGGTATTCGCAGCGTGCCCGGTCTCACCGTGGTCGCGCCCTACACTGCCGCCGACGCCAAGGGCCTGCTGAAATCGGCGATCCGCTATCCCAATCCGGTCGTGTTCCTGGAAAACGAAATCCTCTACGGCCATTCGTTTCCGGTGCCCAAGCTCGACGATTACCTGGTGCCGATCGGCAAGGCCAAGGTGGTGCGGCCCGGCGAGCAGGTGACGATCGTGGCGTGGTCGATGGGCATGGCTCTATGCGCTCAAGGCCGGCGAGGAACTCGCCAAGGAAAACATCAGCGCCGAGATCATCGACCTGCGCACCATCCGCCCGATGGATACCGAGACCATCGTCCGCTCGATCGAAAAGACCGGCCGCTGCGTGGTGGTGGAGGAGGGCTGGGCACAATCCGGCGTCGGCGCCGAGATCGCGGCGCGCGCTGATGGAGCACGCCTTCGACTATCTCGATGCGCCGGTGGCGCGGGTGTCCGGCAAGCCGGTGCCGATGCCCTATGCCGCCAACCTGGAAAAGCTGGCGCTGCCTTCGGTCGCGGAAGTGGTCGAGGCGGCCAAGGCCGTCTGCTACCGGTGAGTACACCCATGCGACGCCGTGAATTGGGCACGCCGGCGGCTGCGGGAGGAACAACATGATTCTGCGATTGATCCTGGCGCTGGCGGCGTTTTCCTCCGTTCTGGCGCGGCCGGCCGAGGCGGCCTATCCAGACCGTCCGGTCACCCTGGTGGTGCCGTTCGCGGCCGGCGGGCCGAGCGACATCATTGCCCGGATCATTGCCGAGCACTGGTCGCGCACCCTGGGCCAGCAGTTCGTAATCGAAAACGTCACCGGCGCCGGCGGCACCGTCGGCGTCACCCGGGTGATGCGCGCCCAGCCGGACGGCTACACGCTGCTGCTCGGCAATCTCGGGACCCAGGCGGCGAGCGTCGGGCTCTATCCCAATCTCGCCTATGATCCGCGCACGGATTTCGAGTTCATCATCAATGCGGCCTCGACGCCCATGCTGGTGGTGGCCAAGAAGGACCTGCCGGTCAAGGATTTCCGCGAATTCGTCGCCTATCTCAAGGCCAACGACGCCAAGCTCAATTACGGGACCGGAGGGGTCGGCGCCACCTCCCATCTGACCTGCCTCTATCTCGATTACCTGCTCGGCACCAAGGTCACGCATGTGCCGTATCGCGGTTCCGGTCCGGCGCTCCAGGCATTGATCGGCGGGCAGATCGACTATGTCTGCGACCAGACGGTCGGCATCGTCCCCTCGATCCAGGGCGGCCTCGTGAAGGGCATGGTCGTCGCCACGCCCGATCGTTCGGCGGTGCTGCCGGACGTACCGACCTCGACCGAGCAGGGCTTGCCGAAATTCCAGGCCACCGGCTGGAATCTGCTGCTGGCGCCCAAGGGCACGCCCAAGGCCATCGTCGACCAACTCAATGCGGCAGGCGTGGCCGCGTTGAAAGACGACACCGTGCGCAAGCGCCTGCTCGAGTTGGGTGCCGTGCTGCCGAGTGCCGCGGAGCAGACGCGCGAAAGCGCGGCCGCGCTGGTACGCAGCGAAGTGGACAAGTGGGTGCCGGTCATCAAGGCGGCAGGCGTCACGGCAAATTGAGGCAGGCAGATGCCGATCAACATTCTCATGCCCGCGCTGTCTCCGACCATGGAGAAGGGCAATCTCGCCAAGTGGCTCAAGAAGGAAGGCGACAAGGTCAAGTCGGGCGATATCCTCGCCGAGATCGAGACCGACAAGGCGACCATGGAATATGAGGCCGTCGACGACGGCACGCTGGCGAAAATCCTGGTGCCGGAAGGCAGCGCCGATATCGCCGTCAATCAGCCCATTGCGATTCTCGCGGCCGAAGGCGAGGACGTAAAGGCTGCCGCCGCGAGCGGCGGCGCGGCGCCCGCCAAGGCGGCGCCCGCCGCTTCTCCGAGCCCGGCCGCTGCTGCACCCGCAGCGCCTGCCGCAAGCCCGGCTACCGCAGCGCCGGCCGCCAAGGCACCGGCCGCGCCAGCAAGCGCGTCGCCGGCGCCCGCCGTCAACGGCCATGCCGGCCGCATCTTCGCTTCGCCGTTGGCTCGGCGGCTCGCCAAGACGGCGGGCATCGACATCGGCCGCATTCCCGGAACCGGCCCCCATGGCCGCATCATCGCCCGCGATGTCGAGGCCGCGAAATCCGGCGGCACGGCGCTGCGCGCGCCGGCTGCGCGCCGGGGCAGGGGCTGCACCGGCGCCCGTGCTGGCGCCGTCCGACGAAAAGATCCGCGCGCTGTTCGAGCCCGGCTCCTACGAGGTCGTGCCCCACGACAACATCCGCAAGATCATCGCCCAGCGCCTGGTGCTGGCGAAGCAGACGATCCCGCATTTCTACCTGACCGTCACCTGCACCATCGACAAGCTGCTGGCGGCGCGCGAGGACATCAACGTCACCGCGCCCAAGGGCGCCGACGGCAAGCCGGCCTACAAGCTCTCGGTCAATGACTTCGTCATCAAGGCGATGGCGATGGCGCTGATGAAGGTGCCCGAGGCCAACGTGACCTGGACCGAATCCGGCATGCTCAAGCACAAGCACGCCGATGTCGGCGTCGCCGTCTCGATTCCCGGCGGACTGATCACCCCGGTGATCCGCAAGGCCGAGACGAAATCGCTGACGGCGATCTCGAAGGAGATGAAGGACTACGCCGCCCGCGCGCGGGCGCGCCGGCTCAAGCCCGAGGAGTACCAGGGCGGCACCACCGCGATCTCCAATCTCGGCATGTACGGGATCGAGGAATTCGCCGCCGTGATCAACCCGCCCCACGCCACCATCCTCGCGGTCGGCACCGGCGAGCAGCGCGCCGTCGTGCGCGACGGCAAGCTCGCCATCGCCACCCAGATGACGGTGACGCTGTCCACCGACCACCGCGCCGTCGACGGCGCGCTCGGCGCCGAGCTGATCGGGGCGTTCCGGACCTATATCGAGAGCCCGACGGCGATGCTGGTGTGAGGGGGGCTGCGGCCTCATCCTGAAAGCGCGTTGAGTTCTTTAACGACCTCATCCAGAGGAGACGTGCGTAGCACGGCATCTCGAAGGATGGAGGCACGGCAAGAGCCCGCGGCCATCCTTCGAGACGCGCGCTAAAGCGCGCTCCTCAGGACGAGGACGCGTTGGAGTCGCGGCGCTTGTCGCGCCTACATCTGCCCCTTCGCGCGCCACTGTGCTTGCCACTTCGCCCGCAGGCCGGCGCGGTCGACCGCATCGCCTCTCAGGTAGACCGCGTTGATCTTGCGGACATTGGCGATGGCGTCGAGCGGGTTGGCGTCGAGCACGATGAAATCGGCGCTCTTGCCCGCAGCCACCGTGCCGAGTTGGTCGAGCCGCAGCACTTTCGCGGAATCCCGCGTCGCCGCGACGATCATCTCCATCGGGGTGAAGCCGGCCGCGACCATGTTGTCGAACTCGAGCAGCGTCTGCAGCCCGAGCCAGCGGTTGCCGTCTCCGGCGGCGTCGCTGCCGAGCACCTGCCGCACGCCGGCGGCATGGAGCTTGCGGACGTTGATGACGTCGAACACCGGCCGGGGCGGCTGCGCCCGCGAGCTTGCGCTTCTCGTACATCTGCGCGCGTTCGCGGATCAGCGCGGGCGCGATCGTCTCGCGGACCAGCGGCTCGTCGAACCACGCCGGCGTGCCGTTCTCGCGAATGAGCGACGCCCGGTTGATGCCGCCGAGGTTGGGCGTGATCCAGATGTCGTGCTCCTTGGCGAGCTTGATGAATTCGTCGTCGACTTCCTGGTCGCGGATGCTGTGCAGGAATCCCTCGACGCCGGCGCGCACCAGGAGCTTGGCGTCGGCGAGGTCGAAGACGTGGGCGATCGAGGGCAGGCCCTGCTTGTGCGCCTCGTCGGCGGCCGCCGTGAACATCTCGGGCGTCAGCTTCTGCTGGCGGCCGTTGCGGCTGTCGACCCAGATCTTGACGAAATCGGGCTTGTGCGGCGCGAGGTCCTGGACGGCCTTGCGCGCCTCCGCGACGCTGGTGACCGCATAGGGCACGTCGTTTCGGGAGGAATCGGTGGGGCCCGACCCCGGATAGGCGAGGCCGAGGCCGACGGTGCGGATGAGCGCCGCGTTGGGGATGGTCTCGGCGCGCAGCTTGTACGCCAGTTCCCCCATGTCGGTGCCGGTGCTGATGGTCGCCGCGATGCCGTGATAGGCGTAGCGTTCGAGGTGATCGACGAAGTTCTCGCGCGTGAAGTTCGCCTTCGACAGTTGTCCGGTGACGGCGTCGAGGAACCCGGGGTGGCCGTGCGCATCGACGATCGCCGGCATGACGGTCTTGCCGGAAAGATCGATGCGCGCCGCACCGGCCGGAACCGACACCTCGCCCTTTCGGCCGACCGCCGTGAAGCGCCCGTTCTCGACGATGAAAGCGGCATCCTCGATGGCGCTGCCGTCACCCACGATGAGCCGCGCGCCCTCGAATATCGTCACGGTCGGGCGCGGCGCCTGGCCCGCCGCCGGCCATGAACAGGTGGCGGCGAGGAGCAAGCCCGCGGCGAAGAGGGGTGTCTTGCGCTGCGATTTCATCGTTTCCTCCAATGCGCGACAGCGCTCAGATCGCGCCCTTTGCCGGCGTCGGGCCGCCCGGCTCCAGTCCCTTCGCCTTGATCTCGGCGACCGCCTCCGGCGATGTCAGGAACGCCACCAGCGCGCGCGCCAGGTCGGGTGCCTTGGCGCTGGTGAGCACGCCCGAGGACAACAGGGTGATGCTCTGCAGCGCGCCGGGCAGGGGGCCTACGATGTCGATGCCGGGGACGGATTTGAGCTCGGGGAGCTGCTGGACCGCCATGTCAGCCTCGCCCTTGACGATGAACTCGCCGGTGAGGCCGCCCTGGCCGAACTTCGCCTTGGCGTTGACCGCGTCGGCGATGCCGAGCTCTGCCAGCACTTTGACGAAGTGGATGCCGCTGGCGCCGCCGCTCTTGGGATCGGTATAGGCGACCGATTTCGCGGCCAGCAGCGCGGCCTTGAGCGCCTGCGGGCTCGAAATATCGGGCTTGGGCGCGCCGGCCTTCACGGCGACGCCGATGCCGGAGCGGGCGATGTCGACCCGCGAGCCGGCCACCACCTTGCCGTCCTTGATCAGGCCGTCGATGCCGGCGCCGGTGCTGATGATGAGATCGGCGGTCTCGCCCTCGGCGACGCGCTTGGCCAACGCACCGGAGGTCGCGAGGGTGAGGTCGACCTTGTTGCCGGACGCCTTCTCGTACATCGGCTTGAGGGTCGCAAAGCTGCTCGCCAGCGCGGCGGACGCCAGCACCTTGATCTCGGCCGCGCCGGCCTGGGTGGCGAACAGCAAAGCCGCGGCCATGGTGGCGCGCCAGCAGAACGATTTCATGGGGTCCTCCTCGTGTGGCCCTTCTCCGGGGCGCCGGGGATTAGAATGGCATTTGCACGGGTTTGCAATCGGGCCCCAACCGCGCTCGCAAAGCCGCCGCAGCTCGCCTACATGCGTTTCGCGCCGGCTGACTTGCGCGACCGCGTGCGATAGTGTCGGCGCGCAGTACCCAGTGCGCGTTGAGACAGAACACGGAGACCCCAGTGGCCGAATCCTTCGACGTCATCATCATCGGCTCCGGCCCGGGAGGCTACGTCACCGCGATCCGCGCGGCGCAGCTCGGCTTCAAGACGGCGATCGTCGAGCGCGCCTATCTCGGCGGCATCTGCCTCAACTGGGGTTGCATCCCCACCAAGGCGCTCCTGCGCTCGGCAGAAATCTACCACTACATGGAGCACGCCCGGGATTACGGCCTCTCCGCCGAGAAGGTGTCCTACGACGCGGGCGCGGTGGTGAAGCGCTCGCGTGCGGTGTCGAAGCGCCTCAATGACGGCGTCGGCTTCCTGATGAAGAAGAACAAGGTCGCCGTGATCTGGGGCGAGGCGATGATCGACGCCCCCGGCAAGATCACGGTCAAGCCCGCGAAATCCGAAGCGCCGAAGGGCGCGCTCGGTCCCGGCAGCTATGAGGCCAAGCACATCATCCTCGCCACCGGCGCCCGGCCGCGGGTGCTGCCGGGGCTCGAGCCGGACCAGAAGCTGGTGTGGACCTATTTCGAGGCGATGGTCCCGGACCACATGCCGAAGTCGCTGCTGGTGGTCGGCTCCGGCGCCATCGGCATCGAGTTCGCCTCGTTCTACCGCACCTTCGGCTGCGACGTGACGGTGGTCGAAGTGCTGCCGCAGATCCTGCCCGTCGAGGACGCCGAGATCGCCGGCCTCGCGCGCAAGGCGCTGGAGAAGCAGGGCATCAAGATCCTCACCAGCGCGAAGGTGACCAAGCTCGACAAGAAGCCCGACAGCGTGACGGCGACCATCGAGGACGCCAAGGGCGCCACCCAGTCGCTCACCGTCGAGCGCGTCATCTCCGCGGTCGGCGTCGTCGGCAATACCGAGAATCTCGGCCTGGAAAAGCTCGGCGTGAAGATCGAGCGCGGCACCATCGTCACCGATGGCTATTCCCGCACCAATATCCCGGGCATCTATGCCATCGGCGACGTCGCAGGACCTCCGATGCTCGCTCACAAGGCCGAGCACGAGGGAGTCGTCTGCATCGAAGCCATCAAGGGCCTCAAGCCGCACCCCATGGACAAGCTGTTGATCCCGGGCTGCACCTATTGCGCGCCCCAGGTCGCCTCGGTCGGGCTCACCGAAGCCGCGGCCAAGGAGAAGAAATTCGACATCCGCGTCGGCCGCTTCCCCTTCGTCGGCAACGGCAAGGCGATTGCGCTCGGCGAGGACCAGGGCCTCATCAAGGTGATCTTCGACAAGCCGACCGGCCGCCTGCTCGGCGCTCACATGGTCGGGGCCGAGGTCACCGAATTGATCCAGGGCTACGTGATCGCGATGAACCTCGAGACCACCGAGGAAGAGCTGATGCACACGATCTTCCCGCATCCGACCCTGTCGGAAATGATGAAGGAAGCCGTGCTCGACGCCTATGGGCGCGTGTTGAACATGTAGAGCCCACTTCACCTCTCGCCGCGTGCGGGGAGAGGTGAAGGCCACACACTCACGCCCGGTCGCGGTGGGAAATTTCCACCACGCGGGCGCGCTGGGCCAACTGTTCGACCAGCGCGTCGGCGGTGGCGCGGTTCGACTGGTCGAGATTGGCGTCCCACTCGTCGAGCAGATAGATCGCGCGCCTCGGTGTGCGCCACGATCTCCTGCAGCGACTTGAGCTGCCGCTCGCCCGAGGAAAAGCCGGGCCGCTTGACGGCGGCGCGCTGCAGGACTTCGCCGTCCTCGTCGAGTTCGGGCTCGTCGAGCTGCGCCGCCGCGGCGAATTCGAACGCCAGGCGATCGGTGGTCGGCCAGTAATAGGCCCGGTTCTTGATCTCGGCCTTCAATGCCGCGAGCAGGGTCGATTTGCCGGAGCCGTTGCCGCCGCGCACGGTGATGCGGCCGGTCGGCTCGGCATCGACGATGCGCAGCGCCTCTTCGACGGAGTGGCACACCTTGGCGTGATCGCCCGAGCGCAGCAGCAGCCGGTCGAACTTGATGCGCTGGTTGAAACGGGGATCGGCGGCGGGCCGCATGTTGTCGACGACGTCGCCGATGCGGGTCCACACCGCGATCACGTCGTTCCAGCCGGCCGCGAGCTCGTGCACATTGTTGGTCATCTCGATCTGCCGCGGCAGGGTGGCGGCGAGGGCGATCAGCGTCGCCGGATCGCCGGCGTTATGGGTCGCCACATAGGTCATGGCGATGAAGACCACGATCAGCCCGATGATTCCGCCGGCCGCGCTCAGGCCCTCGCGGGCCATGATGGCGTTGATCTGGGCCCGCAGGCAGTCGCGAATCCGGGTCTTGAACCCGATGATCCACAGGTGAAGATTGTAGCGGTTGCCGGCGAACACGTTGTCCCAGGCGGTGTAGCCCTGGGACACCACGCGATTGTTCTGGCGCTGGTTCTCGAGATAGAGGTGGGCGACCCGGCCGCGCAGGGTCCATTGCATCAGCATCAGGATCGCGAACACGACGACATAGGCGAGCGACAGCCGCACGTCGATCTCGACGCCGAGCACGATGGCGTTGAACGAGACCCCGAGCACAAGCTTCAACTGCGCCTCGATCTCGTACATCAGATTGAACACGTTGTTGAAGGTGGTGCCGGTCAGGAACGGCTCGGCCTGCTCGCGGGCCGCCTTGTCGTGCAGCAGCTTGCTCTCATCCCGGTTGTCGCGGGCAAAACGGAGCATGTAGCGGCTGTAGCAGCGAAACCCCGCCCGTTCCGCGAACACCCAGCTCACTGCGCCCGCCACATAGGAGGTCGACTGCGCCGCCAGGATCCACAGGAGGTCGGCGACCAGGAATTCGTCGTCCGCCACGTCGCGGCCGGCCTGGATGATGAGGTAGGTGGTCGCCGCAGCCAGCAAGGCTTCGGCCACCATCAGGACGACCATGATGTAGAGCGACGGACACAGCAATTGACTGAGGAACTGAAGACGAGTGATCGGCTGGCGGGTCATGACGCGCGCAAAGGTCCATTTCGGGGATAAGGTGGCGCATCTTACCGCAAAACGGCCGCCCATCCCCGGGAAATGCCTGGGGAAGCGGGGGGAAATCAACCGCCTTGCGACGCAGCGCGGGCGTAAGTAAGTAATCCCCCAGAGGATTGTCCATGGTCGTCGTGCTCGACACCGTCAATGGCCCGCGGCCGCGGCACCCGGAAAAGGCGCATCGCGCGGACGCGCCGGCGCTGCAAGAAGCCCGACTGGATCAGGGTCAGGGCTCCGGTGTCCAAGGGGTATTCCGACACCCGCGACATCGTGCGCGCCCACGGCCTGCACACGGTCTGCGAGGAGGCGGGCTGCCCCAATATCGGCGAATGCTGGGACAAGAAGCACGCCACCTTCATGATCATGGGGGACACCTGCACCCGGGCCTGCGCGTTCTGCAACGTCAAGACCGGGCTGCCCGGGCGCGCTCGATCCCCATGAGCCCGATCACGTCGCCGAGGCGGCCGCAAAGCTCGGCCTGTCCCATCTCGTCATCACCTCGGTCGACCGCGACGATCTCGCCGACGGCGGCGCCGCCCATTTCGCGGCGGTGATCCGTGCGGTGCGGGCGCGCTGCGCGCAGCACCACGATCGAGGTGCTCACGCCGGATTTCCTGCGCAAGGACGGTGCGGCCGAGGCGGTGGTGGCGGCGCGGCCCGACGTATTCAACCACAATCTCGAGACCGTGCCTTCGCTCTACCTCACGGTGCGTCCGGGCGCGCGCTATTTCCATTCCATCCGGCTCTTGCAGATGGTGAAGGAACGCGATCCCGCCATGTTCACGAAGTCCGGCATCATGGTCGGGCTCGGCGAGACGCGCAACGAGGTGCTCCAGGTGATGGACGACCTGCGTTCCGCCGACGTCGATTTTCTCACCATCGGCCAGTACCTGCAGCCGAGCCGCAAGCATCACCCGGTGGCGCGCTACGTGACGCCGGAGGAATTCAAGGCCTACGAGACGGTCGCCTATGCCAAGGGCTTTCTGATGGTCGCGGCGTCCCCGCTGACACGCTCGTCGCACCACGCCGGCGACGACTTCAAGCGGCTGCGCGCCGCCCGGGACGCCCGACGCTGAACCATGCCGCAATTCTCCACCAAGCGTCGCGTCCGGCACTCCGCCGCCGACATGTTCGATCTCGTCGCCGATGTCGAGCGTTATCCCGAATTCGTGCCGCTGTGCCGGGCGATGAGGGTGATGCGGCGCACCAGGACCGACGACCGCGAGGTGGTCGTCGCGCAGATGACGGTCGCCTACAAGCTGATCCGGGAAACCTTCACCAGCCGGGTGACGCTCGACCGCGCGCGCCTGCAGATCGTGGTCGAATATCTCGACGGCCCGTTCAGCCGGATGGAGAACCAGTGGCATTTCCATGAGGTCTCGGAGGCGGCCTGCGACGTCGAATTCTTCATCGCCTATGAATTCAAGAGCCGCACGCTCGGGCTGCTCATGGGCGCCATGTTCGACGCCGCGTTCCGCCGCTTCGCCTCGGCCTTCGAGCACCGCGCCGATCTCGTGTTCGGCAGGGCGGGCACGGCGTGATTCTTCTCGTCAATTTCATCGTGCCACACATGCCGGCCGGCTGCGTTGAGATTGGCTTAACTCTGTCGATGGATTGACACGCTGGCGAACCGTTGGACGTGGCGGCATCGCGGCGGCGGCATGGACGTTCCTCCGCGTGCGATGCTAGGCTTGGGAACGCGGCATTTCGACCGACGGAATTTCACGCATCCCTGCGGGATGCCACCCGATGGAGTGCGATCCGATGACCGCGCCCGATGCAGCGGGTGACGTGCGTATTGCTCCACAGCCCGTATCCGCACCGCTCACCCGCGCCGCGATCTTCCTGGTCGTGACGATAAATCCGGGCCCGGACAATCGCGCCGCCATCCGTTCGTTCTGCGGGGACCTCGCCGCGTTGTTGCGCGCCGTGGAATTTCGCGACCTCGAAGCCGGCCTTTCCTGCGTCATGGGGTTCGGGTCCGACGCGTGGAACCGGCTTTTCGGCGAGCCGCGGCCGGCGGAGCTGCACCCGTTCCGCGAGATCCGCGCCGGACCGCGTCATGCGGTCTCCACGCCGGGCGACCTGCTGTTCCACATCCGCGCGAAGCGCATGGACCTCTGCTTCGAGGTCGCGACGCAGATCATGGCGCGCATCGGCCACGCGGTCTCGCCGGTGGACGAGGTGCACGGCTTCCGTTACTTCGACGACCGCGATCTCCTTGGCTTCGTCGACGGAACGGAGAATCCGCGGGGCCAGGCCGTGATCGACGCGGCGCTCATCGGCGACGGAGGATGCGGCATTCGCCGGCGGCAGCTACGTGATCGTGCAGAAATATCTTCACGACCTCGACGGATGGAACGCGCTGTCCACCGAGGCGCAGGAACGCATCATCGGCCGCACCAAGCTGTCCGACATCGAATTGGACGATTCCATCAAGCCGACGTCGGCGCACAACGCGCTCACGACCATCGCCGAGGACGGCAAGGAGTTCCAGATCCTGCGCGACAACATGCCGTTCGGCCGGGCCGGCGAGGGTGAATTCGGCACCTATTTCATCGGCTACAGCCGCACGCCCCGCACCACCGAGCAGATGCTCGAGAACATGTTCGTCGGACGTCCGCCCGGCAATTACGACCGGCTGCTCGACTTCAGCCGCGCGGTGACGGGAACCCTGTTCTTCGTGCCGTCCGCGACATTCCTGGAGTCGGTGACGGAAGACGAGCCGGCGGCCGCGGCGCCCCCGCGGCGCCGGCGCGGCCGAACCCCCACAACCCGTCCTGTCGGTGCACGATGGTTCGCTCGGCATCGGCTCCCTCAAAGGAGACATCCGGCATGAATAATCTCCATCGCGAGCTTGCCCCCATTTCCGATGCGGCGTGGGCCGACATCGAGGAGGAAACCTCGCGCACGCTCAAGCGCTACCTCGCCGGACGGCGCGTGGTCGACGTGCAGGGGCCGGGCGGCGTCGGCCTTTCCGCCGTCGGCACCGGCCACCTGCGGACGATCGCCGCGCCCGGCGACGGCATCCTCGCGAGGCAGCGCGAGGTGAAGGCGCTGGTCGAGCTGCGGGTTCCGTTCGAACTGGATCGCCAGGCGATCGACGACGTGGAGCGCGGCGCGAACGACTCGGACTGGCAGCCGGCCAAGGACGCCGCGCGACAGATCGCCTTTGCCGAGGACGGCGCCATCTTCGACGGCTATGCCGCCGCCGGCATCGGCGGCATCCGCCAGGGGACCAGCAACCCGATCATGACGCTCCCGGCCGACGTGCGCGACTACCCGGAAGCCGTGGCCCAGGCACTCGAGCCAGTTGCGCCTCGTCGGCGTCAACGGACCCTATTCGGTGTTGCTCGGCGCCGACGCCTATACGGCGCTGGCCGAGACCAGCGACCACGGATACCCGGTGCTGGAGCACGTCAAACGGCTGGTCAAAGATGAGATCATCTGGGCCCCCGCCATCGCCGGCGCCTTCGTGCTGACCACCCGCGGCGGCGATTTCGACCTGCACATCGGACAGGACGTCTCGATCGGCTACTCTGAGCCACACCGACACCGCCGTGCGCCTCTACCTGCAGGAGACGCTCACGTTCCTCCTGCTCACCACCGAGGCCGCCGTCGCCCTGGCGCCTCCGGCGAAGGCGCAGACGAGCTGAAGGGGCTCTGCTAGTGCTTCTTCCACTCACACGGAATCGGCATACTAGCGTTCCGGACCCGAGGCGCTGGGAAGGTTATACTTCCGCGAGCGCGCGTTGAGTTCTTCGACTCGCTCAACCTTCTCCACCGTCGCCCGGCTCAGAGCCCCTTTTTGCGCTTCCGTCATTCCTCCTGTGGCTTGCAATTCGGCCAAGGCTTTGTCGACGGCGCCCAATGCAATGTTCACCATAGGTGGGGTCTGGCCGACGGCAACTCGGGCTGCCTTCATGGCGGCTGGAGTTGCCGGGAAATTTGGGCGGCCGATCACGGCAAAGAGCGGCTTCTTGATCATGTCGGCCGCCTTTACGTAGTCCTGCGCGGTCGGCAACCCAATCCACACGCAGTCGGCACCGGCTTCGGCATAGGCGGCAGCCCGATCCAGCATCTCGGTGTAGGAATTGTTCGGAGTCGGAGCAAGACAGCGCGCGATAAGAACCATATCGGTGCGCGCGTCGGCCGCGGCATGAATGTTGTCGATCATCCGAGCCTTGGGAAGGACACCCGGAACAGAATAGGCGGTGGCGCGGTTGAGCGGCATTCGGTCATCGAAGGCCGCGCAGGCGATGCCGCCTCTTTCAGCCTGTTTCGAGAAGCGGTAAACATTCAGTGGCGTGGCGCCAAAATCGTCCACATCCGCGACCACCGGAATATCCACGTTCGCAGCGATGACACTGTCATATTCGATGATCTCGGACACCGTGACGATCGCCTGGTCCGGCAACGCGAGCAATTCCTGGTTGGTGGCGCTACTGCCGACAAACACGCCTTTAAATCCGTGAACTTCGATCAGACGAGCCGTCAGGACATCGTAAGCGTTGGCGCATATCAGCGGCTCCGGTCCATTCATCAATTCGCGAAAACGTGCGCCCATTGTTCTCGGTGCAGGGCGCGCCTCAGCGGCGGCCAGCGGACCGGCAGCCGCCATCAGTCCCGATGCAGCCAGTCCAGCGACTTGGACAAACTCACGTCTATTCGTTTCTCTAGTCATGATCGCTCCTCGAAAGTTGTGACAATCGCTTTGGGTCGATTCTGTTGCAAAAGTCTGCCGGCTCGGTCGGTTCAAATTTCCCAGGGCCATGGGCGTGCCCTTCAAAAAACGCGTGGGGGCCACCCAAACTATAGCTCACTCAAGGAGCGGCCTCCGCAACCGCGCTGCGATAGCTTTGACCTGCACTTTCCCATCACAACAGGTTTCGGCGAGGCGACCGTCGCACCGAACCCCGCAATGAATTTGCGGCGTCGCATCCTTGTTCCCCATCACCAGGTTCCTGCGAGCCTAGCGCGGTCGCGGTTTTAAGGAAACGGAATTGCATGGTTCATCGGAGCGGTGAATCTGGTCCTGGTCCATCCGCGCAGGGCACGAGATTCAGATTTGCCGGTTCCGCGGCCGCTTGCCGAAAGCGGCCTTCCGTCTGGCGGCTGATGTGCACCAATACCCGTGCGTTGTTCACGTGGACCATCCGGCGCGCCATCGGCAGCCAATGGAATACCGGGTCGAGCTTGAGCCGCTGAGGCTGCGCCCGGCTTGAGCCAGGCGCGGTATTCATCATGCACGTGCGTCTTTCAGACCGCCGCCCGCTATCTTTTTGTCAGCGCGAGAGGCAGCTCGTGGCCCGTGTCCGACCATCCGCGAGCCATTCATCGGGTCCGCTTTCCGAGGTACAGCGGCCTTTCCTCGGCAGCGCGACGAGTACATGACGTCGCCGCCGCCAATAGTTCCAGCATGGCGAGGGCCTCCGCGACAGAACGCAGCCGCACCTCGCCGCGCCCCACGTCGCCGAACCGCTTTTCCCGGTGGATGAGCCGTCCGTCCCGCGCGGCGGCGGCGAAATGCACGAGACCCACGGGTTTCTCGGCGCTGCCGCCGCCGGGGCCGGCGACCCCGGTGACGGCCACCGCGAGATCGGCCGGCGCATGGGCGAGCGCGCCGCGGGCCATCGCCTCGGCGGTCTCGCGGCTCACCGCGCCGTGGCGTTCGAGGATCGCGGCGGGGACGCCGAGCATCGCTTGCTTGGCCGCGTTGGAATAGGTGACGAAGCCGCGGTCGACTACGTCCGACGACCCCGCGATCTCGGTGAGCGCCGCGGCGACCAGCCCGCCGGTGCAGGATTCCGCTGTCGCGACGGTGAACCCGCGGGCGCGGCAGCGCTCCAGCACCCGGGTGGCGGCGCGCTTGAGGTCCTCGCCGATCATGGATGCGATCATTGCCGCCCGGTCGGCAGCCGGATGGTCGCCGTCGCCATGGCGGCGATCCCCTCGCTGCGGCCGATGAAGCCGAGCTTCTCGTTGGTCGTCGCCTTGACGGCGACGCGGTCGAGGTCGACGCCGGCGACGGCGGCGATGCGCGCGCGCATGGCGTCGCGATGCGGCCCGATCCGCGGCGCCTCGCAGATGATGGTGATGTCGAGATGGGCGATGCGGCCGCCACGCTTGCGCACGCGCTCAGCGGCGAAGGCGAGGAAGCGGTCGGAGCTTGCGCCTTTCCACTTGGGATCGCCGGGCGGAAAATGGGAACCGATGTCCCCGTCGGCCAGCGTGCCGAGAATGGCGTCGACCAGGGCATGGAGAGGCGCGTCGGCGTCCGAATAGCCGGTGAGCCCGCGGTCATGGGGGATGCGCACCCCGGCCAGCCAGACATGATCGCCATCGCCCAGGGAATGTACGTCATAGCCGGTGGCGGTGCGGATATCGCCGAGCGCCGCGATCTCCTTGGCGGCGATCGCGGCGAAGTCCTCTTCCGTGGTCAGCTTGATGTTGGAACTCTCGCCCTCAAACACGCTCACGGTCATCCCTGCCCATTCCGCCAGCGCGGCATCGTCGGTGAAATCATCGCGGCCAGCCGCGAGCGCGCGCCGATGCGCCGCCAGCAGGGCCTCGAAGTCGAAGGCCTGGGGGGTCTGCACGGCGCGGAGGCTGTTGCGGTCGATCGTGTCGACCACGCGGCCGGCCGCATCGACCTTCTTGAAGGTGTCGGTCGGCGCAAGGCCGGGAATCGCGGCGCCCGCTTCGCCGGCGGCGATGGCCCTCGAGATCAGGGCGGGGGAGGCGAACGGGCGGGCGGCGTCATGAACGAGGACGATGCGCGGCCGGTCCTGCTGCAGCGCCTCCAGCCCAGCCCGTACCGAACTCTGACGGGTGGCGCCGCCGAATACCGGCTCGCGAAGTTCCAAGCCGGCAGCGGCGGCGCCAAACCGCGCGATATCGTCGCGGTGGATCACCGGCTGGACCATGGCGACCTCGGGGTGGGCCGCGAAAAGGCGTAACGTATGACTGATGACGGGCGCCCCGCCCACGCGGCGGTATTGCTTCGGCGCATCGCCCCCGGCGCGGGTTCCGCGCCCGGCCGCAACCACCACCACCGCTACTTCGCCTGGCATTGCCCATCCTCTGACCGCTGGAAGGCTGATTTATCCCCGCAGGGCCAATCGCGATAGTCGTGTTGTTGTGCCCCGCCCAGGTTTCATATATTGCACTGCAGCACTTGCATCTTGTTTGGCTTTGGCTAAACTGTATGCAAATGAGCATTCGCCTAATCCTTAGGCATGGCAGAATGGATGTGATTGCCGCCTCTTTGAGCCCTGCGCCGCCTGTCACGATCGGGACGGTGCGTCTCGCCAATCCAGTCATCCTGGCGCCCATGTCCGGCGTCACCGACGCCCCATTCCGTCGGCTGGCGGCGCGGCTTGGCGCCGGGTTGGTCATATCTGAGATGACGGCCTGCGCGGCGCTCGCGGCGAACAAGCGCAATGCGCGGCTGCGGCTCGAGGCGCCGGGCATCGGCCACAATGTGGTGCAGCTCGCCGGCTGCGAAACCCGCTGGATGGCGGAAGGCGCCCGGATTGCAGCCGGGGAGGGCGCCGAGATCATCGACATCAACATGGGGTGCCCGGCGAGGCACGTCACCAATGGCGAGTCCGGCTCGGCCCTGATGCGCGACCTCGATCATGCCATCGCCCTGATCGATGCCACCATTGCCGCGGTCGACGTTCCGGTGACCCTGAAAATGCGGCTCGGCTGGGACGACCGCTCCATCAACGCGCCGGAACTGGCGCGGCGCGCGCAGGCGTCGGGCGTGAAGCTCGTCACCGTGCATGGCCGCACCCGCTGCCAGTTCTACAAGGGCAACGCGGATTGGGACGCGGTGCGCGCGGTCAAGGCGGCGGTTTCCATCCCAGTGGTGGTCAATGGCGACATCACCGGTTTCGAACGGGCAAAAGAGGCGCTGGCGCGCTCAGGTGCCGACGGCGTGATGGTCGGGCGCGGCGCGCAGGGACGGCCGTGGTTTCCCGGCCAGCTCGCGCGATACCTCGCCGGCGGCCGCAAGGAGACGGCGCCGCTGCTCGCGGCCCAGCGCGACATCATCGTCTCGCTCTATGACGAAATGCTCAGCCATCACGGCGAGCGGATCGGCCTCAAGCATGCGCGCAAGCACATCGGCTGGGCCCTCGACACGGCCGCGGCGACGGCGGGCGCGGGCGAGGATGCCCGCAAAGAATGGCGGCGCCATGTGCTGACCGCGCCCGACCGGCGCGAGACCGAGCGCCGCCTCGATGAAACCTTCGACGCCTTGGCATGGAGGGCGGCCGCATGAGCCTTGCCGGAAGCCGCAACGCGCCCACGACCATCGGTGCCGCCGAAGCCGTGCTCAATTCCTTGCCGCACGCCGTCGTCGTGATCGGGCCCGACGCCAAGATCATCGACGCCAACGTGGCCGCCGAGGACTTCTTCGATATTTCGGTGATGATGCTGCGCCGGCACTCGCTGCGCGATCTCGTTCCGTTCGGCAGCCCGCTGCTGGCACTGATCGAGCAGGTCCGCCAGCGCGGCGCGGCCGTCAACGAATACAAGGTCGATCTCGGCACGCCGCGCAATCCCGGCGAGCGGGCAGTCGACCTGCACGTCGCCCCGGTGCCCGAGCGGCCCGGTCACGTCGTCGTCATGCTGCAGCAGCGCACCATCGCCGACAAGATGGACCGGCAATTGACTCACCGCGGCGCGGCACGCTCGGTGATCGCGCTGGCCGCGATGCTCGCTCACGAAATCAAGAACCCGCTATCGGGAATTCGCGGCGCGGCGCAGCTGCTCGAGCAGTCCGTGAATGACGACGATCGCGCGCTGACGCGCCTGATCTGCGACGAGGCCGACCGCATCGTGAAGCTGGTCGACCGTATGGAGGTGTTCGGCGACGAACGCCCGGTGGAGCGCGAGCCCGTCAATATCCACGTGGTGCTCGACCATGTTCGCCGGCTCGCCCAGTCGGGCTTCGCGCGGCACATCCGCTTCGTGGAGGACTACGATCCCTCGCTGCCTCCGGTGCTCGCTAATCGCGACCAGCTCATCCAGGTGTTCCTCAATCTGGTCAAGAACGCATCGGAGGCGATCGGCGATCATGGCGACGGCGAGATCCAGCTCACGACCGCGTTCCGGCCGGGGGTGCGCCTGTCGCTGCCGGGGAGCAAGACGCGGGTGTCGCTGCCGCTCGAATTCTGCGTCAAGGACAACGGACCGGGCGTCTCTGAAGACCTCATGCCGCATCTGTTCGATCCGTTCGTGACCACCAAGCCGACCGGCAGCGGGCTCGGCCTTGCGCTGGCCGCCAAGATCATCGGCGACCACGGCGGCATCATCGAATGCGAATCCCAACCACGACGGACCATCTTTCGCGTGCTCATGCCCAAGTTCACGGGTGACGACGCCGAGCCGGGCGGAGAAACCTGAGAGGATGCCTATGGCAGCCGGAAGCATATTGATCGCCGACGACGACGCCGCGATCAGAACCGTATTGAACCAGGCCCTGTCACGGGCCGGCTACGAGGTGCGCTCGACCGGCAATGCCGCGACGCTGTGGCGCTGGGTGAGCCAGGGCGAGGGCGACCTCGTCATCACCGACGTGGTCATGCCGGACGAGAATGCGTTCGACTTCCTGCCGCGCATCAAGAAGCTGCGGCCGGAATTGCCGATCATCGTCATGAGTGCGCAGAATACGTTCATGACGGCGATCCGCGCATCCGAGCGCGGCGCCTATGAATATCTGCCCAAGCCGTTCGACCTCAAGGAGCTCACCTTGATCGTCGGTCGTGCCCTGTCCGAGCCCAAGGACCGCCAGCCGGCCGCCGGCACCAAGAGCGACGAGCTCGATTCGATCCCGCTGGTCGGCCGCTCGCCGGCGATGCAGGAAATCTACCGCCTGCTGGCGCGGCTGATGCAGACCGATCTCACCGTGATGATCTCCGGGGAGTCCGGAACCGGCAAGGAGTTGGTCGCGCGCGCGCTCCACGACTACGGCAAGCGCCGCAACGGACCCTTCGTCGCCGTCAACATGGCGGCCATCCCCCGCGAGCTCATCGAATCCGAGCTGTTCGGCCACGAGAAGGGCGCCTTCACCGGCGCCAACAGCCGCAACGCCGGGCGTTTCGAGCAGGCCGAAGGCGGCACCCTGTTCCTGGACGAGATCGGCGACATGCCGACCGAGGCGCAGACCCGGCTGCTGCGGGTGCTCCAGCAGGGCGAATACACCACCGTCGGCGGCCGCACCGCGATCAAGACCGACGTCCGCATCATCGCCGCCACCAACAAGGATTTGCGCATTCTCATCCAGCAGGGTGTGTTCCGCGAGGACCTGTTCTTCCGCCTCAATGTGGTGCCGCTGCGGATCCCGCCTTTGCGCGAGCGGGTGGAGGACATCCCCGATCTGATCCGCCACTTCTTCGCCCAGGCGGAGCGCGAGGGCCTTCCGCCCAAGCAGATCGAAACCGCTGCGATCGAGCGCCTCAAGCGCTACCGCTGGCCCGGCAATGTGCGCGAGCTGGAAAACCTGGCACGGCGGCTCGCGGCGCTCTATCCGCAGGAAACCATCACCACCGCCGTCATCGACAACGAGCTGGCGCCGACGGCACCCGCTGCCGCTCGGCGACGAAGGCAAGGCCGAGGAAGATCTCTCGGCCGCCGTCGAACGCCACCTCAACAAGTATTTCGGCGGCTTTGGCGACGGCCTGCCGCCGCCCGGCCTCTACCACCGGATCCTGCGGGAAATCGAGTATCCGCTGCTGTCAGCTGCGCTCGCGGCCACGCGGGGCAACCAGATCCGCGCTGCCGACCTGCTTGGCGTCAACCGCAACACCTTGCGCAAGAAGATCAGGGACCTGGAGATCCAGGTCATTCGCACCAGCAGCTGACCGGGATTTTTGCCCGGCCCTGACATGAGCGGGTTGTCTGACCTCGCTCCCAGATAGGGAGAAGTCAGGCCTCTGTCTTATTCAAGCCTGCGAACGAGTTACGAGTGGCGCGATTGCGCCCGCCACAATTGCGCATATCTATAAATCTGCCGGGAAATCGCGCCGTTTTTGACGATTGCGTGCCGCTGAAATGTCTCAATCCGGCAACATTGTTGTAGTTATGCATCACAAGCGGCTCTCCCGCCGCAGTGTTGCAGATTTCGCCTTGGGGCGATGGGGGTATACGGGAGTTGATGACCACGGTAGGTGACGCTTTGGCTGCCGAGGCCGCACAGCGGCCCGCTGAACCGGCAAGATTTGCCACCGGCCTGCTCGGACCGGCGGCGGTCCTTGTTGCGTTGTTGTCTGCGTTCGCGACCTTCATCGTTCTCGCCGGCCTGACCCCGATCAACCCGACCCACGATGTCGTCGTCGCGCTACTCGGGGTGAATGCGCTCGCGGTGCTGTTGCTCCTCGGCATCATCGGCCGCGAAGTCTGGCATATCCTCCAGGCGCGGCGGCGCGGCAGGGCGGCGGCCCGGCTTCATGTCCAGATCGTCGCGTTGTTCTCGATCATTGCCGCCTTGCCGTCCATCCTGGTCGCGGTGGTCGCCAGCGTGACGCTCGATCGCGGCCTCGACCGGCTGTTTTCGATCCGCGCCCGCTCCATGATCGAGAATTCGCTCATCGTGGCGGACGCCTATATCCGCGAGCACGCCCAGTCGATCCGTGCCGACACCGACGCCATGGCGATCGACGTCGCCCGCGTCAAGCCGATGTTCGATCAGGACCGCGACCGGTTCCGCCAGTTCTTCACCGCCCAGGCCTCGCTGCGCGACCTGCCGACCGCGATGATGATCGCAGCGGATGCGACCGTCATCCTCAAGGCCGACATCCAGCTTCCCCCGGAGGTTGCAGCCGCCGGCGGTGCCGCCGCCGGAGACGCTGGCCAAGGCGGTGGAGGGCCAGCCGCAGGTCGGGTTCCTGAACGACTCGAATTTCGTCGGCGCGGTGACCAAGCTGCGCGGCTACGACAACGTCTATCTCTACGTCGCCCGTTTCATCGATCCCCAGGTGCTGGCACAGATCCGCGAAACCCAGACCAGCATCACCGAATACACCAATCTCGAAGTCGCGCCGCCTCGGCGTCCAGATCGCGTTCGCGCTGATGTACACGGTCATCGCGCTGACGGTGTTGCTGTCGGCGGTGTGGATCGGCTTCGCCTTCGCCAACCGGCTGGTGGCGCCGATCCGTCGCCTGATCGGCGCCGCCGACATCGTCTCGACCGGCAATCTCCACGTCCAGGTGCCGGTGCGCCGGTCGGAAGGCGATCTCGCCCAGCTCGGCGCGACCTTCAACAAGATGACCCAGGAACTGCGCACCCAGCGCAACGACATCGTCCGCGCCCGCGACCTGATCGACAGCCGACGCCGTTTCACCGAGGCCGTGCTCGCGGGCGCCAGCGCCGGCGTCATCGGCGTCGACGGCAAGGGCCGCATCAGCATCCTCAATCGCTCTGCCGAGAAGCTCGTCGACTGCAGCGAAGGCGATGCGCTGGGGCGCCAGCTCGAGGAGATCGCCCCGGAGCTCAGGGAATTCATCGAGCCTGCACGCACCAACGGCCAGCGCCTGGTCCAGGGCCATACCACCATCAACCGCAACGGCCGCGACCGCACCGTCTCGGTGCGCGTCACCACCGAGCAGTCGGCCGATCCGGAACACGGCTACGTCGTGACCCTCGACGACATCACCGCGCTGGTCTCGGCACAGCGCACCGCCGCCTGGGCCGACATCGCGCGGCGCATCGCCCATGAGATCAAGAACCCGCTGACCCCGATCCAGCTCTCGGCCGAACGGCTGCGCCGCAAATACGGCAAGGTCATCACCGAGGACCGCGCCGTGTTCGAGCAGTGCACCGACACCATCGTGCGCCAGGTCGACGACATCAGGCGGATGGTCGACGAGTTCTCGCGGTTCGCCCGGATGCCGAAACCGGTGATGGCGGCCGAAGACGTCGCCGATACGGTGCGGCAGGTGGTGTTCCTGCAGCGGGTCGGCAATGCGGACATCGACATCGAGGTCGAGATCGCCGAGGATCCGCTGCCGGCGCAGTTCGACCGCCGGCTGATCTCCCAGGGTCTCACCAACATCATCAAGAACGCCGCCGAGGCGATCGCCGCCGTGCCGCCCGATCCGGCGGGGCGCGGGCGTATCTATGTGGCGGCAACGCGCGACGGCACCGACATCGTGATCGACGTCATCGACAATGGCGTCGGCCTGCCGAAGGAAAACCGCAGCCGCCTGCTGGAGCCCTACGTGACCACCCGCGAGAAGGGGACCGGCCTCGGCCTCGCCATCGTCGGCAAGATCCTCGAGGAACATGGCGGCCGCATCGAGCTCCACGACGCGGCGGAGAAATTTCCCGGCCAGCGCGGCGCATGGATGCGGCTGCGCTTCGCCTCCGAACCGATCGTAGCCACCACTGATGACAAGAAAACAAAAGAGCAGGGCGAATGGCTTCCGACATCCTGATCGTCGACGACGAAGCTGACATCCGCGAACTGGTGTCGGGTATCCTCGAGGACGAAGGTTACACGACACGTGTTGCGCGCGACAGCGACGACGCACTGGGCGCAATCCATGCGCGCCGACCGAGCCTGGTCTTCCTCGACATCTGGCTGCAGGGCAGCCGAGCTCGACGGATTGCAGGTGCTCGGCAGCATCAAGACCGAGCATCCGGATCTGCCGGTGGTGATGATTTCCGGTCACGGCAACATCGAAACGGCCGTCGCCGCCATCAAGCAGGGCGCCTACGACTTCATCGAAAAGCCGTTCAAGGCGGACCGGCTCGTGCTCGTCGCCGACCGCGCGCTCGAGACCTCGCGCCTCAAGCGCGAGGTCAAGGACCTCAAGCAGCTCGCGCCGTATTCGGCGACCCTGGTCGGCAGTTCCGGGGCGATCAGCCACCTGCGCCAGACCATCGACAAGGTCGCGCCCACCAACAGCCGGATCCTGATCGTCGGCCCCTCGGGAGCCGGCAAGGAGCTGACGGCGCGCACCCTCCATGTGCTGTCCGCGCGCGCCGCCGCGCCCTTCGTCGTCATCAACGCCGCGGCGATCACCCCGGAGCGGATGGAGGTCGAGCTGTTCGGCATCGAACAGTCCAACGGCGACCAGGCCCGCAAGGTCGGCGCCCTCGAAGAGGCCCATGGCGGCACCCTGTTCATCGACGAGATCGCCGACATGCCGCGGGAGACCCAGAACAAGATTCTGCGCGTCCTGGTCGACCAGACCTTCCAGCGCGTCGGCGGCACCAACAAGGTCGAGGTCAACGTCCGCATCATCACCTCGACCGCCCGCAATCTCGAAGAAGAGATCGCCGCCGGGCGTTTCCGCGAGGATCTCTTTCACCGCCTCTCCGTGGTTCCGATCCGGGTGCCGCCGCTCGCCGAGCGGCGCGAGGACGTGCCCGAGCTGGTCGAGCATTTCATGGACCAGATTTCCCAGGCGACCGGCCTGCCCAAGCGGCGCATCGGCACCGATGCCATGGCCGTCCTGCAGACCCACGACTGGCCGGGCAATGTCCGCCAGCTCCGCAACAATGTGGAGCGGCTGATGATCCTCGCCGGCGGCGACGCCGACGCCGTCATCACCGCCGACATGCTGCCGCAGGACGTCGGCGCCATGGTGCCGGCGATGCCCAAGGGCGGCGGCGAGCAATTGATGGGGATGCCGCTGCGCGAGGCGCGCGAGGCATTCGAGCGCGAATATCTGCGCGCCCAGATCAGCCGTTTCGGGGGCAATATCTCCCGCACCGCCGAGTTCGTGGGGATGGAACGTTCGGCGCTGCACCGCAAGCTCAAGGCCCTGGGCATGGATTGATGTCCCGGATTGCCTATGTCAACGGCCGCTACCGGCCGCACAGCGAAGCTATGATCCATGTCGAGGATCGCGGCTACCAGTTCGCCGACGGAGTCTACGAAGTCTGCGAGGTGAGGGGAGGCCGCCTGGTCGACGAGCGGCGCCACATGGCCCGGCTCAAGCGCTCGCTCGACGGCTTGCGCATCGAGCTGCCGATGTCGCTCGCGGCGCTGGGCATCGTCCTGCGCGAGACGGTCCGCCGCAATCGGGTGCGCGACGGCATCGTCTATCTGCAGGTGACCCGCGGCGCCGCGCGGCGCGATCACGCCTTTCCGCCCGCCGGCACTACGCCGGGCATCGTCGTCACGGCTCGCACGCTCGACCCGGTGCGGGGGGAACGCATCGCCGCCGAGGGGATCGCTGTCATCACCGTGCCCGACAACCGCTGGGCGCGGGTCGACATCAAATCGGTTTCGTTGCTGCCCAACGTGCTCGCGAAGCAGGCGGCGCGCGAGCAGGGCGCCCGCGAAGCCTGGTTCGTCGACGCCAAGGGGTTCGTCACGGAAGGGTCGTCGTCCAACGCCTGGATCGTCACCGATCGGGGCGAGGTCGTCACGCGGCCGGCCGACCACAGCATCCTCAACGGGATTTCCCGCGCCGTGGTGCTCGACGCCGTGGCGGCGCAGGGGCTGACGCTGGTCGAGCGCGCCTTCACCCCGAAGGAGGCCCAGGCGGCCAGGGAGGCGTTCGTGACCGCCGCCAGCCAGATCGTCCAGCCGGTGGTGCGGATCGACGGCAAGCCGGTCGGCGACGGCCGGCCGGGCCCGGTGGCGCGGCCTTGCGCCGCGAATTCCATCGTCACGCCGAGTTGAGCTAGCAGCTGACGCTCGAGCTATGTTTCCGAAAAGTCGCGGCTTACACGCGGGAAAGCGGTCAAAAAACGACATTTCGCCCGCCAGTTGGGCTTGCATGGCGTTGAAACGTACCTTCTAATGATATGTTCGATCTTTCATAATACGGTCGCGTTGGCCGGGACAGAAAGCGGCACCATTGACTGCAGCGGGGGCTGCGAAACAAAAAGCGGAAAAAACGGCCATGGCAGCCGATCGCGCACAAAATCTTCAAGACACTTTCCTCAATCACGTACGCAAGGCGAAAATCCCACTCACGATTTTTCTCGTGAACGGAGTTAAGCTGCAGGGGGTCGTGACCTGGTTCGACAATTTCTGCGTGCTGTTGCGGCGGGATGGACATTCTCAGCTCGTCTACAAGCACGCGATCTCGACCATCATGCCCGGACACCCCGTGCAATTGTTCGAAGGCGGCGAAGAAGGTGCCGTCGTGGAAAAAACCTGATTGGAGCAGCGTCGACGCGACCAGCATCAGCCGCCGTTGAGCCCGTCCGAGGGCTCGACCGGCCGTGCCATCGTCATCGGGCCGTATCTGCGCGTGCGGGAAGCCGCGGGCGTCGAGGGCAGGTCGCCCGATGCCCGGCTCGATGAGGCCGTCGGCCTCGCCCAGGCCATCGACCTCGAAATCGTCGCTTCCGGCCTGGTGACGCTGTCCCAGCTCCGGCCCGCGACCTATCTCGGCAAGGGCAAGGTGGAAGAGTTGGCCGGCCTCGTGAAAACCCACGAAGCCGGGATCGTGGTGATGGACTGCGCGCTGTCGCCGGTGCAGCAGCGCAACCTGGAGAAGGCGTGGAACGCCAAGGTGCTCGACCGCACCGGCCTGATCCTCGAGATCTTCGGCCGGCGGGCGCGGACCCGGGAGGGCGCGCTCCAGGTCGAGCTGGCCCACCTCAACTATCAGCGCAGCCGCCTGGTGCGGTCCTGGACCCATCTCGAGCGCCAGCGCGGCGGCTTCGGCTTTCTCGGCGGCCCCGGCGAGACCCAGATCGAGACCGATCGCCGGCTGATCGCGGAACGCATCGCCAAGATCGAGCGCGAACTGGAGGGCGTGAAGCGGACCCGCAAGCTCCACCGCGACAGCCGCAAACGCGTGCCTTATCCGATCGTTGCCCTGGTCGGCTACACCAATGCCGGAAAGTCCACGCTGTTCAACCGGCTGACCCGGGCGGCGGTGCTCTCGGCCGACATGCTGTTCGCCACCCTCGACCCGACGCTGCGCGCGATCGGCCTGCCGCGGGGCAACCGGATCATCCTGTCGGATACCGTCGGCTTCATCTCGGACCTGCCGACCACGCTGGTGGCGGCTTTCCGGGCGACGCTGGAAGAGGTGATCGAGGCCGACCTGATCCTCCATGTCCGCGATGTCTCCCATGGCGACACCGAGGCCCAGTCCCACGACGTCGGCGAGGTCCTGCGCGACCTCGGCATCGAGCCCACCGATCCCCGCATCATCGAGGTCTGGAACAAGATCGACCGCGTCGATGCCGCCGAACGCGCGCGCCTGGAAAACCTCGCGGCACGGCACGGGGAGGGCACTCAGCCGGTCCTGGTCTCGGCGGTCACGGGCGAGGGGACTGATGCGCTGATCGCCGCCATCGAGGCGCAGCTCGCGGTGGCGCGCCTGACCCTCGAAGTGGCCGTCGACGTCGCCGACGGCGCCGGAATGAGCTGGCTCCATCGCCACGCCGAGGTGCTCTCCCGCAGCACCGACCCCGACGGCCGGCTCCACGTCACCATCCGGGTCGCTCCCGACCAGGCCGGGCGGGTGCAGGCGAAGTTCGGCGAAGCGAACATTGCCGGGATGCCGGCGAACGTGAATCCAATGTGATTCCGTCGTCCTGAATGCTCGTAAATTCTTTCGACCTCGTCCTGAGGAGCGCGCACCGAAGTCAGGCCTGCCTGACTTCGGCAACCAATGGTGTCGAAATCGGCAACAGCCGATTTCGATGCGGCGCGTCTCGAAGGACGGCAACGCGCGCAGCATACGCGACTTCACACCCGGAAGGTGTCCTTGGCCGTCCCTCGAGACGCGCCTTACGGCGCTCCTCAGGACGAGGACGAGCTCTTGGCAGCGCCCTCCGCCGCCTTGGCCGCGTTCCACAAAGCGTCCATTTCCTCGAGGCTGGACTGCTCCGGCGTTTTTCCCCGCGCCGCCAGCGCGTCTTCGATGAAGGCGAAGCGGCGCTCGAACTTGCGGTTGGTGACGCGCAGCGTGGCTTCGGGGTCGGCGTCGAGATGACGCGCGAGGTTGACCACGGCGAACAGGAGATCGCCGGTCTCGGCCGCCGCGCCGGCGCGATCGCCTGACGCCAGCGCGGCCGAGATCTCGTCGGCCTCTTCGCGGATCTTCGCCAGCACGGCGTGGGGATCGTTCCAGTCGAAGCCGACCTTGCCGGCCTTCTGCTGGAGCTTGAGCGCGCGGGTGAGGGCAGGGAGCGTGGCCGGCACTCCGGCAAGCGCGCCCGCGCCTGCATCATCGCCGCCGCGGCGCGCCGCGCGCGCGGCCTTCTCCTGCGTCTTGATGCGGTCCCAGAGCCGCTTCACCGCCTCCGGCGACAGGTCGCGGGTATCGCCGAACACATGGGGGTGGCGCCGCACCAGCTTCTCGGTGATCGCCTGCACGACGTCGCCGAAGCCGAACCGGCCTTCTTCCTGCGCCATCCGGGCATGGAACACGACCTGCAGCAGGAGGTCGCCGAGTTCGTCGCGCAGGTCGTCGAAGTCGCCGCGCCCGATGGCGTCGGCCACCTCATAGGCCTCCTCGATCGTATAGGGCGCGATGGTCGAAAAATCCTGCTCCAGGTCCCACGGGCAGCCGGTGCCGGGCGTGCGCAGCGCCGCCATGATCTCGACGAGGCGCGCGATATCGGAGGAGGGCTTCATGGGGGCACCTGGGTGGTGGGACGGACGGGTGACCCCGCGAACAAGTCAGCAAACCGCGCTATCGCCAGTCGTCGATGATATAAATCCCCGGCCGGCAGTAGCCGGGCTCGTTTCGCCTGTGCATGTTGACGCCCTGGATAGCGGTGCGGAAGCCGCGCGCGACCAGGTGCTGATAAGCCTCGTGCCGCGCCAGGTTCGCGCCGGCCAGGAGGTTCGGCATGCCGACCGACACCGCTCGACGAGGTTTCCCGCCGATCCCGGACTTGGAGTGCCGCGGGAGGAGAGCGGATAAGCCTCCATCCGTGATTCGCATAAGAGATATTATGGAACATTTATCATATCCCCCAGGGAATCGGGGCTTTCGGTGATCGCCGCGGCCGATCGAAGCACGCTGCGGCCGCAGGAACGCTCCCACGCCGCTACCCCGCGAACGCGGTCTGCAGCCCGTCGTAGCCAGGCTCCACGTTCGGCGGCAGCTTGGCGCGCAGCTCCTCGAAGTCGAGATCGCTGTGCATGTTGGTCAGGATCGCGCGCTTGGGCTTGATGCGGTCGATCCATTCCAGCGTCAGGTCGAGATGGAAATGGCTGGGATGCGGCCGGTACCAGAGTGCGTCGACGATCCAGAGGTCGATGCCCGCGAGCAGCGCGACGCTTTCCGGCGGCAGGTCGATCAGGTCGCTCGAATAGGCCATGGAGCCGAACCGGAAGCCGAGCGAGTTGATGTCGCCGTGGTCCTGCAGCAGCGGCATCGCGGTGACCGGCGCCGCCGGGCCCGGCAATGGTCACGGGCTTGCCCGGCCCGATGCGGTGCTCGTTGGCGATCGGCGGATAATTGCTGCCGGGCGGCGTCATGAAGCAATAGCCGAACCGCAGCGACAGCACCCGCCAGGTCGGCTCGTCCGCATAGACGTCGACGCGCCGGCGGCTGGCGATGAAGAGGCCGCGCAGGTCGTCGATGCCATGGGTGTGGTCGGCGTGCTCATGGGTGTAGAGCACGCCGTCGACCCAATTGACGCCGGCGTCGAGCAGCTGCTCGCGCAGGTCCGGCGAGGTGTCGACCAGGACGCGGGTGCGGCTGCCGTCGGCGGCTTCGCGCTCGACCAGGATGGAGCAGCGCCGGCGCCGGTTCTTCGGGTTGGTGGGGTCGCAATGGCCCCAGCCGAGCCCCGGACGCGGAACGCCGCCGGAAAAGCCGCAGCCGAGGATGGTGACGGAAAACGTCATGCCGCCGCGGCCGAGCTCCGCGGCACCTTGTTGAACAGGCGGAAGAAGTTCTCCGTCGTCTGGCGCGCGATCTCGTCGGTGGAAACGCCGCGCGTCGCCGCCAGCACCTTGGCGACCTCGACCACATAGGCCGGCTCGTTGCGCTTGCCGCGGAACTTGCCGGGGGCGAGATAAGGCGAGTTGGTCTCGACCATGATGCGATCCGGCGGCAGCGAAGCCGCGATGGCGCGCAGGTCGTCGGAGCGCTTGAAGGTCAGGATCCCCGTGAACGAGATATGGAGCCCCAGCTCGATCGCGGTGCGCGCAAGCTCGGGCCCGGCGGTGAAGCAATGGAGGACGGCGGGGAAGGCGCCCTTCCCTGTTTCCTCGGTCAGGATGCGCGCCATGTCGGCATCGCATTCCCGGGAATGGATGACCAGCGGCAGGCCGGTCTCGCGCGCCGCCGCGATGTGGCGGCGAAAGCCGGTCTCCTGGGCGTCGCGCGGGCTGAGATCATAGTGATAGTCGAGCCCGGCCTCGCCGATGGCGACCACCTTGGGGTTCCGGCTGCGGGCGACGAGGTCCTCGACGGAGACGTCCAGTTCCTCATGCGCATTGTGAGGATGTGTCCCTACTGAGCAGAAGACATTGGAGAATTGCTCGGCGATCGCGAGCAGGCGATCGAACTGGCGCACCCGGGTCGAGATGGTGACCATGCGCCCTACCCCGGCCGCCTCAGCGCGATTGACGATCGCGTCGAGGTCGTCGGCGAAGTCGGGAAAGTCGAGATGGCAATGGCTGTCGACGAGCATGCTCAGCGCCCCGCCTCCGCTGCCGGCTCGACGTAGCGCGGAAACACCGGCGCCGGCGGCGGCAATTGCGATCCCGCCGCGATGCGCGCGCCCCCGCCCAGCGCGGCAAAGTCGCGCTCGCCGGGCGGAACGGCGAGCAGGTCGAGCATCCGCCCGGCGGACTTCGGCATGAAGGGTTGCGCCAGGATCGCGACCTGGCGGATCACCTCGGCGGTGGTGTGGAGCACCGTGCCCTGGCGCACCGGGTCGGTCTTGGCGAGCGCCCACGGCGCCTCGCCGGCGAAATAGCGGTTGGCGTCTGCCACCACCGCCCACGCCGCATTGAGCACCTGGTGCAATGCCCGCGTCTTCATCGCTTCGCGGGCCTTGCCGATCATGGCGTCGGCGGCGGCGAGCATGGCGGCGTCGTTGGCGCTCAGCGGTCCCGGCGCCGGCAGCACGCCGCCGAAGTTCTTCGCGATCATGGTCAGCGAGCGCTGCGCCAGGTTGCCGAGGTCGTTGGCGAGATCGGCATTGATGCGGGCGACGATGGCGTCGTGGCTGTAATTGCCGTCCTGGCCGAACGGCACCTCGCGCAGGAAGAAGAACCGCAGCGGATCGACCCCGTAGGCGTCCGCGAGCGCGAAGGGATCGATCACGTTGCCGACCGACTTCGACATCTTCTCGCCGCGGTTGAACAGGAAGCCGTGGCTGAAGATGTGGCGCGGCACCTCGATGCCCGCGGACATCAGGAAGGCCGGCCAGTACACCGCATGGAAGCGCACGATGTCCTTGCCGATCACGTGCAGGTCGGCCGGCCAGTAGCGCTTGAATTGCGCGCATTCGGTATCGGGAAAACCGACGCCGGTGATGTAGTTCGTCAGCGCGTCGACCCACACATACATGATGTGCTTTGGATCGCCCGGCACCGGGATGCCCCAGGTGAAGGTGGTGCGCGAGATCGAAAGGTCCTGCAGGCCGCCGCGCACGAAGCTCGAGACCTCGTTGAGCCGCTCGCGCGGCAACACGAAGTCGGGCACGGATTCATAGAGGTCGAGCAGCTTGCCCTGGTACTTGGAGAGGCGGAAGAAGTAGCTCTCCTCCTCCACCCACTCCACCGGCGTGCCCGACGGCGCGCGGCGCACCTTGTCCTCGCCGACGGTGGTTTCGTTTTCGGCGTAGTAGGCCTCGTCGCGCACCGAATACCAGCCGGAATACTTCGACAGATAGATGTCGCCGGCCTTGTCCATGAGTTCCCAGATCGCCGCCGAGGAACGGTGATGGCGTTCTTCGGTGGTGCGGATGTAGTCGTCGTTGGAACAGTCGAGCCGCTCCACCATGGCCTGGAAGCGCTGCACGTTGCGGTCGGTCAATTCGCGCGGCGTGATCCCTTCCCGGCTCGCGGTCTGCAGCATCTTCATGCCGTGCTCGTCGGCTCCGGTCAGGAAATAGACGTCGTAGCCGTCGAGCCGCATGAAGCGCGCGATGGCGTCGGTGGCGATCGCCTCATAGGCGTGCCCGATATGGGGCGCCCCGTTGGGATAGGCGATCGCCGTGGTGATGTAGAAGCGGGGCTTGTCTGCCATTGACCGAATACGAGTTGGGGCCGTCAGAGCATGATGCAGCTTAGTCCCCTCTCCCGCTTGCGGGGGAGGGTTAGGGAGGGGGCAATTTCACAGACTGCTGCGCAAGCGGGAGAGGGAGCAAAAAGCCGCTCGATCACGGGCGATGTTGGTATCAACCGCGGGTCGCCTCGGCAAGCAAGCCGAAAATCGTGAACACCAGGGGCTTTTTGTCGAGATTGTAGGTCTCGACGTCCCGCGCCGACCGATTGAGCTTGTCCCAGAGATCGGCCGTGCCGGCCAGGCGCGCAAGATCGGGCTTGGCCTCCTTCACCTGCGCGTCGAGGCGGCGCTTGAGCCAGTCGCGCACCGCGCCGACAAAGGCCTCGAGCAGGCTGCGGTCGCGGTCGCGGTCGAGCCGGTCGCCCAGGGCGTGGAGCGCGTTGGGATCGGTGGCGGGCAGTGCCGCCAGCATCGCGTCCACCTGCTGGCGCAGCGCCAGCAGCGGCCCGCCGGCGAGCGCAATGGCCCGTGCCACGCTGCCGCCGGCGGCCTGCGCCGCGGTGGCAAGGGAGGTGGTGTCGGCATCGGGTCCCAGCGCGGCCGTGGCGGCGGCGACGACGTCGGCCACATCCAGAGGCTTGAGGATCAAGCGCCGGCAGCGCGAGCGGATGGTCGGCAGCAGGCGTCCCGGCGAATGGCTGACCAGGAGGAACAGCGAGCGGGCCGGCGGCTCCTCCAGCATCTTGAGCAGCGCATTCGATGCCTGCGGGTATTGGAGCTCATCGGCGCTGTCGACGATGCAGACCCGCCAGCCCCCCTCGCCCGCGGTCGAGCCGAAGAAGCTCACGGTGCGCCGGACCTGGTCGACCGTGATGACGGTGCGCATCGTCCCGGTGTCGCCGGGCACGCGCTCGAGCACCAGGAGATCGGTGTGGGCATTGCCGGCGATGCGCCGGACCGTCGGGTGCGACGGATCGAGCGCCAACGAGGTCACCGATTGGACCGCCGCCGCCGCGGGATTCGGGTGGGCCAGCACGAAGCGCGCCATCCGGTAGGCGAGCGTCGCCTTGCCGATGCCGGCTTCGCCGGTGATCAGCCAGGAATGGGGGATCCGGCCGCTGCGATAGCTCGACAGGAACGTCTGCTCGGCCGCCTGATGGCCGAACAGGACGGTGGTCTCCCGCGGCAGCGGGGCGTCCCGTTCGGTGTCTGCGTCCTTGTCTCGTTCCGATGATGCGTCCTTGGCCCCCTTGTCCGGCGCCCGGCTCACAACAATTCCTCGACCGAGAGGGGCGCGGACTCCGGCGCCAGCCGCTTCTTCACGTGCATCCAGATGTCGGCGGCGACCTGGTCCTTGGTGCGGTTGGCATTGATCACCACGCAGCGCAGCGGCTCTTCCTTGGCGATGTCGCGGAACGCCGCATTGAGCTTCTGGTGAAAGGCGAGATCCTCGCGCTCGAACCGGTCGGGCTTGCCGCCGCGCTCGCGGGCACGGGCAAGGCCGATTTCGGCGGGAATATCGAGGATGAAGGTGATGTCGGGCATCGCATCGCCCACGGTGAGCTTTTCGAGGCCCTTCACGAAGGTGCGGCCGACCTCGCCGAGAATGCCCTGATAGACCCGGGTCGAGTCGAGAAAGCGGTCGCACACCACCCATTTGCCACGGGCGAGCGCAGGCCGGATGAGGTTTTCCAGGTGGTCGCGGCGCGCGGCCGCGAACAGCACCGCTTCCGCCACCGGACCGAGCGGCCTTGCCGCGCCCGACAGCACGATGTGGCGCACGATCTCCGCGCCCGGCGATCCCCCGGGCTCGCGGGTCTGGACGACGCCGATGCCGAAGGTGCCGAGCCGGCGCGCCAGCGTCGCCGCCTGGGTGGACTTGCCGGTGCCCTCCCCGCCTTCCAAGGTGATGAAACGTCCTGCCATAAGCCTCTGCCGCCGAACGAGTTCGACCATTTCCAATGGCGCTGACACCACATGGTGTCATTGCCCGGCTTGACCGGGCAATCCAGTACTCCCGGTCGGTGGTTACTGGATCGCCCGGTCGAGCCGGGCGATGACAGTGAAGTGAGGGTCTATATCTTCTTTGTGCCCATGCGGAACAGGCCGATGACGAGCTCGGCGGCGGCGTCGAATGCCCGCTGCCTCAGGTTGCCGCGGTCGATGCTCTCGGCAGCATAGAGCGGGGCTTCGAGCACGAGGCTGTCGCCGCGGTAGACGTTCAAATTGGCGACCTGCTGGCCGATTGTGACCGGCGCCGGCACCGGGCCGGCATAGACGATCTTCGCGGAAATGCGGTCGTTCGAATTCTTCGGCACCAGCACGCTGATCGCGCCCTTCCCGATCAGCGAAACCCGTCCGGAAGAACCGCCGAATGTCTTGGCGACCCCGACGACCTGCCCGTCGTTGAACAACGGCCGCGCCTCGAAACCCTTGAAGCCGTAGTCCAGGATACGCTTGGCCTCGTCGCCGCGCTCCTTCGCGGACTTGAGGCCGTTGACCACGACGATCAGGCGGCAGCCCGTTCTGCACCGCCGATCCGACCATGCCGTAGCCGCCGTCATTGGTGAAGCCGGTCTTGAGGCCGTCGGCGCCGATGTTCAGCGCCAGCAGCGGGTTCCGGTTCTGCTGCCGGATCCTGTTCCAGGTGAATTCGTGCTCGCCGTAGTAGCGGTAGTAGTCCGGATAGGTGCGGATGATGTGGCGCGCCAGTTTTCCGAGTTCCCCCACCGTGACCTTCTGGGCGGGATCGGGCAGGCCTGTCGAGTTGGTGAAGTAGGCCTTCTGCATGCCGAGCTCGCGCGCCCGCTTGTTCATCATCGCGACGAAGGCGGGCTCGTTGCCCGCGATCCCTTCGGCGAGCGCGATGCAGGCGTCGTTGCCGGACTGGACCACCGCGCCCTGGATCAGGTCCTCGACCCTCACCCGGCTGTGGATCGCCGCGAACATGCTCGAGGTGTGGGACGGCGCGCCGCCGCGGCGCCAGGCGTCCTCGCTCACGAGGTATTCGGTGTCGAGCTTGATGGTGCCCTTCTTGAGCTCGTTGAAAACGATCTCCGAGGTCATCAGCTTGGCCATGCTCGAGGGCGGCGTCGGCGTGTCGCCGTTCTTCTCGAACAAGACCGTGCCGCTCTCGGCGTCGAGCAGGATGACGTAGGGGGCGGTGGTCTGGAATTCGCTGCCGCCGCTGGTCTTGCCGCCGACGAAACCCATGTTCGCAGGCGCGGCGATGGCGGCGACCGCAAAGCCGACGAGCCCCAGCGCGACCACGCAGCGCCGGATTCCGGGAGCCTTCCTCAACGATATGCCAAGAGCTGAAATCAAATTGCCGCAACGGCCGCCCGCGAATGCGCGGTCAAGGGGCCGTCTCCCTCGCCAAGACTTTGCTCGCCAACAACTTGCGTCAAGCATCTCGCTTTGCGTCAAGCACCCTGTCCTTCCCATGCCCGCCAATCAAGTAGCAGGCCGGCCGCAGCGAAACAATCCCGGTGTTGATGGCACAAGAATGCGACAAAGCCGCAGCCTTGCGATCCCGCCCGGGCAAGCCAAAGCACGGAGAATCAGTGAAGAATCAGTAGAGGCCGCGCATGGCACTGGTGAATGGGACGTCGCCGCTGCGCTGGAAATCCTGCCGCGCCGGTGCGTAGGCGGAGAGCGCCGGGGTCGCGCGCGCCGGCGGATCGGCGTCTGGTGCGCGGGCCACTGCGGTGGTGCCGGCGCCGGGCCGGAAATTGGAGACCATCTGCCCATCGCCGAGGCCATAGGGGCGATCCGGCGGCGTCGGCACGTCACGCAGCGTCGCCCGCGAAACACCCGCCGCAATGAACGGCTTCGCCGAAGCGACCCGCACCAGCGACGGCGACGGCGCCGGCTCGCCCTGCCGCAGCGTCGCCATCAGCATGGTGTCGTCGGAACCTTCGAGCGGCGCGCGACCGACATATTCGACCCGCACCGGCGCAAGGCCGCTGCCATGGAAGCCCAGCAGGCTGGCTGCGCGCTCCGAGACGTCGATGAGGCGGTTGCCGCTGTAGGGCCCGCGGTCGTTGACGCGCACGATGACCGACTTGTGGTTGGAAAGATTGGTGACCCGCGCGTAGGACGGCAGCGGCATGGTCGGGTGCGCCGCCGACATCGACTGCATGTCGTAGACTTCGCCATTGGCGGTCTGGCGGCCGTGGAAATCCTCGCCATACCAGGAAGCGACGCCCTCGGCCCGGTAATTGGGATTTTCTTCCGGCGTGTAGGTCCGCCCGCCGACCGTATAGGGCGCGCCGATGCGGCTGTAGCCGCCGCCTTTGGGGATCGGCTCGCCGGGCGCGACGACACGCGCGCTGCTCGACACCCCGTAGCGGGGATCGAGCGAGCCGAACGAACTGGAACCGGAGCAATTGGCGAGCAACAGGCAAATCGCAGCAAGCGCGGCCAAGCGCGCGCCGCCGATCTCCCCCCGCTTATCCCCCAGCCTCGTCAACCTCAGGGACCCCGTGTTCCGCGGCCGAACTCCCCCGAGTTCGGCCTCCCCCGCTCCGTCAGTCACATCCGTACACGCATGGTGGCGCGCCGGCTACAAACGGAACCGGGCCAGAATAGTGCAATAATTACAGCAAAAAGAAGACCGTCGGGTTAACCGCCCGGTGTCGGGGGCAACCGCGGCCAGCGCCTATCATTTCCTGATGCCGCCGCTCGGGCTTCTGTTCGGATGGCTCCTGCTCGGCGAGCACGCGGCGCCGGCCGATCTCATCGGCATCATTCCCGTCGCGTTCGGCATCTATCTCGTCACCCGGCCGGCGCGGCGCGCGCCTCGCGATCGCATCGCCAAGGTCGCGCCGGCCGGGGCGCAATGAGACAAAGAAGGCCCGCGCGATCGGGGCCGGCATGAGAAAGAACTACGCATCCGGGGTCTAATGACGGCGGCCGCATCGACGCCGGATTGGATGACCGCACGCTTCGGCATTGATATCGGCATCAAGTGATGATAAGTATTGTGCCGATACGGAGAGTTGAGAATGCGCACGACCCTCGCGCTGGATGATGAGCTCGTGGCCAAGGCTCAGGCCTTCACTGGCCTGAAGGAGAAATCCAGTCTGGTCCGCGAAGCGCTCAAGGCCCTCATCGAGCGCGAAAGCGCACGGCGGCTGGCGCGTCTGGGCGGCAGCGAGCCTGGCCTGAAAGCGCCGCCGCGGCGACGGCCGACCTCGGCGTGATCCTGGTCGATACCTCCGTTTGGGTCGACCATCTGCACGCGGGCGACAAGACACTTGCTGCGCTGCTCGATGCCGGAATGGTTCTGGTGCACCCTTTTGTCATCGGCGAACTTGCGCTGGGCGACCTGCGGCAGCGCGAAACCGTGCTGAACGCGCTATCGGACTTGCCTCAGGCCTGTGTCGCCACACACGCTGAGGTCCTGCACTTCATCGGCCGCCATGCGCTGTTCGGCCGAGGCGTCGGATATGTCGACATTCATTTGCTCGCAGCGGTGCAACTGACTGCGGGCGCGGAACTGTGGACGCGTGACAAAAGACTTGACGCTGTCGCCACCCAATTGGGCTTGGCGATCACGCCACGGCGGGGCGATTTATAGGGCTGTGACGCGTCCGCGATCGCGTCGCGAAAGTTGCCCCGCCAGCACGCAATGATCGCCTCGACGCCCTGCGACAGCCTGCTATAAGGCGGAGTCGCTCTCGCGGGGCGAGCACTTCGGGGCGCACCCGTTCGGCGGCCGGCTTTGCACGGCGCGGGAACGCCGGATCAACGGGGAAGGATGGCCGAGTGGTTTAAGGCACCGGTCTTGAAATGTGTTTGCAGTCGTTACGTCGAATTATGCCGCGTCACGTTTAGTGCGGATTTGCAGGTGCTTCCCCTGCCCCATCATACCGCTTGATGCTGCCCGGTATTATCCCGTGCTATGGCGTTTGGGTCCAAAGTTGGGTCCAAGCTGGGGCCTTCCATTTTTTGCAAGGCCGCCGCGCCTCATTTTGGCCCGTCAGTCCGCCCACAAGCCAGCTGGGTCATGCGTTCCAGGAGTGCCCTCCCGGATTGGCCCTCGTGAGGGCTCCAGCTCCACACTTCCCCGGAGCTGGAGCCTTTTCAGTGCGCGGGCTCGTATCGGTGATCCCGACCTCTGCGGGGTTGGGGGAAGGAAGGAGAACGCAATGCCGTTGAGAACTCTGGGAGAGCGACGTTCCGAAACGGAATCCGCGTATGGCCCGCAATGGCAGGCACGAGCCAGAGAGCTGCGTGCACAGGCTCAGCAGATGATCAGCCCGGAGGCCAAAAGTTTGATGCTTGGAGTTGCCGATGACTATGACCATCTTACGCAAATTGCTGAGGCAATGGCCTTGATCCGCAGCGTGCTGGCATCGGCGATCGAGCATGACGAATCCAAAATCGGCGGCGCAAGGTGAATTCGATCCGACCGGGTTGGCCTACCGCTGCTTCCACCGGCGCTCCACACACGCAGGGTAGAACTGCTTCCAGCTCGTTCTTCCGTTCGCATCGACGTATTTAACGTAGTCTTCCCAACACGCTTTCTGAAGGAAGGTCGGTATTTGGACCCGTTGGCTCGGGCGCCAGACCAAGTCGCTGATTTCCGGGAGGCGCTGCGCGCCGGCACTGACGACCGTCAAAAGCATTCCTGCCACTGCCATGATGATCCGCATGTCGTCCCCCTGCGTCATGGTGACATAAGATGCGCTCCGCCCTTGGCCGGCGGCCCCTCCTCAACGTCTGTGCACGCCGCAACGCCGCGCACCAGGTGCAGCCTTTTGCGGAGGGCGAGCTTAACACTAAAGAACAATGACCATTGAATCGATCCGGTCGCGCCCTTCGTCCCCGGGGCTGGGGCCTTCCATCTTCCCTGCCAACGCCATTGAATCGATCCGTCCACGCCCAACTTCAGCCGAGCAGCCAGCCCACGATACGAGCCGGGTCGATCTCGTGACGGGTAAGACCCTGCGAAGGCCTCAGCCATGGATTCATCCCCGGGGTTGGGGCCTTCCGCGTTTGTTGTCCGCTGGGGGCGTGAAGTCCGGAGATGGCCGGCGCGCCCTTTGTTGTGATCAGTCCCTCCTAACGCGGTGGGAAGCAGGGGAACACCGTCGGCAGGAAAGGCTCACCGAGCGTGCATTGCGCGGAAATTAACGTGAGCGATGTCGCAACGATGAGGACGGCGGCCGCTACGAACGCGGCAAAGGCGATGAGCTGTAGAGCCATTTCGTGGCGCTGGTTCATGATGACTGCTGACCGGAAACCGAGCCGAAGCATAGTAGCGCTTCGAACCAAAACAAAAAAGGGCGACCCGAAGGCCGCCCCCTGATCGTGACGGGCCGCTGGCTCAGTGCACCACCATGCGTTGAAGGGCGTCCCGGGCCGCATCCGCGTTCCTATACTTGCCGGGGATGCGAACCCAAGCTTCCCGCGCGGTGCGGCTTCCATCGGGGTGATAATCGTCCGGATGGACGTATAGAAATGCGACCTTGCACACGCAGTTCTTAAGCTCGTCAGGATGAACATCCACCATCAGCGCCTGCGCGGGCGCTCGATCTATCCGATTGTCGCACTCGCCATTGCCACCGGCATGCGCCGCGGCGAGCTGCTCGCCCTTCGCTGGAAGGACATCGACACCGATGGGGCCCGGCTGCGGGTCGAGCGGTCGCTGGAGCAGACCAAGAAGAACGGCCTTGTCTTCAAGTCGCCGAAGACCAAGCATGGGCGCCGGACCATCTGCCTCCCCGCCTCGACCGTCATCGAACTGCGCGCACTGGAAGGCCCAGCAGGAGCAACGGATGGCGCTCGGCCGCGGCAAGTCATCCCTAGATGATCTCGTGTTCCCGACGTGGGATGGCAATACGCGCAGCCCCAACGCATTGACCAAGGAATGGTCGGTGGTGATGGAAGGCCTCGGCTTGGTGGCTACCTTCCATTCCCTGCGGCACACCCATGCCTCGCAGCTGATCGCCTCCGGGCTTGACGTGATCACCATCAGCAGGCGATTAGGGCACGGCTCGCCGTCGATCACGCTCGGCGTCTATGGCCATCTGTTTCCCGACACCGATGACCGGGCTGCCGAGATCATGGAAGCGAGCTTCCTGAAGGGCCGCGAATAGGCCTTGGGTCCAGGTTGGGTCCAAATGCCCAGGGGTTGCCAAGTCGTTCTTGTGGAAGTGCTTTGTAAGTGATTGATTTTACTGAGTTGGAAGGATGGCCGAGTGGTTTAAGGCACCGGTCTTGAAAACCGGCAGGGGGTCCGCTCCCTCGTGGGTTCGAATCCCACTCCTTCCGCCAATATTGAATTCGCCGATGTTCGCTGCCGTTCGTCACTCACCGAAAAATGTCGTTAATTCAGTGTAGTGTCCGCATTTTCTGTCTTTACACGTTCGCTGTCATCCGTCAGAATCCGCGCCTTACCTTGTAGGTAAGATCGTAGGTTGGGCGGACGGTTATGGCCAGACAGACACAGATCCTGACGGCACTCCAGGTCGAGCGCCTTAACGAGACAGGCATCCATTTCGACGGCGAAGGCCTCTACCTGCAGGTCACCGGCGCCGGGTCGAAGTCCTGGATTTATCGCTACACCTTCAAGGGCAAGGCTCATTGGCTCGGCCTCGGCTCGGCGCAACAGGTCACCCTCAAGGAGGCCCGCGCCCAGCGCGATTTGGCGCGCGCGAAGATTGGAAAGGGCATCGACCCGGTCGAGGCCAGAAAGGCAGAGCGAAAGGCCGAGCAGGCGGCAAAGCGCGCCTTGAAGATCGTCACGTTCAGGGATTGCGTGGAAACCTACCTGGCCGATCACGATGACAGCTGGCGCAACGCGAAGCATCGCCAGCAATGGCGCAGCACCCTGGAGACATATGCCTATCCGACGATCGGCGACGTCCCGTTCAATGCGATCATGGCTGCCCACATAGTCGAGATCCTTCGTCCGATTTGGATCGAGAAGAATGAAACCGCCCGCCGGGTGCGCGGTCGGATCGAGTCCGTCCTCGACTACGCCGCAGACCCTGACGACATGGCGTATCGCAACCCCGCCAGCCTGACCGCGCAGTTACGGAAAAAACTACCGCGATTGCCCGCCGCCAAGAGGCCGAAACACCATGCCGCCCTGCCCTACGCGGAGGTCGGCGGGTTCATGGCCGATCTGCGTCAGCGTGAAGCCGTCGCCGCACGCGCTCTCGAATTTGTAATCCTGACAGCGGCGCGCACCGGCGAGGCATTGTTGGCAAAATGGTCCGAGGTCGATGTGCCCGGCAAAGTGTGGACCGTTCCGGCCGATCGCATGAAGGCCGGCAAGGAGCATCGCGTTCCGCTGTCGGATGCGGCGATCGCCGTCCTCGACCAAATGCTCGCGGTACGGCAGGGCGATTATATTTTCCCGGGCCTGAAGTCCGGCGCGCTCTCCAACATGGCGATGCTCAAGACGCTCGAGCGCATGGGGCACCCCGATCTGACAGTGCACGGGTTCCGGTCGACGTTCCGTGATTGGGCCGGCGACCGCGCAAAGATTGAAGATGCAGCGGCCGCCGCCGAGGCCGCGCTCGCGCACGTCGTGAAAGACAAGACCGAGAGATCCTATGCTCGCAGCGATCTGTTCGAGAGGCGACAAGCACTCATGGCGCTGTGGGCCCAATATTGCGCCGCCACGCCGGCGGGCGGCGAGAACAACGTCATCCGGATGAGGGGTGCGTCCTGACGATATCCGCGCGCCTCCCCGTCGGCAGCCGGCGCGCGCAATCCAATACCGAGCGGCGTCATTTGTCGGATGCTCCATTCGCAGGTTGGAGACTCGCCGCAACCTTGCGGAAGCGATCGAGAGCGGCTTCCAGGCTCTCGACGATCTCCGCTGCGATTTCATCGGGCGGCGGCAGGAGGTCGGGGTCGTCCAGGCTGTCGTCCTTGAGCCAGAAGATATCGAGGTTGAACTTGTCGCGCTTGACGAGTTGGTCATAGTCGAAGCGGCGGAAGCACTCGCTTTCGACGCGTTTCTGTCGGCCTCTTGGCGCATAGCATGCGACGAAATCGTCGAGGTCGGGCCGCTTCAACGGCCGCTCTTTAAGCGTGAAGCTCTTGTTCGTGCGAAAATCGTAAATCCAGAGGTCCTTCGGGACGCATGCCGGCGTGGGCCAGCATACGATACGAAGCCGTGCAAGCTGTGGACGTTTTTCCCGCGCCCATGGTCATCTGGACGAGCGCACGCGGATCGTCACGCGCGAGCGACCGTTCAAGCCCCTCGATCCCCTCGACCTGGCACTGCCTGAGGCCATCGGTGACGAGGGGCGGCATGCGCCTCAGGCGCGCGCGCAATGTTTCGGGCTCCCCGAGCCACCGCCGCAACGTTTCGGGCCGGTGAAAGGCAAAGACCCGGCGCGAGCGGGGCTCCGGGTCCGCAAGGTCGCGAAACAGGATTTCCGTCTCGGAGGCGACATATTCGAGCCGCCGCTTGCGCGAGTCGCCCCCGAGGAATTCCGGCGCATCGGCGATGTAGCGGGCGGCCTGTTCCGAGAATCCGCTGAGGGTGGTGCCGGCAGCCTTTGCTTCGACGGCGCCGCAAAAGCGTTTATCGATGAACAAGGCATAGTCGACGGGTCCGGACGCGGTCGCAAATTCGCGGACGGCGATCCCGACCCCGGCCGACAAATTCATCTCGTCGCGCGACTGGATCACCCAGCCGCACTCTTCGAGACGGGCATCGATCGCTGATCGCGCCTTATCTTCGGGATGGAATGCTCTCATGCCCCACTGCGGCCCAGCCTAATCCGAAGGACGACTGTACGTGTATGCTACGAGACTTCAACCTTGCCTAGTCCGGTCGAATATCCGGATTTTTTGGCCGCGTGTCGTCGAGTCGCGGATCACAGCAGCAGCCCCGTGCCGGTATGCGGGTATTCTGCACGGAATTTGCCGCCCCTAAAATTTTTTTGATTGCACAAACGCAGGCGGATGTACCCGCGCTTGCGCGTACCTATATTCCGCGCAGTCGATGGATGTCCGCCACAAGGCCTTGTGGCGGACACAATGAGATGGGAGGGAGCATGAGCTTCAGCCTGCCGCGCTTTCTGCGTCATATTCGGTCGTCGGACCTGGGAGCCTATTTCGAACAGCGGGATATCAGATTCCCGGAACCCCTCGATTGGAATGCGGTCCCCGTCAAATTGTTGGCCTGCCTCAAGGCCGCCATCGAGGCCCTGCCGGACCTCCAGCGAGAGCGTGTTCTGGAGGATTTCGAGCGGGTGGATCAACTGACCGACGATATCGGCCAGTGTTCCTTGTCGGCAGTTGTCGAAGCCGATGCGGCGTTGCTCCGACGATTTCAATCGTGTCACGGGGCGTCAGGCCCGTGGCTTGCTGGTATTGCTGTCAAATGAGGACACATTCGACCACGCCCTCGCGACCGCCTGTGCGGAGCGCATGCGGTCCGGCCGGAGCTGGAGCGGCTATCAGGTTCCGGGGCCCGCTTCCCCAAGCCACGACCCAGCCGCTGTCGAGCTGCTCGAAACCGACCTGCAGGCGCTATTCCGGGACTTCGATGGCTCCGGGCGCAAGCTGAAGATCGATATGTTCGAGCGGCGCACGTGCAGCGTCGGCGGCGGCCCGACCGCACGCGTGATCCACTATACCGTCTATGTCGAGGGACTGCCGGAAATCAGCGTCGAATTCGAGCGCGACGAGCCGAAACGGCGAAGCCGCCGGCCCGTGATCGAGGCGGCGATCTGCTTCGAACCGGAAACCGGCAGTCTCGACATCATGTCGAAAGGCGGCAAGGACACGCGCCAGGGGATCGCACGGTCGTTTGCGATCCGGCTCATGGGCCCCGACCAGGAACTGCAACCGGTGCACCGCCGGGATTTCGATCTCGACCGATTGAAGCGGCCAATGCCCTTCCCGACCGATCCGGCCGACGGAATCAAGAGCGTGACCGTCACGCAGCTGCGTTTGAGCCGTATCGGAGGAAGGTTTGACCGCGTCACCATCGAGACGGGCGAGGACACCGACATCCACGCCGCGAGTGCGCGCTGGTTTGGCGACGGCGACCCGCTGCAGCGGTTCGACTGGCGGGTCACCCAGGCCAATTTGCGAATTGCGTTTCATCCCGAAGCGAAAGGCAAGCGGGAGAAGGCCATCAACGTGGAACTGCGGGCGCCCAACGGCTCCAATCTGAAAGACCAGACGCAGCGCCATCAGCTGGTGTCGAAGAAATATCTCCTGCGCTGGGGCCTTGTTCTCGGCGGAATGGCGGCTGCCGCATGATCGGCGGGGCCGATCCGGTCGGGGTTCTCTGCGATCTCATCGAAGCCGGCAGCGGATCACTCGATGCGGCGGCCGTGCGGGAACGATGGCATACCGAGATCGCGTTCCTTTCGCGCATCGGCACCGTCACGGCGGGCGAGCCGGCTTCCGTCGTGACCTGCCGAGCATGCGATCATGACCATATGGCCCGCCTGGAATTCGATCCTTCGACCCGAAGACATTGGCATTTCTGTCCGCACGCCGGCCGTGTCACGGTCGAAGACGCGGCGCTCGCAACCCTTCGCGCCAAGCCGCAATGGCTGGTCGAATGGCTCGCGACCGCCCTGCCGCTGACGCCGCCGGTTCGAACGCGCGCACTGGTTCGCGATATCGCCTGGTATTGCGGCGAGGCGCACATCGATGGGAATGCCCTGACGGTCGTGCTCGGCACAGCATTGTCGAAGCTTTGCAACCTCGAGGCGCTGGCCGCCGCAATTCCGGCCGTTCCGGCCTCTCAACTCGGCCTCGTGCTCACAACCACCGCCGGACCGCCACGGCGGCTCGCCCTGCCGCACCGTTACCAGCTGCTCGATCTTCGACAGATCGTGAAGTTTCGCGACGATGCCCTGACGATCGACAGACCCGGTCTCGGTGCCTGGATCAAGGCGTTCGGAAAGCGCCTTGACCAGCCATCGCGGCTTCACGCCGGCCGGCCATCGCAGGCTCAGTTGACCGAGAGGATTTTCCGGGACCGCCGCGCGCTCAACATTCCGATGACCGATCGTCGGGCGGAGGCCGAAGCAATAAAGGCCGAGATGGAATCGCAATGGCCCGACCGAAAGGCACCGACGGCGAAGACGATCGAAAGGCACCTGCGCCAGGCAAATTCGTCGAACTGATCGCGTTCGCCGACAGGGCGTATGCCGGCTCTCCACGCCCACGTCTTCGCGGCCGAGCAGATTTCAGATCGACGGGCACCACTTTGCCACTGCTGGCAAAGGGAAGATGCCCGCCGGCCGACCGGGGCGGCGTTGGTCCTCCCAACGAAACCACGGATTACATCAAAACAACGGCTTCGAACCGGGCGCAAAATTCCAAAATTATCGCATTTTGCGCCCGCTTTTTTGCGCCTGTGCGTCGGACCAAGTTCGCTGTCGTTCAACCGAACTCCAGCAGGACCGCACATGAAAATGCTCCATACCGACTCCCCTTCAAAATCCGAGCCGCTGGCGGTATCGCCCGGAGAGGCGGCACGGCTAGCCGGGCTGGGCCGCACGACGATTTACAGCGCACTCGGATCGGGCGCCCTCAAGAGCATCAAGATCGGCAAGCGTCGCCTGATCACCATCGAGGCCTTGCGCGCGTGGCTGTTGTCCCATGAGGCCCTACCGTGATCCGCCCCATCGCTGGCAGCACCGCCGGACATAGCTGCTGCGTTCGCCGGCCAGTAGCGCAGGAATGCGCTGCGCCGCGAGGCCAGCGATGAGCGCCAAGACCATCGCCAAGGCCCTCGGCGGGCGCAAGGCCGGCGGCGGCTGGATGGCACGCTGCCCGGCGCATGACGATCGCAAGCCGAGCCTGTCGATCCGCGACGCGCGACGACGGCAAGGTGCTGGTGCGCTGCCATGCCGGCTGCGACCAGGAGCGTGTCATCGCCGCTCTGCGGGCGCGCGGCCTGTGGACGGAGAACGGTCCGCGCTCGGTTCATCGCCCGCGATCGTCGCGCCGCATGCCGACGAGCCAAGCCGGATCGCGACGACGCCAAGCGCAGCGAGGCCGCGCTCGCCATCTGGCAGTCCGCAACGCCGGCACGAGGGAACGCCGGTCGAGACCTATCTCGCCTCGCGCGGCCTCGCATCTCCCGCCGCCGCCGACGCTCCGCTTCCATGCCGGCCTGAAGCATCCCTCGGGCGGCATCTGGCCGGCGATGGTGGCGCTGGTGACGCGCGGCGCCGACGGACACGCCGCTCGCGATCCACCGCACCTTCCTCGCCCGCGACGGCGGCGGCAAGGCGCCGGTCGATCCGCAGAAGATGATGCTCGGCCCATGCCGCGGCGGCGCGGTGCGCCTCGCCGAGCCGGGCGACGTGCTGATGGTCGGCGAAGGCATCGAGACCTGCCTCGCCGCCATGCAGGCGACCGGCAATCCGGCCTGGGCGGCGCTTTCGACCTCCGGGCCTTCGCGTCTCTCGATCTGCCGCGACGACGTGCGCGACGTGATCGTGCTCGCCGATGGCGACGAACCCGGCGAGGCGGCGGCGCGCGACTGCGCCCGGCGCTGGAAGCGGGAAGGCCGGCGCGTGCGCATCGCCCGCCCGCCGCAGGGAATGGATTTCAACGATCTGCTGATGGGCCGCGCGCCCCGCATCGAGGAGGGCGCGCAATGAACCCCGACGACCATCGATCGAACCCGAGAACCTGATCGCCGACGCCATCGACGCGGCCGAGGACATTCGCGATCCGCTGGACGGGCTTGGTCGAGAAGACCGCGACCGATCCCGGCGCGCCCTTCACGCCGGACGCGCTGGAGCGGCTCGCGGCGCTGAAGAAGGACGACCGCGCCGCCTTCGAGGCGCTGCGCGTCGCAGCTGAAGAAGGCCGGCTGCCGGGTGACGGCGCTCGACGAGGCCATCGCCGAGGAAAACGGCGACACGGGCGGGCGCGGGCCGACGCAGGCCGACATCCTGATCGACCTCGCGCAGTCCGCCGAGCTGTTCCACACGCCGGACGGCACCGGCTTCGCCGATCTCGACATCAACGGCCATCGCGAGACCTGGCCGATCCGCGCCAAGGGCTTCCGCCGCTGGCTGGCGCGCCGCTTCTTCGAGGCGACGCAGGGCGCGCCGAGTTCGGAGGCGCTGCAATCGGCGCTGAACGTGATCGAGGCCAAGGCGCATTTCGATGCGCCGGAACGCATCGTCCATATCCGCGTCGGCGGGCTGGACGGCCGGCTCTATCTCGACCTCGGCGACGAGACCTGGCGGGCGGTCGAGATCGACGCCACCGGCTGGCGGGTGATCGACAATCCGCCGGTGCGCTTCCGCCGCGCCGCCGGGATGCAGCCTTTGCCGATGCCGGTGCCCGGCGGATCGATCGAGACGCTGCGCTCCTTCCTCAACGTGCAGTCCGACACCGACTTCGTGCTGGTGGTCGCCTGGGCGCTGGCGTGCCTGCGCAATCGCGGTCCCTATCCGGTGATCGTGCTGTCGGGCGAGCAGGGATCGGCGAAGTCCACCTTCTCGGCGATCCTGCGGGCGCTGCTCGATCCCAACACCGCGCCCTTGCGGGCCCTGCCGCGCGAGGATCGCGACCTGTTCATCGCCGCCAGCAACGGCCATGTGCTGGCCTTCGACAACGTGTCGGGCCTGCCGGCGTGGATTTCCGACACGCTCTGCCGGCTGGCCACCGGCGGCGGCTTCGCGGTGCGCCAGCTCTACACCGATCAGGACGAGGTGCTGTTCGACGCCGCCCGGCCGGTGATCCTGAACGGCATCGAGGACATCGTGACCCGGCCCGACCTCGCCGACCGCGCCGTGTTCCTGACGCTGGAGCCGATCCCCGAGGAACGCCGCCGCCCGGAGGCGGAACTGTGGGCCGCGTTCGAGGCCGAACGCCCGCGCATCCTCGGCGTGCTGCTCGACGCGGTGGTGGAGGGCCTCAAGCGGCTGCCCGAGACCCGGCTGGAGAAGCTGCCGCGCATGGCGGATTTCGCGCTGTGGGCGACGGCCTGCGAGACGGCGCTCTGGCCCGCCGGCACCTTCTGGTCGGCCTATTGCGGCAACCGCGACGAGGCGGTGGAGGGCGTGATCGACGCCGACCCGATCGCCGCCGCCGTGCGCGCCGTGATGGCGACGCGGACGGAGTGGACGGGAACCGCCTCGGACCTTCTGGGCGCCCTTGCCGAGGTGGCGGGCGAGCGCGTCGCCAAGTCCAAGACCTGGCCCGATAGCCCTCGGGCGCTGGCGGGCCGGCTGCGCCGGGCGGCGACCTTCCTGCGCAAGATCGGCATCGAGATCGGCTTCGAGCGCGAGGGCCGGGCGCGGACCCGGATCATCCACATCACCACCACCCGAGCCATCGCCGCGCCAGAAAACGCCGGGGCGCAACCGTCCGCACCGTCCGCATCGTCCGCGCCCATGCCGAAATCCAATCCGGCCAACGGCTTCGCGGCACCCGTCCTGCGGACGGTCGCCAACGATGCGGACGGTAGCGGCAATGGCAACGCTCCGACCGTCCGCGCCAACCCGTTGAAAACCAACGCCGGGACCGCTGCGGACGGTGCGGACGCAAATCGCCCGCCCCAATCTGCGCCGGAAAAAACCGGGGCGCCGGGCTGGAGGGCGCGGCTATGAGCGCGGCCGAGGCCCTGCGCGCTGCGCACGCGTCTGGTGTCCGCGTGACCGTCGATGGCGATAGCCCCGTCGCGGAGGCGTGCACCCATCCGCGCCCTGATCGCTCGGGGCGGCCAGTCAAGACACGACGCAATCGCCGTCCCGACCGACGGCGCGTGAAATTGCTGCGCAGCTACACCATCGACGAAGTCGCCCGCACCCTGGAAGTCCACCGGAATACCGTCCGCCATTGGATCAAGGCTGGGCTGCGTGTCATTGACGACAAGCGTCCGATCCTGATTCTTGGCAGCGATCTCGCGGAGTATCTGTTGCGGCGGCGCGAGGCGCGGCGCCAGCCGTGCCGGGCGGGGCAGATGTTCTGCCTGAAGTGCCGCAAGCCCCAGGAGCCGGCGGGCCGGATGGCCGACTTCGTGGCGAGTTCTGCCACCTCGGGCGCCCTCGTCGGCATATGCCCCGCCTGCAATCGTCTGATGTATCGGCGAGTGTCGGTGGCTCGATTGTCCGAGGTCGCGGGCGCACTCGACGTACACCTGACGCGGGCACAGCCACGCATAGAGGATACCGCCATCCCCAACGTGAACTGTCACTTAGGGCATGAGGTCTGAGACATGCGCCAACACAATGCCGAAAACGAGCGCATCAAGCGCGAATACCTGATCTATCTCAAGGCCGCCAAGGGCCTGAGCGAGGCCAGCCTCGACACGGTGGCCAAGGCGCTTCATCGCTTCGAGGTTTCGACCAAGTTCCGCTCGCTCCGCAAGTTCCATGTCGAGCAGGCGGTCGCATTCCGGCGGCAACTGAGCGAGACGGACAGCTCCGAGACCGGAAAGCCCTTGAGCAAGGCGACCGTCCTGCAAACCCTCAACGCCTTGCGCGCATTCTTTCTGTGGCTGGCCGGACAGCCGGGCTACCGGTCGCGGATCAGCTATTCAGACGCCGATTATTTCCGCCTTTCGGAGAAGGACACGCGGATCGCCAAAGCCGTGCGCGAGCGGCCGGTGCCGACGCTGGAGCAAATCCGGGGCGTGCTCGCCGTCATGCCGCACGCCACCGAGATCGAACGGCGCAACCGTGCCCTGATCGCCTTTACGCTCTTGACCGGAGTGCGCGATGGCGCGCTTGCCTCGCTGAAGCTCAAGCACGTCGACCTCGCGGCGGCAAAGGTGGTGCAGGACGCCCGGGAGGTGAACACCAAGTTCTCCAAGAGCTTCACGACATGGTTTTTCCCGGTGGGCGATGACATTCGTGCCATTGTCGAGGAGTGGGTCGCCTATCTGCGGGACCAGAAGCTTTGGGGCGGTGATGATCCGCTGTTCCCCGCGACCGAGGTGGTCAACGGCACGGGCTTGAAGTTCGAGGCCGCGGGTCTGTCCCGGCGTCATTGGTCGAATGCGGGACCCATACGGGCTATCTTCCGGGACGCATTCACGCTGGCCGGGCTCACGTACTTCAACCCCCACTCGTTCCGCAAAACCCTCGCGCAACTCGGAGAGCGCGTGTGCCGCACGCCGGAAGAGCTGAAGGCGTGGTCACAGAACCTGGGACACGAGGACGTGCTGACTACGTTGCGCAGCTATGGGGAGGTTCCGTCCTCGCGGCAGGCCGAGATCATCAGGGATCTGCACCAAGCATCTGAGCCTGACATGGACGCCGCAGCCGCACTCAAGGCTTTAGAGACGATCGTCCGCCGGAAAACGGGCGGATTTGCTGCTGCGAGAATCTGGACGCCCGCAAATCAGACTGAGATCATACACACGCCAAGTTTGGCTTACCAAGCCTGAGAAGGGGATGTAATCCGCTCGACAGCCGAAATCGTCATGTCCTCGTCGGCGGAAGCGCCCAGGGCGCTGAGACCTCGATGCCATGCCGACCGACTAGGCGGAGACACCCTCCCCGCCTTTCCCATTGACCGTGCGCGGATATTCCATCTCGCACCGTTTTAACCTACGTAGCTACCTACCAGGTTGAGCGCCTTCCTTCCGATGGCGCAGGGGGGCCACCCGATGGCTCGACGGCGCCAACTTAGCGGGCGATCCTGAAGGCGTGAGGGTCGCCGCGTAACCGCCGCGATGTCGGGCCAATCGGCCAGCGGCGGCCACGTCCCGGAAGGTTACCGAGTTTGCCTCGGCTGGCGAGTGGGCCCGCGATTCTTACATGACGGCGGGGCTTCTGCTCCACGTTCCCGCACGGGTACATTCATCTCAGCTCCCTGCTTTTAGGTGGGATTGTTCCTGAGCGGGTACTTTAGGCGGCTAGAGCATGCTCCACCGGTATAATGTTCCCGATCGGGTACATTTTCTATTGACTTCGAACATTCAACGAAGCAATATTCCCGCTCGGGAACATGGTGCGACAAATGGAAGACGATGAAAGCACAGTTGAACGGAGAGCCAAGGAGATGGCATCGGCGTTCGGATCGCTGATCCGAAGCCGACGAAGAGCCCTTAACATGCGGCAGGATCAACTTGCGCTGGCGACAGGTGTCGGCCGACGGTTTCTGATCGAACTCGAATCCGGCAAGCCCTCCTGCCAACTTGGGCGTAGCCTCCTGGTGGCTGATGCCTTAGGGCTAAAGCCGGCCGACATTCTGACGTCTGCGGTCCCACCTCATTCCACGTCTACTCCCGACCTGCCCGACCTTCCTGACGAGGTGGAGGAGCCGGATGACCGGACTACCCGTATACTTTGAGCAACGGATCGTCGGCACGATTGATGTCGATCGCGACGGCCCAAGCTTCACATATAGCCGCGACTGGATTGGATTGAGAGGCGCGTTTCCGATTTCGATCTCGATGCCGTTGAGATCGGAGCGCATCCCCTCTTCCACGTTCCTCCCTTGGGCCGCCAACCTCTTGCCGGAAAACGAGCAACTGCGAACGCTCGGGCAGATTCTCGGGATGGCGCGGGGCGACGTGATTGGTCTGCTCTCCGCTATCGGCGGCGACACCGCCGGCGCACTGTCGATCGGTCAACCTGGAAGAACCGCGTCAGTTCAATGGCAGCCGGTGGGCAACCCAGAAGATCTTGAGAGAATTATAGACGAACTGCCGAAAAAGCCGTTTCTCGTCGGCGAGGAAGGTGTCTCGATGTCGCTCGCCGGCGTGCAAACGAAGCTTGCCGTCGCCATCGACGAGGCGGGGCGCGTCTGCATCCCGATGAACGGCTCTCCATCAACGCACATTCTGAAACCGGACTCACAAAACCTTTGGGGTGGCGTTCAGAACGAGGCGTTCTGTCTGACCCTGGCGAAGCGGATGAAACTCCCGACGCCCAATGTCACCACGGGGCAAGCCGGAAAACGAACCTACTTACTCGTGAATCGATACGACCGAACGAATGTTGGCGGACGTTGGCGTCGCTTGCACCAAGAGGACTATTGCCAAGCGCTCGGGAAGCCGCCGTCCGCCAAATACGAGACCAACCAGACGGGAATTCCTGGGCCGACCTTGAAGGATATGTTCGAGGTAACGCGGCAGCACATGGCCCTGACCGATATCCTTCAATTGCTCGACATGGTCATTTTTAATGTGCTCGCTTGCAATTCGGACGCTCATGCTAAGAATTATTCGATCATAATTCGCGCAGGAGGCGCGTCGCTCGCACCGATATACGATGTCATGTGCGGCGAGGTGTGGGAGAGCATCACTAAAAATCTCGCACAGAAGATCGCCGGAAAAAGCCGGGGCGACCACCTCAAGGGAAGGCACTGGCAGCGGTTCGCCCGTGAATGCGGTCTCAATCCCAAGCAAGTCCAAGACCGCGTCAGTGCGTTGGCAAAATCTGCCCTCGCAGAAACCGCGGCCGCCGCATCCGATGTAGCCGCGATGCCCGCAGGAACCCACGTAATCCTGGACCAAACACGACAGGCAGTCGAACGACGGGCCCGAGCAATCCTGACACAATTGCAAGAGTTGGGAGAAGACCCTGTCGCAAAAGCCGTCAATGAATAGATTGCCATCCCGGTCGACTAGGCGGAGCACCCCTCCCCGCTTTCCCCTTGATTGTACGCAGATATTCCTTCCGCTGCCGGTTTGACCTACGTTGCTACCTACAAGATCGCGCTCGGGAGCGCGTAGGCAGCCCGCTGGTCAGTCCGGCGGTCGAAGGCGCTCGGGTCCCTCCGCGACCCTCCGCGACGGAGGCCGCTCGGGGAGCGGGCGCCGTCCACCACATCAAAAACGGCTATCGAGCTTTGCCACCGCCACGGCGGGACTTGCTTTGATAGCGGACGCCACGGCTCGTGGGCGCCGAGCGCCCGGTGGGGCGGTTGGCAGTCGGCGGCAGGACTACCCCCGTAACCGGACCCGCCGGCCGGCGGCCGTGGCGACTGGGATGGGCCAAAAGCGGCCATTCCGGCGTTCGTCCGTCGGATGCTTGAGCAGTTTCAGAACGTCTTCCAGCCCACTTGCAGTAAGATACAGAGCCGGTCCGTTTGTGGCCGGACCTGGTCTCTATGCGCAAGCCCGCAGAAGCTCCCGCGTTTCAAGCAAGTCGGGGAAGACTAGCTCCTTGGGAAACAGCGACAGCGCGTGATTTAGAACCTCGCCCGCGACTTTCGGGCGACCTTCGCCGATGTGCAACCGCGCTAGGTCCCGCCTCGCGCGTAACTCGAGGACCTTCGCGTGTTGCCGGCTCGCACAGTCGATCGCCTGCTCTAAACAGATAGCCGCGGCGTGGACAGCACCATCCCGGTAGAGCATATTGCCGCGCAATCGACGGAGGTCCGCCACATGCGACCTCTCCGTCGTCTCGTCGACAATCCGCTCGCCCTCCAGGAGAAACGTATCTGCTTCGTCTCGGCGATCTGCACGAATGAGACGGTCGACCAAATAGCTCAGCCATTCCGATAGGTGAAATCGGCCGCTGGTCTCGCGCCAGACATCGATCCCTCGACACATTTCTGTCAGTCCACGTTCGATATCGCCTAGCTCGAAGTGCAATATTCCTCGCACAATTAGAACCGACCCCAATCTTGCTCGAAAGCCGTGTCGTTCACAAATGTTGACCGCCTCGTTTGCGATCGGAATACCCTCAGCAAAGCGGCCCAGCGCTCGATGAAGGCGGACCTGGCCGAGCAATGCCCAAGCGAGTGTAAACGCATCGTTGCGCGCGCGCGCGAGAGCCAACCCCTCTTGCGTGAGCGTCGCGCTCTCTTCAAGCCTGCCGAGAACAGCTCCGCTCATTCCCATATGTTTCGGAGGCACGGATAGCCGGATCGCCCCGCCCTCGGATTTCGTGGGTGCACGGGGACTCCTGATCGACCCGGCGGGCCGCGTCAAACTCATCCCAAGCGACCAAAAAATTGCCCAGGCAATAATTGGCGACTCCGACATGGTAAAGAGGTGGACGCAAGTCTGTGGTCGCAATCGCCCAAGCAGGTTCGCCGATATTCCTTCGAGCGTCTCCCGCACCTCTTGATAACGACAGTCACTGAACAACAGGGGGGCAAGCCCAATGGCAGCCTTAGCGTAGCTTTCCGGCTGATCCAACGCCGCTGCACTCGTGCTCCCTCGGCGATAAGCCTCAATCGCTCCGATCGAGCTGTACCCCTCAAACTGCATAAGCGCGTTGCCGAGTTTCATGCAAAGCTCAGCTTCGATTTGGCGTATCGGAGCAGTCGACGGCTGCTCGTCGACGATGCGCAGCGCGGCGCGATAGCGTCGGCCGCAGCCTCGCGGCTGGTGGAGCGCCCGCCCGCCAGGTCGCCGGCCCGGATCCAGTATTGTACGGCCCTGTCGGCGTGGCCGGCCTCCGCGAAGTGGCGTCCGAGCACTTTCGGGCCGCTGCTCGACAATTTCGGAAAACTGCCTTTCTAATGCTACCGCGATCCGCGCGTGCAGTTCCCGCCGAGGCCGCCTCAGGAGCGTGCCGTAAGCCGTATCTTGCACCAGTGCATGCTTAAAGATGAATGTGGCCTGAGGCGGAGCACCGCGGCGGAACACGAGACCGGCCTCGAACAGCCGATCAAGTGAGGATTGCAGCTCCTCCTCGGTCTGGTCAGCGACGATCGCCAGCAGTTCGTATGGAAATTCGCGTCCTAAGGCCGCGCCCATCTGTGCAATCTGTTTGGCCGGCCCGAGACGGGTCTAGTCGCGCCATCAGCGATGCCTGCAGCGTCGCCGGAATGGCTAAGGCGCTCAACCGCAGCAAAGAAGTTGCTTCACTGCCCTCCGCCTCACCCGCTTCCAGAACGGCCTTGGTGAGTTCCTCGACGAAAAGCGGCACCCCGTCCGTCCGCTCGACGATTTCGTCAAGGATTGTGCTCGGGCAGCGTCTTGATTCCAGCCACCTGTTGCGCCAGTGCCGCACCTTCCCGCGGCCAAAGTCGGTTGAGCGAGAGCGTCGTCACATTCGATTGGCCGAGCCAAGGAGGCTGGAATTCCGGACGAAACGTCACGAGCAGCAGCACCGGCAACGCGCGCAATCGATCGATTGCCAGCGATAGAACGTCCAACGAACTCGGGTCGATCCAATGCGCGTCCTCGAAGATCATCAGCACCGGCATTCCTCGCGCCAATCCTGCGAACTGTTGGACGAGTGCCTCTGCAGTTCTTTCCTGCTTGCGCTGCGAGCTAAGGTAGAGGTGCGGGCGGCCATTAGCGGGCAATGACAGGAGGTCGGCCAGCAGCGTGGGTCTCGGGGGGCGCGACCGCGCCTGCGACCAGGATTTCCAATTTACTGAGCTTCTCCTCGCTCGTGTCTTTGCGTTCAAAATGTGCTGACCGTTCAAGTTGAGCGATAAAGGGATACAATGCGCTGTCGGTATGTTGCGAAACGCCGGAGAGATGTACTC